>CAZKUA010000035.1:0-2500 GCA_964555845.1 uncultured Candidatus Peribacteria bacterium | reverse complement strand
GCCCCTTCTAGGGGCTCTCCTCAAACCACGTCTTTTAGGCGTGGTTATTGATTTCCCTTTTTTAGGAGGAGGGGGGGGGGCATAAAATGGTTTCTCATCTCGGTTCCAAAAAAATAAAATTAATAGTTAGAATATTTTAAAACGTTATTTAATACAGAAATATGTATTAAATTGCATTTTATTTATTAATTTGATATGCTTATATTGAACATTAATCAATGCTAGTATGATTAGGAAAGTAAAATTCAGTAATTTCTATTCTTTCAATAAAGAACAAAAAATAGATTTCTTAGCAAAAAAGAAAAAAACATACGATTATTATGAGTCAAAAACTGAAAACCAAATAACGAAAATTGCTGGATTTGTTGGAGGAAATGCTTCTGGCAAAACAAATATCATGCGCTTGTTTAGTTTTTTTCGATATTTTGCCTGTGAGAGTAGTAAGGATGAATCCGCAGGAGCGTTAAATGTAAACTACAAAACTTTCTTCAACAACAAAAAACTTTCAACTTTTTATGTAGAATTTGAAATTGAAGACGCCGTTTTTTTCTATGATTTTACAATACAAGAAAATTCTATTCATAAAGAAACATTACAAACTAAAAAAATAGAGAAAGGATCAAAAAAAATAGAGATTTTTTCTCGCAATTCAAATAAAATTGAAAATTTACATAAAGATTATTTCAAGAGGTTTCCTTTAGAATTTTTAAAGAAAATCAGGCCAGACGTATCACTTCTAGCTTTTTTAAAGGCACATTACGATATAGAAATTATTAACAAGGTTTTTAATTATTTTGAAGGATTTAAAACAAACATCAACGAGAGTGGACAACTCAATCATGTCCCAAACCAAATTAATTCAATAGAGTTATATTTAAAGGACAACAAGCTCAAAAAAGAAATGGAAGACTTTATATGTCATTTTGATATCGGTCTTAGTAATTTTATCATCAAAAAAGAAACAAAAGATCAAGCTTTTTTTATTTCAGTAAAGGGGGTACATACAACAAAAGAAAAAAACAACACACTAGAATTTCGTTATGAATCTAGGGGTACTCAATCATTATTTTTTACATTAGCAAATATTTTAAGTGGTTTAAAAAATAATAATGTCATCATTATAGATGAAATTGAGTCCGGTTTTCATCCAGAAGCTTTGAATAAAATTATCAATTATTTCATCGATGAAAATCAAGAGAAGAAAGCACAGATAATATTTTCATCTCATTCCTTGGGATTTATGAATAAATTAGATATGCACCAAATATATTTAGTAGAAAAAAATGTGGAAAGTGAGAGTTTTGCATATAGATTAAATCAAGTTGAAGGAGTTCGATCTGATGAGAATTTTTTGGCAAAATATATGACAGGAGCATATGGAGCATTTCCTAAGATAAGAGTATGAATATCATAAAAAGAGTACGGTATTCCTGTTTTGTCTTTGGTGAAGGCGGAAAAGATAAAAAGTTTTTAAGAACCCTTATTGATTTAGAAAAATTTAGATTTCATACTAAAAAATGGACTTTTAACTATGGCAATGCCTCAGGAGGGTCAGCTAAATCAATTTTAGAAAAATGCCATAAAGAAGTTTCCGGCTACGATTATCATTTAATTTTATGTTTCATAGACTTAGATGATTTGAAACATGATTTCCCAAGAACGTGGAAAAATGAAAAAAGAGAATTAGAAGAAAAATATTGTAATTTTAAGATTATATGGCAGTTAAATAATTCTGAGGATGAAATCAAAAAAGTTTTAGGCAATATGGACGTTTCTAAAAATATGTTGAATAAAATAGCAAAAGAAAAAATAAAGAAGTTCATAAATTCTGATTTTTGGAAAAGGATATTGGAACCCATAAAAACTAAAGAAAAAGAATTAGATCAAAAGGAAGAATAAGGAGTTTTGGCTCGCCCAATTCACCCCCTGGCCCCCTCTTGTGCTCGCCAAAAGGAAGAAATCAAATTCGTTTCGATTAAAAAGTGATCCCGCCATGCGGAATCAAAGAGAAAAATGTAAATCCGCTAACAGGTGCTAGCCGGTTCGCTCACTAAAAATTATTTTTTAACAATATCTGTTATGAAAAAGTATGATTTTCAGTTTTCAATATCATTTTCGTGTGATGAAAATGGCGCCAACTGTAGCGCTGAGATAACGCATTTGTCCCAAAATGGAGGGATGCCTATGGTAGTAGATTTTGAAAAAATAGTTGGTAATAATAGAGAAGAAGTCTTAGGAAAGGCCACGAAAATGGTTGAAGATTGGATTGATAATCAAAAATAATTTTTAACGCTCGCTTACCCATATTGTGTGACGGTGTTGAACTCTGCTCAAATATTGTACCGTCACACAACATCGGCTAGCACCTGCCGTTGTGCGGCCATAAAAAAGAGCGAGCCATCGCCTTGGCCGAGCCAAGTCTCAAGCTCTTCCTTTTGACGGCCGACAACAGAGTGTAGCTGGTTCGCTCGTTGGAACTCGCTCACGGAAATTGGGCGGG
>CAZKUA010000034.1:0-2744 GCA_964555845.1 uncultured Candidatus Peribacteria bacterium | reverse complement strand
TATAAAGTTTGGAAAATATATTGATTACATTATCATAATATTCAATTTTCTCATTTCGTTTGGCGTTACTATTGGCAGAATACAAAGAACAAATTCTTGGGAAGTATTCACTAACCCCTTAAAGGTTTTAGATGATTCTCTAAATACGATAACATCTCCCATTCTTCTTTTGTTTGCGATTAATTTTGGAGTATTAGCTAATTTCATCTATTTTATCTTAAAGCCGATTATTTTGAATTTCGCTACACTGTTTTTAATTCATAAAAAACTATCAAAATTAGTAAAATCGTTTCGTTTATAAGAACTATATCGCCTGACTTCTTCCTTTAACCATTTTTAACGCTTGTTTAAAATATTTATCTTACTATTAAGCTCTAAATAATTTCTAAAGTATTTCTTTTGAGTACTAAAGTAAAATAGTATTGTGAAAGTTCGGGAGATAAAAACAGGATCGGGAAAAACGGCAGTACAAGTAGTTTTACGTCTATATCACAGAACAAAAATAATCAAACATATAGGGACAGGAGAAACTACAGAAGAGATCTCTCGTCTTAAAATTCTTGCCCATCAATTTATTCGGAGAAGGGAAAAATTAATTCCTCTTTTTTCGGGAATAGAGAAAGAAAATAGTAATGATCTGGTTTCTATTAAAAATTTAGAGATTACTAATTATCGTCATCAATTCGCCTATGATTATCTTTTAAGATTTTACAAACTTAATGGTTTTGAGAAAATTAAAAGCCAGATTTTAAAAGACCTTACATTAATAAGAATTGTTGAACCTGTGTCAAAAATTAGATCTCTTGTTCTTTTAAACGAATACTTCGGTAAAGTTTACAGTCCAAGCACATTTTACAAGAATATCGGTAAGTTGGCAGCGTTTAAAAAACAAGCAGAAGAACTGGCTATTTCCTATGCTAAAAAATATCTCAATTTCAATTTCTCTATCGTTTTCTACGATGTTACCACTTTGTACTTTGAGACATTTAAAGATGACGATCTAAGAAAATCAGGATTTTCCAAAGACGGTAAATCTAATCAACCGCAGATATTAATTGCTCTGGTTGTTAATCGTCACGGTTATCCAATTGTCTTTAATATCTTTGAGGGTAATAAATTTGAAGGTCATACTATTATTCCCACCATCCTCAAATTAAAGGACAATTACAAGATAGATAATCTGGTTGTTGTTGCTGATGCTGCGATGTTAAGTTATGGTAATCTTGAAGAATTAAAAAAACACGGATTCAATTATATTGTCGCCGCCAGACTATCTTCTCTTCCTAAAAAATTATTTAAAGAAGTTTCAATCTTTCTTAGTAAAAAGGAAGGAATATATTTTAAAAAAGAAACAGAATATGGATTTCTCATCTGTGATTACTCAGAGAAACGGGCTTCAAAAGATAAATTTAATAGAAACAAACAGATAATAAAAGCTCAAAGGCAAATAGATAATCCAGATAGAAACATAAAACGTCTACGGTTTGTCAGAGAAAAAACAAAGTCTTTCTATGAGCTAAATCAAGAATTGATCAAAAAAGATGAACTACAAGATGGTATCAAAGGTTATTATACTAACCTTAAAAATGTAGAAGATCATTTAATTATTGAGAGATACAAAGATTTATGGGTTATTGAAAAATCATTTAGAATAGCCAAATCAGATCTTTTAGCAAGACCAATATTTCATCATAAAAAAGAAAGTATAGAAGCTCATATTTTAATCGTTTTTTTGGCTCTTTGTGTTAGTAAATCAATTGAGCTTAAAACAAAGTTGTCAATTAAGAATATAAAAGAAAAAATCTGGAAAATCCTAGACGTGGAGATTAGAGATAGAGTTACTGGAAGAAATTTCATCAAACAAACTTCTACTTCTGTTTTGGAGTACTAAAAGGAAGAAGTCAGGAAAAAATCTGGAAAATCCTAGACGTGGAGATTAGAGATAGAGTTACTGGAAGAAATTTCATCAAACAAACTTCTACTTCTGTTTTGGAGTACTAAAAGGAAGAAGTCAGGACTTAATACTCTTGGACCTATATATGATTTAATTAAAGAAATTTAACCTCATCTCCAATTTTTATTTTCAATTTATTAATTTCTTCTGCTTTAAGCTCAATTATTTTATCGGACGGGATTTTTGACGTATAAGTTTTGGAATAGCTATTTGGCAAAACATTTTGTTTATAATCAACTATTTTATTTCCTTTAAGAAAGATAAAATCTAATGAAAAATTCATATTTTTCATCCAAAAACTATAATAATCAGCTTGGTCAAAGACAAAAATCATTCCTTGATTATTTCTAATTGAGGGAATATTAGACAATCCTTTAGTCTTTTTTTCTTCTGTATCGACAAGAAAAAGAGTATAAATTTTATTTTTAATTTTTACCTTAATCTTTTTATAACCATTAAAATATTTTGTTTGATTAGATAAAAATGAAATAAATATTATAAAAATAAGAAATATTAAAAACAAAAATATCAATATTTTTTTTGCGTTAAACATTTCATGTTATACGTTATGTAATAAGTTCTGATTTGTGGGACAAAACGTCCATTAGTGCGTATAGACTAAAACTGTTGCCAGTCTTACATCATACGTCTATCAACCTTGTAATCTACAAGGGGACTGAGATTCCTTATCTTAAGGAGCGCTTCATACTTGATATGCTTTCAGTATTTATCGCTTAGAAATATAGCTACCCAGCGATGCCCCTTTAGGGGAACAACTGGTACACCAGGG
>CAZKUA010000033.1:0-2810 GCA_964555845.1 uncultured Candidatus Peribacteria bacterium | reverse complement strand
AAGAAAAACCAATTAAACCCTTAATGGAGAGAACTGTTGGTCTTGTGAAGGCAATTTTATTTACCCCAATAACCTGGGAACAAAGAACTTTAAAAATCTGAGAGATTAAAGTTTTATGAGAAATGACAAAAAAAGAAAATCAAAATGAAATTGAAAATACAGCTAAACCTAAGAATGAAAAACTTATTGACATATATTCTACCTTAAAACTAAGCCAAAATGAATGGCAAACATTATGAGAATCACTTAAAATAGAAATTCTGAATTTAGAATTTCTAGAAAATAATTTATCTCTTGACTTAACTAAATGAGAAACTTGAAGTCTTAGAGCTCAAATTCAATTAAATAACGGAAATAGAAGTAGTTTTATATCAAAACTTTGACTCCAATTTTTCTTTAAAAAATATTCAAATCCTATCATTTTAAATGATATAAAAGATTTTTTTTCTCTAGTTTTAGAAGTTAATTCTTCTTCAACTTTATTTTTAAATTTTATTGAATTTTCTAGTAGCTTGCCTCTGTCAGATTTAATTACTAATAATATAGAATTTTTTAAAAATGATGAAATTACTAGAGATTTATTATACAAAAAAATACAAAATATTGTTTGAAAAGTAAACCCTGAAACTATTAAAATTTTATTAAATTGCTGAGCTTTGGTTACCGTAGATGCTAGATTTAAAGAATTGTATAAATTAATTCTTTTAAATAAAAACTGAACTGTAAGTAATCTTGAGAATCTAAAAAAACTTTTACCTCAAGATATTGACGTAGCACTGTATAGTCAATATTATTCTCAAGAAAAAATTGATTTTTTAAATAAAGTTATTCTTTATGAAAGAGAAAAATGATTTGGAATTATTGATTTAGATAAAACTCTTTTAAGGCCATTTATAAAAGAATCAGAGCTTAAATTATTAAGTACTGATGCTACTTCATTATTTCAAATTGGTGGAAAAATCAAGTCTGAAATTGTAGGAACTAGAATTTTTGCAATAAGAAAATTTATAAAAGAAAGACTAAAAAATTCAGATAATGAATCAGAAAAACAATTATTAGAAAAAATCTTTGCTTCATGAAATATTAATGAAAAATGAGAATGATGAAAAACCTTATTAATGTATTTGGCTTCAAATTGAGAAATAAAAGATATAGAAATATTATTTAGATTTGAAATTAGTATTAATGATTTAGATGAAAACTGATATACAGCATTTATGCACGCTATAAAACCTTGAAATATAAAAATAGTTGAATTGTTAATAAAATCTTGAGTGGATGTTTTTATGGCTAATATAGAATGAAATACAGCCTTAGATATAGCGATAGAATCTTGAGATAAAGAAATTGAATGAATTATCCAGAAAATATTTGATGCAAAAAAACCTAAAAAATGAAAGACAACTCCCAAAAAAGAATTTAATAATATTAAATATGATAGTTTATCAGAAAAAACAAATAATAATAAAATTTCTAAAGAAAAACTAAATCTAAAATCAGAGTATATTAATGATATTAATAATACACTAATTGCACAGGCAATATTAAGTGGAGATAAAAACACAATAAAAAAGTGCTTTGAAGATTCTTACGTAGATTTAAATGTAAAAGTTAAGGATGACAGAAGAACATTATTTATGGAACTTATAACTATCTGAGATGAGAATCTTATAAAACTCGCAATTGAAAATGCAAATATTGATCTCGAAGCCCAAGATAGTGACTGATGGACAGCCCTTTGCTATGCTGTATGATCTGAAAATAGTATTTCAAGACATCCAAAATTAGCTAAATGGCTTATCAAAGAATGAGCCTCTCTTGATACTAAATACCAAGACGACAATAGAACTGTATTAATGGAAATTATAGCAACCGATAATGAAGAACTATTAAAAATTGCCCTAGAAGAATGAACTTACTGAGATCTCGAAGCCCAAGATAGCGACTGATGGACAGCTCTATGTTATGCAGTTTGATCTGAAAATAGTACATGAAGACATCCAAAATTAGCCAAATTACTTATCAAAAAATGAGCCTCTCTTGATACTAAATACCAAGACGACAATAGAACAATATTAATGGAAATTATAGCAACCGATAACGAAGAGTTACTAAAAATTGCTCTAGAAGAATGAACTTACTGAGATCTTGAAGCCCAAGATAAAGACTGACGGACAGCTCTATGTTATGCAGTCTGATCAGAAGAATTTAAGAGACATCCAAAATTAGCTAAATGGCTTATCAAAGAATGAGCCTCTCTTGATGCTAAATATCAAGACAACAACAGAACCGTATTAATGGAAATTATAACATCTGATAATGAAGAACTATTAAGAATTGCTCTAGAAGAATGAACTTACTGAGATCTTGAAGCCCAAGATAAAGACTGACGGACAGCTCTATGTTATGCAGTCTGATCAGAAGAATTTAAGAGACATCCAAAATTAGCTAAATGGCTTATCAAAGAATGAGCCTCTCTTGATACTAAATACCAAGACGACAATAGAACTGTATTAATGGAAATTATAGCAACCGATAATGAAGAACTATTAAAAATTGCCCTAGAAGAATGAACTTACTGAGATCTCGAAGCCCAAGATAGCGACGGATGGACAATATTTGATTATGCAAAAGAAAGACCTAAAATGCTTAAAATATTAACTGATGTATTAAATTAACTATGAATTCAGAAATAGCTAGAAATAACCCAGATTGAAATTTAATACCATATTCTTATGACAGTATTGAATCGTACAAACAAATTGCTAATACAATGAATATTGTCAATAACTCTGATATCAGATGAGTTT
>CAZKUA010000032.1:0-2904 GCA_964555845.1 uncultured Candidatus Peribacteria bacterium | reverse complement strand
CTGGAACATGTCGTATTTCAGGAATCAGAGTCATATTATCTAAGTTATTGAGAGTGGTTAAATTAACTATATTTATGCATTGTTAAATGTCAAAACTATTCCATAATACAAAGCCCTCTTTAATTCTTAGAAAGGTCTTATTTAAAATAGTTTTGTTATTTACAAATTTAACTTTTTGGTGACTTTTGGTAAGGCTACTCCCCATTACCCGTCCGTTTCACTACCGGGCATAAACCTCGATTCTCCGTGTTTCCAAAGTCACACAAAAAAGTCCTCTACTTTCGTAGAAGACTTTTTTTGATGACTTTTGGTGAGGATACGGAGATTTGAATTTAATAATTATTCGCAATGTTATGTTATTTTATTTAATTTAATTCTTTACTTCTTCATTATTTTTAATCATAAAAAATTAGTATTAACTAAATATAATACTAATTTTATTTAAATTGAGGGGAAAGTGACTATTACATTAAAAATTAAAATCTCATAGAAATTCTATTTTCTTTTCAAATTTTCAAGTAGATAAATCGTAGATATAAAAGGTATTTTCTTTAGGCCATTCACCATGAAGTGATTTTGTTTCTGGAGATAGATATTGACTTTCTTGTTTTACATATTCATATAGATTTTTAGGATAATACCTTCATTCCGTAGGATTATTTTGTTGATTTGTTGTATGAACAAATACAACAAGTTTCCCATTATAAGAAAATTGATCAATTCAACTAAGTGTAAATAAATCACAACGAGATCCAGAAAGTTTTGTTTTTAAATCTTCTTTAGATATAAGGTTTGCACATGGAAAAAATGGAATATCAGGACCGGATCATTGTTCTCTTACTAATAGTAAAGGAGAATTTCAAACTGAATCAAGTTCATAAGAACTAATAATTACATTTGATTTGATAGAAAAATCTATAGGTCCATTTTCAGGTATTTTATAAAGTTTACTACTACTAAAATTTTTAACTATTATATAGTTGTTATCAAAAATTTTATAAGATGGTCTAACAGCATCCAATCAATCAAGATTATTAATTATTTCATTTTCAAGTTCAGAATCACTACAAACTTTTAATTTTGAACATTTTTCACTATTTTTCAATATATTTTCCTGCCATTTTATATCATATGCCACTATTTGAGTATTTTTTTCTCAGGTTTTTTTATTTTCAATTGTAAGAGTTACTGGATGAATAAATTTTCAATCCCAAATAATAGATATTTTCCAATTTAAAGACTCATAAGTTTGATTATTCTCTATATTTCTCTCTTTTTTAAGATTTTGATAATAATAAGTTAACAAATCTTTTGTATATAAATCTTTTATATTATTAAAATCAAATTGATTAAATTTCTTTATATGTTCAGTTAAAACTCAAGAATCATTTTCAGTTCCAGTATTAGAATTTATTGTACTTTCAGTTTTTTTGTTTATTCAAGAATTACTTACAATTCAATTATTTGAACCAACTTTACTTTCAGATTTATTAATTACTCAAGTATTATTTTCAATTCAACTATTAGAAATATTTCAAGTTTCAACTTTCTCGACAATTCATATATTTGTATTTAAACTTCAGGTTTCAATACTTCAGGTTTGAACTACTCAACTATTAGTAATATTTACACTACTTTCTTGTTTAATTTCCTCACTTTTTCAACAAGAAATTAGGAGAAACGATACAAACAATGGAATTATGATTTTTTTCATAAGAATTAAAATTAAAAATATTGATATAATTTTAATTATAACATATAGAAAACAAAAAGATTTTATAAATTTTTCCTTATAATAAGAAATATATTCATATATTAACGAATAAAAAAGATTAAATTATTTCTAATTTAATCTTTTTTATCAATTGTTTTAATTTAATTTATTTAAAGTTTTCCTTTGTAATTCAAACTAAAGGTAGGTAAAAAACTTTAACGGTTTATTCAATATGGTAACGCCACTCCCCATCACTGCTCACTAGCGTTCCCAGCATAAACTTCGATTCTCCGTGTTTCCAAAGTCACACAAAAAAGCCCTCTACTTTCGTAGAAGACTTTTTTTGATGACTTTTGGTAAGGCTACAGGTGATTTGGATTGAATAATTGATGGATTATACTTGAAGAGAGGAGTAATAAAAAACTTAATTGAAAATAGGAAATCATATGATACAATTAATCGAAATTAACCAGATATTTATGAAAAACAAAGAAAAAAAGAAGATTAGCATATCATCAATCATAACATTGGTATTGGTATTGTTACTTGTAATACCCATAATAATAGTTGTAACATCATTTGTGTTAACTCCTACTACAGTAATAAAGAATTACAATTCAGAAGAAACAAGTAATATATTAAATAAAGAAATAATAATAAATAAAGGTTGAATAGATAAAATACTCTTATCACAAACTTTTTACTTTACTTTTTTGTGAGATTGATGGGTAAATATTGTTTTGAAGTTAAATAAAAGTGAAACAAGTAGATTGGTTAATGTGGCAAAAAATGTAGATTCAAAATTTGAACATTGAAAAAATCCACCAATTTGATGTAATTATGAAGATGCCAGTATAAAAGATGACAATTTGTATCTCTCATGTTTAGAAAAACATACTTTGAAATGTAATCTTAAAGATGAAAATAAATCATTTTATTATTACTCTGTGGAAAATTTTATTATGTCACAATGAAAAAAATTCACAACTTGATCAAAATCTATAGTTATTGATGAATCCGACGGATTACTATATTTCTGTGATTCTAATGGTTAATGAAATATAAAATATACATTTAAAACTTCAAAAAACACTCAATTTCTTGAGTGTTTTTTGGCTTTGTATTCAACTTGGTAAGGCTACAGGGGATTTGGATAGAATAATTGAGGAGTTAATTAGTAAGAGAGAAGA
>CAZKUA010000031.1:0-2928 GCA_964555845.1 uncultured Candidatus Peribacteria bacterium | reverse complement strand
AAAAACAGCTACCAATTTTTGGGTTTTTTTAATATTTGAGTTATGCGGTGGTCTTTATCAAGAAAAATTATTAAATACTGGCTTTATCAATATTTAGATGTTTTTCTACAATATTAAAGACTTTATCTGGCGTTATATCTTCCATACATGGAGTATATTCTTCTTTTTTCTTTATTAATTTACACCTTCTTCTGTTACAGGGGACACATTTCCTGTCCGAATATAAAATTGAACTATTTTCACCATAAGGGCCTGTTCTTGATACAGGCATTGAGCCGTATAAGCCTATTACAGGAGTTCCTACAGATGTTGCTATATGTATAGGCCCTGTATCGCCTGATATAACAACATCACATTTTGATAACAAAGCAGCGCTTTCTATTATGTTTAATTTTCCACAAAATGATTTTATATTTGGTGAAATATCAAGCAGTGTTTCTGATATTTCTTTGTCTTCATGCGATCCAGTTAGAGCTATTTCACAGTTGTATTTTTCGATAGTAATTTTTGCAAGCTCTATCCAATACTTAAGAGGCCATTTTCTTCCCTGACGGGCTGTATTTGCTCCCATATTGAATCCTATTATCTTTTTATCTGTGCTTAGATGCTCTGAAATCTTTTCTTTTATTTCTTCAGGGATATGTATTTTTATTTCTTTATCTAGTTTTATGTCCTTAAATAAAGGTTTTGCTGTTATCCAGAAGTTTTTTACAGCATGGATTTTAAAGGTTTTTTTATAAGTAAGAATATATTTTGATCCTGTAAGAACTGAGAAAATTCTTGTTCTTATAGAAGGTTGAAGATTTATGCAAAGATCAAATTTTTCTTTTTTTAACTCTGTAGCTAATTTTGATAAATATTTATAAGATTTTTCTTCTGATATCCATAATTTATCAAGATCAGGATCGCTTTCTAAAAGCTGTGATGGAATTTTATTAGTTAAATAATGAATAGCTATTTCAGGATCATGTTTTTTTAATGATCTAATTAGAGCTGTTGAATGAACAACATCTCCAATGGCTCCAAATCTGAATATAAGGACTTTTTTTATAGTTGGTTTTCTTAAAAAATTAAACATTATCAATCCGATTAATTATAACTAATGGATTTTATCTCTAAATAAAATTTTTCTCAAATACCAAATTTCTTCTATTAAAAAGAAATAGAGGTCCTCTATTTCTTTTTAATAGTAATTATTTAATATCTTTTTATCAATCTGTTTTTTGTATATCTAAATAATTACGCATTTTAGCAGTAATTCTATTAAATTTATCTGAATTCCAATCTTCCAAACTTATAATTGTTTTATTTAAAACATGTTTTATAGTATCCATGTTTATTGTTCTCTCCGTTGTTGGTTTTAAAATCGAGGAAGTACCAATTTTAATAGAATAATTTTGGCTATTAACAGGAACTCCTAGTTCTCTTTTAGAGTTTTCACCAGGTATGTATTTTATATCTAAAGGTATGGACTTTAGCCCATCTTGACCTAGTTCTAACTCAACAATATCTTCTTTTGGCAAAAAACTTGTAATTGCTGCCCCATAATTGTTAACCAGATTATCTAAGTTTTTTAATTCTGTCTTAGATAAAGCCTGCTTTGTTGTTTCGCGGCCATGTACAGTTGTTTTATTAATAAACTGTCCTGTGAAATTCACATTCTTCAAATTATTCATAACTTTTCTCCTAAAATTATATAGAGTTTTTATCATTGTCCAATTGCTTTAAGTTTGCATAAAAAAACTATTGCTAAAAGAAGAAAAAATTATTAATATTTATTAATTTTTCATCTGTTTACTATAAAGTTTTTCGGAAACGTGCCGATATATATATTATTAGAGCCATTATTCATACCCTAACTTCCTCCTCAATTCAGTAGCCGCCCCATAAGAGCGGCACTTATTTTTTTAAGTAAATAATTTATTTGGAACAAAAAAGATTTGTTTTTGTCCTATATAAATGTCCAAAATTTTTAAAGAAAATAAAGATATTTTGGAACAAAGAAACATAGTTACTGTCTATATTTAAGTTGTTCTAAAATAAAGATATTTGAAAAAAAATATTTTGGAACAAAGAAAAAAATATGTTGTCTATATAATTCGCAGGAAAATATTAAACTTTTTTGCTATATACAAAAAATGAATGGTACATGCACTTTTAATATTAATGATAATCTTTATCTCTTGATTTATATGCGATATAAAAATAAAAACATGTAATCGCTAAAAACCATGAACTATTAAGAAATGTATATCGATTATAAATCAAGAATAACAAGGGTTTTGAGTTACCACTCAAAAATCATCTAAAAAGATGGTTGGAAAAACAATTCTTTTGCTATAAATTAAACTCACTCAGTTAAGAGATCGAGTTGAGCAGTAAAAAAAGAATATCAGATTAAAAAATCTGAAATTTAATAAAATTTAATAAAATTCTTAAAAATAAATGTTTAAACACTCTTGACTCTAAAATTTGGTGGTGTTAACATACTTCTTACCACTGAAAATGGAAGACAAATCCAAACAAATCTTAATAAATCGAACCTTGAAAACTGAATAACTGAAAACAACAAAACCTGTTAATTCAAAAACATTGGCTAGGATCAAAGGATATTAATATCTTTTTTAATAAGATAAAAACTTTCTGACAATGGAGAGTTTGATCCTGGCTCAGGACGAACGCTGGCGGCGTGCTTAATACATGCAAGTCGAACGATAAGGCTCCTTCGGGAGTACATAAGTGGCGGACGGGTGAGTAACACGTAGGTAATCTGCCTTGAGGCGGGGGATAACGTTGGGAAACCGGCGCTAATACCCCATATGTGCAAGATTGAAATATCTTGTATGAAAGTTCCGGCGCCTTAAGATGAGCCTGCGGCTGATTAGCTAGTTGGTGGGGTAAATGCCTACCAAGGCGACGATCAGTAGC
>CAZKUA010000030.1:0-3695 GCA_964555845.1 uncultured Candidatus Peribacteria bacterium | reverse complement strand
AATTCTGCAGATATATGAAGCTGATGATGAATGCAGGGATGAGTTATGTCCAAACATTTCAACTGTTGAGGGATATCCTTCATATCCCAGCGTATCAGGATATGATTGAACGTGTTCTGGTAGGATTGAATAAGTGAAAAAATATTTACGCTGTCTTACAGTATGAAACCGCATTGATCCCTTCCGAGGTATCTATTATGATCAAAGTCGGTGAAGAATCTGCAAATCTCTCTAGCTCGTTGGACAATGTCCTTGAAATGTATCAAGAGGATCTCAACAATATCATTTTGCGCTCATCTAAGATCATCGAACCGGTGATGCTTATCTTCGTAGGTTGAATCGTCGTAGTCATCGCGCTTGGAATCTTCGGTTTGATCTTGCAGATTATGGAAGGATCGGGGATGTAAGGGAATTCAGAATTTTAAATTTGAAATTTAGAAAAAAACTGTTCATCTAGGCGAACAGTTTTTTTAAAAAATTTATTTTCAATTCCATACTTGTTCAATTTTTGCTTTTATTTTTCATTCAAAAATTTCAATAAGTCTTTTGTTTGCATCTATGAGTTTTTGTTCTTCTTCTAGTTGTGTAACGATTTCTTCTTGTTCGGCAAGTGGTGGAAGTGGAAGTTTATAAGATAAAATATACTCTTTACTTACTCTTTGCTGTCCCGCAGATCAAGACATAAAAGATTTTCATCCTTGAATAAATTCTTCATTTGAAATAAAGTAATAAATCCAATCTGGTAGAACTTTCTCATTTGCTCTTAGAACAAAATATTCTGTAGATCAGAATCAAATAGCATTTTTTAGATTTTTTGCAATAGCTGATTTTCAATTTTCAAAACAAGGTGTAATTTTAGCCAACAAAACGTCATTATCTTTAAAATAAGTATATCATTTGTATACTTCTTCTATTGTCTTATCTTCTTGTGGTTGAAAATATTTTTGATGCTCTTGAATAATTTGCATAGGCACGAATGAAATAGGAGTCTTGGGATTAAATCTTTTTACCTCACTCTTTTGCGGATCAAATTCTACTATATTTGCTAATTTTACAATTTCCCATTCATTTTTAATCTCTATCTTTGGTTTGTAAGTTTCCAAAGATAATTTATTCCCATCAATAATTTTCTGATATTCATTTATTTCTGAGATAATTTGCTGTTGATATTCAATGGACGGAAGAGGAATTTCTATATTTTCAAAATCTCATTTCGTTATATGGGTCATTGTATTACCATGAACATTCTTTAATATTTCTTGTCTTACTTTTGTTCATAGATAATAAAAATATTTCTTTAATATTTTAGATTCATTAATGTTAACCTTAAATATATGTTGATTCAAGTAGGCATCTCATCAATGCCAGACATAAAATCATATAGTTGCAGATCGTGAAATCAATAAATCTCAATCTTTAATAATATATTTCTTATCTATATCATTTTTATCGTAAAAATTAAACTTTTTTTCTCAGTCAGTTAAATTTTGTATTCTTATAATCTTTTTTCAATTATCTGCTCGATCTGCTGGTTTAAATGGAAATCAATTTATATATTCTGCGACATCTCACAGTCTAATTTTGTCAAAAGTTGTTTGTGTAGAAAATCATTTTTTATACCTTCCTACTACTAAGCTCAAATCAAATCATTTTAATGTGCTATCAATTTTTTTGCTGTATTCTTTCTGTTTCTTGATCTCGATATCTATTTCTTTGATTCTTTGATTTTTTTGAGATTTCTCATTAGTATTTTGTATTGCTTTAACTTGTTTTTTTAATGTATTAACTTTATTTGTGAATTCTTTTATGCTATTCTCTCATCTTGCCTTTTCAAGTTCCAGTTCGTTGAGTTTTGTCTTATCGTAAATTTGCGAACTATTCACTGTGAATACTTGTCCATTGACTATCAGCTTCTGTTTGTCTGTGAAATATTCCATCAAATCCGAAGTTTTTATCTCTCTTCTATTGGCGTCTAAACTATATCCATCATTTTTGATATCTATAAATTCTATATCGTAATCTTCAATTTGTTGTTCTTTTTTCCGAAAAATAATATCAGTTTTTACTCCTGAATATGGCATAAATACACCTTGAGGTAATGAGACAACTTTGAGAAGTTTTCCTTTGCTAATCAATATTTTTCTGATTTCTACGAAGTTTTTATCTGCTTTGAATAATACTCATTCTGGTACGAGAAAAATTGCATATCATCAAATTTTCACGTCTTTGAGAAAACCATCAACAAATTCTCGTTCTTTATTTTGTCAAAAAGGTGGATTTCAGATTGTGACATCGTAGGTATTTTTTTTCTCATCTTTGAGTGAAAGAAAATCTCATTGATCAATATTGCTGTGTCAATCTCCTGTTAAAATCATGTTCATCTTTGCTATTTCACTGCTTCTGAGATTGAGTTCATTTCCAAAAACAGTATTTTCTTTTAATATTTTTTCTGTTTTTTCGTTTAAATTTTTTGTTTTTTTGAGTTCATTTTTTATGTGTTTAAAAATTTCTATCAAAAATCAACCGGTACCACATGTAGGATCGAAATAAGTTTTACCAAAAAACCTTTCCCTATTATATTCAAATGCCTGATCCAAAAGATTTACCATGAATTTTACTATATGTCTAGGGGTGAAGTATTCTCCCATATCAGAACTTGTATTTCCGTAGTTGATAAAATATTCAAATGCTTCTCCTTTGATATCTAAATCATAATTAGAAAGATGAACTTTATCTACTATATCAAATAATTCTGTCAAAACTTTTTTTTCTTTATATTGTTCTAAATCAAAACGAAATTCTTTATTATATACTTTATTTATAGCCTCAAAAACATTGGTAATATTTTTTTCTGAAATATTTGATTTGATATTTTCTAATTCAGCCAATAAATCCTTTTTTTCTGAACTTTGAACTATACTATCGAGAAGATCTGTATTTTCTTTGATAAGTTTGAGAAAAAGCATCGCCATGGTGATATGTAGTCTCTGATCTATACCTAGTCATTTTCATCTCAAAAAATTATTGATTCCATCAAATGCTTTCTTGAGTTCTTGCTTATCTGTACTAAGAAGTTTTGTTTCTTCTATTTTGACTGGATGCGTATATTTTTTAATAAAATCCATGTTTATATCTCATATCATATCAATATTTATATCTTTTTGTCGAGAAGAATTTCATTTATTAAAAATAAATTCATCTGCATGAAATGTAATCATATTGGTTCTAACGAGTAATATTTTGTCTGCCAATAATCATTCGTCTTTTAGTTGATGTAAATAATTCAATCATTGTCCTTTTGCTCAATGTAAGTCCTTGAAATCTTTTTTATTTTCGAAAATGATACAGTATTTTTTTTCTTTATTTTTGATAGCTACATCTGGTCTATCTTTTCATTTAATCGTAAAATTAGTATCAAAATCATCAGATGATAATCAAATTGTAGTTAAATGAGCAATAATTTTTTTATCTACAGCATTTGCCTCTGTATTAAGATTTATTGCCATAACTTTACAAAAAAATATGTAAAATACACATTGTTAATAACAAAATATTTATTGAGCTTCTAAAGTCAAGTTGATAACTATATATTGATTTGACTTTTCTTGTCATATATATTTTTGACGCATATGATTTTATATTATATAAAAATATAAGAATAAAGAGAATAGAGAATACAGTAGGATTTATAAAAG
>CAZKUA010000029.1:0-3891 GCA_964555845.1 uncultured Candidatus Peribacteria bacterium | reverse complement strand
TCCCTCTGTGTTGAGATACCGTAAGGCGTCTCGTCAAAGCAGAGGGTTTTCTTTTATCTTTTTATTAATCAAATTTAAAATACTAAAATTATTTATTTTCCGAAAGGTAATAAAATTATACGGCCGTATAATTTTATTACCTTTTTTATTTTATTTGAAAAAGTGTTTTTTAAGTTTATCTTCATTGTCGATTTTTAAAGCTGTGATTACTCGTACATATTTCTCTGCTGAATATAAACTCACAATTTCTAAGATTGGCTTTTCGTAGGGATAAGGAGAAACAAAAACACTCTGTTGTAGTTTATAGAACCCCAGAGTAAATAAATGTTTACGCAAAATATCACGAAATAACCGATCTATTTCTGGAATATCAAAAATCACAATCCTCCATTTTCCATCCCACTTTTTTGGTTTTTTGAAAAATACGAAGCTACCCAACAAACTTAATTTTGAAGCTGCTGCTTTTCCTTCCTTGGTAAGTACCAATTTAAAAGACCCGTTGGCTAATTTCTTTTCTTCAATTAATTTATCTTTAGATAATCTAGCAATTGAAGAATTAAAACTACGTCTATCTATACTATCCCATTCTTTTTTTATTTTTCTAAAGGTCTTGAAATATTGACGCGGAGAATTGGAGCAACCCAAAGCTACTCCACCTAAAAGGACTAGGATAATTTTCTTTTGATTTTTGCCTAACTTATACATAGCTAAATAATATCATTAAATTAATTAACATCCAAAACCCACCCCTCTCTCCCTCTTTGCCCATCGTCACCCTATCTCCAAAAGGTAATAAAATTATACGGCCGTATAATTTTATCACATTGCTGTTTCATTAGATGCATTTTGATAAAGAAGATAAATCATAAACACTAAAACCGGCAGTCTCACTACCCAAGACTTCCCCTTGCACCAATTCATATTGGATTCGTTTTTGTTTATGCTTTGCATTTTTGTTTTTAACTAATAAATATTTACTTGCATATGTATGTAAATTATTTTTATAATTTTAAAATTTCTTTCATAATTCTTTAGTTAATATTTCATTTTGAAATATTATGAAAAATTTCCTCCAATTCATCTTTGAATGCTTTATTTGTCTGATTATTTATCCAATCATTAAATGATTCATCTTTACAAAATTCTATAACACTTCCAAGACCCTTTTCTATGCCCAAATAGTTTTCGAGTTCTCCAGCCTTCAATATAAATATATTATTTTTATATTCTTCATTAATTTTTTCCAGTATTTCAACATACTTCTCTGCCTTATTTTCTTTAATATAACCAATCAACTCATTATAAGGAATGAATCTCCTCATCATATAGTCCCTCAATTCTTTGATTTTTTCAACATTGGTAAGTGTCTGATTGCTTAAATAATCATTTAGACTTCTTAATAGCTCAACCCTATCTGTACTATTTTTTTTATTTATTTCTTCAGCAATTTTTCCTAAAATTTTCTCTAAATATTGAGCACTTAAAATCTCAATTTCATTATTACTAATAACACCAAAATTTTCTACATTATCCCAATCTCCTATAAAATAAGCATCTACTTTGAATTTCTTTAAAAAATTTTCCCACAAGCCTCTCCTACCCTTACCTTCAATATTTATAAATTCCACCTCATCTTTATCGACTCCTTTCATCTTCCTGTAATAATCCCAAAATTTTCTATAAAAAAATTCGTCCGACTCTCCTTCAATCAAGACAACTTTATTTGAAAAGAAAATTCTAGCTGAATTTGTATAATTCAATATCCTTATTAAATCTTTATCTTCTTCGGTTTGTATAGTTGGCTTAATAACTCTAGTTGAATTCTTTTCCTGATAAAATCTGTAAACATTATTTATAGTATTAATATTAACAAAAAGTGGAGAATGTGTAGCAAAAATGAATTGCACATCAAATTCATCCTTTATTCTTTCTATTATTTTTAAATACGCCTGCTGTATCTGAGGGTGCAGATGGAGCTCTGGCTCATCAATAATCATAAGTCCATTTTTCAAATCATATCCATATAAGCTACAAATAAAATGAAAAATCCCCTTCTCTCCAGCACTTAACTCGCTTATATTTATTTTACTATCCGAATCATTCCTTAAATTAAAAGAATAATTAAGTTCTGTGCTACTTGTTTTTCTTACAGACAGTTCTATCTTTAGATATTCTTTTAAAAGGGTATTTATGTTTTTTAACAAAAACTCCTCTTGCATTTTTTTCTCAACATCTTCCTGTGATAATGCCTCATGCAAAAGATCATTAAATCTATATGAAAGTTTTCTTTTGATAAAATCAAATACTGCCGGCTCATCATTACTATTTCCACCCTTAGTTGATTCATTTTTAATCTTTTCCCTTGCCTCTTTTATAGAATCATTTTCATTCGGTATAATTGGATAATTCTCACCGAAAGCATTATAATTTCGATAACAACTAATGAGTGCAAATGTATTTTTAAGTTGTGGCCATTTAATCTCAGATTCCTCATATTTATTATAAATTTCTATTATTCTTCTAATAAATTCAAAATGTTCAATATACCACCAAATAAATTTTTTCTCTAAACTATCTCCATTCATAAACTGCACCAGGGACGGATTTTGATTTGAGGTATCTTGCCTGAACAATATCTTGATTTTATTGTTTTTTTTGATTTCTTCAATATTAACAGCTTCGTTGAAAGTATTTATTCCAAAGCTATATTTACCAAACAATTCATTTATTTCTATTAAATTATCAATGACAAATTTCAAATTCTCAAAATCATATTCATTTAAAATAACTTCTAGTAAAATTTCTTTCTTTTCAGAATCTGAATATTTATTTTTTTGTAAATAGTTAAAAAATGAATTATTATCTCCATAAGTTAAAACTTTATTAAAACTATTTTTATCACTATTTTTTATAATATTTTCATTAAAATTTTCATGCCTCAGTAATCCTCTTTTGAAAAGCTGGGAAACTATTTCAATAAAATTACTTTTTCCTGCCCCATTCGAACCAATTAAAATATTTAATTTTCCGCCAAATTCTATCGGCTCCGCTTCTTCAATTTTTTCCTTATATTCAAAACTAAAAATATTTGATATTCTTATTGATTCTATTTTCATATTTTTACACAGAAATTACTACATTATTTAAATTTTATTTCTTCCAATCCTTCACTAAAACCCCACCTCTTACTCTTTCAACCACAACCTTTTGTTTATCGCGCCATTTTAGTTCTCTAATGATTTCAATCGGAATTGTGACAGCGATTGATTGACGACCAACTTTGGTTAGCTTCCTTACTTTTTGCTCTTTACCCTGTTAAATAAGATTTGAGCCTATTTTTTATAAACATCTTGCCGTGATATGTCTTTAAATATTTTTCTCTATGAGTAGCATCTTGTTGATTTATGCAAGCCTCATAGTAAATCAATTTTAACGGTCGTCTTTTTTCAGTTGATGACACTCTACCTTTTTCGTGCTCCTCAAATCTTAATTTTAAATTTTTCGTATAACCAACATAATTCATATTATCTTTATCACTTCTTAATACATAAACGTAATACATATTGCAAATAAAATTTAAAATTATTTAACAGGGTGAAGCTTTTTCATATTATTTTTATTAAAATTTATTTACATCCACCTTACTGACTCTCTATTTATGCTTTTATTTAGTTTGTCTCTGCGAGTAATTTCTGTACTCAGAGATTATGTGGCAGTCTAGTTTAATATCCATAAATTAAATATGTATTTCTGGATTGCCACGTCAGGATTACCTTCCTCGCAAAGACGCCCCCGTTTTTGTTGTAATGGTCAGTGAGGAATTGCGATAAAAATCTATTGTCAGATTTTATAAATATGTTATCATTTAGATATTAATACCTGTCACGCCTC
>CAZKUA010000028.1:0-4121 GCA_964555845.1 uncultured Candidatus Peribacteria bacterium | reverse complement strand
CTCGTTGGCTCCGCCATTATAAAGCGAGATTTCGTTTTATAGGATTTTAATTTATGGAATAAAAAATTTATTCAACTAAATTAAAAATAAAATAAAAAAATTATGTGGGGACTTAGCTCAGTTGGCTAGAGCACCTGCCTTGCACGCAGGGGGTCAAGGGTTCGACTCCCTTAGTCTCCACCAAAGTATTTTACACTTTTAATGATAATATAATTATGTGATTAAGAAATAAAAGACCAAGAGCTCTAAACTATTATGTAAATAAGAAATGAGCAAAATCTTGAAATAAAATAGATAATTGTATAAGACATTACAAATCTCTTTTGATTAGAGAGGGGGAAGAGTGAGATACAAAATGGTTACAAAATGCTAAAAAAATAGTTTTGGCAAAATTTAGAAAATATTCTATTAACATTAACAAAATTTAATAATTATGCCTAGATTAACAACTAAAGCTCACAAGAAATTAAGAAGAGCTACACAAAGAATTACTAAAAAAATGAAAAAAATTCAAAAATAATTTTTGCTTTTTTAATTTTTTTCATATAATCGATACACTTAAATTTATATTTAATTTTTAATTTTTATATTTATGGCAAATTTTGATAGATCAAAGCCACATTTAAATATTGGTACTATAGGACACGTAGATCATGGTAAAACTACTACGACTGCTGCAATTTCTGTTGTTACAAATAAAAAATATGGTACAGGTGAAATTACTTCATTTGATAAGATCGACAGTGCTCCTGAAGAAAAAGCAAGAGGTATTACTATTAACACTGCTCATATTGAATATGAGACTGCTACTAGACATTACGCTCATGTGGATTGTCCAGGACATGCGGATTATATTAAAAACATGATTACAGGGGCAGCTCAAATGGATGCTGCAATCCTAGTAGTTGCTGCAACTGATGGACCCATGTCTCAAACTAGAGAACATATTCTATTAGCTAGACAAGTATGAGTTCCATATATCGTAGTATATATGAACAAATGTGATATGGTTGATGATGCAGAAATGTTAGACTTAGTTGAAATGGAAATCAGAGATTTATTAACTAAATACGAATTCCCAGGAGATACTACTCCAGTTATTAGAGGATCAGGACTCGTTGCATTAGAAAATCCAGGAGATTTTGATAAACCATATGGTGCAAAATCAATTATTGAATTATTTGATGCAATAGAAGCATTCGTACCAGTTCCAAAAAGAGATCTTGAAAAACCTTTCCTTATGCCAGTTGAAGATGTATTTTCAATAAAAGGTAGAGGAACTGTAGTTACAGGAAAAATCGAACAATGAGTTATTAAAATCTGAGATGAAATTGAAGTTGTAGGTATTAGAGATACTAAAAAAACAACTGTTACTGGAGTAGAAATGTTCCACAAACAATTAGATAGATGAGAAGCTTGAGATAACGCTGGATTACTTCTAAGAGGTATTGAAAGAGAAGATGTTGAAAGAGGACAAGTACTAGCTAAACCAGGATCAATTAAACCACATACTAAATTTGATGCTGAGGTTTACGTACTTACAAAAGATGAATGAGGAAGACATACTCCTTTCTTTAAAGGATACAAACCACAATTTTACTTCAGAACTACTGATGTAACTGGTTCAGTTGAATTACCTGCAGGAGTTGAAATGGTTATGCCTTGAGATAATATCAAGATGACTATTGAACTTGGTTCTCCAATAGCTATGGATCAATGATTAAGATTTGCTATCAGAGAATGAGGAAGAACAGTTGGATCATGAGTAGTTGCTAAAGTTATTGCTTAATTATAGACTTATATATTCAGGCTTTAGAAATAAAGCCTGAACAATAAGTTTATAACTTTATATTTATAATTTGTAATTTAATAAAATGTCTACGAAACAAACTTGAAATATTAGAATAATTGTAAAAGCCTTTGAACACAAACTTGTGGATGATGCTGTTAAAAAAATTGTTCTAACTGCTAAGGACTCTTGAGCTGTTGTAGTTTGACCAATTCCTCTTCCTACAAAGATAGAAAAAGTAACTGTAAATAGATCTACTTTCGTAAATAAAGATGCAAGAGAACAATTTGAAATTAGAAGACATAAAAGAATTATAGATATAAAAGAGCCAACATCTAAAACTCTTGAACTATTACAAGGAATAAATATTCCATCTGGAGTTGGGGTTGATATTAAAGTTATATAAATTTAATTAGTAATTTAAAAAAATAGTTATGTCTAGAGTTTGTCAATTGACTTGAAAAAAGACTTCTACTTGAAACAATGTTTCACATTCTGTTAGAAGAACAAAAAGAAAATTTATTCCAAATTTATTTTGGAGAAATATTAAAGACCCTTTAACTGGTTTAATAGTAAGAGTTAGATTATCAACAAATGCTATTAGAACATTAAAAAAACAAGGGGTTTTATAATGATTTTGCCCGGGTGGTGGAATTGGTAGACACGCAGGACTTAAAATCCTGTTCCTTCGGGAGTGCGGGTTCGATTCCCGCCCCGGGCACCAAATTTGATTAAAAATTAGAGTTTACTTTTATTTTTAATATTTATATTATATTTTATAATTCTTGATCATGCTAAAAATAAGATTATCTAGAGCTTGAAGAAAAAATTTACCTTTTTACAAAATCGTTTTGACGGAAGCTAAAAAGGCTCCACAACACGGATACCAAAAGGTTTTATGATTTTATAATCCACTTACTAAGGATTTAAAAATTGACCTTGAAGAGGCAAATAAATATATTGCTACTTGAGCTCAATATTCTCCAAGTCTGAAAAAGATTATAGAAAGAACCAAATAATTAATTTATCTTTTTAACTTTAAAAAAATGGAAGCTACAGAATTTCTTAAATTTATTATTACATCTTTAGTAAAAAATCCTAGTGATGTGGAAATTGAACAAAAAGAAGATGACCTATGAACTTTATTACTATTAAAAGTAAGCAAAGAAGATATTGGTACTATTATCTGAAAAGAAGGTAAAACAATAAACGCAATTAGAACTATAATTAGAGTATTTGGTTCAAAAACTAATTCAAGATTAAATCTTAAAGTAGTTGAATAAAATCTAAATTTTAAAAAAAGGTCAAAACTTAGTTTTGACCTTTTTTTAAAAATCTTTTTACTTTTGGGCTCTCTTGATTATATTAAAGCTAAGTTTAATTTTTAATTTTAGAAAATATGGTTGATATAGTATTTGCACAAGGTTTTGATACGACGGCAGTTTATCAATTTGATGATATTATTAGAGTTGCAATTTCACTTATTATATTATTTTCTTGAATTGTTGCAGTTTTTTTCATTATTTGGGGATGAGTTATGTTAATTTTATCATGAGGTAAAGAAGATAAAGTAAAACCAGCCGTAAATAGCATAAAATATGCCGTTATTTGATTGATTGTGATAATTTTGTCAGTATTCCTCACTCCAAAGTTTTGAGATATGCTAGGACTCAATGTATCGAAATATATTTCCCCAGATGTTATTTTCTCTACAATTAAAGATTTATCTAATAAATTCTTCTGAACTAAAAATGATGTTAATATAGACACAACTCCAACAGACAGTGCACTTCCAGCTGATTTCTCTGATTTATAAATCCTTTTTATATAAAAAAATTCCAAAATTACTTTTGGAATTTTTTTATTACTTTTTCTTTGAGAATATTTGATTGTCAGAGGCAATCGTAATTTTTGTAGTAGGTATAAGATATATTTAAAACTTTATTATTTTCTAATGAAATAATCAAACTAAAATAATCAATAAAAACATTAACAGTAATATATATCTTTGATATTTCTTATTTATAAAACCACTTGTGAAAATTAATATAAATAAAATGTATTTAATAATATTTATATACTCACAAGATAAAAGCTTAAAAACAATTATTTCTAAAGAAAATATTGTAAATAGTATAGAATTTAATAGACTCCAGAAAAATATGTCAATTTTATTTATCATAAATATTAACAATTATTAAATTTTACGAATATTTCTAAAAATTGAATTAATATAAATCAACTTAAAGCAAATATGGTTAGATAAATTATTTTAAATATAATTTTTTTCATAAATTTATAATTAATCAAAAATTTCTATTTTATATTTATA
>CAZKUA010000027.1:0-4303 GCA_964555845.1 uncultured Candidatus Peribacteria bacterium | reverse complement strand
AAAAGTTAAAGAAAAATAATGTAAGAATCAATTCTTGAACATTATTTAAAGCAAGATTAGCCTATATTTCTTTAAAAGCAAGTTATTTTTGTAGAGCGAAAAATATAAATCAATAATCCCCCGCTTTACCCCAGGAGTACTTCCTTTGGGCTCGCAGGAGGATTATTTTATTTTATATTGGTAGGCCACAACACATGCTTATAGAACTGTTCCATCGTTGTTGGCATCCTATAGCTGTTTCTGTGGTTTCTATCAAAAAAAAGCAAGAAAATTCGCCTAAAAACCGACTTTTACTAGTAATGAAGCCTAGAAACGACTACTTTTAACCCACAACACATGCTTATAGAACTTTTAGTGAGTTCTATCGACCCAAAAGCCATCCCTGATTTCAACTGCAGATTTTTTAAGCCAAGAGTTGGGTATTTGGGAATTGACGAAAATGTAAGTTTTTTGAAAGTTATCTAACTTTTTTTGGAGGATTTATTTTTCTATAAAATAATAGTGTAATTGATCAATTATTAATATATATTGTAATGCTTTAATTTTGGTGTATTCTTCATCTTTTGCATATCAATGTCACACAGTATGTCTTGATATATCAATTTTTCAGGTTTTTAAATCAAAATAATTAAAAACATTTTTTTCTAAATACTCTATAAATTTTTCATTAAATCATAAACTTAATAAAGATGATTTATTTGAGTTATTAATTTTATTCTTTAAATATTTAATTAATTCATCAGTATTGTTATATTTTCATGTATTTCAGAAATAATAATATTGTAGTAATCATTCAATTTCAGTTCATAAAGTTTTTATGCAGTTAATGTATCAACTCTTTGTGTCTGATATATATGCGTCAATTCAAGCTCTTAATAAATCCTTTTTCTGATTAAATGTTTCATCTTTCACCCATTTTTCAAACAGTCAAATCAAATATTCATTATTGAATTTTTTTAAAATATCCTGAAAAATAGCATCAACAACTTTTCATTCCTTATAAAATTCATACAACCCTGAATAATTTCATAATATTTCAAAAAAAGGAAACCATCAATCTTTAATCATTTCATCATATATTTCATTTTTATTTATATAATCCAATTCTTCATTGTAAAACAAAAATGTATAAGCCTTTCATAATTTTTTTGCCAGTTGTTCCTTATTTATTACATTGTTTCAGCTAGGGAATAAAGGAGTAAAATCAAAATATAATCAAAACTTCCAATTTTCTTTAAAACAAAAAATTATTCAATCTTTTTCTCAAATATCAAAATCTTCCAAGCTAATTTCTCAAATTCAAGTAATTTCATATTTAAAACATGGTTCTCATTTATTTTTTGGAACATTAAAACTAAAACTTATAACAAGACTATCTATTAAATAAACCGTGCAATTATAATCTGGTTTAATTACTATAAAAAAGTTAGAATGTAAATTTAGCATTAATGATGAAAAGTGCTTTTCTATACTTTTAATATATGTAAAGAATTTAATATTATCAGATGTAAAAAATCATGAAGTAATAATATTTCATTCTTCTCAAGCCAATAATGTTTCAGCTGCAAATCAGTTTATTGGGCTGCATTTAAATTGAATTTTTTGCATAGCTTATAATTAATCAATACTTATTTCTTCTTTTCTTTTTTTAGTGGTGTTATTCTATCTATTAAGTATTTTCAAATAAATATAATAATTTCCATTACTTTTACAGTTACTTTAGCAACAGCCATTAATCCTAATATTCATAAAAAATAACTTATACTAAACGGTATAAATTTAATTGATTCATCAGATCAGACTACTGGTTTTAATATTTCGGAAAATTTTACAGAAACATTATACATTCATCATAAACTCTTCAATCAATCCGCGAAACTATATAAGTAAAATAATGCTATATTTAAGATAATTCCCCAAAAAATGTAATGAAATAATCTATCAACAAAATTATTATTATATTTTTCAAATGTATATCTAAATAGGTATTTATCTCAGAATAATACTTCAACAAATAAATATCATACTAATATGATTAATAAGAAGAAAATAAATCATCATGTAGAAAAAATATTTATATCCATATTTAGTAAATTATATAATAATATGAAATTAATTTGGTATATTTGGAAACTTTACGATTCATCACAATCAATCTAAAATTGCCTGTCTACAAGCTTTTTTACACTCTTCATTTTTATTTTCATTCAAGTAGTTAACAATAGTAAATAGATCAACTGTATTTACTAATGCAATTTTTTCTCTCTCTGCTCAAGTTTTACATTTTTGAGTAAAATCTAAAGTTCTTTCATTTGGATCTTTTAGTCTTTCTGGATTACCAAATAAAATTCCTAAAGCTTTCTCTTCTACTTCGTCTCTTGCAAAATCTGCATTTAAAGACTCCAATAATTGCCTAAATTTTGTTATATTTATATCTTTATTGTCCTTCCCTTCGCATTCACCTATAAATCTATATTTTTCTGGACTTAAAATTACTTGATCTAATTCAAGACTACCATCGTCATAATTTTCTGCTTCATAACCTAAAATATGCAATGCTTTAATAACGGCATTTTCTAATGGTTTTCCTTGCTCAAAAAGTAAATCTTTTAAAACATTTTCATCAGATAATTCCTCGTATAACTTATTGTTTTTAGATTTTATTTTTTTTATTTCTTTCTCATTTTGTTGTATCTCTTTTTCAATTTTTATTGTTTTTTTTGAAGAAAATTTTTCTTGGTTACTCCATTTTGGTGGTGGTGTTTTTTCAGAATCTTGCAATAGTTGCTGATCTATTGCCAAAAGACAATCTATAAAATTATTTCCAAATTTCACTGCCTCATCAGTCCAATAACTTTTATCTTCTTTTTCTCTATATTCAATAAATTTATTAGTATCATATTTTAAATAAGGTAGAGTAACTACATTACCATTTCCTGCCTTATAGATTGCACCTAATATTTTTGTTTTATCTTTACCAGTAAAAACTACCTGAGAATTATTTATGTTTTCTACATATACTTGATATTCAAGATTGCCTTTAAATTTCTTATATAAATCATTAAAGATGGAATTTCCAGAAAATTCGATATGTTTTCCGGAAGCTGATACAATTGCTCCAATATTTATTGGTAAAAAGTCATAATTAGTTTTTGTATAGGTGTTATATGTATTTTGTCCTTTTCTTGGTGAAGTTACACTAGATGCAAGAGGATAACTTTCTTTTTTTGATAAAAATATATAAAGATTTTTTCCAGATTGTAAAAAATCCTCAATTTCTTTTTTTAGATGAGACATGTTTTCTTCATATTTCTTTGAATTTGCAACATTATGAACCTTCTCATCCAGAAGTAAAACTAACCCAACCCTCATAACTTGGATGTAATAGCTCTGGCGAAATTAACAAAATATCAGCATCCATCAGCGATTTTTTAGAATTAAAATCTATATGATTTTCGGGATATCAAGGCATTTCATACCCAATTGTGAATATTTGTTTTTTCATAGTTTTTTATGAAGGTAAATTTGTTATAATACATATTCTAAACTGAATTGATTATATATATTATTTTCAAAAAACAACTATCCTTAATTTTCCTAAATTTCAAGCCATTTTATACTTAGTCCGTCACATCATTTGACTATACTTTCAAAAATCGAACCACCTTTTTGTCAATGGTTACATTATTATGATAAGCCATTTATTCAAAAAAGGCTCAATTGACTATGGAGGTTGGATATATAAAAAATGGCAATTTTTAGTGATTTTCTGTGAACCACAGTAATAAGCATAAAGACGCCATTATTGGCGTCTTTATTGTGTTTCATGTCTATTTGGCAGCCCCACTGTGAATCGAACACAGCTCGCAGGATTTGGAATCCTGAATTCTAACCGATGAACTATGGGGCTATAAACTAAAACTTCTTTTAAAAAAGTTTTAGTTATTGGTTATCTTATTATATTAAATTCTTTTTCCAGAATAATCTGATTAGAAACATATGACTGACAAGAATTTCAAATCTGCATTTTAGCTTCCGAACTTATATTATTATCATATTTTTTTACTACACACTGAATAAATTTATCATTCAAGCTTGAATATACATTAATTCATTCAATTTTATTCTTAAGTGATAAATAGTTGTTTATAACTATTAGAACAATTAGAACAATAATTGAAAAAATATATTTTAGAATAATTTCGTGCTTCATAAATATGAAATTATATAGCAAATCTCTTAAAACTTACTATCGAATCAGCTCCGATAAAATCTTGGACTTTTTGGTCAGGATTAACAACGA
>CAZKUA010000026.1:0-7927 GCA_964555845.1 uncultured Candidatus Peribacteria bacterium | reverse complement strand
AAGTAAGGCCACAGTTTTTCCTATCTGAATTAAATATTCACAAAAAGATAAAAATTTAAGTTATCCTGAAACTATTGATTTTGATAAAAATTCAAAACAAATAATAATTTGAAAAGATAAATTTAAAGTAAATATTCCAGATGAACAATGAGATGCTTGAATTAAAAATTGAAAATTAGAAAATATTGCTTTAAATTGAGAAATTGTAGATTTTACTTTTAGCTGACAACAATCATGATTTTCTTGAACTAGAGTAAAACAAAAATCTAGAGAAGAATTAGCTAACATTGTGACAATATTAGCTACTAATTGAAGACATACTATAATAGATTGAGATTCAAAAGTAGAAATAACAAAAACTGCATAATTTTGCAAAAAACTAGAAAGTATGATAAATTTAATATAGACTAAAAAACAAAAACAAATTTAATTTTTAATATAAAATATATATGGCACCAGAGGTAAAAAATAATGAATCTCAGGATTCAAAAATAAAAGGAATGTTAGCCGATAAGAAACTAACACCATCTGAAAGAAGTAAGATAGTTGAAATGTTGGATGCTAAAAAAGAGGAAAGAAAACAACAGATAAAATCTGAGACTTTGTCTGATTTAAAGAATTTTTTAAGTAAAGCACAATGATGAGTAAATTTCGAAAAATTCAAAAAAGATATGTTACCGAAGATTGATGAAAGATTAGGAGAAGTTAAAATAGATAAATCTAAACAACCTTATGAAGTTATAGAAAACCCAATTTATATGGAGGTTACTACTCCAAAACCAGAAGAAACTAAAACAGAAGAAAAAACTCCAGCTCCAGTATTTAAAGAAGTTCCATTTAATTTAAAAACTCAATTAGAATCAAATAAAAAAGTTGTAGTTGCAGAATATACTACTACTTCTTGATCTCCAACTTGAGATGAAAAATATACTAATAGTTTTGAGGTGTATAAAGATTGAGATAAATATGCTCTTAAAATGAATTGAAGTGGAAGTTTTGTAGATGAAAAAGAGATATTTAAAGATGTACCTCCAGGTGTAGTACCTACTATTGAACAAATAAAAGCAAAAGTTGAAGAAATGAAAAAAGCTCAAATGATAAAATGAGAGAAATGGGCAGCAACTAGCAAAAAATTTGATATTGATGTAAAATATAGTTTATAATTTAATAAAAATTTATGATAAACTCAGTAAAGGTAAAACCTTGTAGAACAATAGATAAAGTAATTGAGAGTAAAGATTTCAAAAGAGTATTAAATATTATTTTTGTAGAAATACAAAAAGATATTGTTGTTCAAGCTGAAATTGAAAATTTTCTTATAATGCAAAAATCCTTTGATAGATTATTGTCTAATAAACCTCTTAATAAAGACGAATTAGAAATAATTAAAGATTTCTGTAATGAGGCTTTAAATAAAAAATCTAAAATATATCAAAAAATTATAAAAGTTCTTAAAAGAGTTGAGGTGCATAGTTTTTTAGATAATTTTAATTGTATTTTATTATGACACTGATTGACTAATGATATTATAAAAAATAAGAATATTAATCCAATAATTATCTCAATATCTAAAAAAGCAGATAGACTTATCGCTCCAGAATTTCCAGATGATATTGATAATATTGTCGATATATCAATCAATAAAGAATTAAATATTGAAGAATTAAACAAAATTATTAATGAATTTTTAGAATGAGATTATCAATCTATTTTAGAAATTATTAGAAAAGCTCATGATTGAGTATGAGAAGAAAAAATATATAATTATGAATTATTTTGAAAAATAATAGAATGAATTATAAAAAATCAAGATGAAAACAAAAAGAAAATTGAAGAACTTAAACAAAGAAAAGATAAAGATTCTCTTGATAAAATAAATTTAATTTTTGGCTTTATTACAAACAAAAATTCAGATTTAGACAACAAAATTGCAAATATTTATTTTAAATTAATTAAAAAAAATTCTTAACTATTAACCTTTTAAATTTATGGCACTTAATACAAATTGAGCTAGAACAACTCAAGATCAGGCATATGATGCTAGTTACAATATATTAACTAGAAATTCAACTCTATCAGAACAAGTAGATAGAATTTGTAATTTCTTTGAATGATGAGATTGAGCTAGATTAATTAGCGATGAGATTACGGAATTTATTGCAAATTCTCAAATTACAGCACCTGATGGTACAAATTTTTGTATAAATGATGATGAAATTAATAAAAAAGCCTTATTAAAACATCAATCATTAAAGGACAAATTAGCATTTTTAATTTCTTTATTTTACAAAGAATCTAATTGAGTAAGTACTATTCCTAATAATAGAACCGTTGTAGATAATGCTAGAAATGCTTTAAATAATATTGAAAATCACATTACTGAAAATATAGATATTTCTCAAAAATTTACAATTAGACATGCAGCGACAAACAGATTTAGCGTGAAGCTAAATAGGGATGAAATTAAAGAACTAGATACTATTATAAATAGTCTTGAAAAATTAGTAAAAGCGGAAGGGCTAGATAATTATACTTTTCATTTCTGACAAATAAAAGATGCTCAAAAAATCAAAAAAGTTGAAGAAAGCATAAGAATGTTGAGAAGAACGAATATTTCAGAAGAATGAAATACTAAATTAAATACGATTGAAGTAAAATTTAATGATAAAAAATTATCTGCAAAACTTGATAAGCTTGATGAATTAGATGAGTCTTATGAAAATATGAGCACAACTTTAAATAATATGTACACTCTCAATAGATGATCTATGCAAGTGTTATCAAAAAGTGCGAGAGTTTTTAGAAGTGCAGATATTAGAAGATTGGTAATTGCATTGAGTATTCTAGAATGAAAGGATAGAAAAACTTTTAATATTGAAGATTATACAAAATGACTTTTTAATAAATGAAGCTTAGATTTAAATATAGAATTAGAAAAAATTTTAACAGATAGTAAAATTAAAGAAGCCTTAAAGAAGGCAAATATGACGGAGCAATATTTTAGCAGAGCTTATTTGGAACATTTTTCTCAAGAATTAGTTGTAATTGCAAAACAGAGGCTAGATTCCAAAAAAAGAGAAGTTTTTGGTACTAATAAAAAAGAATTTGAAAGAGATGTAAATAATTGGAAAGAAAACCAAAGACAAAGAATAATCGGAATATGAGCTAATATACAAGCCCGCGGAGGTTTAGCTAATTCAGATGAAATCTACATTTTAACTAGTTATTTAAGAAAAAATAAACACGTTTTTTTTGAAAATGATAATCAAAATCAAAATAATAATTTACGCGTAGCTTTGGAAGTGGCTATAGAAAATATAACTCCAAATTCTTCAGCGGAAGAAAGAAATCTATTAAGAGATACTGTATTGACTCAAAATAGAAATATAAATGATTTATTTTATTGAAATAATAATGCCTTTGAAGCAAAGGCAGCTACGGATAATCCAATTCATAATACCCTAAATCATATAAGAAGAATTACTGAAATGACATCTGTTTTTAGTCAAAAGTATTGACAAGTAATCTCAAAAACAATTTTAGTTTGAGCCTGAGCAATGCTCGCTTCTAGTATTGGAATTTGAGCGATATTAACTACAGCAGGATTAGCTGTATGAGCTAAATATTTATGAAAATGACTAGATAAATGACTAACCCCTTACCATGCTTGGCTTGCCAAAGAAAGAAAAGGTTTTGCAAGACTTTGAGTTTTTCCTCTTAAAATAGCTAAAATAATAACTTGACCATTAGAAAAACTTGGTTATTGAATTGATGCATGATCTGATAAAATTATTAGTATTGCTAAAAATACTAGAACTAAAGTAAATGATACAATAGCAAATAAAATATGAAATAAAGAATTTGTAAAAAATCTTACAGACTCACAAGTTAATAATACATTTTCTTTATTGGCTCTTTGAATAAATTGATTATTTCGCGGTGGATCAGAGCTGACTACACTTTGATCAAATGTGGGACTTGATTTAATGGATACTCACGAAAAAAGAAGAATTTTAGAGTGAATTTATTCAACTGAAAATGCTCAAAACCTAAGAGAACTATCAGAACAAACAGAAATTCAAAGTATTTTACAAGAAGATGTAGGATTATATGAAAAAGATGGTTATGTAGATGTGTTAAAAGCCAGTAAAAAAATACAACAAACAACCCCAGAAAATAATGTAGAAGAACCAAAAAAACCAGAAGAACCTGCAGTAGGGAACGATAGCAATCGTTCCGTACCAGAAGAAATAGCTAAAAAAGATATACAAAACAGAAGAAAAAAATTAAGAAAAATTAGCTCTTCATTAAATAAGATAAAATTAGTACAAATAAGTAATAAAGTTTCTATAAAATGACTTATTTCGGTAGGTAAACTTAGAATTTGAAATAAAATAGTTTTATGAACAGAAAATTGAGATAATATTATTATTTTAATAAATAAAATAAATGAAGATTGAAGTTTTGAGGTTGATTTCCTATTCAATAAAAAGGATAAAAAAGCTAAAATTAAATTAAGTCAAAGAATGGAATTTGATAAAGATGGAAAAATAATTTTTCCTAAAATAAAAGAAAAAGATTTGAAATTACCTGAATTTAATAAATATACTTTTTAAAAATGATTCTCAAATCAAAAAAAAATCTCCCGGATGGGAGATTTTTTTGTAGTTTTATCTAGAAAACTATTATTGAGTAACAGTTGAATCAGAAGAAGGAGTTTCAGCAGATTCTGTAGATCCTGTGTTAACTTCAGTAGCCTCAGTAGAAGGAGTTGGCGCTTCAGTATCTACAGCTGGAGTCTCAGTTCATTCTGTAGCTGGAGTTTCTGTATTTTCTACAGCTGGAGTTTCCTCAGTTGGTACGTCAGCAGCTGGAGTTTCAGTTGCAGCAGGAGTAACTGGAGTTTCTTCAGTAGGAGTACTTGTCCCACAAGATGTAAGAGCAAATGCTCAAACAGCTAATATAGCTAATAACTTTTTCATAATAAATTTAATTAATTAATAATTTAAAAGTAAATTGATTATATTTCTTTTGTATTATAATCAAAAATAAAGTTATTGACTAATTTTTAGATTAATTAATAATTACTTTAATATTTAGAAATATTTAATATTTAGAAATATTAAATATTAATTTCTTATTTATTTTAAGCCAAAATTTTATTTTAAGAATTTTTTTAAAAAATTCTTAAAATAAAATAAAATAAATATAGCTTTTTTGTTAATATAAATTTGAGATTTTGGCCATTTTTTAACATTCTGAGATAGTTTTAATTTAAAATCTGACACTCAAATAAGATGAGATTTTTTATCATCTTCGCATGTTATTCACAAGAAATCATATAAAGTGCATCATCTTTTTTTCGCTTCCAAAATCATTTCCCACTGAAGAAGGTATGTCGCCATATATTTTCTGAAATTGTTGTCAGAAGTTGATGCTCCATAATAGTAAGCAGCAGTTTTTTCATAAAAAACAAAAATTCAAGCAGCTATTACTTTGTCTCATTTTTTCGCAAAATAAAGTCATCATAAATCATTTTCATATAAATAATTCAAAAAATTCTTAAAATAAGACAGAGAATTTATATTAAAATTATCTCTTGAATTAGTTTCTTTGAGTAAATCATAAAATATATTTAGGTTTTTCTCATTATTTAGGGCTTTCTCAATTTTTACATCATTTTTCTCTGCTATTTTAATATTATATCTTCATTTTTGCTTCATTCAAGCTAAAATCTCTTGTTCACTTTTTTCTAAGTCAATTAACACCGTGCATTTTTCTATAAAAATTTTTAGTTTAATATCTTTAAATCATTCAAAAATTATATCATTTTCTAGTGGTTCTATTTGAATATAGACAGTATTTTCTTCTTTTCACAAATTCACTAGTTCATCTTTTAGTTCATTAATTTTGTAAATATTCGCTGGTCAACCAAGCACAAAAAGGGCATAAAATCCAGCTCAAATACTTCTTTTTTCTATTAAAATATAATTTTTTAACTCATTTTTCTCATAAATTCAGATAAAAAATCACTTCTTGATATATCCTGTTTTTTGAAGCATTAAATTCCATCATATGCTTTGCCATATTGGATTATAGTCGTAATTTCCCCCTAAATTTTTAATATCTTCTTCTAATTTGGACAAAATTTTATTTTCATTTTTGATTTCAATTTTTAATATTTCCATTGATTTTTATTATAAATGTGTATAATGAGTCTATATTTTTATGAAAGTTTATCCCGAAAAGCTTTTTTTGCAATTAAATTTGCAATTTTTTAAAAAATATATTAAAATGGATATAATTATTATTTAATTAAATTTATATGAACACACCAATAGACATAAAGAAAAAAAGTATTTCTGGAGTTATTGTTTTTGAATTTGTAGGTGAACTTGACGAGACAAATGCCGATAAAACCTTTACTGCTGTGTATAACTCTATTTGAGATTTTACTGCTAAAAAGCTTATTTTCAATTTTTCTTGATTAAAATATCTTAATTCGAAGTCTATTTGATATATTGCTGATATTTTCTCAAATATTGAGGATGGTAATGGGCAAATGTTTATTACAAATATGACAGAAGAAGTAAAAGATACACTTGAGTTAGTTTGAATTACTACAATTATTACAACTCTAGATACTGAGGCAGAAGCTTTTACGGCTTTATGAATTAAGCCAGAACCAGAGGTTTTAACTAAATAAAATAAACTTTTTTAAAAAAGCGCTAATTTTTAGCGCTTTTTTTGATTTATTTGGAAATATATGATATTATATATTTGTTAATTTTAATTTAAAAAATATATGGTAAATCAAAACAAGGAAGTAGTAAATAAAAAGAAGATAGAACAACCTTCTGTAAATGAGCAAATTCAAGAGATTTATCCTAATTTATCAAGTAATGAGGGAAGAAATCTCCAACAAAATACTATAAAACTCCAAACTCAAAGAGAAAAATTAGTGCTACTTAAAAAAACTTCTCCAAAATCAACTGAAGAAATTTCTAAATTAGAAAGTGAAATTTTCTCTTTAGAAAGAGAAAAGGTTAGATTAGTTCAATTTTATGCTCTCAAATACAAATGAAATGAAAAGCAAAAAACAATTATCTGAAAGAATGAAAATCCTGAAACAGTACGTGCTTTCGATATCCTGAAGCTCAAAAAAACATGAGCCGATCTTACAAAACTTTTATTGGTGCCGGAAAAAGATAGTTTTGCTAAAGTATCTCGTGAGACTCTCAAGGAAACGGACAATTTCATCGTGAATTTTTGAGAAAATAAAGACATTAATAATATTATTGGGGCTTGAGATATGCTTCCGTTGACTGTGCGTCAAGTACGATTAACGACGGATAAATATCCAAATGGCATAGTGGCTGATAGAAGAGATACTCCAAGACCATGATATTATAATGATTCTTGCAAACCACCTTATATCGCTGTTTATAATGGAGATAAAATTGAAATTACAAAAATAGGGGAGGTGAATGAAAAAATGCTTGTAGAATCTGCTCTAGCAGATGAAGAGTGGGTAAATCATATTGCGGAAGAAGAAATTCGCGAAGAGACTGTTCGTAAGCTCTCCCTTGAGGAAAAGAAAGGTTTCATAGACAATGCAACAAAAGTAGCAAAAACTATCGAAGAACAATATGGTATTCCATGGCAGGTAACTGTCTGACAGGCGGCTCTCGAGTCTGGATACGGCAAAAGTAAACTTGCTACAAATGAAGGAAACTATTTTGGTATCAAATGAGAAGGAAAGACTTTCGCTACACGAGAAGTGTATAATGGACGAGAAGTTATGGAAAATGCTTCATTTAGAACTTATTCGGATATGAAAGAATCTTTTATTGATTATGCAAAATTCTTAACAAAGAATCCTCGATACCGCGAAGCATTTCAGTATGCAAAAAATATTGACCCACGC
>CAZKUA010000025.1:0-8019 GCA_964555845.1 uncultured Candidatus Peribacteria bacterium | reverse complement strand
CATATAAAGTTGCTGTAGAATTCAGTGAACCGGTATTTCTCTCTTATGATGCGCCCCTGCAGGCATTTTTTACCGGAGCCACAGCTCTCCCTTCTTATGGGATATGGAATAATCCAAATTCTGAAAAAGTCCTATATATCAGTACCGATACACAAACTGGGACACTCTATTCATTGACACTATCGGGAGCAAAAGATTTTAATAATAATTATCAAACATGAAGCATAAGTTTTACATGAATGACTGAATTGTCTCCAAGAATCGATTATTTGATGCCAAATAATTTAGTTCAATGAAAAACAAATTATATTATAGATATTTATTGAAAAAACAATATATTTAGTTCCAGCACCTGAACTATGAATTTTAATTTTTGAGTCGGAATTACAATTGTTGCAAATAGTATCACTAAAATAGACGATAATCATATTTCTTTGAAAGTAGATATTGACAGCGGAGCGACTATTTGACCTCGCATGCTTGATTTTACTTCAAGTGGACCTTCTTATAAATTATTTGAAGGATGATTCGTAGATAAAGACTGGGGGAATTTTGCCACTATAGATTTGTTCGCGAAGCTTATGCCGAAAAGCAATATCGCATCTGAAACGACAAATTACAATTTCGAACTCCCGACCAATAAACTCCTCAGTTCAAATGATAAAATTGAGATAAAATTTCCTACTTGATTTGATGTAACAGATGCTTTATTTGATTCTGGATCTACCATAAATTATTTGAGTGGTGTTATTTGATGAACTCCAAAATTTATTTTGAGCAAAGATATTCCAAATAATAAAGTCACTCTTACTATAAATGATTGATATATACTCAATACTCAAGACTATATCATGGCAAATATTGCCTGAATTACTAATCCGAGTTTCAGTGGTTCAAATTTTGTTGCAGATGTAACTACTAAGACTCAATATGATTCAACACTTGAAAGTCTAAAATCATTTCCAATTTTTATTAAAGATGCACCAAGTGGAGCTTGAGCTAAGACTATCACTTTTAATTTTGTAGATACTGCTTGAAATCCTATTACTGGAGCATGAATTGAAAATGCTGTTATTAATCTGAATGGACCACTTTGATATAAGGAGATTTTAGTGAACAATCTCTGAACAGCTAGTTTTGTCTGATATTTAAATGATTATTATAATATATATGTAGATAAATTTGTAAAACTTAAAAGTGGATATGAATATACCCCATCAAATTATATTTATGAATGAAATTTCATAAATGTGTATCTTGATTGAAATAAGACTATAAATTTAGTTTTAAAAAATGTTGCATCAGCTGATTTTATGTCAATATCTTGAAATATTACATGATTATCTTGAGAGGATGTAACTCTTTGGGTATCTACTCAAAATGGTTATTTTGAAAAAAATCTCTGAATACTCGGAACTAATAATGAGGCTTATACTATTAAATTACCAAAAAATTCTGGATATACAACTATTTGAGTTCGTCAAAATATGCCAAAAGATTTTATGTCTACCACACTTAATACTTATACACAAACTTGGCAACCCCCAAGACCTCAGAATATAGATGTATTGACAGCAAATATTTCTTGAATTGATTTTATAGTGACAAAACCAAGTATTGATTTTACTGTAAATGTGACAGATGGTGAATGAAATGCAATACCAAAAGCACATATTTATGTATATTCTCCAGCTTGATCTATGATGGGTCTTTACGGAGATACTGATATGACCTGATCTAAAACGTTTAAAGTTCTTCCTTGAATATATGTATATTGAGCATTTGTAGATTGATTACCTGCACCAGCAGAGAAAACTATTACAATAAGCTGAACTTCATCGGGTACTCTATTGATTAACTTACCAAGTCTTACCATAGAATGAAAAGTACAAAAAAGCAATTGAGATCCTATATCAAATACCTCTGTGTATGCTTATGAGAGTAATAAAATGCTTTGGAGAAATGCCATGACAGATTCAAATGGTAATTATAAAATATTTGCTGATAATTGAAGTTGGAAAATTGGTTGATATATTCCTTCCTATGGTCCATTAACTGAACAATCTATTACAGTAAATTGAGTTTCTTTGACGAATCAGAATTTTACCATAGATATCACAAGTCTTCATACAGTTGAATGAAGCGTTAAACTTACGGATGCATCTGGAACTTGAGTAGTTGGAGTTAATATATTTGCTGAGCCGACCGATGGAGATTATTCGAAATGATGATTTGCTTTTACTGATGCGGATGGTAATTATTCTCTTCTTTTGAAACCCTGATCATATATTCTGAAAGCATTTTCTCCAGAATATTGAGAAATATGAAAAGTTACACTTGCGAATCTAGCCGGAAATATTGTCTGAAAAAACTTCTTTATTGCTCCACCAAAAACTCTGACATTAAATTTTATTTGAGATTGAGTTCCTGTAGATCTTACAAATTTTGAGTGGATAGCTGATATTTTTGACAAACAAAATAATATTTGATTCTCTAAATCATTTAAATGACAGAGCTCGTATGTTTTTAGAAAAGTACCAACCGGAACATATAGCTTAAAAATATCTGTAATATGAATGTGACCAGTATATAATTCTTGAAGTTTTGATGTATCAGCAGATAAAAATGTAGATATTACTCTAAGTTCAGCGAGAACACTTCTCACTCTGAGTTGAACTATCAAGGATATTTCTGGAAGTGCTCCACTATCGGAAGCCTTCGTAGAGTTAAGAAATACGACCAATAAACAAGTTATGTGAGCGAAGACCAATTCAAACTGAGTATTTGAATTTAGAATTCCAACTTCATCAAATTATGAATTAATAGCTAAAAAACCAGGATATAATTCAAGTCCTGTATATACTTGAGCTCTCAATTCAAACACAAATATATGATCTATTTATTTAACCTGAGTTACTTCTACTATTTCTATAAATGGTACTCTACAAAATCTTGGATCTAATATTTCAAATGAAAAAGCATTTATCAATCTTCAGTGAGTAGATAGTCAGTGAATTAATACTTCTAAATGGTATGGTAAAGAAGTAACACTCAGTGGATGATTATTTACTCTTGATGGCGTACCAGCTTCTTTTGGTAGTTGAGAATTAATAATTGCCGCTGATTGATATGAGTTAAAGAGATTAACTTCTTCAAATTATAGTACTTCAAATATAAGTCTTTGAAATATTTCTTTAACTAAATTTGCAAGGGATTTTAAACCTCAAACTACTCCTATGACTCCTTCACAAGGTTGAATAGTGTCAGATAGTATTTCACAAGTAAAATTAACTCTTTGAGCTTCTATTTTATGAGATTGAACTAATCCAGGTTCTATTATAACAAAAGAAACAACCAATATCCCGAGTGTCCCTGGATCTGAATCTATTTGATGAACTGCAAAAGATATAAAAGCCCTTGATAGTAATTCTAATCCAATTACAAATCTTAACTGAAATATGACTATCGAGCTTACCTACTCTGGAAGTGAGATTTATAATACAAAAAATGATGTTACACTTGAAGAGGTTCAGAACCTCCAAGTAGCATATTATGATAGTACCTCATCAAGTTGGGTAACAGTTCCTACAACTATTACAAGCTCATCTGAAACTATTTTTGATGATTATTTATGATCTACTCTTCTTTGAGATATTCCATGATATGACAATATTACTTTTACTCTTAAGGCAACTGTTGACCATTTTACATTATTTACATCACTTGTATCTAGTGTAGTAAGAAATAGTAGTTCTAATTCATGATGAAGTTGATGAAGTGGCTGAAGTTGATGATGAGGTAGTAGTGGCTGAAGTGGTAGATGATATTCTGTTGTTTCTTGAATAAAAGCAACTTATTCGAATGTTTCTAAATATCTATGAAATATAGAACAAGCAATTGTTTTAAAATCTGGAAAAGCCATAAATTCCGTACTTACTATTTCTAGAAATTGAACAAAAGTTAGCCTCTCTGATTTACTTACAAAAGCTTGATGAGCTGTATCAAATGTTTCCAAGAATTTAGTTAGTTTTGCTGTAGGAGATGTGATTTCTACATCTAAAGCTGGAAGTATAGAACTCGCTTTAAATGGTTATTCTAAGTTAAACTTAAGTCCAGGCTCTAGTATTAAAATTAGTGAAGTTTGAAATAATTATTTAACTTATGAGAATATCTCAGGTAAAACTAAATTTGAATTTAGCTCAAAAAATACTTGAAATTTCAAGTATAAGGTAAAATGAAAAACTTGATATGCTACAATTAGATGAACTACTCTAGAAGTCACATCTGATGAGACTAAAGATACTTATAGATTAATAGAATGAAAAATAGATGTATATAATAGTATTCTCAAAAAAACTATAAAAATGATAGCAGGTGATACTTATATAGTGTATGCAAATGGAAAAGAGACTTTGCCAGCAAGTAATATAGTAGTTAAGAAAATTACAAATCCATGTGGAACTTATATTGATGTAGAAAAAACTGATTTTATTTGTAGCCTTATTACAAACTTAAAAAGTGAGTGAATACTTACTCCAAATAAAAATTTTAATCCCAATCGTAATATATCAAGAGCGGAGCTACTTTGAATAATATTAAAAGCTGCTAAAATTCCTGCTATTTATTATCCAGACTATACTTTTAGTGATATAAAATCAACTGATTGGTGGGCGGGGGCTGTATCTACAGCTAAGAAATTAGATTATGCAAATAAAAATAATAAAAATTATAATCCTCTAAGATCTATTTCTAGAGCCGAAGCTTTGCAGATTATTATGAAAATAAAATGAGTAAAATTAAGCTATGATTCTAAATATAAATATAGTGATATAAAATCAACTGATTGGTGGGCTCCGGCTGTATCTACAGCTAAGAAATTATGATATATTTCAGCAAAAAATGTTAATTTTAAGCCAAACTCACCAATCTCAAGAAGCGAGGCTGTAATTATTATCTATAATGTATTTTTTAAATAAAATAATTTATGAAAAAAATTAAATTTATAATTTTTGCGATAATTTTATCGAGTTTACTTGTAAGTTGTAGTTTTCTTTGATTTTGAAAAAAAGAAAAGGATTTGCCTTATTACAAAAATATATGGCAAGATACTTTTAGATTATATCAAAAAAACATCACAAATATTGATAAAAAAGGAAAATTTGATTTTGAATTTACTACAATGGCACAATGAAGTGGTAGTATAGATAATTTTTGAAATATTGATTTTGAAGAAAAATTTAGTTCTCTTAGCTTTAAGACATTTTGAGAATATAATTTCTCGGATATTTCCACTCCAAATTTAGATGCGAATATTAAAATATATCTTAATAAAAGAGCTTTTTGAGAATGAGATATTGACTTAAGACTCCATCTATATGGCAGTTGAAATGTGGAATATGAAATTAAAAATCTAACTCCAAATATTTTAAAATTCTTAAAAATAGACTCAGAAAATATTGATAATCTTATGTTAGCCTTTGAAGAAAATAAATGAAAAATTATTTCAAATTCGTCTTATTCAAATTATCTAAGTGAAATTATCAAGGCTTTTATAGAAAGTTCTAAAAAAGATAAACCACTTGTCGAAAATACAAAACAAGAAGAAGCTCAAATTATAGACTCTTTTCTAAAAAATGAAGTAATTCAGATTTTATCTTGAAAAGAGACTGAAAGCTCTAGTAGTGAGTTAAATTTTAAATTTAATTGAGTTAATTTTGTGAATTTTTTAAATGATGTAGCCAAAATTATAAAAGAAGAAAAAGATTTCTCTAGTGATAAGGATTTTTTTAAGGATTTTAGTCTTTGATGAACTCTGGAAATAAAAGATAATAAATTAATTAATTCAAACACAAATTTAGAAATTCCTATTTCTACAACTGATATAAAAACATGAGAAAAAAAATATGAGCTTTTAATTTTTCAAAATAATTTTAAGATGCCATCACCAGAGAAATTTGACATAGATTTTACTACTTTGTTCTTCTCAAATTCAAATCCAGACAACAAACTGCAGTTAAGATTTAGGTGAATAATAAAATAGAATTTACTTAAAAAATCTATTCCAAAGTGACTTTTTAATTCAAAGCATTTCAGCAATTACTCTTTCTATTTTCCATTCCTCAAGTAAAATTTCAAATAATTCAACTTCTCTATTATCTACAATTCAATCGGATTTAACCATATTTGACATAAAATCTAGGATTTCAAATATCTCTTCACGCGTGAAATTATTATAAATAATTTCAGCATCTTTTCTAAAATCAGTTAGTCACATTTTTCATTTGTGATAATTGTATAATTTTGCTTCATTTGGGACTTCTTGTCAGTATTTTGTTGTTAAAAAATCTAAAATCATTTTTTTCTCTTTTTCATCTACGTGTCAATCTATTGTCATAAATGCCAACAGTAGGCGAAAAACTGATTCATATTTTGATTCCATACTAGATAAATTAAAAAATAATTTGAATTAAAAGTAAATACGAATAAATTATATTTATAAGATTAAAAATAACAAATTTATTATAATGAATGAAAAATTTATTAATTATTTTAAGGATAATTTTTTTGATAATAATGAGGATTTGAAGGTATTTTTACAGAGTCTTCATAAAAATATAAAAAAGAGCATTAGAGTAAATACGAATAAAATTTCAGTTAGTGAGCTTTTAAAAAGACTAAAAAAATACTGATATGAGATAATTCCAACTTTTAATGATAAGGTTTTTTATGTTGAAAGATGAGAGAATTACAGTAATATCGAAAAAAGATTAGGTTTTTCACTTGAACATTTACTTGGATATTTTTATATTCAAGAGCTTTGAGCGAGCTCATCAGTTTTTTATTTATCAGATTGAAAAATTGATAATGAAGAATATTTAATTCTAGATATGGCTTCAAGTCCAGGAGGAAAGACCACGCAACTAGGAGAATATTATCCAAATTCTTTTATTGTTGCTAATGAATTTAGTGGTGATAGAACCCCACAATTAATTTCAAATATTGAAAGAATGGGCGCTCAAAATATCTGAGTTACTTGTTATAATGGCCAATTTATAGGTAGAATGACTGAGACTTTTGATAAAATTTTGCTTGATGCGCCATGTAGTGGAGAGGGAATTGGCTTTAAATCAGAAAATACTCTAAAATATTGGAATATTAAAAATGTGACTAAAATCGGAGATTTACAGCAAAAATTATTTGAAGCAGGATTAAATTCTTTAAAAATCTGATGAGAAATGTTATATTCAACCTGTACTATGAACAAAATTGAAAATGAGTGAATTATAGAAAATGCTCTAAAAAAATATCCAGAAAGTTTTCGTGTAGTTTTCCAAAAAAGATTTTGGCCTCATATAGACGAGACTGGATGATTTTTTGTATGTAAAATTAAAAAATTAAAAAGTATTGATTATAAAACTAAATTAAAACCAGAACTATCTAATACGGAAATTAAAAACTTAACCTTAAATGAGAAAAAAATCCTTGAAAAATTTTCAGAAACATCAGGACTAGATTTATCTGGATTTGAAATTTTTAAATACAAAGATGAGGTCTTAATTATTAGAAAAACAAGCGCAATAAACAAAATTAAAGACAGACTTTATTTCATAAAATTCTGACAAAAAATTGGTAAAATCGAAAAATGAAGTTTCACTCCAAACTATTATATCTGAAGAGATTTTGATCTTCCAAAAATTCAAGTCTATATTATTAAAGATGACTTAGAATTAGATAATTACCTCAGATGAGCTCAAATTTGAGAAAATATCACAGATGAAATTACCCAAATAAAATATGAAAATCTAAATATTTGATTATGATTCCTAGATAAAACAACTTCAAAAATCAAAAACTTATTTCCAATTTGATGGCGAAGAAAATAATTTGCAATAATTTTATTTTTTATATAATCAAACCACACTCTTGTTTTCTCAAGAAATATTCTGTAATTTCGAGTGTATCCTTCTGTCATTTCGAGTGATAACGAGAAATCCCTTTTTAAATCACTCATTTGCAAAT
>CAZKUA010000024.1:0-9177 GCA_964555845.1 uncultured Candidatus Peribacteria bacterium | reverse complement strand
AAGAATTCAAACATGCAAAACAATCTTGAGGTCGTGGTCAATACGGACATGTTATTATTACTTTCGAACCTATTACTCCTGAAGAAAGAAGAGCAAATCCTGAATTATTAAAAGATGAAAATGTATTTATAAACAAAATAGTTGGTTGAGTTATTCCAAAAGAATATATTCCATGAGTTGAAAAATGATTGAAAGAATCTTACACAAGATGAATTATAGCAGGTTACCCTATAGTTGATGTTAAAGCTACTTTAACTTTTGGATCTTATCATGATGTAGATTCAAACGAACTTTCATTTAAACTAGCGGCAAGTAAGTGTTTCCGCGAAGCTACTAAAAAAGCTCGTCCAGTACTTCTTGAACCAGTTATGCTTGTAGAAGTAAATACTCCTGAAGAATACATGGGAGATGTACTTGGAAATCTTAACTCAAAAAGATGACAAATCATCGAAATGGGAGAAAGATGAATGGCAAAAATCCTTAAAGCATACGTTCCCCTTTCAGAAATGTTCGGTTATTCAACAGATCTTAGATCTACTTCTCAATGAAGAGCAACATACGTTATGGAATTCGCCCACTACTCTCAAGTTCCAAGCAATATTACAGAAAAAATTAGAGCAGAAAGATGAGTGAAATTCGAAGAAGACGAGTAATTCTCTCTCCAGAATCCAACAAAAAAAATCCCAATTTTCAAAATTGGGATTTTTTATTGAATTTAATTTTTATATTTAAGAATTATCAATAAATAATTTTCATTATTGAGATTGTAGTATTAATTATAAGACTGCTATTATTTCCTTATCCTGAAAAATTGGGATTTTCAGTCAAACCAAGTCATTATTATATCATTTGTAATTGGAGAAATTAGTTCCATGGCTTTTAAACGCGCAAAACCTTCCCAAGTTGTATGACAAGTTCCACCTTCAGATATGAATACATCTCATTCTGGAGACATTTTAACAATTCACATTCATGGAATATTTTTTTCTTCCCATCAAGCAGATAATTCCTTGATACTAACTGGTTTTAACTGTTCTCATCAATTTTTTATTTCTTCTGATAATTGTTCTGCAAGTAAATTATCTTTTTCTTGAGCTTCTTTTGCTTTTTTATCTAATTCAATAATATCAACAGAAGTTGGTTTTTTATCAGTCCATCCTGAACTATCTGATGTAGGATTTGGCTTGTTTCAATCTTGAATAAGCCATTGAGTTCAATCTCAAATTTTATTAGTAGTCATAAAATTATGTTTATTAATAAATAACAAGTACATTTTAACATATAACATAATTTTATGCAAATTTCTGAGGAAAATATTACTTAAATAAGAGGCACAAATACAAAGCCTGGGAATTCTTTGGATGAGACATTTCATTTTTTATCTTTTTGATAGAGAAAAATTGAATTTTCTATTGGGATAACTAGCCTTCAATTTGGTTTAAGTTGATTAAGTAATTCTCTAGGAAAAGTGGAGGCACTCGCAGATACTAGAATTTTATCGAAAGTATTTTCTGGAAGTCAGAGAATTTCTTCTTCGGCTTGAATAATATTAGCATTGAGATTTTTATATTTTCATAAATTTTGTCTTCAAAATTTTACAAGTTCTGGAATTATTTCAAGTCCAGTTACATGTCATTTTTCTCATACAATAAAGCCAAGAAGTGCTGTAGTCCAACCAGACCCACTACCAATATCTAGAATAATATCTCGCTCTCGAGGTTCTAGTAATTCCAACATAAAAGCAACTGTAGAGGGTTGAGAAATAGTCTGTCAATGCCCTATTGACAATGGAATATTTTGATATACAAAATCTTTTTCAAAATCCAGCATGAAATCCTTGCGATCAATTTTTTCAAATGCTTTTATAATATCTGGAGTTTTTAAAGTTCCTTCCTCTATGAGGTTATTTATGAGAGAAATAAAATTCTTATCCATAAAAAATTGCATGAGGTACTAACATTTCTCTTTCATGTCAGTGATGAGGATGAGCTAATCTAAGAGTCGTAGCCACATTTTCTCCAAATGCTTTTTTAACTCAATTAACAATTACCTCAATATATTTATGTGCTTGAAGAATATTGATAACATAACGTTTATCAATCAAAAGAGTCGCCACATTCTCATTAAGAGAAATATCTTCTACATGATCTACTATTAATTCGCAAATATCTTTTTCTTTGATATTATCAAGAAGTCTTTCCTTTATAGATAACATAATTGCAAAGTTAAAAAATAAGATAATAATGTAAGTTTTTCGATGGTGACCACCGTTTTTTAAAAAATAAAGAGCTATCATTTTATTCTTTTTTTTCTAAAGTCAATACACCTAAAATTTTAGTAAAATATTACGAATAATTTGCGTATAAAAAATTTTTCTATATAATTATTCTCGAAATAAACTATATTTCATTTATTTAATTTTAAAACTAATTTAAGAATATATGTTATCGAATATAAAAAATGATCTAAAAAAAGCTGAAGAACATTTGCATAATGAATTTAATAAGCTTCAAGTTGGGAGAGCAAATCCTGGGTTAATTGAGGGAATTTATATAAATGCCTATGGAAATCCACAACCACTTAAAAATATTGCGTCAGTTTCTGTAATGGATGCCCAAACTCTTACTATTCAGCCTTGGGATAAATGATTAATTCGCGAAATTGATAAATGAATAAGTGATGCTGGACTTGGACTTAATCCGCAAAATAATTGAGAAAGTATAATGATTAAAATCCCAACTCTAACCGAAGAAAGAAGAAGAGATTTAGCGAAATTTGCTAAAAAATTAGCCGAAGACGGAAAAATCGCCATAAGAAATATCCGCCAAGATTATCTTAAAAAAATCAAAAATGCTGAAAGCTCTAAAGAAATTAGCGAAGACATTGTAAAACAAAACGAAAAAGAACTCCAAAAATTTGTAGATGAAGAAGTCGAAAAAGTAGATAAAATGTTAAAACATAAGGAGGAGGAGATAATGAAGGTGTAGTTTTTATAAAAAAACCAAAATAATCCCGATTTTATCGGGATTATTTTTATAAATTATGCAAAAATTGTTAATTTAATTCTAATTTCTTTTTTAAATTTTCCAAATTTAAATTTACGAGTTCTTGGCTGACATAGGGGTTTATGTCTCAAAAACCTCAGTGTTTTTCTCATTTATTAGTCTTAAAATGGCAATCACTTCAGAAAGTAAGCAAGAAATCGTATTTTTTTTGGAATTTGAGAATTAATTCTACCCGGCTTTTTTCGGCTTGTACATTTATCTCGACTGCATTAACTCATAAGTTTAGATAATATTCTATTCTTTGTCTAAATTTTTCTTGTGTCATTTTAAAATTTGGATGAGCTAGAGAGAAAATATAATTTTCCTGCTTAGCTACTTGTCAGAATTCAGCTATAGTTGGCTCATATCATTCTATTTCTACAGCTCAAATATGTTTTAAATCTCATTCAATTTTCAGACATCTTAGTAAAAATTGTTCTATATTAAGATTTTCTCAAGTTAATTTTTTTATAAGTTCTAAATTTTCTGGAAAACGAAGAATATAAGAGGCAAGATGATACGAATTTAGATTATCAATATTGGTTTTAGTAGAGTAAAAATCATAAAATTCTTTTATTTCTACCCTAAATCAATTTTTTTGAAGAAGGGCAATTTGAGATGAGATTTTGATTTTCTTTCAATCTCTAGTTTTCTCAAGAATTCTTGTTACTTTGCCATTAAATTTTTTTGAATAAGTTGTGAAATGTAAGTGATGATTGTTTTTTTCATCGAAACAAGAAGCTTCAACTCACTCATAGCTTAGAATTCAAGAAGTACGAGCCAAGTGAGGAAATTCACTATTTACAATATCATGGTCTGTGCAAATTGCAAATTTAACTCATTTTTCTTTTGCTTGTGCTATAACTTGGGCATTATCAAATTTTCAATCTGATAAATTAGTGTGAAAATGACAATCTGTTTTCATATTTTCAAAAGTTAAGAAGTAACACTCGCAAGTATATAAGAAACACAAAATATGCAATGATAACATTACATATTTGTAAAACTAAATAAATTTAGGATAAATTTATTTGCTTAAAATAGATAATTTAATATAATATTAAAAATGTAATTTAATCTTACACATTTATGAAATATCAAAAAATTCTAAATAAAATCTGACTAACAGAAACAGAAAGTAAAATATATCTAGATCTAATTGAGAATTGAGCTAGCAATATTGTGGAAATTTCAAATAGAACCAAACTTAATAGGCCTTTAGTTTATAAATCTATCCCCTATTTATTAGAATCCAATCTTATAAAAGAAATTGTGAAATGAAAAAGAAAGCTACTTAAAGCCGAATCTCCTGAATATTTAAAAAATTTATTTGAGAAATTAACTAATAATTTTAATAATATAATCCCAGAATTAGAGGATATTTACAATACAAACGAGACCAGGCCAAATATTCAGGCACTCGTTGGTAAAAAATGAATGAAACATGTTTTTGAGGATGTACTAATGTCACTCAAAAGATGAGAAACCTATTACAGATATAGTTCTAGAGCAAATTTTTCTGTATTATATTTACCAAAAAATTATAGAGAATTAAGAGACAAAAAACAAATCCAAAGAATGGTAATAACAAGCGAAAAACTCTATGAAACCAAAGCAAAAAGACCAGAAAGAGAAGTTGTAACAATCCCAAAATGATTTGATTTATTCGATGACAATATCGTAAAGCTTATTTATGCTGATAAAATAGCCATAATAGACTACAACAATCTCACAAGTTTCATAGTCCAAAATAAAATTTTAGCACTTTTTGAAAAGAAATTATTCAAAATAATGTTTAAATTCTTGAGAGGAATGCAAAAAGACGAGTAATTTTAAAAGCTTTTTTACTTTTAAGAGTTTTTCTGTAAAATCAAAATATAATTTGCATTTTATTCATTAATTTATTTTTTATGAAAATTTGATACTTAATCTATACATACAATAGAATTCATGATGCATATATTCAAATGGAAATAGTTAAAGAATTATGGAGTAAATATTTTGAAGATATTTATATAATTCATTCTTATAATTGAAAAAAAGAGTGGTATGAAAAATATTTTGAAGATGAACTTATAATTTCAGAAAATCCTGGACATTTTGAATGAGCAGCAAATCTTATAGATATTTGAATTAAAAAGGCCCTAGAAAAGGATTTTGATTATATTATAGTTAGTGCTTCAGATACTTGGATAATAAAACCTGAATTTATAAAAGAAAAAATTGATATAATGAAAAAAGAAGAAAAATATTTATTTACATGTCCTTGGTGAAATCCTGAAATAAACAATCCACAAGATGTATGATTTGCTACAGATTTTTTTATAATAGATGCGAAATGGGAAAAGAAAAACGGTGTATTCCCTTTTAATTATGCAATATTTAGAGAAAAATATTTAGACTTATTAAGATATTTATGAAAAGGAAGTGTTATGGTTGAAAAATTATTCTTTTCAAATTTACTCAATGCATTTACAAAACACACAAATGAGAATAACCTAAAAAAATATGCTCTCTCAAAAATATTAATGTTCACAGAAAGAATGCCAGCGCATAGTGATATTCTATGGAATAGAACTTCCACATTTCCAGAAATTTGATTATATATGAATCATGAAATTAAAGAAAAACAAAAAATATTTAATGATTTAAATTTAGACTTTTGAAAATATAGTATGAAATTAAGAAATTGAGAATTCTTAAATAAGTAAAATGCCCAAACTAACCCAAAATACCACATATATAAATTCCTGAAATGCATTTTCAAGGGCTTTTTTAGTAAAAGAAAATCTAGAAAATAAAAATTTGGTTGTTTTTGATAGTAGTGAGGATTTGAGGGTTTTTGGGAAAATTTGGAAGTTTTTGGGGTTTGGGAGTTATTTTGTGGTGGAGAAATTGGGAGATTTTATGGAGTTTTTGAATTCTGGATGATGAGTTTTTTTTGGTTGTGGGGATATATTTAACTTGCCTTTTGTTTCGGAATATGAGCTTGATAAAAACACAATTTCAATTGTAAAAAATGAGGCGCAAAATAGTGAGGAAATTATAAAAAAACTTCTTGATTTTGGGTATAAATATAGCTCGCATTTGTGAAAATCTGGGAGTTATAATAAGGAATGAGATATACTCAATATTTATCCAAAAATGTGAAATTTTGGCGTTAAGATAAGCTTTTTTTGAGATGAAATAGACGATATTATGGAACTTGATTTTAATAATTCCAAAATTATCCAAAAACTCGACGAATTCAAAATCACAAACTCTAATTATTCCGGAGAAAAAAATAAAAGCACAATAATAGATAATCTCGACAAATACAATAAATTCTTCAACAAAAACTCCCCTCTACCTCTGGGAGAGGGGCTGGGGGTGAGGGCTATTTCGGGAGATAAATCGGGGGTGAGGGCATTTCTAATCTGACTCGATTTTTTTGATTGAATTTCAATTTTACAAAAAAATCTAAATCCAATTATTTTATCTGAAACTCCACAAGAATCTGCGGTAAATCTAGAAATTAGTCCGTTTTCAGTAACTACAATCCAAGAACTTATTGATATTTTAAAAAGTAAAAATCAAGTAAAAATTTATACAAAAAATGAAAAAACTATTACAAAATTCCTAGAATTTAATGATATTACATCAAATATCGAAATCATAGAAATTCCTGCATCAATGAGGTATTTAGAGAGTTTTATTATGAATAATTGTTATTCCAACTCCCAATTCTGTCATTCCCGCGAAGGCGGGAATCTACTAAATATTAAAAAAGATTCAAAATACAAGGAAGATTCCTGAATAAATCAGGAATGACAGATAATTTACATTTGTGATGATATACTAAGCAATATTTTCATAAGAAAAAGGTCGAAAAAAAGTTTGGCAAAAAGTCTAGATTTGCTGTTAGAAATAAGGCCTGGTGATTTTATTGTGCATATTGATCATTGAATTGGTAAATTTATTTGAATAATTTTAAAAGATTTATCGGGGATAAAAAGAGAATATATTGAGATAGAATATAGAGAAAATGACAAACTTTTTGTACCAATTAGTGAACTTCACCGAATTAGTAAATATATTTGAAATGAAAACCCTGTCTTGACTAGATTAAGCTCAGCTGAATGGCAGAAAATAATGAAAAATACGGAAGTTGAGGTAGAGAGAATTGCCCACGAACTTCTTGAGATTTATGCAAAAAGAAATATTTTAAAATGATTTTCATTTGGAGAATTTAGAGAAAAAGAGAAAATATTTAAAGATTCTTTTTCTTATAAACACACATTTGATCAGGAAGTTGCAATTAAAGAAATTCTGTCTGATATGGAAAAGAGTAAACCAACTGACAGACTTCTAGTTTGAGATGTTGGCTTTGGTAAGACGGAAGTCGCGATGAATGCTGTTTATAGAAGTTTTTTAAACGGTAAACAATCAGCTTTTATTTCACCTCTTGTGATTTTGGCTTATGAACATTTTGAATCCCTTAAAAAGAGATTTGCGGACTTTGGATTAAAAATAGAAATTCTAACAAGAGTTTCAACCAAAAAAGAAGAAACTAAAATATTAGCTGGCTTGGCTAACTGAGAAATTGACTGTATAATAGGAACTCACAGACTTTTATCACCTGATATAAATTTTAAAAATCTTGGGTTAATTGTAATAGATGAGGAACATAGATTCTGAGTAATGGACAAGGAAAAACTTAATAAAATTAAGCTCTGAGTAAATAATGAGACCGGTCTCGAAATTTCGAGACCGGTCTCTAGAATACCGCCTGATATCTTATCACTCAGTGCTACACCAATCCCAAGAAGTCTTAATTTTGCACTAAATTGAATTAAAGATATTTCAATTATCTCGACTCCTCCACCAAAAAAACAACCAATTAAAACCATAGTTTCAAAATGGAGTGACGATGTAATTTTAAACTCTATAAAAAAGGAATTTGAGAGATCTGGTCAGGTTTTATTTATCCACAATAGAATTGCAACAATTGAAACCACTAAAAAATATTTAGAAAAATTGATTTGAAAAAATGCAAAAATCGTGATTGTTCATGGACAAATGAATTGACTTGAAGTTGAAGATCGAATTATGGATTTTAAAAATTGAAAATATAATATTCTGCTTTCTACCACTGTTATCGAAAACGGGGTGAATTTTTTTAATGCAAATACAATTATTATTAATGAAGCCGACAAATTCGGGCTTTCTCAAATTCACCAACTTAGATGAAGAGTCGGAAGATGAGCCACAGAAAGCAATTGTTATTTGATTTACAGAAAAGAAAACTTAGCTGATGACGCAAAAAAAAGACTAATTACAATTGTAAATAATACTCATCTTGGAGCAGGTTTTGAAATAGCGATGAAAGACTTAGAAATCAGATGAGCCTGAGATATTCTCGGAATCAAACAATCTGGGAAATCCAAAGAAACTTGACTTAGTCTGTATCTTAAATTACTCGAAAATAAAATAGAAGAGCTAAAGACTTGAAATAAGATCGAGTGAATAAATTGCCAAATAGAACTAGGGATTTCTTACTATATTAGCGAGGATTTCTTCTCATCAGAATCAGACAAGCTTCACTTTTTCAGAAATATCGAGTCAATTGAGACAATAAGTGATCTAGAATTTGCCCACAAAACTTTTATCGAATGAAATGATGAAGTCCCAGAAGAATTTGAAAACTTATTTTTAATCTTAAAAACTCGTATAATTCTAAGTCAATTTTGAGTGATATCACTCAAAAAAGCCTGAACAAACTATACTTTTGAATTCAATAAAAGTACACCGGCGGATAAGGTAAAAGAATTTCTTGAAAGATTTGATGACGACAGAAATTTTGTACTAATTACAATCCACAAAATAAAAGCAGAAACCAAACATTTTAAAAATGATTTAGAGTTTTTGAGGAGTTTGGTTTAAAAAACTCCCCCATTTGTCATTCCCGCGAATGCGGGAATCTATAAAAAATCCCTTCCGAACTCGAAGGGATTTTTTGTGAAATTAAAAGTATTTTAAGCAACTTCTATCTGATTTGTTTTCCAGACACTCGCAATCTTATCGACATATACTGGATCGGTTGCGTATCCCGCATCCTTAATAGCTTCGATAAATTTTTTCGGATTGAAGTTTT
>CAZKUA010000023.1:0-9471 GCA_964555845.1 uncultured Candidatus Peribacteria bacterium | reverse complement strand
AAAAAGTCTTTGAATTGATTTTAAAAACCCCCCCCCCCGGGGGGATTTTTAAAATTTTTTGAAATTCAACGAATGTTATGGCGAAAGGAAATCTTCCGTCTCTTCGACAGATTTAACATCGTCAAGTTTCTTTTGTTCTCGGTTCCTTCTTTCATCATTCTGGCGAATTTTGTAGCCGATGAAAACACATCCAAAGCCAAAAATGATTGTCATCAAAAACTGAATAGGTCCAGCGAGATTATCCATGACTTCTCCTTTTAATAAAAAGTTTAATGGTGAGGTATTTATAATCAGATTTATAGAAAAGTCAAATTATGCTGAAAATTTGTTTATTATTAATTAATATGGTAGAATATATCTATTAATTTATATAATATATATATGGACATAAATCAATTAAATTTAAATAGTGAGAAATTAGAACATATAATTCCAGAAAGTTACATTTTAGGTAAGATAAAAACTAATTATCAAAATAGATTTTTATCTACTATGGAATTAAAATATCCTAGTATGGATGAAATTATGAATAATTATATGGAGAAATCTGATAATAATGATCTATCATACATAAGGGTTGATATGAATGATTGGAAAAGAATTGATTTTTGAAATAATCAAAACGAAGAAGTAATTTATACTTTTTGATTATGAGGTTGTATTGCTACCGCATTAGTAATTGAAATGGAAGATTGAACACAAAAAGTGGTTATGACTCATTATAATTTTTTTTGAACAGAAATTTGATCTGTCAAATCTGTAGACATATTTTCAGATATACCTTCTGAACAAATAAAGAATGCAAGATTTTTTGTTATAGCTCCTGGTGAACGGCAAAAAAATAATGATAAATATGAAATAGTTACAAAGGAGTCATATAATCATCACATTAATTTATATATTAATTTTGCTGAACAAAAAGTTTGAAAAAAATTAAAGATTGATAAAATTTGATATTCTGAGGATTTAAGTGATATGAAAAATCAATGAACTTTTAGGATTGTAAAATGAATAGATAATAAATTAAAATTTATAGTTTGAGATTATACTTCTTATTGAGATGTTTTTTAAAAATATCCCCTTTTTAATAAATACAAACTTTTCTCCAAAAATCCTACCACCCAAAAACAAATTTCACAGAAAAATTTGATTTTTTTAAAATTTCTTTATAATGCCGGTGCTTTTTTATATTGTTTAAGTAATTTAGGAAATGTCAGCAGGGAGTGAAGCAGTAACACATGAGGTTGGACCACACATTCCTTCTATGCAATGAGAATTTTTGCATGGGACTTCTTTTGATTTTCTCTGAATTCATTTTGGGATTTCAAATACTGTTTTGTCGACTTGGATTTTTATGATATTGCTTTTTGTTGTTTTGGTTCTTTTTAGACTGAATCTTAAGAGTAAGAAGTGATTTTTTAAGACAACTTGAATGATTATAGTGGGCGGACTTTATGATATGACTGCGGATTTTGTAGGAAATAAAAAGTTTGCGAAAAAGATTTTATTTTTGGTTTGAGGAATGTTTATTTTCATTCTTCTTTCAAATATTTTCAGTCTGTTTCTTGATTGGATAATCACTTTTACGGGTTGGCATGAATATTTGAGACCTATAAATAGTGATCTAAACACAACTTTTGGACTTTCTCTTACAATAATAGTTTTGTCGCATTTTGTAGCGGTTTTCCATAGATGAATTCCTAAATATTTAAAATGATATTTTTTCAATTATTCAGGTCATTGAGTTTTTGAGAAATCTGTAAATGTTTTTGTGGGATGGCTACATTTAATTTGAGAAATAGTTAAGATTCTGTCTCTATCTCTAAGGTTATTTTGAAATATATTTGCCGGAGTGGTGTTAATTTGAATGATAGCGTTTTTGACAGGACAAATTAATGTACTTGGTTTACATGTTTGAGAGATATTTTTACTTCCATTTTGGATTTTTGAATTATTCGTGGCATTAATCCAAGCTGTAGTATTTTTTGTACTTTCTTCTATCTACTTCAAACAAGCCATAGAAGACCACCATTAGAAGCTAAAAAGTAAGAAGTGAAGAAATAAATAAATATTTAATTTTTTCTTTTTATTTTTTAAATTAATAATTATGACTCCTGATTTTTCTATGGCATTAGCCTTTGGTTTATGAGTTTTTGGACCTGCACTAGCTATTGGTCTTATTGGTTACAGCGCATTAAATGCGATTGGAAGAAATCCTTCTGCATCTAATGATATTAAAACAACTATGATACTTGCAATCGCCTTTGCTGAAGCACTTGGTATATTTGCTTTCGTTATAGCAATTATGATTAAGTTCGTTAAGTAAAAGTTATAAAAAATGCGAATTTTGCATTCAAAGCTCTGTTTCCTCGCTCACCGTAGCTTTCGCTACGACTCGCTCCGGTACTCGCTTTTCATACAAACTTCACTATTTTTTAAAACTTTTAAGGTGATTTTGAGAAACTTTTATAACTTTAAAATATTTTTATGGATTCTTTTGTAAATCTTTGATCTTTTATTATACAATTTATAAATATTGTAATAATAATTTTTATATTGAATAAGTTCTTATTTAAGCCTTATTTAGTTTATTTACATAATGAAGAATTAAAAAGAAAAGATTTAGAAGATGCTCATTTGAAACTTCATTCTATTAAGGATGATGCAAAAAAAGAGGCTAAGCAATTAATTGATGATGCAAAAAAAGAGGCTCATTTTATAAAAATGCAATGAGAAACTCTGGCTAAAGAAGAAACAATTGCCATTATAAATGAAGCAAAAGAAGAAGGCGAGAGAATTAAGACAAAAGCATTACTTGATATAGACAATGAAAGAAAAGCTATGAATTCTATAATGAAAGAAAAAATCCTTGAAGTTGCGCTTAGATTAAATGAGAAATTATTTAAGGACAGCAATGCTAACATTGATTTTATTAAAAATAATGCCGAAAAAGAAGTAATTTAATTTGTATTTAAATAAGCAAAATGGATATAAATAAATACAATAAATCTGAACTTGAGCAAGTATATGCTATACTTAAGAAGTACAGAGATTTGAAGAAAAATATTGGTAAAAAATCCGATGAAGTTATTTATTTTGAATTAAATAACGAAAAAAAGATTTTAATTGAATATTTTACTGACCTTAAAATCGAGGAGATCAAGGACTTTTTAAAAAATCTATACAAGAAACATTTTGATACAGACATAGATTTAAATAAAGCAACTTTTAAGGCTAATCCAGACTTGAAGTGATGAGTAAGAATATTTTTATGAGACGATATGGTAGACATATCATTTGAAAATATCTACAACAAAATAAGTAAAATTTAATACCGCAGGCCTGTCATTCCCGCGAAGGCGGGAATCTACAAAATATAAGGAAGATTCCTTTCTACAAAGGAATGACAAAAATAAAAAATAACATAATTTTTTAATTAACTACATTATGACAAATATAAACTCACTTGATGGAATAATCAAGGAAATACAATTAAAACTTGATTCAGCGGAGATTAATCCGGAGAGAGTTAATAGTTGAGAGGTAATTTACCTTGGTGATGGTATCGCAAAAGTTTTGGGACTTCGTGATATTTCTTATAATGAGCTTGTGGAATTTGAGAGTGGAGCTACGTGAGTTGCTCTTAATCTTGAGAAAAATTTCGTATGAGTTGTAATATTATCAGGATTTAACACTATTAAGGAATGAATGATAGCCAAAAAAACTTGAAAAGTTTTGGAAGTTCCAGTTTGACCAGATTTACTTGGAAGAGTAGTTGACGCACTTGGTAAGCCAATCGATTGACTTTGAGAGATTAAAGCGACTGAGTATTATCCAACAGAACGCGTTGCTACAGGAGTTATGAGTCGTAAATCAGTTCATGAACCACTAGAAACTTGACTTAAAGCAGTTGATTCACTTGTGCCAATTGGTAGATGACAAAGAGAATTAATTATTTGAGATCGCCAAACAGGGAAGACTCAAATTGCAATTGATACAATCCTAAATCAAAAATGAAAATGAATAAAATGTATTTATGTTTCAATCTGACAAAAAGACTCTAAAGTAGTTGCAATAGCTGAAGAGCTAAAAAAAGCATGAGCAATGGATTATACAATTATAGTGTCGGCTGGATCAAGTACTCCTGCATCTATGCAATGGCTTTCACCATTTTCTGGATGTGCGATGGCTGAATATTTTATGTTTAATTGAGAGCATGCTTTAATTATCTTTGATGATTTAACAAAACACGCTAACGCATATCGTGAAATGAGCTTGCTACTTAGAAGACCACCAGGACGTGAAGCTTACCCATGAGATGTATTTTACCTTCACTCAAGATTACTTGAAAGATCTGCAAAATTAAATGACAAACTTGGAGCCTGAAGTCTGACTGCACTTCCAATTATCGAAACTCAAGCCGGAGATGTATCAGCTTATATTCCAACAAATGTAATATCAATTACTGATGGACAAATATTTTTAGAAACTTCCCTATTTAATGCCGGAATCAAACCAGCAATTAATGTATGACTTTCTGTATCTCGTGTATGATGATCTGCCCAAACAAAAGCTATGAAGAAAGTTTCTGGAACTCTTAAATTATCTCTAGCTCAATATAGAGAATTAGAAGCTTTTTCTCAATTTGCATCAGACCTTGATGAGGATACTAGAAAAGACCTAGAAAGAGGTAAAAGAAATGTTGAAGTTCTAAAACAATGAATTTATTCTCCAGTTGCATCTGAAAAACAAGTTTGTATAGTTTTTGCTTCAACTAACTGATATTTAGACTCAATTGAAGTTTCAAAAATCTCTGAATTTGAAAAAGATCTATACACAAAACTTGAAAAAGAAGAAACAATTCTAAATTCTATAAGATCTGAAAAAGTCCTAAACGACGAAACCCTAGCTAAACTTATAAAAGTCCTAGAAAACTTAAAAGAAATGTATTAATAAAAACCTCGTCATTCTGAGCGAAGTGAAACGTAGTCGAAGAATCTTTTACTTAAAATACCTTTTTAAAAAAATGGTAGAATTAAATTAAAGACCCATTCGACTCCACTTCGTTTCGCTCAGGGTGACGATAAAACCAATAATAATTTAATTTACACCAATGGCTTCTACAAAAGAAATTAAATGAAGAATTAAAACAGTTACTAATACTGAAAAAATCACGAGAGCGATGGAGCTTATTTCGACTGTAAAAATGAAAAAAGCCCAAGACTCAGTTCTTTCAAGTCGCCCTTTTGCTATTAATGCTCTAAAAATTCTTTCTACTATTGAGGATAGTGTGAGTGATTCTTTATTCTTCGCAAAACCTAAAAAGCCTAGCAATAAGGAATTATTAGTTGTAATTTCTTCTAATAAATGACTTTGTGGATGATATAATGTAAATATTTTTAAAAAAGTAGCGGAATATCTTAGAAATAATAAAGACAAGAGTTTTGAATTTATTTCTATTTGAAAAAAATCTCAAGACTTTATTTTGAGAACCGGAGCTAATTTAATATGAGATTTTAGTGAGATTTTGACTGATAATATAGAGCTTTCAGAATCTAGAAAAGTTTCTAAAGATTTGATAAATAAATTTAACTCGTTAAATTATGATAAAGTTGTAGTTTTTTATAGTTATTATGTTTCGGCTATTACCCAAAAATCCGTAGCAAAGCAATTTTTAACAATAAATAAACAAGATATTTTTTCATATTTAGAAGAAATTGTTTGAATTAGCGGACTTGAACAAACGAAATCAATAGATTATACAATAGAACCAGACAAAAAAACAATTACAAATGAAATTATTCCTATGATTTTGGATATGATGTTTTACGAAATTTTACTTGAAGCCAAAGCCTCAGAGCACGCTTCTCGTATGGTTGCCATGAAAAATGCAAAAGACTCAGCCTGAAAGAAAGTTTTTGAGTTAACCCTAAAATATAACAAAGCCAGACAAGCAAATATTACCAAAGAAATCTCTGAGCTAGTAAGCGGAGTTGAGAGTATGAAGGAGTAAACCCGTCTGTCATTCTCACGAAGGTGGGAATCTATTACTTAAAACTTTAGAAATGAAATTAAAAGTATTCACAGACTGATGAGCGAGATGAAATCCGGGAATTTCGGGAATTGGGGTTTATATTACAGATGAAAATAATTGTTGCATTGAAAAAAGATACAAATGACTTGGAATTAAGACAAATAATCAAGCTGAATATTTGGGAGCATTGCATTGAATAGAGAGAGCAATAGAACTCGAAGCAAAAGAAATTGAATTATATATGGATAGTCAACTTGTAGTCAATCAATTATCCGGAATATTTAAAATAAAAAATCAGGAATTGGCAGAAATAAGACTAGAAATACAAAAAGCAATCAACACTTGGTGATGAAAAATAAGCTTCTATCACATCCCAAGAGAAAAAAACAAGGAAGCAGACAGACTCTCTAATATTGCTATGGATAAATTCCCTCACCCCAACCCTCTCCCAGAGGGAGAGGAGAATAAGGATAACTTAAAATATAATTTATAATTACTAATTTTTACTTTTATGAATAAATGAATCATTACTAAAATAATCTGAGTGGTTATTGATGTAGAATTTAGCAATGGATATGTACCAAATATCTATGACGCTTTGGAAGTTGTAGGTGCTCCAGTTAAATTAATACTTGAAGTACAACAACAATTAGGTGATTGAGTTGTCAGAACTATTGCGATGAATCCAGTTGAGTGAGTAAAAAGATGACTTGAGGTAGTGGCTACAGATAATCCTATAAGTATTCCAGTTTGACAAAAAGTTCTTGGAAGAATGTTTAATGTACTAGGTGATCCAATTGACGAAATTGAAGCACCAAAAACTGATGAAAAATGGCCAATTCATAGAAAATCTCCAGAATTTAGTGAGCTTTCTACTCAAACAGAAGTATTAGAAACTTGAATTAAAGTAGTTGATTTAGTTGCGCCAATGTTAAAATGATGAAAAGTATGACTTTTTGGATGAGCTTGAGTAGGGAAGACCGTTATAATGCAAGAATTAATTCACAATATTGCATCAGAGCACGGATGATACTCAGTAGTTGCCGGAGTATGAGAGAGAACAAGAGAATGAAATGACTTATATCACGAAATGAAGGAGTCAGGTGTAATTGATAAAACTGCGATGGTTTTCGGACAAATGAACGAGGCACCAGGACCAAGAGCAAGAGTAGCTTTGACTGGTCTTACTATGGCGGAATATTTCCGTGATGTTGAAAAAAGAGATGTTCTACTTTTCGTTGATAATATTTTCCGTTTCACACAAGCTGGATCTGAAATATCAGCACTTCTTTGAAGAATACCATCTGCCGTATGATACCAACCAACTCTCGCGACTGATATGGGAGCACTTCAAGAAAGAATCGCATCTACTAAAAATGGTTCTATTACTTCAGTTCAAGCGGTTTATGTACCAGCTGATGATCTAACTGATCCAGCTCCAGCTAATACTTTTGCCCATCTTGACTCGACTGTAGTACTTGCTCGTAGTATCGCTGAACTTGGTATTTATCCAGCAGTAGATCCACTTGATTCTACTTCTACAGTTATGATCCCAAAAGTTGTATGAGATGATCATTACAACACGACTAGACTTGTTCAAAAAATTCTACAAAGATATAAAGAATTACAAGATATTATCGCCATTCTAGGTATGGATGAACTTTCTGAAGAAGATAAATTATCAGTAAGTAGAGCTCGTAAAATTCAAAGATTTTTCTCTCAGCCATTCTTCGTTGCAGAGCAATTTACAGGAACCCCAGGAGTTTATGTAAAACTTGAAGACACGGTTAAATGATTTAAAATGATAACTAACTGAGAACTAGACCATATCTGAGAAAAATATTTCATGTACAAATGAAAAATCGAAGAAGTAATTGAAGCCTACGAAAAAGAAAAAACTAAATAGTCCCACTCTGTCGTCCTACCCATTTCTGTCATTCCTGCGCAGGCAGGAATCTACAAAATATATTAAAAAAATACAAGGAAGATTCCCATCTTCATGGGAATGACAATTAATCTAATTTAATTTAACCTTATTTAAAATGAAACTTACATTAATTTCTGTAAAGAAAAAAGTTCTTGAGATAGATAATCTAGAGCAAGCTATAATTCCAACGAAAGCTGGGGAAATAACTGTGTTGTCTTCCCATGTTCCTCTTATTTCAGGTCTTAGACCTGGTATTTTAAAATTGAAATTTGGATGAAGTGAAGAAAAATTTGCAATTGGTGGATGAGTTTTAGAGACGGATGGAGTGAATTTAACAATTATTGCTGATATGGTAGATGATTGAGCTGGACTTAATCTTGAAGAAATTAAAGCCAAAAAAGATGAGGCAAAGAAATTAATGGAAGAAATGTCATCTAGCGGAAAAAAGATGGATATGGATAGATATATAGAGCTAGAACTTGAATATCTAAAAGAAAGTGCTAAGGAACAATTGGCTATAGGATAATATTATCTCTATCATTCCCACCACTTCTGTCATTCCCGCGAAGGCGGGAATCTACAATATATTAAGTCATTTATGAAATATATCCCAGATTATTCAAAATTTGAAACACTTAAAAATTATGCGCTTTGGTATTATCTCAGATATTACCCATCTATTTGAAAACTAGTAAAAAAACTAGAACAAAAAACTCAAAATAGAGAAAATATCAAAAAATTATTAATTGAACTAAAAGATGATTTTAGAGAGGAATATTTACTTGAAATAAAAATACAGGAGTTATTGGATAAATGAAAAAGTCAGAGATTTATAACAAATAAATTAATACAAAAAGATTTCAAAAAAGAAGATATTGAAAAAATTCTCTTAAATTTAACTCAAAAATCAGAAAATAATTTTAAATCTTATACCTATATTAAGCAAAAAATAGAGCTTTATCTTGATAAAAAATCTATCAAAAATATTACTTATTGATTACTTCAATCATGATTTGATAAGGAAATTATCTCTCAAATTATCGATGAAAATAAGTTCTGAGACGCAGAAGATAAGATAATAAACGAAATCGAAAAATTAAAACAAACTCAACTCCCAAAAGAAAAAATCATCCAAAAAATGTTTTTGAAATGATATAATTACTGAGATTTCAAGGATTTTTTGTAAAAAAACAAATTTTATTTGTTTTTTTGTTTTTTTGTATTACAATATTTTCACTTTATTATTAATTTTAATTTCCATGAAAACAAATTACCCTCACCTAACCTCTCCCAAAGGGAGAGGAATAAAATGATTCACCCTCACCGAACTCCTCGTAGTAATCTCAATCCTCGCAATCCTCGCAGTTATCGCTTTCCTGAGTTTCAATTGATTTGCTTCATCTGCTAGAGATTCTACTAGAGTTACTGATATAAATAGTATCACAAAAGCATTTGAACTATTCAAAGTGAAATGAGGTAATTATCCAACTCCATCAATACCAACTCAAGA
>CAZKUA010000022.1:0-10105 GCA_964555845.1 uncultured Candidatus Peribacteria bacterium | reverse complement strand
TGGCGGGCCGGCTGGGTAGAGTTAGCCAGGGATGTGGGCCAGGTTGTCGCCGGAGTTGTTGTGGCCGTCGGTCTTGCCGAGCAGGTCGGAGATCAAAATGTTTTTACGCTGGCAGGTGTGACTGATTGTTTTGCAAGCCATAAGGCACCTTCCTTCGAGACTCAGTCTCTTTTTTGGTTGTGCAATTTCTCTTTGGTGAGATTTTGCAGTTAAAATGATTTGTATTTGTTTGATAGATTTGTTTATATTCATTTTTTTAGATATGTCAAACTTTTTTTGAAAAAAGAAAGAGAAGCGCTCGAGCGCTTCTCTCATGGGTGTTCTTGTCTGGAAGGTATTATCCTTCTCATAGAGACAGTATAGGACAGTAAGAACTAGTGACATTGTGTCACATAATTACGGACATTATCCGTTATAAACAACTTAAATTGTAAACTACATGTTATAGAGCAGTTTGGCCAAGTTATCTTTTTTCCGCCATTACAGTAAAAAGAAAAAATGGTCACTTCTTCGCGAGAGCGAAGAAAAATTAATAAAAGTGTTTTTGTTCTAAGAACGTTTCCTCCCTTTTAAGGTTGATTCTTAAAATTTGTTTTTGTTGTTGTGCAACCACCTTGTGCAAAGTGAGCGAATTGTTTATATTCAATTTTTCTTGGAAGTCAAACTTTTTTTTGAAAAAAATTAATTTTTTATCAATTCCACTAATTTTATCCAGTTATCGAGTGAGATATCTTCAGCTCTTGTATTGTGATTAAATTCAAGAGTTTCAAAGATTAGAGATATCTTATTTTTATCAAATCTCTTAGATAAATTTGATATTAATTTTTTTCTTTTTTCACTGAATCCGAGCTTAATAATTTCAAGAAAATCCAAAATTATTTCACTATTTATATCTTTTCTTACTTTAAAATAAAGCACCATTGACTCAACCTTTGGTGGAGGCATAAAATTAATTGCTCATACTTTTGTAATTTCTCTAATTTCCTCACACATAAAATCAACTATAAGACTTAAAACTGAAGTTTTATTTTTTTGTTTTTTGGTAATCTTGTCGGCTACATCTTTTTGCATCAAAATAATCATTTCTTTTGGTCTGTGTGGCAAGCTGTAGAGGAAATGATTGAGAATTGGTGAAGTAATGTAATATGGGATATTAGCAACAACTAAATAATTCTCTAGATTTGGGTTAAATTTAAGAACATCGATATTATGAATATAGATTCCCGCCTTCGCGGGAATGACAGAATTTTCTCCCTCTCCCTCTGGAGAGGGTTGGGGTGAGGGCTTTTTAATTCATTATTTTTTATTCTATCATTTAGTATTTCTACCATTTTTTTATCTAGCTCAACTAGCTCGATAGATTTTGGATTTTTTGATAGGATTTTTTCAGTCAGCGCTCAATATCAGGGTCAAATTTCGATGATATTTTCTCATTCTAAGTTAATAAAAGAGGCTATTTTATCTAATATTTCATCATTTACTAAAAAATTCTGCCCCAAAGATTTTTTCGGAAAAATATTGTATTTATGAAGGATTTCAACTGAATTCATTTTTATTTCTTTCATCAAGTATTTTTAGCATTTTTGGTATCTTTGTTTGGATTCCATTTGTCATTTACAAGCCATAACTCTCAAATATATCTATCAAATTTTACAAGTAATTTTTCGTAATTGTCTTTCACTTTATCAAGAAAAGTTTTTTTATCAGTTGAGTAAGCATCAACTTTATTTCTTTTTAGCATAGCAAAGGCTACATCTTCATAAGCTTTAACTTTTGTATTAAATAAATTAGTACACTTTGATGATGATTTGTCATCTTTTAAAAAATCTTTTATATTCTTGTCTGTACTAAGATATCAGCTTCCGTATTTCTCCACAAATTCTGCGCTATATTCTACCACTTTTCAGTCACAAATTTTCTTGTATTTATTGTAAAAACTTCCGGAGTTACTTGATATATTAAAATTATCCGAAATCTCATTCCCAAGCTCAACAGTGTAGTTTTTACCCGAAATTATTTTCAAATAATTTTCTACTTCTAAATCAGCTTCACTAAAAAGCCCATCTAACATTGCCTGATAAATGGCTTTTTCTGGAGTATCTCATTTACAAACTAGATATCTTTTTGGATAAATTGGATTAGTTATACTTCAAACTCATTCTTGATTTTTTTCCTTAAATTTAGTCTCAACACATTCTTTAGTTTTCGCAAAAATAGCATCTTTATTATCTGATCACAAAGCCAAAGAAATAAAAAGTATTGATGAAATTAAAAAAAATGAAGATATAATTATTTTTTTCATAAAAAGTTTTTTAAAATAATTTTAAAAACTGTTTTAAGTAAGCTATCTTTTTGCTCTTGTTTTTCGTCTCAGATAAAAAATTGTTTGAGGAAATTAGATTTTTTAGGTTCTTTAATTTCAATTTTTTCTTGTTCGTCTTTTTGATGATGTTGCTCATATTTTTTTACTCCGTAAACTGATGCTAAGATTCAACCCAAAATAAGTCAAGTTATCACAGCATCAACTCTTTTAATTCATTTTGTCACATTTTTCTTTCTTTTAGAGAACATTATCCTTCAAGTTTATTAATTTTTATAGTTTTTGATGAAAATTGTAGCTTTGGCACATCAACAATTAATAAATTATTTTCCATAGTAGCTTTAATTCTGTTAAAAGCTAGATTTTCTGGCATAATAATAGATCTAGAAAACGGTCCAAAAAAACATTCTTCAACTAATATTTTTTGATTATCAGCGTAAAATTCTGGTCTTTCTCTATTACCCGAAATAGTTAAAATATTTTTTGAAATAGAAATATCAACTTCATCAATTGTAACTCCGGCAAGTGGCGCTACTATCACAATAGAATCCTCTAATTCAATAATATCTAAAGCAACTTGTCCAACATCTTCTTCCACAATATCTTCTTCTCTAATTTCTACATCAATGCCACTATCTGAGCTATCATCCTCATCTTTTTTAACATTAAACATTTTAAACATAAGCGCAAACTTTAAATTATAAAACTTTAATATACTATTCACCTTTTAATTTTTTGCAAATTTTTAAAATATATGATACACTTAAATGGTAATTAATAAACAAAAATGATTAGTACAAAACAAAAAATTCTATTTTTTGAAAATCTGTGAAACCTAATAAATGCTTGAATTCCTGTAATTCAAGCCTTAAATATTATTATATATCAGACAAAAAACAAAAATTTAAAAAACTTAAGTGAAAATATTAAAAAGGATATTGAAGCTTGAGAGAATTTATTTAGAGTATCCCTAAAAAATAAAAAAGTCTTTAATGTCTTTGATATGGCAATGCTTGAAGCCTGAGAAGCCATTTGAAAAGTCTGAAGATCTTTAGAAATTATTTCACAAAAAGAAGAAAAAGACTTAAATCTAAAAAATAAAATCACTCAAGCTATGATTTATCCCATAGCTATCGTTGTAGTAACTATGGCAATGATAACTGTGATGATGATTTATGTAATCCCAAAAATTGAAGCAATTTATAGAGATGCAAATACAAACCTTCCAGGCCTAACCAAAGCAGTAATTAGTTTTAGTCATATTGTCAGAGAAAAATGATTATATATTTTAGGATTTTTTGTAGTTCTTTGATTTGTTTTTAAATTTTTGCTTAAGCAAAAAAATATTAAAATAAAAGTAGACAAAGCAATTTTAAATATCCCTATATTTTGAGATATTATCAAGAAAAAAATTCTAGTGAATTTTGCTGATTTTTTATCAACTCTTCTTTCATCTGGAATTATGATAAATAAGGCGCTTTTAATTCTTAGAAATTGAACAACTAATCTATATTATGCGAGAGAATATGAGAAAATTCTTGAAAATATCAAAAATTGAAAAACTCTAAGCTCTTCAATGTGATGAAATCTTATAGAATTAAAAAGTAGAAAAACTCTAACCCCAGAAGAAAAACTTGACCTAAAAATAGCCGAGGAAAGATCAACTCTCTTCCCTATCGAACTCACCACAGCAATCAAAATCTGAGAGCAAACCTGAACTCTAGCAAAGATGCTTGAAAGAAGTTCGGCTCGCTACGCCAAAGAAATTGACCACACTGTTAAGAACCTATCAACAATGCTAGAACCTATCATAATAGTTGTTATCTGAGCCGTAGTCTGAACCATAATTATGGCAATTCTCCTTCCTTTTTTAAGTATTTGAAATGTGATAAAATAATTTTCTATTTATTCAATTCCTCTAATTTTCTGGTCTGATCTGCGACTGCCAGGTCATCGATGATGTGTCATAATTTTCACATCATAATAGCTGGTAAATTAGAATAATTCTGTCAGATTCTATGGTCTGTGACTCTATCTTGTGGGAAATTATAAGTTCTAATTTTTTCACTTCTATCTCAACTTCAGACTTGTGCTAGTCTTGCGGCTCCAACTTCTTGCATTTTCTTTTCTTCTTCTAGGGCAAGTAGTCTAGTTCTAAGTACTGTCATAGCTCTTTCTTTATTTTTTAATTGACTTCTTTGGTCTTGACACTCTACAGCGAGTCATGAGGGTTTATGCACAATTCTAATAGCTGATTCTACTTTATTTACATGTTGTCATCAGGCTCCACTCGCTCTACAAGTTGTGATTTCTAGGTCTTCATCGCGAATTTCCACATCCACATCCTCAGCCTCAGGTAAAACCGCAACAGTAATAGCAGAAGTATGAACTCTTCATTTATTTTCTGTCTCAGGAATTCTTTGTACTCTATGAGTTCCTGCTTCAAATTTAAATCTAGAATAAGCTCCATCTCCGCTTATTTTCATAATAATTTCTTTATATCAATCATTTTCACTTAGTGATTCTTCAAGGATTTCAAGATTAAATCCCTCACTTTTTGCAAAAATCATATAAGAATTAGCAAGTTCTCTAGCGAAAAGTGACGCTTCTTCTCATCCGGTTCCCGCTCTTACTTCCAAAATTATATTTTTATCATCATTTTTATCTTTTGGAATAAGCGAAATTCTTAATTTTTCTTCTAATTCTTCAATTTTCGCATTAGAAACATCTATTTCCTCCTTTGCCATTTCAAGCATTTCAGCGTCTTTTTCAGTGCGGAGCATATTTTTAGCATCTTCTAAATTAGAATTAAGTTTTTTGTATTCTTTATAAAGTATTACTGCTTCCTCAAGGCCTTTTTTTCTTTGCATAATCTCTTTTAGTTTTTTTGGATCACTATAAATATCAGGATTAGCTAGCTCTAAATCCATATCCTCATAATCCTTCACTAAATTATCTAGTTCAAATTTCATAAATTTAAATTTATTTTATAAAAAACTTTTAAACACATTATATAAATTTTAATTTAAAGTCTAATTTTTTTGACTTTTATAATTTTTTATATAAGCTCTTGGTACCTTTTTATATAAATATGTATACGCTAATTTTTTTTGAAACATTTTTTTCATATCTGGCACAATTCTTTTTTATACCAACAGCATGCCTAATACCAGCCATTATAATTTATTATTTTTATGGTAGAATGAAAAAAGATTACACTAAAGTAAAAAAATATATAAAACGGTGGTTGCTTAGCTTAATTCCTCTGATTATCTGTATAATTACAGCAAATTTACTGAATTACATTTTTTATACAAGCATCTATTAAAAAGCGCCCGAATGGTGGAATTGGTAGACACGCGGGACTCAAAATCCCGTTTCGCGAGAAGTGAGGGTTCGATTCCCTCTTCGGGCACCATAAAAGCTAAAATTATTTATTTATTAATCTAAATATTTATGAGTAAAACTACTAAAAATGAGGAAGAAATTCTAGAAGAAACCTCAAAAGAAGCCGAAAAAATCACAGAAAAACCAAAAACTATTCCACCTATTCAACAAGCTAGACCAGCATTTCTAAACTCAAATTCATTTGGAAAATGAAAACCTCTAAATAATTTTAATAATAGACAACGCCCAGGAAGAGCCGCCAGTAGAGGAAGATAAAAAAATTTATATAAAAAAAGACTTCAAAATGAAGTCTTTTTTTATTTTCACTAAAAATTAATTTGACTTTATAATTAGCACGTATATAATGCGTGTGCTAAGAAATATTTTTTAACTTATAAAATTATGCAAGAAAAATATACAATTTCTGCTTCTTCTAGATTGCAAGAAGCACAAAACCTAGCTATTAATAATTCCAATTCAACGCTAGAATCCTCTCATTTATTATTAGCCATTCTTTCGTCAAAAGACAGTATTAATCTAGAAATTTTAGGGAGACTCAAAATTAATATAGAAACTCTTATTTCAAAAATAGGACAAAAAGTTAATTCTTTGCCAAAAATTAGCGGACAAGGAGTGACTCTCTGAGTAACAAACGAATTTAATCAAGTTCTTGCTTTTGCTGATAATTTAGCTAAAACCATGCAAGATAATTATATCACAGAAGAGCATTTATTTATGAGTCTTATTGAGAAAGCGAGTAGTTTAAAAGATATATTTACAAGTGAAAAAATTGATTTTATAAATTACAAAAAAGAGGTGGAAACTCTAAGGCATGGTGAAAAAGTGACTTCAAATAATGCAGAAAATATGTATGAATCGCTTAAAAAATATACCATAGATTTGGTAGAATTAGCTAAAGAATGAAAAATAGATCCAGTTATAGGAAGAGAAGCCGAGATTAGAAGAACTATCCAGATACTCTCTCGTAGACAAAAAAATAATCCAGTTATTATCTGAGACCCTGGAGTCTGAAAGACTGCGATTGTAGAGTGAATTGCTCGTAAAATTGTAGAAAATGATATTCCAGATAATCTAAAAAATAAAAAAATAATGTCTCTAGATATGGGATCTCTCATTGCTGGAGCCAAGTTTAAATGAGAATTTGAAGAAAGATTAAAATCTGTAATTAAAGAAGTAGAAAAATCAGATGGAGGAATAATATTATTTATTGATGAAGTTCATACAATTGTCTGAGCCGGTAGCCAAGAAGGCTCTACTGATGCTGGAAATCTCTTAAAACCAGCTTTAGCTCGTGGTCAGATTAGAGTTATTGGTGCGACGACAATTAATGAATATCGTAAATATATAGAAAAAGATCAAGCGCTAGAGCGTAGGTTTCAGCCAGTTATGATAGATGAACCAACGCCTGATGACGCCATAGCAATTTTAAGATGAATAAAAGATAGATATGAAACATTTCATGGTATAAAAATAGCTGATAAAGCAATTGTCGGAGCGGTTGAGCTAAGTAGTAAATATATAAGTGATAGAAAATTGCCAGACAAAGCAATAGATTTAATAGATGAAGCTGCAGCAAGTGTGAAAATGAGCTCAACTTCAAAACCAGTAGAACTTGATATTTTAGAGAAAGAAATCAGATCTCTTGAAATCGAAAAAGAGGCTTTAAAAAATGAAAAAATAGATAAAAGTCATCCTGAGTGAAACGAAGGATCTACCATTTCTTCTCTAAATTTTAAAAGAGAGGAAAAAGTAGATTCTTCACTACGTTCAGAATGACAAAATGAAATAGAAAAACAATTAGCCGATAAACAAGAGCTTTTTAGAACAAAATTATCTAAATGGCAAAAAGAAAAAGACTTGATAGTGAAAATGAAAGAGATAAAACAAAACATAGATAAATTAAAAATAGAAGCTGATGATTTTGAGAGAAAATTTGATTATCAAGCGGTTGCGAAGCTTAGATATGGGGAAATTCCAGCGTTTGAAAAAGAAATTGTAAATCTAGAAAATGAGCTATTGCAAATTAAAAAAAGCTGAGATTCATATTTAAAAGATAGCGTACAAATTGAGGATATTGCAGAAATTATCTCAAAATGGACAGGAATTCCAGTTTGAAAACTTGTCGAAAAAGATCAAGAAAAATATCTTCATCTATTCTCTAGACTTCAAAAAAATGTAGTATGACAAGATGAGGCTTTGAAATTAGTTTCTCAATCTATTCAGAGAAATAAAGCTTGACTTAGTGATGAGAAAAAGCCTATTTGAAGTTTTTTATTTCTCGGACCAACCTGAGTAGGAAAGACAGAAACTGCTAAGGCTCTAGCACTTGAATTATTTAATGATAAAAATGCATTTATAAGAATTGATATGTCAGAATATATGGAATCCCACTCAGTTTCTCGCCTTATTGGATCGCCTCCTGGTTATATATGACACAATGAGTGAGGGCAGCTAACCGAAGCTGTAAGAAGAAAACCATACTCAGTAATTTTATTTGATGAAATAGAAAAGGCTCATCGCGATGTATTTAATATATTTTTGCAAATTCTAGATGATGGAAGACTTACTGACAGCAAATGAAGAACAGTAAATTTTAAAAATACCATAATTATAATGACGTCTAATATCTGAAGTAAGGAGTTTTCTTTTGAAAATAGAGAGATATGATTTGATGTATCAGAAAAATCAAAAAAACCAAAAATACTGTCAAAATTCTCTGAAATAAAAGAAAAGGTAATCTGACAACTAAACAAACATTTTACCCCAGAATTTATAAATAGAATTGATGATATAATAGTGTTTAATCCTCTAGATAAAGAAATATTAAATAAAATTATAGATATATCTTTATCTGAAGTAAGTGAGCGTTTACAAGAAAAAAATATAAGGATAAATTTTAGTGAAGCGCTTAAAAATTTCTTAATAAAAGAGTGATACAACCCAGAATATTGAGCTCGTCCACTAAAAAGAGCTATCACAAAACACATCGTAAATGAACTTTCTACGCTAATATTATCTGGAAAAATAAATGAATGAGATAAGCTTGACTTGGATTATAAATGAGGAAAATTGGTGGTGAAGTAAATTATAACTCAATCTCAATCCCAACTGGACAATGATCAGATCATCTCACTTCTTGTTTAATAAAAGCAGATTTTAGTTTATTTTTTAGAGTATTAGAAATCAAGAAATAATCTATACGCCAGCCAATATTACGAGCGCGAGAATTAGCGAAATTACTCCACCATGAATACTCTCAGGTCTTGTCTGGATAGAAATAACGGAAAGTATCAATAAAGCCTGAACTTATAAATTTAGAAAATCATTCTCTTTCCTCTGGGGTAAAACCTGCATTTCATTTGTTTGTTTTAGGATTTGTAAGGTCGATTTCCTGATGTGCTACATTAAAATCTCAGCAAGTTATAACTGGTTTATTTTGCTCAAGTCTTTTGAGATAATCAAGAAAAAGAGAATCCCAGAGTTGGCGATAATCCAGTCTTTCAAGCTCACGCTTCGCATTTGGAGTATACACATTTACAAAATAGAAATTCTCAAATTCTAGCGTAATTATTCTTCATTCTTCATCATGCTCTGCAAGTCAAAGTCAATAACTTACTGAAAGTGGTTTAATTTTTGTAAAAATAGCAGTTCCACTATATCATTTTTTATTTGCGCTATTCCAGTAAATCTCATATCAAAGCGAAGCTAAATCAATTTTAATTGGTAACTCATTTTCCTGTGCTTTCACCTCTTGAAGCCCGATAATATCAGGATTTTCACTAATTAAATAATCCAAAAATCCTTTTTGGATATTAGATCTTATTCCGTTTACATTAAAAGATATTAGTTTCATAAATATTGTAGGTTATTATTTCTTTCTTAATAAAGAAGATTAAGGGGTTTAAAATAAATTTATATTTTATTATCATTCCCGCCTCTTTTCTGTCATTCTCGGGCTTGTCCCGGGAATCTGTCAATTAAATCCTCCTTATTTTATAATATCTTCATACAAATCTTTCCATAAAGGATTATTTTCATTTATTAAATTTATTTTCCATTCTCTATTCCATTTTTTAAGTTGTTTTTCTCTATTTATTGACTCAATTGAATTATTATATATCTCATAATAAACTAACTTAGTTATATTATATTTTTTTGAAAATCAATCAAATGTTTTATTTTTATGTTCATATATTCTTTTTATTAAATTTGAAGTTACTCAAATATATAATGTTTCATTTTCACTTGCTATAATATAAATATAGTAGGTTTTCATAAAAAAAGGTTTTTTTATTTTTATAGATTCCCGCCTGCGCGGGAATGACAGAAGAGGGAGATTCTTTTTTAATAATATTTCAAGAAAAATTTGTTTTATCA
>CAZKUA010000021.1:0-10776 GCA_964555845.1 uncultured Candidatus Peribacteria bacterium | reverse complement strand
CGGGAATGACAGAGGTGCGCGGGAATGACAGAGGTGCGCGGGAATGACAGAGGTGCGCGGGAATGACAGAGGTGTACTGGAGACAGGGGGAGGGTATTTTAAGAAATCTTTGGTTTTTTACTTCAAATATAATCTTTTAGGGATTGTTCTAGAACATGTCATACTTCAAATACTTTTTGTTCTCAAAATTTTGGTCCAAGAATTTGGAGTCCGACTGGTAATTCTACTTGCTCGCTATCTTCACTTTTTGCAAATCAAATTGGAAGGGATAATCCTGGAAGCTGAGCTAGACTACCATTTACAGTGAAAATATCAGATAAATACATTTTAAGTGGATCATCTACTTTTTCTCAGATTTTCCAAGCTACACTTGGTGCAGTTGGGGTAATAATTACATCAACTTTTTTATAAGCTTCTTCAAAATCTTTTATAATTAATTCTCTTACAAGAGATGCCTTTTTGTAATATGCATCATAAAAACCACTAGAAAGTACAAAACTTCCAAGCATTATTCTTCTCTGGGCTTCTTTTCAGAATCATCAGGCTCTATTTTTCTTAAGTAATTCGTTAATTCCCAGTCACTCATCATTTGCATAACCATACCTAATTCCGTCATAACGGGATAAATTAGTAGAAACTTCAGCTGGCATTACAATGTAATATACAGCAAGTCAATACTCTGTATGAGGCAGGCTAATATCAATTATTTCAGCTCAGAGCTCTTTTAATTTTGAAATACTTTTTTCAATTTCCGCTTTTACTCAGACTTCTATTCCATCTATAAAATACTCTTTTGGAACTCAAATTTTTACTCATTTCAGGTCTTTTTTATTCCAAATTGAAGAGTCTATTTTTGTATCTATTTTCTCACTTGTTGAATCAAGTGGGTCATATCCACTCATTATTTCAAATAATAACCCAGCGTCTTCTACAGTTTTTGTAAATGTTCCAGGAGTATCAAGAGATGATGCCATCGCCATTACTCACCATCTAGAATTTACTCAATAAGTTGGTTTAAAACCTACAATTCCGCACATTGAAGCTGGTTGGCGAATACTTCCACCTGTATCAGTTCCAAGAGCTGCTGGTACCATTCCAGAAGCCACACTTGAGGCTGATCCAGAGCTAGAACCACCAGGAATACGAGTTATATCCCAAGGATTTTTTGTAATTCTAAGCGTTGAATTTTCCCCACTTCATCCCATTGCAAATTCATCTAAATTAAGTTTACCAGCGCTCGACATTCCGGCTTTGTTTAGTCTATCTATAACAGTTGCACTATATGGAGGCACAAAATTTTCAAGCATCTTAGATGATGCCGTAGTTGTAATTCATTTCTCACAAAATACATCTTTCACTCAAATAGGTACTCCAGCAAGCGGAGAACTTACATCTTTTTCAATAAATTCACTATTAACCAAATTAAAAGCTTCAAGAGTTGGATCGAGTTTTTTTATTCTTTCCTGAAAATAATCCCAAACTTCTTTTTGAGAAAACTTTTTTCCCTTTATTCAAGCGATAATTTCCTTTAGACTTAAATCTTTAAATTCCATATTTAATTAAATAATTATAAAACAAGCAAATTATATAAAAAAATCCAAAACAGGCAAATAAAGTTTTTATTTTATGGTTTTAATAATTTTAAATATAATATTTTGCATTATCCTACAAAATATGTTATAATGTTCATATATTTACAAATTTTAATTTTTAAATTATATATTTTATGACAAATATTATTTCACAACAAGGACACACTGAAAAAGATGTTCTTGGAATCAAATCTCCAATAATCACTCAAAAAACACAGAGGAAAATGAAGAGGATAGCTGAGGAAATAATCACTCACACTCAAAAAACACAGAGGAAAATGAAGAGGATAGTTAAGGAAAACAAAAGGCTAATCGAAACTACACTTTCAATCTTAGAAGAAGTTGAGAGAAGAAGAGAAAAACAAAAACAGCTCCAAGACTACATTTGAGTAGACTGATTAAAAATCCTAAACCAGCAAGATTTTGGCAAACCAACTTGTTCACAAGTAAAACTCCTAAAAGAATGACAAAAATATCAAGAATGTTGTTGTTATGAACTAGAACATAAATGACAAACTCATTATGAATATGATCTTCACTGATCTCTAAAAGAAGCGCAGTTCAGATGAATAAAAGTATTAAGTAATGAAGATTGAGCTATACTAGAAAAAGAATTATGAAAAAATGATTAATAGAATTTCTATGATTAAAAGAACAAAAAACTTTTGATTTAGTTAATCACAATAAAAATACTAAGACCCTCTCGGTTCGTCATTATATTTAAGTGTTATAAATATTAATTATTCAATAAATCCTTAGTAAATTTACTAAGGATTTATTTATGATAGAATTTTTTTTAAAATCAGGCAAATAAAGTTAAAAAAATCTTTTTTCTTGGAAATTCAGGCTTTTTGTGTATAATTAGGAAAAGATTTAATAAAAAATAAGTTATGATACTAATTTATGGCAAAGGAAAGGTATGAAATGCCTTGAAGGAATTTTTGGATTTTAACAAAATAGAGTCTCAAATTAAAGATGATAAAGATAATATATCTGATTTTTCAGTTTATGATAAAATTATTCCCTCACCTGGCGTTCCACCTACGAATAAAATTTATAAAACTTGAAAAATAATAGGCGAACTAGATTTTATTTCTAGCTTTTTACCAAAATGATTTCAAATAATTTCAGTTACTTGAACGGATGGTAAATCAACTACGGCTTGGATAATTTACAATATTTTAAAGCAAGAATTTGGAGATAATAAAGTATTTTTGAGTGGTAATTTTGATGAGTCTTTTGCAAAAACTGTTCTTGATATTCAAAAAAGATGATTAAAATCTGGCTATATTGTCCTAGAGGTTTCTAGTTTTATGGCTTATAATATCGATAAATTTAGCTCTGATTATTCAATTTTTACAAATTTTGAAAAAGATCATCTAAATTGGCACAAGGATTTTAAGGATTATTTTAATTCGAAGTTGAAATTATTCAAAAATACCAAGAAAAAATCAATTATAAATGAGCAAGTTTTTAAAAAAGCGAAGGAATTATCAATAAATCTAGATTTAGAAAATACAAGAATTTTTTGAGTAAGTGCGGATTTAGAAGATAGAGTAGAGCTTGGAGATATAATAGTTTCTTGAAAGAAAAAATATAGCATTGATGAGACAAATTTCTCTGGTCCTTATAACGCACTAAATATTTTATCTTCAGTAATTGTTTTAAATGAGCTTAAAGTTTGCTCAAAAAGAATTAGAGAATATCTAAAAAATGTATCGCCTTTATCTCACAGATTGGAGTTTTACAAAGAAGTAAATTCTATTAAATTTATCGATGATTCTAAATCTACTTCCGCACAAAGCCTCAGGGCTGCACTAGAAAGTATGCCTTGAAATATACTTCTTATTGCCTGAGGAAGCGATAAGTGAGATGATTTTGAATATTTAGCCCCACTTCTAAAAGAAAAAGTAAAACATGGAGAACTTATCTGAGAGACAAGCTCAAAACTATGACTTCTTTTCAATAAAAATAGTATTAGTTTTCATTATGCGATTTCTATGAATGATGCAGTAAAAAAAGCTTATAAAGTTGCCGAGACTTGAGATATAATTTTGCTTTCTCCAGGATGTGCGAGTTTTTGACTTTTCAAGGATTATCTTGATAGAGCCGACAAATTCAGAGAAGCAGTAGATGAAATAGAAGCTAGATAATCAAGAATTTATGAAAATAAAAGAAACCCTAATTAAACTCAGAAAGTTTTGAATAGAAAATGATGTTCCAAATATCACGGACGAAAATGCAAAATTTTTACAGAATTTAATTTCACAAAATAAGCTAAAAAATGCACTAGAAATTGGGACAGCCAATGGCTATTCTACTATTTGTCTTACGTCAGTTCTACAAAAAAATTTAGGTCATATTACCTCCATTGAATTCTCAATTCTTTCTCATAACCAAGCCATAGCTAATATCAAAGAAGCTTGACTTGAAAATACTTGTACTCTGATTCATGGACAAGCTCTCGATATAATTCCGACGCTCCCTGATAATAGTTTTGATTTTGTATTTATCGATGGAATGAAGCGAAGAAGCAAAGATTTCCTAGAGTTAAGTCGGCCAAAAATCAAGAAAAATTGAATTATAATAATTGATGATGTTATCAAATTTAAACACAAAATGCCTTCTCTATACGAATATGTGCAGGAAAATAAAATCCCTTACGAGGTTATCCAAATTGACAGTGATGATGGTGTTATGATGATAGTTAAACTCTAACTTCCCTTCGGAATTGAATAATAATTCAGTAGATATTTTGCTATTTTAGAATATATTGCAGAAGATGTAGTTTCACTATATTCAGCTGATCTGGGTCTATCTATTTTTACAATCATTACAAATTTTGGGTTAGATGACGGTCCGAATCATCCGTATGATGTTATTGTATGTCAGGCTCATCCTTGTTCATATTTTCATTTTGAGGCAATTTGAGAAGTTCAGGTTTTTCATGCCATATCATATCATTCTACTCATCATTTTTTCGCAAATCAAATATTGGCCCCCTCAGTTAGCATTGCGATAATTTGGCGAGAAGTTTCTTCTTTAATTACTCTTCTTAGAGGAGTTGGAGAATTTTTTATTACTTGTCAATTAGGGAGTGTAATTGTGTCTACAATATATGGTTGCATATAAATTCCTCAATTAGCGAGCACTGAGTATGCTGTAGCCATTTGCAGAACTGTTGCTGTAATTCATTGACCGAATGATTGTGTAAATAATTTTGCTTTAGACCATTTTTCATAAGGCTCTATTTTACCAAAAACCTCTCATTCAAGTGTAATATTGGTTTTTTGTCAGAATCAAAAATCAAGCACATATTTATAGAAAAGACTCGCTCAGATTTTTTTAATTATATCAATCATTCCGACATTACAAGACCAGTCAAGAGCATGAGAATAAGTATGAAATCCAATACATTCCTTTGAAACATTGCTAATTTTGAAATTATCAATTTCCACAAATCATCTGTCTGTATACATATCAGATGGCTTAATATCGCCAGTATCAATTCAAATAGAAGTCGTAAAAGCTTTAAATACAGAACCTGGCTCATAAAGAGATCCTATGGTATCATTTACATAAGCTCCGGGTCAGAAATTATTTTTGTATTTGTATTTTGGAATTGCTCTATTTGAAGCTTCGGCTTCAGTTGCTTGCCTTAATTTTATTTTTTTACTATTATAAACAAAATCGATTCATAATGCAGAATCTTCCACAAAAAGTGGCATTCCGAGTAAATCAAACCCTGGATTTGGATATTTTGAATAATTTACTTTTTCTAACTCAAAAACACTTGAAAAGTCATTTGGGTCAAAATCTGGATAATTTACCATGGCTGTAATAGCTCCAGTTTTTGGGTCCATTATCACAACACTTCATTTATTCGCTCTAAATTCCTTTATTCATTTTTCGAGTATTTTTGAAACTTCTTTTTGAATATTTCTATCAATTGTAAGCTTAATATCTGCTCAGTTAATAAGTTTTTTTTCTGGCGTTTCATCAAGTCATATAGCCTTTCCTGATATATCTTTTTTGGTAGTTCTTAGTCATTCCTGTCATTTTAACTCTTCATTAAAATACCCCTCTATTCAATATCTTCACTCAATATTATTATTTACAAATCCAATTATTTGGCTTCAGAGGTTCTTTTCTGGATAGAATCTAGTTGGGTGTGGATCTAGAATTATAAATTTTGAAATAGAATTATTCTCAATTAAAAGTCATTTTGAAATTGCATTTTTTTCATTTAAAATTCTTTCATCTAGCTTATCTTTTAGGCGAAGATCTAGTTTTGATATTATTTTTACATATCTTACTTGTCTTTTTTGTAAAAGTTCTTCAATGTCACTTTTTTCCATAGAAATAAGCTTTGATAACTGCTCACTTGTTCATTTTTCGTCCATTATTTTTGTCGGGTCTACATACAAATTATTTATCACAAAATAAAGTCAATCAATTCCAAGCGCTGCAATTCTATTCATTTCATCTTGGCTTAAATTAGTCTTAATCAAAACTGAATCAAGATATTTTTTATTTACTCTTAAACTTACCTCTTCTTTTATTTTTGTCTTTATAAAAGTCGGATCAACTGAGAAATCTTCTTGATCTGACAGTTCTGTTTTTTTCAAGAAATTTAACACATTATTTATACAACTTTCATCTCATTCATTTTTACACAACTGCTCATATACAATATCAGTCAAAAAATTCTCAAGCTTTTCCTTAGATCAGACTTCTTGAGGATCTATAGCCAAATCTGACAAATCAGTACTAGTGGCTAGCACTCCAGAAGGAGTATTATTAGAATATATATTTCATCTTGAAACTGGATTTTTAATAACTGTAGTCTGCTGTCTTTCGGCTAGATTTTTATAGAAACTGTATTCGAGAATTGAATACTTAAATGCTGTAATAACTATAATCCCAGAAAAGGCTACAAATCAATAAAAAACAAGCTTTTGTCTATCAAAACTTTCTATTTTTTTAACAAGTAAATTAAAATATAATCTCGCTTGTTTTTTTAATTTTTTCTTAATTTCTTTAATGTTAATTTCGTTCATTTTTTATATAGTCTTTATAAGTAATAATTTGTCTTTCGAATTATTATTTCGTCACCCTGAGCGGAACGTAGTGTAGTCGAATGGGTCTATTAATTTAATTCTTCCATTTTTTATAAAGGTATTTTATAAGTAAATAGATCCTTCGACTACGTTTCACTTCGCTCAGGATGACGATTGTTGAGCTCGAGATAACAGTACAGGGATTTAAATATTTATAATTTTATATTCTTTTTTTATCACTTTGTAAACTGATTCAACGAGTGGAATTGTTGATACTATATTTATATCAAAATTTCAATTTTTTCAAATGTATTTTAGAAAATCTGTATTTTTGTATTTGTGCTCGTAGCTATAAATATATTTTATAAAACTATCTTCAATATAAATTATTTTTTCATAAGCTTTTAGATTATACAAAAGAACCTTTCTAGTTCAAATAATTATTTTTTTTGTTCTATTAAAAATATTTACAAAAGTCTTATATTTTTTGTTTGAGCTAAATTTATTCCTGTAAATTATGGCTTGTTCTTCTAGTTTTTTATTCTTTTCTAGAAAATCATCTATCATATAATCATCCGGAAAAATTAAAACAATATTTTCTCATTTTTCCAATAAATCCAAAATTATTGAATTTATTTCATTGCTTTTATTGAAAATAAGAAGTTTCTCATTTTTTATTTTTTCCCCAGTTTCAATTAATTCCAAATCAACAAATGATTTATTCTCTAAACTTTTAAATATATATTGAGGCAAGAATAGATTTAGAATTTTATGAATATTTACAAAATATCTAGAAGACAAATCATAAATAGTCTTAATTTGATATTCATCCAAAATAGGCATACTACAAGCAATTCCTACAATTGATTTAATATTTTGCTCGCTATATTCTACATTCATTTTACCCACAACTCAATAAATTACATTATTTTTTACAGGTATTTCAACAATAGATCAAATGCTAATTTGATCTACTAATTCATCCTTTATAAAATATGAAAACCCTTCGTTATCAATTGATATATCAAAAGGTATAATTTCTATAATCATTTTTTATCATTTAATTTTCGTCATTATATAAAAATTAAACAAATGACAAAATTTGTTTTTTAAAAAATTTTCCCTTGATTTCTAAAAATTAATAAGATATAATTTGGATGAATTTAATTTTTATAAATAGATGAAATCAAAATATATAATATATCCTAGTATTTTGCTTCTTGCGGTGGGTGCACCCATAATTAGATATTATTGAAGTACCCCGGGAATAAACGCTTGTGTACTGGAGTATGTGGACAACATGAAAGATAGCAACAATGATGGATATATTTATAATATAAAATGAGTTAATCATATTGAACCTGCTAACTCAAAAATGGCAAGTAGCTTGGCTCAATATAAAGTATGAGAATCAAAATGATGTCTAATGATGAGTAATAATATTGTGAACGATTTGAATAATACATTTTATTGTACAATGACATATTTGATTAAAAATGCGCCAATGGATAGTCAATTAAAGAAACCGTTAAGATATTTAAATTACTAACATCGTCACCCTGAGCGGAACGAAGTGGAGTCGAATGGGTCTTTTTAAAATTTATATGAGATTAATTAAAAGATTCTTCGACTACGCTCAGAATGACGAATAACTAGAAAAAATCCTTAATTGTGATAATTTCAAGTGCCGGAATTTCTTTGTTGTCTTTTTGGATATCAGTAATTACAATTACTCTATTTTCTTTTGTTAATGACCCTGTTTCAAGTAAAAAATTTATAGAATTAACAACATTTTCTTTATGATTAAAAGACCAATTATCTAGTAAAAATGGTGAAATTCAAAATAAAATATTCATATATTTAAAAGAATTTTTATTTCCAGTAAAAGCATAAACTGGCTTATTTGGTCTAAACGCTGCGCCAAAACGGGCCAAAAGTCAGGTCTTAGTAAAAACCAAAATAGCATCAACATCAAGTTCTTCAGACATAAAAATAGCACTTTTTATTAATTGTTTCTTTTCAATATTTCTTTTATTTAATCAAAGATTTAAAAAATCATAATGATTATAAGTTTTGCTTTTTTCGGCTTCAATAATTACATTTTTCATCATACTCGCAGCCTCAATAGAATATTTTCACATAGCAGTTTCACCTGATAACATCAGACAATCAGCCTTTTGCATTACACTATTATAAATATCAGAAATTTCCGCTCTTGTAGGAAAAGAATTTTCTATCATTGATTCAAGTAAATGAGTTGCGATAATCACAAATTTTCAAGATCCGAGACATTTTGAAACCATTTCTTTCTGATAAATAGGTAACCTCTCTATTGGCACCTCTATACCTAAATCTCATCTAGCCACCATTATTCAGTCTGATACTTCGATAATTTCAGATAAATTTTCTACTCATTCACTATTTTCTATTTTTGATATTATTTTTATTCAAACTCAATTATTATTATCTAGTAGTTCTCTCAACTGCATTACATTTTCTTTACTTCTTACAAAGCTTTGGGCAATAAAATCAAAATCATTTTCTATTGCAAAAAGCACATCTTCCTTATCTTTTGGCGTAATTCCTGGTAATTTTAGTTTTTTTCCTGGTAAATTTATATGTCTTCTAGATCAGATTATGGCAGAATTCATAGTCTCAGCTTCTAGAAAATTATCATTTTTATTTACAACTTTTGCTCTGAGAAGTCCTGAATCAATTTCTATAATATCTCAAATATTAAAATCTTCTATTAAATATAGATAATCGCAAAATAAAGATTTTCCATCATCGGTAAATAATGATAAATTCACAAAAATTTTAATTAAATCTCATCTTTCAAAAGTTATTTTTTCTTTTAAATCTCAAGTTCTAATCTCTGGTCATTTTGTATCAAGAAGAGTTGATAAATTAGTTTTTCACTCTTTATTTAGTTTTTCGATTCTTCATTTTATTAGTTTTGCGTTTGTATAATTTGCATGTGAAAAATTAAATCTTATCACATTAACTCCAGCCTCATAAAGGCTAACTATGGCTTCTTCACTCTCCGTAACAGGTCAAATAGTTGCTATAATTTTAGTTTTTTTTGCTCACATAAATATTTAGATTAAAATTTGTAGAAACCACATTCTATACAAGATTTTTAAAATGCAAGAGATTTTACAAAAAATAGGAAATTAATTAATTTCCTATTTTTTGTAAACATATAATTTAATTCAAACGATAACGAACAATTACAATTCACGAACCTCAATCTCAGCATCCTAATCAAGATCCACCTCATCATCATCACCCTGTATTTACAATTCAATCACTACCTTTTACTGTTTTTGAACCTCAATTTCATCAACCTCAATTACCACCATATCATTCAGTTCATGTAGAATATTTTGCGCCTCAACCTCAACCAGCATAGAAAATTGGAGTTCATGTGATAGAGTATTCTAAACCAATTCCTCAATTACCAGATTTTGCTAGTGATAAATTACCGTCATCTCACTTGGCTCCAGCTCAACCACCTCATCATGGTGTATATGTATTACTACTATATCAATTTCCTTTTCATCAATTATTTCATTGTCATATAGTACCAGTACCTCAAGGTGAATTATTAATAAAATTTCAACCTCAACCAGATCATCAATTAAAAGCACTTGCTCAACCACCTCTTCAGCCACCTAATGCAATTAATGTGCCAAAAATAGAATTATATCAGCTAGATCATGCGGATAATAAAGGTGAAAGTTCTCCAAGTCATCAACTACCAACAGTTATATTAATTACTTGACCTGAAGTAATAATATATCAAGAATTATATAATAATCATCAAGCTCATCATCATCAACCAGGGTTACTAGTATATCAACCTCCTCATCCTCAGGCTACTACTAAAACCTCAGCGGTTATATTCGCTAATGCTTGAAATGTACCAGTACCAACTGTGGTAAATTTATGAACTCTGTAATTTATGCCTCATACTGTAATATCAGAAATGCCATCTCATCAATTTGCTAATGCTTGAGTAGTTGTAGTATTACTAGTACTCCCACTCATCCCAACTACAGTTCCTCAACTAACAACAACTTTTTCTATTGTTGATGTATCAAATCAAAGACTTGTAAAAGTTC
>CAZKUA010000020.1:0-10799 GCA_964555845.1 uncultured Candidatus Peribacteria bacterium | reverse complement strand
AACTATTCAAAGTGAAATGAGGTAATTATCCAACTCCATCAATACCAACTCAAGACATAGTTTACTCAGGCTGAACTGTTTGGACCCAATGAAAACTATGAGACTCTGTGATACAAGTTTTTTGAAACCAAATATCAAAAAAACCAACCGATCCATCAACTAACTCAGAATATGATTATTCTCTAACATCCCTAACCCAAGAATACCAAATCAAAGCTAATTTCGAAAAGACTATAGCATACAATATTCTCCCTCTCCCTCTGGGAGAGGGTTGGGGTGAGGGCAGAGCCCAAGCAGCATCTACCCAAGTTAATATATACCTCAAATGAAATTACAATGAAATATTTACAAAAACTCAAACAGGAAACACTCTATACTATATAGCAACTCCATCTCTTTTTATTAACTCTTGATCATTAAATCTTACATCTACAGGATACTACCTAATAAACAAACTCTCATACGACTCAACTAATTCATCTACAGATTGAATAGCTTTTATGCCCCAATTAATCTACTCATCTACCTGAGCCCCATCTACAGATTCACAGTTTCTTGCATTTGCAACAAATCTTAAATCAATATATACAACTTACTCTTGAACTCTGATATCAAACAACCAATGAATTAATACTCTTCTAACCACTCCAGATACAGATACCTGAGCTCTTACAAATCTAGCTAAAGCCGTAGTATCTCTCAAACCAATATCATCTCCAACTACAGACAATCAAATCCAAACATTCACCTGTTCCGGTACTGCCCCAACCCCCGCAACCGGACTCATCCAATCAATTACAGCTCCTACTGACAATACAACCAATTGGACCTATTCTGCAACTACCTCTATCACCTGACCAGCCTGTACCTGGAAATGTGATATCTGATATACTCAAAACTGAAATACCTGTACCGCCCAGATTTATGTCGATGATGTGTTCTCTGCCTATACCTACACTTGAAACTGATGAACCCAGACAATCAACAATGGAATTGATCTTGCTGGGAAGGGTGGGATGGTGTGGGAGAAGATGAGGAATGGTGGTGGGTTTGCTGATCATTATCTTGTAGACAGTGCACGACCATCGAATGATGTGCTACGCACTAATTCAACTGCTATTCCGAGTAGTCCGTGGGGTGGTTATTCATTTAGTAACAATGGTTATACGTCTGGATTGTATTGGAATTCCCCAGCCACTGTTGCATCCTGGACCTTCCGCAAGGCTCCGAAGTTCTTTGATGTGGTGACATATACGGGGAATGGGGTTATAGGTAGGCAGATTCCACATAATCTCGGTGTTGCACCGGGGATGATAATTGTCAAGCAGACGAGTGGTGCGGGTGGAGCATGGCGTGTATATCATCGTGGTACAGATGCTACTGCACCACAAGATTATATTATGCAATTACAAGATACAGCAAGCAGAGCAACATCATCCGCATGGAGTAATACGGCACCAACAAATTCCGTCTTTACGGTTAATGGTGCTGGTGGAACGAATGCCGATACAGAAACTTACGTCGCCTATATCTTTGCTCACGATACTAGTACAGACGGAATTATTCAGTGCGGAAGTTTCACGACGGATGCGAGTGGAAATGCGAGTGTGAATCTCGGATGGGAGCCCCAGTATGTAATCTGGAAAAGGTCTGATGGGGTTGGAGATTGGTTTGTACAAGATAATATGAGAGGTGTTGCGGTAACGGATTCCACATATAAATCACTTTCTGCAAATACTTCAGGGACAGAACAAAATATAACAATGGTATTTAATTCAACAGGATTTAAAACTCCTGCTAATTATACAAGTGCAAATGCAATCTACTGTGCCATCCGTCGCCCAAATAAGCCACCGACAAGTGGGACGCAGATGTATAATGCGATTTCGCGAGCTACTACAAGTAGTGATGATATCATTAGTTGAGTTGGATTTCCCCCTGATTTATTGATCTTTAAAAATAGAGGTTCTGCAACTATGAATGGAGGGCGGGTAGACCGTTTACGTGGTATATCAAGCAGATTAACAATCGATGTTGATATAGAAAAAACAAATAGTATTGCAATAAAATCAATTAATATGGATGGTGTAAGTTTGATTGGACAAGGTACAACCAATGATTCTTCTATTAACTACAATCTTGGAACACAAGAGATGAATTATTTCTTCCGTCGTGCTCCATGAGTTTTTGATGTGGTGGCGTATACGGCAACCGCAAACCCAAATCGTCGTATTTCACATGGAATGGGGGTTGTCCCAGAATTAATAATAAACAAGCAACGTAGTGTAGGAAGTGGATGGCAAACCTATTCGGCTTCTTTGGGGCGAAGTGCATTTTTATCATTAAATAGTACTGTGGCTGTAAATACAAGTTTCACAAATATTTGGGGGATTTCTGATCCAACAACAATGGACTTCGGTGTAGATGAGACAAACTTACTAACAAATGGAGCAACGCAGATATCCTACCTCTTCGCCACTAAAGCCAACATCTCAAAGGTTGGAAGTTACACGGGGAATGGGTGAGTAAGTGGGACTGCCGGGACAAGTCAGACTATTGATGCAGGATTCAGTGGGGATGTACAGGGGGCGAAATTTATCCTCATCAAGAGGACGGATGTCGCTGGAGACTGGTATATATGGGATAGCGTAAGAGGAATTGTACCGGGAAATGATCCGCACCTTAATCTAAATAGTAATTTTTCAGAAGTAACAAGTGATGATAGCATTGATCCTGATTCAGGTGGTTTTGTAGTGAATCAGAAGTCCGCAACCAATATCAATGTGACAGGTGGGACATATATCTATTTGGCGATACATTAGAAAATATTTTATTTATTTTAACTTTTTCTTTATGAAAAATAAAATCATTATAATTTCACTAACAATTATTGTTTTAGTTTGAATTCTTTTCTGATTAAATTATAAGAAGTGAAATAAAATCACTATTCCAGAAAAAAGTAAAATTGTAGAGAATAATTTATCTCAAGAAGAAAAAATTGAGGCACTTATAGATGATCAAAAATTTGATGAGGTGCAAAAATATTATGATACTATGTTAAAAAATGCCTCGACTCCAGATGAGAAAATGATGTATTTAGTGAGAAAGGCCTATGTTTATTTTCTAGAGTGAGAAAGTAAGAATACGCAGGATGAATTTTTTAAGAAATGAAAGAAATTACTTGATGAAATTAAAGAAGAACAAAAATGAAATTATCCAGAATATTATAGGGTGCTTGGATTTTGATATGAGATAAATAGAAAATATAGTGATGCTCTAAAATCTTATTTTAAATCTCTGGAATTATCTTGATGAGATAATACATTAGACATCCAAACTCTCTGATGAATTGCTCATACCTATATGCTTGAAGGAAATCCGTATGGGTCGCTTAAATATCTAAGTAAGGCCGTTAAAATAGATGAAAATGATAAATTTATAAATCGTCTTTTGTTTAGAACTTTGGGTATGTTATCAAAATATGATGAAGCTATTAAAATAGGTGAAAAATTAGTAACACAAATTACAAATAAAGAAGACTTATGAGAGCTATATTATAGTCTTTCGAGTCTTACATTTTTAAAAGAAGACTTAAAAAAATCTCTAGAATATGCGCAGGAATGTATAAAATTAAAGCCAAATTATGGATTCTGTCATCTATCTTTAGCTAAGGTATATTTTTATTGAAAAATAGACAAAAATAGCCTATCTCTGGCTGAAATAGAAGCTAAAAAAGCATTTTCGTATGACCCCAATTCCTCTATTATATTGGAATTTATCGCTTTATTAAAAGAAGCTACGGGTGATATTAATAAGGCTATTTTCAATCATACAAATAATCTGAAATATTTCATAGATACTGATACTAATTTATTTGATAATGAGAAAGTTGTTACAAAACAGAGAACTATGATCCATTTGGTAAGACTCTACTCAAAAAAACAAGAAAAAAATAATTCAATATACTACCTTAACGAATTATTAAAATCTCCTCTTAATTATCAAAATTTAGCTATTTTAGAGCAGGAAATCAACAAAACGGGAAGCGATTTTTCATATGTATTAAAAAACTCTGATCTAAGTGATTATTTAAATTTATGGAAAAATAAAAATAATTTTTACAAAAATATATTAAAAACCTGTAAAATCTGAGATAAAGACTGCAAGACTGCTAATTTATACCAAAAAATCAATGATATTGTTTTAATTAAAAAAGAATTTAGAAAAATTGATTTGGGATCTTTAGTTAAAATTATGGAAGTCAAAGAAGATTGTAAGAGAGATAATAATTCTTTGGATGATTCTTTAAAAAGTATGTGTGTAATTTTTACATCTTCTCATGATTATTTACTCTCAAGTAATAAATCAAATAGTAAGGATGTAAAAAGTATTTTTAAATAGCTTGACATTTTACATTTTATATAATATAATACTCCTGATTTTTACTTTTTAATAAAGTTTATATGAAAAAATTATTATTAATTATTGCAACTTGAATAAGTTGTATATTAAGTACAAATATTTCTCTTGCTTACACTAATGCTGAAATTAAAGCAGCTGTAGATGTTATGGTTGCAAAATGAGCCACAGCTCAAGATATTGCCGCAGCAGCAAATGCATATTGAGTACCAGCTTCACAAATGGACAGCGCCCTAAGTCTTCCTGCCTGAACTGCCACCTCTTATATGGCTCCACCAAACAAGCCAGCACCGGTATATTCACCTCCTTATTTTGAACCTCCTATGCCACCAACACCACCTCCAGCACCAGTAACTCAAGTAATTACATCACTTAATTGAGCTAGTATTACAGTGGCTGAATGAGCTGATTGGATGAAAGCGCAAGCTGCCGCCTGAAAAACAAACGAAGAAATTGCGCAAATGGCAGTTGCAGCTTGATTTACTCTAGACCAAATTACAAAAGTAGCTAACACAATACCTTGAGTAACAATTAATACAACTTATGTGCAAAATCTTATAAAACAAGATGTGGCTGTAAACTCACGCTGAACAGTAATTACAGTTCAGCAATGAGCAGATTGGATAAAAACACAACTAGCTAATTGACTTAGTCCAGAAATGATAGCCAGCTCTGCTGCAGCTTGATGATTTGATGCTGAAACAATAGCGGCTGCAACTAAACTTATGGCTCAGCAAAATCCTCAATATTCTTCACTTGTAAATTCAATAAATGCTGATGCTATAACTAATTTAATATCATCTACTCGGTATTATGAATGATGAATGTGAACTATTAGTACTAATTGAACTGTCAAAGATGCAAAAGGTGTTGTAATATGATCTCTAAATACTTCTAATTGAGTTTTTACTGCGGTTAATTGAGATAATACAGATGTGTTTAAAACCTCAAATATTACAATGAATTTTAATTTACCAGGTTGATCTACTTTTAGAATAGTTACAGATTCAGTTCATAACTATGAAATGGCTGTAAGCTGAGCAAATCTTGCTCTAACTGCTAGTAAATATTGAGTTACAAGTCCTGAAACTCAAGTGGCTTATGATAGTTATAATAATTTGATATGGCAAATGCAATGATGAGCATGAGCCTATAACCCATCAGTAAATTATGCTGGAGCTCAGCAATTATCTGATTGATCTTGGATTTATGGATGTACCAATAATCCTGGTTTTATGTGACTTATGCCAACACCAAGATCTGGAATTATAACGTACAATAATACATCATCATTAGATAGCACTTCTACAGGTGCGGTTAACAATACAAATATTGCAAAAACTGGTACTACTGTAATTAATACTACAACAAGTAATAATATATCTCAAGCAAATAATTTAACAGCCAATACTAATAATCCAGCTCAACCAAATACTCCACCGACTGTAAGATATTATTGTTCAAATGTTTCAACGAATTGAAATGTTGGATATTTTGATAAAAATATCAAAAATGAATTATATTTATCTGTTAGAAAAAATACTTATGAATTAATTAAATGAGTTAGTAGTACTGATAATTCTATAAAAACAATTTCAAATCTTTCTAATTTTGCCAATATTCCAGCCACGAAATTAAATAATAACTCTGTTATTTATTATGATCTTTCAAATGAATCCAATAAACTTATAACTATTGATTCTGCTAATAGTAAATTGAGTTGAGTGAAAACTATCATAATTAAATGAGGTAATATTTATGTAAAATGAAATATTAATTATGAAAACAGTAGCTCTATATTAGGAATAATTGCTTTAAAAGATGATAAAAATATATGATGAGATATTTATATCAACAAAAGTATTTCTAAAGTTGATGCAAATATTTTTGTCGATAAATGAGTTTCTACATATACTTGAAATAATTCTTATACTCTATCTGACACATCAGCGGAAAAACTAACAATCTTTTGATCTGTTATTTCAAATAATACAATTTGAGGGTCTGTAACGTGAAAATGTCCATCTTTCTTAAGTTCATGTAATATAGAAAATGCTATGCGTTATGATCTTAAATGTATAAGAAAAACATGAATTAGTTCTACTAATTTACTTACCCAGCAACAAGCTGATCAATTTGCTGCCACTAATTTAGAAATTAAATTTAATCCTTTAATAGAAGTGACCCCGCCATATGGGTTTAGATAAAAACAATAAAAAATGCCCGAAAATTTCGGGCATTTTTTAATTCGTCACTCTGAGCGAAATGAAGTGGAGTCGAATGGGTCTATCATTTAAATATGAGATTCTAGTTTTGAAACGAGGAAATCTACACTCTGAATTCAAGAAACTCTATCAACTTCTTTCCCATCTTTAAAAATTATCATAGTAGGAATTGCTCTTATTCAAAATGTTTGAGGGACTTGTCCGTTCTCATCTACATTCATTTTCATTACTTTTGCTTTAGTTCACATTTTAGTAGCAAGCTCATCAAGACGAGGAATCATTACTTGACATGGACCACACCAAATTGCCCAAAAATCTACTATACTAACTCAAGCCGCAATATCATTTGCAAAATTAGCATCGGTTGTTTCTATTACTTTTCACATATTTTTTAAAATAAAATTATAATTCTTAAATTATATGAAAAATTATATGAAAAACAAATTTTTTATATAATTTCAACTTGATTAATAAAATAAAATTCATAAAATGCACTCACTTTTTTAAAATTAAAAATATAAATTATGAGTGATAAAGCAACAAAAAGGCCTTTTGTAAATAATAATTGTATTGGATGTTGAGCTTGTATATCTGTAGCTTCAGAATATTTTGACTATAATAATAAAAATTTATCAGAAGCAAAAATATGTGAAACATACAACGAACAAGATGTAAATAATGCAATAAACGTTTGTCCAGTTAGTGCTATAAGCTGGATATAATAATACCCCGAATTAAAAAGTTATTTAATTTCTTAAATAACTTTTTTTCTTCTAAAAAATTTAGAATTTGATGGTGTAATACTCTCATAATTTACATCACGTGATATATTTAGTAAAATTCAAACTCATATCATAAGCGACATAAGTGAAGATCCTCCGTAGCTTATAAAAGGCAAAGTTACTCCGGTTAGTGGTATAATATTTAAATTAACTCAGATATTTACAAAAGTTTGAATCATTATCCAGGTTGTAATTCCGGCGGCTAGATATTTTCAAAATGGTTCAGATACATTGGAAGAAATATAAAATCATCTATATGCAATAACTAAATATAATCACACTAGAAATATTATTCATAAAAATCACAACTCTTCCGCAATTACAGAAAATATAAAATCTCACTGAACTTCTGGCAAATATCAGAACTTTTGGATAGATTTTCAAAATCCAAGCCCAAAAAATCATCAGCTTCAAATGGCTATTAATCATTGTTTTGTCTGGAAATTAATAGTTTTATTTTGGATAGAAGTTTGATTGCTCGTTAAAAAATTATCAAATCTTTCTGTTATATAAGAAAATGTGTTTCTCTCCCCACCTGAGCTCACTTTTCATATAAAATATACAAATACTGTAAATATTGAAAATATTAAAGCAATGGCGAGTAAATGCCTAATATTTCATCCTCAAATAAAAAATAAAATTACAGCAATTGGCACAACTATAAGTATTGTTCAAAAATCTGGTTGTAATCACAAAAGTAAAACTACAATTCCAACTATTGCCATAAATGGATAAAATCCATTATGTAAATCAGCTATTTCATTCTTTTTTCTTTTGAGAAAATATGCCAAATATATAATAAGACCTAATTTTAAGAATTCCGCGGGTTGCAGAGAAAAAGGCACAAATGGCACATTTATCCATCATTTCGCTCAATTATAAGTAACTCCGACAAGAAGTACTATAACTAGAAATATCAGCACTCCTGCAAAAATTTGGCGAGCATATTTTTCAAAAATTTTATATGGAACTTTAGTTATTACAATAAATAAAATTATACTTATAATTGTATGAGCTAAACTCTTGAAAAAATAAAAAGCATTTGGGAAATATTTCACAAACATTGAATCTTTTGGCATTAAAGAAGTTACTTTAAATGATGGATAAACACTTACCGAGCTTATCATAATCATTCAAAAAACCACTAGTGAAAAGAATATAAAAAATAATGTATAATCAATTGTTTTAGTCTTCATTTTTTAGAAAAAAGTTAATAAAGATGGTCTTAAATTAAGTATGATATTGCTAATTATTTGAATAATAAAAAATATTACAATTGGCGAAAAATCAATTGGTCAAAAAGTTGTTGGTAAATATTTTCTAATTTTCATATAAATTGGTCAAGTTATTGATTGAATCCATTTGATTTGGACACGAATTCAAAGCAATTGAACCCAAGATAAAATTATATCTATAATTATAACCCACTCAATAAGATTGAGAAAAATTAAAATAACAAGAAGTAAGTAATCAATTATCATCATAAAATTTAATCTTAAAATTTAAATCTTATTTAATATAATATTTAAGACAAAATTATCAAGTCAAAATAAAAAAAGACCGATCTCTCGGTCTTTTTTGTTTTATAGAATTCTATTATTTAACAAATTTTCTTCTGTAAATAAAAACTATTCCAAAAGAAAGAATTAAAGCAGCTAGTACTATTAAATTTTCTTTAGTTCAAGTAGCAGGTAGGGCTTTAGCATCTGGTAAAGTTGCACCAGACATAGTAGCTCATGATGCTGAATTTAATTCAGGAGCAGAAGCTAGAGTAGCTAAAGTTGTAAATTCTTTAATACCATTAACACCTTCAGAAATATTATTTCAAGCTTCATCTTTAGCTGAAATTACAGTTAAAGAATAACTAGATGAAGGGTCTAATACTGTATTTAATTTAACAGCAACTGTATCTTTTAAAGTAGCATCAGGTACAATTTCTGAAACAGCAATATCTGAATTATCAGAAGTTTTAGTAATTTTTAAAGTAATAGGTTCTGCTCAAAGCATTGCATTAAATTGAACAGCTAATGTTTTATTATCAATAACTGTAACTCCAGATAAAGCTAAGCTAGATGATGAAGTTGCAGTTGCACCAGTTGCAGTAGAAGTAGAAGAATCAGTTGAAACACTTAATTCACTAGAGAAAGTACTTCCTTGGTTTCATTCTTTATCCACTGGAACCACAGCAAAATAATATTTTGTGTTTGCTTCTAAGCCAGAAACTGTAGTTCAAGTTCAAGCAACTTGATCAGTTTCATTGTCATATAAAGCATTTGGATCAGTAGAAGTAGCAACTGATGTTTTAGAATATAGGACAATATATCCAGAAGCAGCACTTACGCTATCCCATTCAAGAGTAACTCAAGTAGATGTTTTATTTACCAATCTTGGTGGAGTTGGTAATTCTAGAGAAGCATCAGCAGAAGTAGTAACTGTAGTACCTCCAGTTGTAACTGTAGTTCAAGTAGCAGCTCCTACTGTTTGGATGAATAAAGCTACAGAAACTAGAGCAATAATCTTTTTTATATTTTTCATAAAAAAATTAAATTAAAAATTAAATAATGTAAAAAATTAAATTAAATTTTGTACATTAGCAAATATAAATATAATACGTGTGTAATATACGAAAAACAGTATAGCACAAAATTATATTTTTTGCAAAATTTTTTTTAAAAAAACTATTTAAATATGAAAAATAATAAGAGTTGATTTACGCTAGCTGAAATTATGATTGTTATCACAATAATGTCAATACTATCTTTAATGGCTACAAATTTTGATTTCAATAAAAAAAGCTCAAGAGAAAAGATGGATAGATTTGTAAATAAAGTAATTTCTACAATTGATACAGAAAAAATAAATATTAAGATTTGAAGATGAATAAAATCATGAACTAGTATAATAAATCCTGATTTTACAAAAATTTCAATATCAAGTTGAAGTATAAATATAAAATATTACACAGGAAGCAATATTAATTCACTGAATCTTTTATGAACTTGAAGTGAAATAAAATACCCTTATTTTTGAGAAAATCTGTACACAATTAAGTCAATTGATTTTTTTAGTTCATCTGAAACTCTATTAAATACAAGTTCATCTTGAAAAACTCTAGAAATATTTCTAGCTCCAGATAATATAACTCTTAGTTGATCTACAATTAGTGGAACTTCTTATTCATCTACTTTTGTGAAATTTAAAATAAAATTATGATATCAGCCAAATTTTAAAACAATTGAATTTGATAAAAGAACCTGAAAAATAGAAATAGGAACTTGAATTACTAATTAAGGTAGTTTTTAAATACTAAAAAAGCTCACAATTTTGTGAGTCTTTTTTCCTTTCTTCTTCCCATTATCTTGGCATTTACCTA
>CAZKUA010000019.1:0-12118 GCA_964555845.1 uncultured Candidatus Peribacteria bacterium | reverse complement strand
TGGTTCAGAGGATTGCGAGGATGGAGATTACTACGATTAGTTCTACGAGGGTGAAACCTAATTTACCCCCTCTGGCTCCCCTTAAAATATGGGGAGAAGTAAATTTTTGTTCCTCCCTTATTTTAGGGGAGGTTAGGTGGGATAATAATTTATTATTATTTATTGTTGATTTCATAGGGAATTTAAGTTAGTTAATAAATAAGTTTTTTAAAACTTGGAGGAAGTGTAATATAAAATGCTGTGGAAGTCAAAAGATTTTTTGAGAAAATCTACACGCTAATAAATGGAGCAAAAACGAGTCTATAATCCTCTCAAATATTTGATAAATTTAGATAATCTAGATTTATTTGGCTTCTATATCCTGCATTTCATCTCTGAGTGAGATAATATCCTGTAGTTTTAATATTGTAGAAAATATCATAATCCCTACACCATCTTGGGCAAATATCATCTGTCGCTGTCATTGCTTTTGTAGGATTTTTGATACCACAAGTATCGCAGAGTCTTCATGTAAAAACTACAGCCCATGGATAGTAAATATCAAGATTTTTATCCCCATAATTATCTTTATCATACAATTTTTCTCTATTTTCCAGATAATCAATTCAGACATTTTTTATATTAAATTTATCCAAAAAAGTTTGAAAATACTTATTAGAAAGCTCACTAGAAGAATAAAATTCTTTTTGATTTTCTACTATATTTTCTCTTAAAATTTCAATTTCTCCTGATGTTTTATTTTTGATACTTTCTCCAGCGGGATGGGCTTCATATCAGTAAGTATCAATTAGCGGATTTTTAAGAGTTTTATGGATTAATCTTCAAATAACTGGCTTTAAATTTGTATATTTTTTATTTAATAAATTCAGTACTCAAAAATCATTTACTACAACCTCAAGTGGAGTTTTTGATTTGATATTATTTAAATAAGTGAGCGTTTCCTCAAGTCTGCCAAGCATTTTATCTCATACATATGGAGTAACAAGAGTAAAAATACGAGCTTTGTGTGGTGGATATATTTTATTGAATTCCAGAAATTTCTCATAGGCTTTTTTGACTTCGTCTTGCGTCGGAGCTAGAAATTCACAATTATCACTTCAGAAATATATTCAGTCAATTTTACCAAAAACATCTTTTCAGAATTTCTTCTTTAATTCCCTAATTGAGCTAAAATTAATATCATACTGTGGACTTAAATCACTTGCAATTTCTCATTTATAATTATTCATAATAAACCCAGCAACCGCTCTGTCATCGCTTGTCGACAATAAATATCACTCAAGAAGTAAATCGAAGTGAGCCAGATTTGTAGGTAGGTGAATATGTAGGTTCATAATAATATAATAATTATTAATTAATTTTTTATTGTCGTCACCCTAGGCGAAACTACACCACCTGTCATTTCGAACGAAATGTAATGTAGTGAGAAATCCCTTTCTATATAATCTTATTTGCAAATGAGTGATTTAAAAAGGGATTTCTCGTTATCACTCGAAATGACAGACTGGGGCGTTTTACTAAAAATGACAAATTAATTATTATTCATCATTTTTCTAAACCATAATTTATCGCTGAAAATATAGGTTAAATCATAGCTTGTTCTCTCGATACTTGAGCCTCTGTCTATATATTTTTGGATTTCTTTTTGGTCATTTTTTTCAATCAATTCTTTAATTAAATTAAGTTTTTGTATATTTGCTCTTCATCTAGTTGGAAATTTCACAGTTTCTATGTTTGGGAATTGAGAAAAGTACAAGTAAGCAAAAATATTTAGGTTATCAGATCTGTTGTAGGTTTTATTAAGAAATTCAGACTTAATATTTGAAGTTCAGAAAGTTTCTTTTAATTTTTTGAAATAGAATTCAATTCCGGTTTTTATAGATTTTTCGAGTTCAGTTTGCAGTTCTTTTTCGTCAAAATCTAGCCTAGAATTAGCATATTTAAGTCATTTAAGACAGTTTAGAATTTTTTTATTTCTCTTGGATTCTATACTCTGAAGTCAATCATAGAATAAATCGGGTAAATTCTTATTTAAAGTTAATAATTCTTTTAGTTTTTTGGCCTGATCCTCGCTATTTTCTATCAAATTATATTCCAAATTATCCACCAGCTCACCTATTTCATCAAAAGGGTTTTTATAGTTATTATCAAGTGATTTTAATTTTTCTTCGACGGACAAATCCTTGTCTAAAATAATTTTTTTATAATCTGGTTTAGCAGATTTTTTAACATCAAAATTGTCCAAAATAACCGTGCAAATATCTCTGTCTCAATATTTATGTTCCGCAAAACAAAGACCATTGTTATATCTACAAAAATCACCTTCCCCAAAAACCTCAAATTTCATTTCTGGAAATTCTTTCACGATTTGCTCTATTTCAGAAATTGTCACTTCTCTTGATAAAATAACCTTATTTACATTATAATTTTCAAGCATAAATCTAATAGCCTCCTTGTTATATACAGCCAAAATTGTAGAAATATTTATTTTTTTAGTGAAATTTATACTTTTTAAAAATTCTAGCATTCCGATATTTCCGACAATTACTCAATCTATTAAATCTTTTGTTTCCTCAAGCATTGCCTGAATTAACGGAAAAGTAAGGTCTGAATAATACCAAGCATTAAAATTTAAAAAAAGCTCTAAAGTCTCACCTTTTGAGTTTTTATATTTGTGGATTTCATCAGATATCTGAACTAAAGTCTCTAAATCTGTAATTTGTTCATGCTCACTAAATCTCCCATTTGGACTCACCTCAAAGCCAAACTTCTCATGCCAATAGCTAGGATTATATCCGGTGAAAAATTCACTTGCGCCACCATCTATTAATTCCTTAATATAGGCACCTACCTCTTTTTTATCTCTTCATTTTGATTTAAATCCAAGTCCAACAATTTGCTTAAACATATTTTATTTATTTATGGCAAGGAGTATTGGAATTGCACCAATGTCTCTTGGCTTCGGAAGCCGAGCACTCTTCTAATTAAGCTAACTCCTTATAGATAGCTTCCTCATTATATGAAAAATAAATTTATTTCAATAAATTATAAAAAAATTAATTATTTGAGAGATTTGGATTATAATAGATATTACTTAAAATATTTGTAATAATTTTTTGAAATTTAAGTTCTTGGTTTGAAGTAAGTCATACTTTCACATAATATCAGTTTTGGAAATGCTCAACTCTGTCAATATTTACATAAGAAATTTTTTTTGATGTGTTTGATGGATCATAAAATGATTTTAGTTGTAATACTCAATAATTTCAGACTATATGATAACTTCTTCCAAGATAACTTAATTTCATAGAAAATCTATCCTTTAAAATAGTGCTTGATTCTTTGTGGAAAACTGGATTTTTGTTAAAATCCCCTATTCTCCTTTCTATATCGGCAGGTTTCCTACCAAAATTTATAGCTAATTGCATAATTTTTATATTTATTTTTAAAATTTCACATACTTTAAACTAAATAATTATGTTTGTCAAGTTTATTTTTTGACTTTTTTGGAAAAATATGGTTTAATTAGGATATATTTAATTTAAAAAGATATGCTATACACAATAAATGAGGCCGAAATTGAGAATAAAAATTTCATAGAAATAATTGAAATTATTTACAAGGATTATCATGAATTAATCCAATATTATAAGATAATCTGGGAAAATAAACTAGATTTTAAAAATGAAATACAAGTTTATTTAAGAACTTTAATAGCCTTAAATAAGGAAAATTTTAAAGATCCAATGAATAAAGATGAAGAATCAAAATTTATTGCTTGATTAAAAAATGACTTTAAAATAGCCATAAATAAGTGATGAAATCAAATAAAAGAACAAAATGATGCTCAAGTTGAAAAAAAAGATTTGGAAAATTTGTTCAATGAATTATAATAAAAAAGTTTTAATATTTAATTTTAAAAATATGACAGGAGTTAAAAATAATTTACCCCCTTTACCAAATAGAGAAGATTTATCTTTACCAAAAAATTCTCCAGAAAGAATGAAAGCTGAAGAACAAGCAAAAGTCGCTTATGAAGCAAGATATGCAAATGCTTCACTTGCGGAAAAGGCTAGATTAATGTTAGCTAGAAGTTTATCAGGCGAACTTGCAGCATCTATACAATTTGATCTTTTAGCAAAAAAATAAATGAGTAATCCAGAAAACAAAAATAAAAATGATTCTATTTATGACCCATTAATTTGAGAGTCTTTTTTGAGTCATCCATCCGAAGAAGAACAAAAAAGAAATAAAATAGAGGCCCAAAAAAATGTTAATCTCTTAAAACATAAAATAGAAACTAAAAAAAATGCAGAGTCTCTTAAGTCTAAAATAGAAACTAAACCCGCTTTGTCTTTGTTAAAAGAAAAAGTGAGTTTATCTCTTGAAAATAAATGAAAAAAGAATGAAAAACTAGATAAAGAAATAAATGAAATTTATGAGACTGTTAAAGATAGTGATGAAGCTAATTTCATAATTTGAATTTATTACTTAATTGAAAAAAACGATATAGTTAGAATGACAGATTTTTTCAAAAAATCTCTAAAAATTTCTGATAGATTTTCTATGCAAATATTTGAATTAATCGCGGAATTAAAGCCAGTAATAATCGACAAGAGATATAGAAATGATAAAAATATACTTTATTTTATGAAAACCTTTAGGAGTGTAATTGAAGAAATCATTAAAAATGATCTAAAAATAGTAAAAAATCAAGGAGAAAAAAAGGAGTTATTAGACCTTCAAAAATTTCTAAAAACTCTTTAAAAAAACATTTTCTTTTGTTCGAGAAGAATCCAAGATTTATTCTTGTATTCTCAGAACCAATCCCATTTCATAATGTCTAGATTTGAAAGATTAGATCCTCATAATAGAGGATTTATTTGTATTTCAAAATGGAGATGATAATCTTTATACTCCTTGTCTGGCACTCAAGTTTTGTCTATTTTACCTAAAAAAGTCTTCTTTTTTACAATTTGTCATTCATACAGATAATCTGGAATAAAATTTAAGTGTGAATAAAAAACTATATTTCAATCCATTGTCTTGAGCCATATTTGGTTTCATCTAAAAATATCAAGATTTTGTAATTTATCTTCAAAAGATAAAAATCACTTCTTGATTTTATCAAAATTTCACCAAGAAAAATCTCTTACAATTCTCACTATAATACCATCTCCGAGAGATTGAACAGGAGTTCATCTTGGGGCTAAAATATCATATCCATGATGAATTCCATCTGTTGTATCTTTTCTATATGGTCTTCAGGCATTTGGGATTAAAGATGGCTTCGTTGGGAGAGGTTTCCCAGCAACTGGAGTTATGTATTTAAGATTTTTTCTTTCATTTAATATATATTTAAGAATTTCATTTTCATACCCTATGTAATTCATTTTATAAGTTTTATTCGCTACTTTTAACTTCAGTTCTAGATTTTTTTCTTTTTTAAGTGAAAATATTTCATTATCTAAAGTATGAATTAATTTATCATTTTCATTAAATTTTTCTTGTAAATTCTCACTTTTAAAATTCAAAAATCAATTTAATAAATCCGAATAATTAACCAAATTAATATTGTATAAAGTGTTTGTATAAATAATTTCTCAATTTTTAAGATAAATTCTATTATCTGTACATTTCTCATTTTCAAAATTTACTTTAATTACGAAAATATTTGAAGCAAGAGAAGAATTTGAATAAATTATTTGTTGCCCTATTTTACAATTTGAGCTAATTTTTGGATTTAAGAATTTTTTTCAAGTCTTAATTACAAATAAAGTGGAATTAAATTTGTCATTATCAGTGATAATATTTTCATTTAAAGAAGTTAGTATCTTACTACCATCAGATGTTTCCTCATAAATATCAGCAGAATTAAGAAAGGCTGGGAAAAATCCAAATGTGACAATAATTGATAGAATAAAAATAGGATATAATTTCATTTAAACAAAATAAAATTTTAATAAATTTAATTTAGTGAAATTCTTAAAAAAATCAATTTAAAATTTAATATATTTCCAACTCCAAAAATAATTGACTTTATTTAAAATTTGAATATAAGGAAATAATGCCTTAAAAAAATAAAGCAGCGATCTTTAACATATATAAATATAAAAACACAAATGAAAAACTAATGTTTTTTCTTCTTATAACAACTTTTTGGAGGATGGCTCATGGCAACGACAGAGAAGCAAGTTAATTCCGGAACTGATGAAAAATACCTTACATTCACCCTAAAAACGGGTAATGAAGGTGTAAATGATGAAGAATATGGTGTTCTCATCACGGAAGTAAGGGAAATTATAGGTATGATGCCAATTTCGGCAATTCCTAAATCTCCGGATTTTCTGAAAGGTGTTATCAATCTCCGCGGAAAAGTAATCCCAATTACCGATTTGCGGACAAAGTTTGAAATGCCAGAAAGACCGCACGATGAACACACCTGCATTATTGTCATGGAAGTATCTGGCAAAAATGTAGGAATGGTTGTTGATGTGGTTTCTGAGGTCATTAAAATCGATGCCTCGGAAATTCAGACTCCACAAAGTCTCGGAGACGAAGTTTCGCATTTTGTCTTGGGACTCGCCAAAAAAACTGATTCCAACAAAGTTATTATTCTGATTAACCCTAAAGAGATATTTACAATGTCTCAAGAACTGGAGGAAGCAATATGAAGAAATTCGGAGAAAATATGAGCGTTCAAAAAAAGCTCATGATAGGTTTTTTGGTGCTTTCTGTCACGATTATCGGGCTTTCTGTTACCAACTGGTTATCAATCATTTCTTTGGAAAAAACTCAAGAATTTCTCAGTGAAGATACTCTTCCGAGAATTGAAACCCTTAAGGATATTGAGTTGAATATCGTCATTATCCAAAGATGTGAGAAAGCCCTTCTGCTTCCAGTAAATTCCGGTGATGAAGAAGAAAAAACAAATCAAAAAAACATACTCAACAAATCATGGCAAACTCTTGAAAATGATTTCCAGGAACTAAAAAAACTATCTCATAACACAGAAGGAGACAAGTTGTGGGATTTGTTCATTTTAAAATTCAATGTATGGAAGGCAGAACATGGAAAAGTCATTGAATTTATTAATAACAATGATCAAGATAGTGCTACGGAATATTCCGAAGACCAGACCAGAACTGCTGTAATTCTGGCAAAAAAAGCAAATGAGGAGGTTATTAAATTCAACAAAAAACTTGTGGATTCTACCAAACAAGAATCAAAGAGAATCACCAAGCGAAATAAACTGATTAATTTAATTGGCTCAATAATTGCCGTACTATTTTCCATAGTGTATGGCTGGTTTGCGAGTATGTACCTAAAAAATAGCCTACTCAAGATTTATGTCAAAATTTCTGAGGCCGTTATCAAAGCTTTGACTGCTGTTGCAGAAGTTTCGGCTTCAAGCAATCAGGTTGCCGATGGAGCTTCTAATCAGGCAGCATCGCTGGAGGAAGTATCCTCATCACTTGAGGAAACCTCTGCGATGACCAGAAACAATGCAGAAAATGCATCTAAAGCAGATGTTTTAATGCACAGCATTCGTGAAAAAATTTCAGGAACTAGCAATGATATGAAATTGCTGAAAAAATCGATGGAGGAAATAGCATTAGCGAGTGCCGAGACCCAAAAAATCGTGAAAACGATTGATGAGATTGCTTTCCAGACCAATCTTCTTGCACTTAACGCTGCAGTCGAAGCTGCACGAGCCGGTGAAGCTGGTGCTGGATTTGCGGTCGTCGCCGATGAGGTCCGCAATCTTGCCAAAAGAGCTGCTAATGCAGCTAAAGATACCTCAGAACTCATCGATGGTACAGTTAAAAAAGTCGAAGCTGGGAGTGATGTTGTCACAAATACTACCAAAAACTTCGACGCACTCGAGGGAGATTCTGGAGGTGTTGCTACTCTCGTTTCTGAAATTGCCGGAGCATCGGCAGAACAAGATAAAGGAATATCTGAAATCACCAAGGCTGTCGGTGAGATTGATCAGGTCACCCAAAACAACGCTGCAAATGCAGAAGAGTCTGCAGCTGCAGCCCAAGATGTTGATGCCCAAGTTGGTGTCATCAGTGGTCTGATGGATGAACTGAACACCTTTATTAATGGGAAATAATCCCTTACCAAAACCAAAATAAATTTTACAAATAGTTCCTAAAGGAGGAATTAAAAAAGTCCGGAAGAGAAATCTTCCGGACTTTTTACTTTGCATTACCTTAAATCTAGATAATTCGTTTCAAAATAATTTAGATAATCTATCATATTTTTGATTGATTTCTTTTGAGTGAATGCTATATTTGTAGTTTTATATTTAACTAACAAACTCTTTTTTATAATTTCAGCTTGCTCCCAAATTCCCCAATTTGATAATTTAATATTACTCATATCTACTTTCTTTTTTAGAAGTTCAAATACTTTCTTTTTATCATTTAATCAAGAAAAATCTTTATTTGGAGTACATTTTATTTTACTGAATTTTGAGGAAACAAAGCCACAAAATATTGGGTCATTTGTTATTTTTTTCTCTAAATATTTTTGATATTTCGCAAATTTAAGAGGGTCACTGTATTTTTGTTCTGTTAAAATATCTCATTCCTGAAAGACTATATATTTACTAACTAAATCCTCGATATTATACATATCATCATTTGTAATCCAATCTTTTGAAGCCAATTCTTTATCTGATAAATCAAAATAAAGTGTCGGATCTCTAAGCATTTTTGGATCATTTAAAAGCTTAATTATGTTTGGATATGCAAAATATTTATCAGGATCTATGGCTGTCCAATCAAGTTCTCATACTTTACTTCTGTCTGTGAATCAATAAGTTACATCGGCATTAAAATAAGCTCATCCGAGAATTTTGGGGTCTATATATAAATTTTTTAACTCACCAATCCAATCATTTTTTACTTTAGTTCATATTGCAATATTTCCAGGAGCTCAGGTATGATTAAGTTTGTAAGAAGATATATTTCTATTATTATCAAAGCTAGTTTCTTTAATAGAAGTCGTCCCGGCTTCATCAATAAAAATAGGTTTACTAAATTTTTTCATTCTATCTAGTGTCCAGTATCCTGGCTCATTTATCACTCAAGCTGGTTTTCTCCAATGTGCCCAATCCTCCTTTCTAGCTCATTCTCACCAATTATAAATTGTAACTCCGAGTAAATCCACAAATTCATCTCCTGGATAATAATCCTCAAAAGTATAACATCCAGTCTTGACTTTCATTTCTTGATTACAAACAATTACAGACTCTGCTTTATCAGTGATTTTTCAACCAACAGCAGGCAAATCTTGGCTATTAATCGAGAAATCAAATAAAATATTAGATCTATCAAGTCCCTCTTCCCTGCTCCAATTCCACACCATTTTCCAGAAAATCGGGAAATTATAAGGATCTGAAGCCCGGCTATACCAACCTCAATTCATTTCATGTAAAAAACGGAAAATCACCTTTGAATTAGTTTTTTTGATAATTTTAAAAAGATTTCTATATTTTTTCTCCCATCACATATGAGTCTTATCAGTAATTAAATCCTTGAGATTATGTCAAAATGGATTAATACTAATATGATATACTCTATCATTGCCTAGAGTTTTAAAAGTGCTATATAATTTCAGAGCTTCTCATTTCTCAAAATCATCATAAATAAGAGAGATAACCGGAATTTTTACCTTAAATTCATCCTCAATTCTCTTCGCGATATCATAGTTATTTTCCTGTAATCTAAGCCCAAAAATGAAATAATTCTCAAAAGCAAATACTTGAGTTGACAACATAAAAAAAAGAACAACCGCGGAAATGATTTTTTTCATAATAAAAAGTTATATTTTTTAAATTCTATTAATTATTGAATTTAATGCAAAAAAATATTTGAAATAAAAAGTTTGAAAAAACTATTGACATTTTAGTATAAATGTTTATATATTACTTATTAAGTGTTTAATTTTTTAACAAAAATATATGATAAATTCTAAATCGTCATACTGGAAATCAGCTTTAATTGGCTCAGCTATGGCTTTAATACCACACGGAGCTATGGCAGCAAATAAACCACTTCCATGTCCTACGGATTCTCCTCTTGTAGATAAGGCTTGAGTTATACAAGAATTAACAAAACAAAAAGTAGAAAATCGTCTAAGAGCGATAGATTCTCAAAAGCATCATCAAGTTGTGGTGGTTACTGTAGACAATATTCAAGAATATGGGTATGGTAGCATAGAGCAAATGGCAAATGCTATATGAACCGAGTGTAAGATATGATATCGTGGAGAAAATACAGGAGTAGTGGTTTTGTATACAAAAACTCCATCTTTATATAGAATTGAAACTGCTTCAACAGAGCGTTATTTAATAGATGCTAAAGACGGTAGAATTACAGCTCATTCTAAATCGAATTGAGTTTGTGAAAAAACAGATGTAGATTGTCGTCTAAATGATATAACTGATTGAATAGATCAAGTAATACGTAAGAAATTCCCAGATGAGCAATCCGTACAACGTCTTAGAGATTCTACAAAAAGTTTTGATAAACAAAAAGCAGATAGGACTATGTCAGAATTTTTAAATAATCTTTGAATATGAGCTGTTGTTGTAGTGGTATTTTGAGGTAGTGTTTCATGATGAATTGGACTTGTTAGAAGAAATCGTAGAAAAGCATTAAAAAGACAAATATTTGAGTTAAGTATAAAATTTAAAACTGAAAAATCAAAATATCCAGAATGGTTTAATTCTTATATGTATGAAACTGAGAGAAATTTAGAAGGGCTTGAAAATTCATCTGATAATGATTTAGATTTAATTATTAAATGATGATATGATAAAATAGAATTTGATGAAACTATAAATTCTATAACAGATAGCATTGATTGATTTGAGGTAAAATATCAAGAAATTATTCAAAAAGTAAAAGATAAAGAAAAAGAAATTAAAAAGAAAATTGAGGAATTATGAAAATTACAAATAAATTTAAAAAATGAATGATTTAGATTTTGAGTTATTCAAACTCCAAAAATAAAAGAATGACTTAATCCAGATAAGGCAATTCTTATGCTAGAAGAAATTTCTTCAGAATTAAATCAAAATATATCTAAATTAAAATCAATTCCAGATTTCTATAAATCTATAGAGTGACTTGATAAAAGGGTTCAAGAAGAATTAAATTTAAAACAGACTGAATATGAAAGGGTTAAAAAAGAATATGAAAGTATTTTTGGTAATTTTAAGTGAATTAATTTATTAGATACAGTGCAATTCATAAATAATTTTGTTACTACTTATCAAACTGAATACAAAAATAAGGATATAGAAGCGCTAAAATCTACTGCTAACGAGGAAAATAAATTATTTGAACTTCTTGAGAGAGTTATTTCTTCATTGAAAGATGAAATTAATTTTTATAATAAAATACCTTCTCAAATCGCATTAAGACAAAAAGAAATTTGATGATTAACAGTAAAACAGGAATACAGGGAAGAAGCTAAAAAATATTCACAAAAAACAGGAAATAAAAAATATGATAATTATGAATTGTGGGCTAATATAATTTTACTACAAGAATTACTCAAAACTATTTCAGAAAATTATTCTCAAAAAAAGAATTTATGAGAAATTAATAATTCTTTCAAAGAATTTGATGAAAAATATAATGAAGCAAAAAGCTATATCTGACTCGGTGCGACTCTTGCCATAATTATCGGAAAAGAAATTGCCGAAGCACAAAGAAAAATAGAAGAGGAGAGACAAAGAAAAGAAGCAGAAAAGAAAAGAAAGAAAGAAGCGGAAGAAAGACGCGAAGAGGAAGAAAAGAGAAACAAAAGACGTTCACAAAGAAATGACGACGATGACAATACAATTTCAATTGGTGGTTGAGGATGAGGAGGAGGATGAGGATTTGAAGCAGGATGAGGATGAGGATTTGGTTGAGGTGGTGTAACAGATGATTAAATAATCTAGAAATCTCTCGGAAATTCCCGAGAGATTTCTTTAATCTTTAACTTAAATTTGACTTATTTGATCTTTTTTATAAAATTTTCCCACTTATAAAGTATTTTTCGCCAATGTAGCTCAGTGGTAGAGCACAGGATTCATACCCCTGCGGTCGGTAGT
>CAZKUA010000018.1:0-12405 GCA_964555845.1 uncultured Candidatus Peribacteria bacterium | reverse complement strand
CTTTTTCATCATCTTCCTTTGCTGATACTAAGCTTTTACCATTGGGAATTTTCCCAAAGGTCAAAGCTCGGCTTATTAGTACTAATTTTAACAATTATCTCCTTTTTCTCATAATCTTTATCCTCTTTTAGCCTAGACAGATTTGAAACACTTTCCCACCATTCCCTAAAAGGCTGTAGATTTCATGATCTAGTCAAGGGATTCAATAATTTCCACAATCATTTTGCAGAAACTCAAGTTCAGAATCATTCTTCATCGATATCCAGATTATTCAGATAAGTAAATAATCATGATAATAATTTCACTTCAATATCGGTATATTGTTTTGTGACCTTGATAGCACTAACTATCATTTCATATCACTTTTTCATGTTTATTACATTTCATTAAATAATATAATTTATTTATACTTATTTAAATGAAGAAAAATATTGAAATTATGAAGAAAAATATTGAAATATCTTAGCTATTATCAATTAGCTTTGACATATGATGGTGTAAGCTAAACTGCAAAAGTTTAATTGTTAATTTATAAAGTTCAGAAATAACTACAACTCTAAAGCCCCAACAAATTTCTACTTTTGTACACGAAGATGCAATGTAGAAAGAATTGAAAAATAACCTCAGAAGTGTTTCTGAGGGGCTATTTTTATTATTGATAAAAACCTTTTGAATTTATTTATTAATGTGTTATATTCTGAGTGTTTTAATTGTTAATATTAAATCTATGTTCAAAGGAGACGCATTCACTGGACTTTATGAAGTTCAGAAAACATTGAGGTTTGAGTTGGTGCCAATAGGATTAACTCAATCTTATTTAGAAAATGATTGAGTAATACAAAAAGACAAGGAGGTTGAAGAAAATTATGGCAAAATAAAGGCATATTTTGATTTAATACATAAGGAATTCGTAAGACAATCTTTGGAAAATGCATGGCTTTGTCAACTGGATGATTTTTATGAAAAATACATTGAGCTACATAATTCTTTGGAAACTAGAAAAGATAAAAATCTTGCAAAACAATTTGAGAAAGTGATGAAATCTTTAAAAAAAGAATTTGTTAGTTTTTTCGATGCTAAATGAAATGAATGGAAACAAAAATTCAGTTTCTTGAAAAAATGATGAATAGATGTTTTGAATGAAAAGGAGGTTCTAGATCTAATGGCAGAGTTCTATCCTGATGAAAAAGAATTGTTTGATAAATTTGATAAATTCTTTACTTACTTTTCTAATTTTAAAGAATCAAGAAAAAACTTCTACGCAGATGACGGAAGAGCTTGAGCAATAGCTACAAGAGCGATAGATGAAAATCTAATAACATTTATAAAAAATATTGAGGATTTTAAAAAGCTCAATTCGTCTTTTCGTGAATTTGTAAATGATAATTTTTCCGAAGAGGATAAACAGATATTTGAAATTGATTTTTATAATAATTGCTTACTTCAGCCTTGAATAGATAAATATAATAAAATTGTATGATGATACTCTCTTGAAAACTGAGAAAAAGTACAATGATTAAACGAAAAGATAAATAATTTCAAACAAAATCAAAATAAATCCAATTCAAAAGATTTGAAGTTTCCAAGAATGAAACTTTTATATAAGCAGATACTTGGTGATAAAGAAAAAAAGGTGTATATTGATGAAATCCGAGATGACAAAAATTTGATTGATCTGATTGATAATAGTAAAAGAAGAAATCAAATTAAGATCGACAATGCAAATGACATTATCAATGATTTTATAAATAATAATGCAAAATTTGAGCTGGATAAGATTTATTTGACAAGACAATCGATAAATACTATTTCAAGCAAATACTTCTCAAGTTGGGACTATATAAGATGATATTTTTGAACTGGTGAATTGCAGGAGTTTGTAAGTTTTTATGATTTGAAAGAAACTTTCTGAAAAATAGAATATGAGACACTTGAAAATATTTTCAAAGATTGCTACGTAAAAGGCATAAATACTGAATCACAGAATAATATTGTTTTCGAAACTCAAGGAATATACGAGAATTTTTTGAATATTTTTAAATTTGAATTCAATCAGAATATAAGTCAGATTTCATTATTAGAATGAGAATTAGACAAAATTCAAAATGAAGATATCAAAAAAAATGAAAAACAAGTTGAAGTTATAAAGAACTATTTTGACAGCGTAATGTCAGTTTATAAGATGACAAAATATTTTTCTTTAGAGAAATGAAAAAAGAGAGTGGAGTTAGATACTGATAATAATTTTTATAATGATTTCAATGAATATTTGGAAGGATTTGAAATCTGGAAGGATTATAACTTAGTTCGAAATTATATTACCAAGAAACAAGTCAATACAGATAAAATCAAATTGAATTTTGATAATTCTCAATTTTTAACTTGATGGGATAAAGATAAAGAAAATGAGAGATTGGGGATAATTCTTAGGAGAGAATGAAAATATTATTTATGAATTTTAAAAAAATGAAATACCCTAAATTTTGGGGATTATTTACAAAAAGAGTGAGAAATCTTTTATGAGAAAATGAACTATAAACAATTAAATAATGTATATAGACAGTTGCCGAGGCTTTTATTTCCGTTGACAAAAAAATTAAATGAACTTAAGTGAGATGAATTAAAGAAGTACTTATCAAAATATATCCAAAATTTCTGATATAATGAAGAAATAGCACAAATTAAGATAGAATTTGATATTTTTCAAGAATCAAAAGAAAAATGAGAAAAATTCGATATTGATAAATTAAGAAAATTAATAGAATACTATAAAAAATGAGTGCTGGCTCTTTATTCTGATTTATATGATTTGGAATTCATAAAATACAAGAATTACGATGATTTATCAATATTCTATTCTGATGTTGAAAAAAAGATGTACAATCTTAATTTCACAAAAATAGATAAAAGTTTAATCGATGGAAAAGTGAAATCTTGAGAATTATATTTGTTTCAAATCTATAATAAAGATTTTTCTGAGTCGAAAAAAGAATGAAGTACTGAAAATATTCATACCAAATATTTCAAATTACTTTTCAATGAAAAAAATCTGCAGAATTTGGTGGTAAAATTATCGTGATGAGCCGACATTTTTTTTAGGGATAAAACAGAAAATCTTAAATTTAAAAAAGATAAAAATGGACAAGAGATACTTGATCATAGGAGATTTTCTCAAGATAAAATTATGTTTCATATTTCTATTACCTTAAATGCAAATTGCTGAGATAAGTATTGATTCAATCAGTATGTTAATGAATATATGAACAAGGAAAGGGACATTAAAATTATCTGAATAGATAGATGAGAAAAACATTTAGCATATTATTGTGTAATTGATAAATCATGAAAAATATTTAATAATGAAATCTGAACTTTAAATGAATTAAACTGAGTAAATTATTTAGAAAAACTTGAAAAAATAGAATCTTCTAGAAAAGATTCAAGAATTTCTTGGTGAGAAATAGAAAATATTAAAGAATTAAAAAATGGATACATTTCACAAGTTATAAATAAGCTTACTGAGCTTATTGTAAAATATAACGCAATAATCGTTTTTGAAGATTTAAATATATGATTTAAAAGATGAAGACAGAAAATTGAAAAACAGATTTATCAAAAATTAGAACTGGCTTTAGCAAAAAAGCTCAACTATTTAACACAAAAAGATAAAAAAGATGATGAAATTCTATGAAATCTAAAGGCGTTGCAATTAGTTCCTAAAGTGAATGACTATCAGGATATATGAAACTATAAACAATCTTGAATAATGTTTTATGTACGGGCAAATTATACTTCAGTAACCTGTCCGAATTGCTGACTCAGAAAAAATCTCTATATATCAAATTCTGCAACCAAAGAAAATCAAAAGAAATCTCTTAACAGTATTGCCATAAAATATAATGATTGAAAATTCAGTTTTTCTTACGAAATAGATGATAAATCGTGAAAACAAAAGCAGTCATTAAACAAAAAGAAATTTATAGTTTATTCTGATATTGAAAGATTTGTATATTCACCATTAGAAAAATTAACAAAAGTAATTGATGTAAATAAAAAATTATTAGAATTATTCAGAGACTTTAATTTAAGCCTAGATATCAACAAGCAAATCCAGGAAAAGGATTTAGATTCTGTATTTTTCAAAAGTTTAACGCATCTTTTTAATTTAATATTACAACTCAGGAATTCTGATTCAAAAGATAATAAAGATTATATATCATGTCCTTCTTGTTATTATCATAGTAATAATTGACTTCAGTGATTTGAGTTTAATTGAGATGCAAATTGAGCCTACAATATTGCTAGAAAAGGAATTATTTTACTTGATAGAATAAGAAAAAACCAAGAAAAACCTGATTTATATGTAAGTGATATTGATTGGGATAACTTCGTTCAAAGTAATCAATTTCCGAACACTATAATTCCTATCCAAAATATTGAAAAACAAGTTCCGTTAAACATTAAAATCTAGATTAGATTCCATGGAATCCTATATAAAACTCTCGACATTAAACGATTTCATCTTTTGCCCCAAGTCAATCTATTATCACAATATCTATGATTGATATGACAAAAGCCTTTATCAGGAAGAGGTGCAAATCGCATGAACCATTGCACATGAAAGCATAGATAATAATACATATTCTACAAGGAAGGATGTTTTGCAATGAATCAGCGTATATAGCGAAACATTTGGGATTGCTGGCAAAATAGATCTGTTTTTCAGAAATGAATGAAAATTGGTCGAAAGGAAGAATATGATAGAGACGATTTATCAATGATACAAATATCAGCTCTGGTGACAGATGTTTTGCTTGGAGGAGATGTGATACAGGGTGAATGAGTTGTATTTTCATTCCATCAAGGATAATAAAAATTACAGGGTTTATAAGCCAAGTACTCAAGAAGTCCTTAATTTTGAGAAGATGCTCCGAAAATACAATGAATTTGACATAATGCAAGAGGAATGGTCGCAGAATCCCGAAAAGTGCAAAAGATGCATCTATAGGGAACTCTGCGATTTTTTTATGAGCAAAGATTACGTCCAATGAAGTATGTTCGACTAGGGTTTATTATTTAATTTACCTGTTATGATGCAATTTCCTGATTTTGAAGAGAAGCAGATACTTTTCATAGAGAGTTTTGATTCAAAGAATATCAATCTTGATAATGAGAATCTCACAATCAAAGAATGAGGTGTTATTAAAAATAAGGTCTCGCTTCATAAGATATTTACAATATTCCTAATTTGAGAAACCACTATTTCGAGCGTTCTTATTCGAAAAATGCAGGATTATTGAATAACCCTGGTAATGCTGAAAAAAAATTTCCTGCCGTATCTCGTAATATGAAATGAAACAGAGGGGAATTGCTTGCTTAGGAAAAAACAATATGAGAAAACAGAGGCAGAAATGCTCATTATGGCTAAAGAGATAATATTGCTGAAAACCAGAAATCAACTTGCTCTTCTTAAATATGATAGGAATAAAGATGAAGAAAAGAAAGTTGATATTGAAAAAATTCAACTGATCATCAATAAGATTCCTCAAAGCGAAACATATGAAAATCTGCTTTGATATGAATGAAATGTCTCAAAGATATTTTTTTCATCATATTTCGCTCCAATCTGATGGCAGAGAAGATCTCCGAGAACCAAAATTGATATCCAGAATCTTCTTCTTGATATCGGGTATACTTATCTTTTCCATTTCATGGAAGCCCTGCTGAGACTTTACTGATTTGATAATTATTATTGAGTTTATCACAGGACTTGGTATCAGCGGAAATCTCTTGCTCTGGATATGATGGAGCCTTTCAGGTGTCTTATAGATAAGGCATTGCTAAAGGCATACAATCTTGGTCAGATAAATAAAAAAGATTTTAAATTCCAGAATTGACAATATCTGTTGCCTTGGAATGAGGCAAAAAAATACACTTCAATATTTCTTTATGCAATCATGGATAATAAAAAAGAAATGTTTGATTTTGTAAAGGAATATTACAAATATTTTATGAAGTGAAAAGAGAAATTTCCTGAATTTAATATTTAATGATTCCTTATGCTCATAGTCACTTATGACATCCATGATGATAAATTACGCACAAAATTTTCAAAATTTTTGAAAAAGTATTGAAGAAGACTTCAATATAGTGTTTTTGAAATAAAGAATTCTGAAAGGATTATAAACATCGTAAAAAAGCAGGTTGAAGAAAAATTTGAGCCAAAATTCACCGGAGCTGACAGTATTCTGATTCTGCCTTTTACAAAAGTCGATAGAGAAAAGATCATAAGATATTGACAGCCCGCCATGGAAGAAAAAGAAATCCTTTTTTTGTAATTAAATTTGATTATGAGAAATAATGGTATAACATGTCTGTAAATCAAAGTTCCTTAACATAAAACTTTTAAAAGTAGAATACTTTTAAAAGTGGAAGTTATATTGTGAGTTTAGAGAAAAATGCAAACCTAAGTCTTAATTTTTTCACCTTCCTACAGATAAGCCAAAAGTCGTAATTTCATATTCTGAATTATTTGTATCTTCTGTGCTTATCCTAGGGAAAAGTGGCCTCTAAAACCCCCAACAAATTTCTACTTTTGTAGACTAGAGACACCTTCATATCAGTGTATCCTCTAAAACCCCCAACAAATTTCTACTTTTGTAGACGCAAGGTGTTTATATATTCTAGCAATCTCTAAAACCCCCAACAAATTTCTACTTTTGTAGACAATATCCCTTAAGCTATTCTGTGGATCTCTAAAACCCCCAACAAATTTCTACTTTTGTAGACAAGCTGTATTCAAGATTATGAGATGCCTCTAAAACCCCCAACAAATTTCTACTTTTGTAGACTGAGGCTCTTGCCTGTCTTCTCCATTTCTCTAAAACCCCCAACAAATTTCTACTTTTGTAGACAGGGGGTTGAAACGGACAGGATAATACTCTAAAACCCCCAACAAATTTCTACTTTTGTAGACAGATTCCATAAGATATCTAAGGTTGTCTCTAAAACCCCCAACAAATTTCTACTTTTGTAGATCGAAAATATTAGAAATCGTTATATTGTCTCTAAAACCCCCAACAAATTTCTACTTTTGTAGATATTGACTATGGGCTGAAATATTCAATCTCTAAAACCCCCAACAAATTTCTACTTTTGTAGATCAAAAGATTGCGACAATCCTTTCAACCTCTAAAACCCCCAACAAATTTCTACTTTTGTAGATTCTTCCGCTTTCATTTCACTGAAGGCCTCTAAAACCCCCAACAAATTTCTACTTTTGTAGATCAGCCCCCACTTGAAAAAGCTGTGTAGCTCTAAAACCCCCAACAAATTTCTACTTTTGTAGATCTAGGAGACATATATTCTTTCAGACTCTCTAAAACCCCCAACAAATTTCTACTTTTGTAGATAAAAGGTATCTCAATTATAAGCCTTGACTCTAAAACCCCCAACAAATTTCTACTTTTGTAGATTGTGGAGTCTCAGCTAGAAGCGTTTTGTCTCTAAAACCCCCAACAAATTTCTACTTTTGTAGATCTTAAATTAAGCTTATGAAAACAATCCTCTAAAACCCCCAACAAATTTCTACTTTTGTAGATTACAAACCATATGAGGCTCAGAATGAGACTCTAAAACCCCCAACAAATTTCTACTTTTGTAGATGAACGGTGAGTTCAAGAGCTGGGAAGCTCTAAAACCCCCAACAAATTTCTACTTTTGTAGATATCGGCTCTTGACGCTTAGGTTCTGCCTCTAAAACCCCCAACAAATTTCTACTTTTGTAGATAAATTGATCTGTAAAGTCAGAAGAACTCTAAAACCCCCAACAAATTTCTACTTTTGTAGATAGCGTCTTGTTCAGCAGTGTCTGAAAACTCTAAAACCCCCAACAAATTTCTACTTTTGTAGATAAAATCTATCAACTCAAATTCAATAACTCTAAAACCCCCAACAAATTTCTACTTTTGTAGATCGGAATTGAATATGGAGTCATTTCTCTCTCTAAAACCCCCAACAAATTTCTACTTTTGTAGATTTTGTATGTCCCATTCGTTGATTTCTGCTCTAAAACCCCCAACAAATTTCTACTTTTGTAGATTTACAGATGATCTATGATTATGAGCGACTCTAAAACCCCCAACAAATTTCTACTTTTGTAGATACAGATGTTGATAATACAATTGAATATACTCTAAAACCCCCAACAAATTTCTACTTTTGTAGATATACCTCTTCATTTAAGTGCTTCTATGCTCTAAAACCCCCAACAAATTTCTACTTTTGTAGATTCTGGACTCTTACGATTTTTTCATCTGCTCTAAAACCCCCAACAAATTTCTACTTTTGTAGATCTTGTGTGAGAGTCAATTGAAAATGACTCTAAAACCCCCAACAAATTTCTACTTTTGTAGATCTCATGCTTCTAGTTTAAGTTATATTCTCTAAAACCCCCAACAAATTTCTACTTTTGTAGATTTGAAGTCATAAAAGATACTACCGATCTCTAAAACCCCCAACAAATTTCTACTTTTGTAGATCAGACATCCACCCTTTCCGTCCCATTCTCTAAAACCCCCAACAAATTTCTACTTTTGTAGATAAGTGAATACATCTGATTACTTGATGCTCTAAAACCCCCAACAAATTTCTACTTTTGTAGATTTAATACTAATTCAGAAGCTGCATCTCTCTAAAACCCCCAACAAATTTCTACTTTTGTAGATTTTTTGTTTGATTACCAGCTTATATTCCTCTAAAACCCCCAACAAATTTCTACTTTTGTAGATCTTATCCCTGTTTCTTTTAGCGATAACTCTAAAACCCCCAACAAATTTCTACTTTTGTAGATTGACAGGCATATTAGTAAGGGCTAGAGCTCTAAAACCCCCAACAAATTTCTACTTTTGTAGATATATAGCGAGTAATAGATTATACTAACTCTAAAACCCCCAACAAATTTCTACTTTTGTAGATCAAGAGATTGTATTTCCTCTATCGTATCTCTAAAACCCCCAACAAATTTCTACTTTTGTAGATATATTCTTGTGGAGATCGTCATATAGCCTCTAAAACCCCCAACAAATTTCTACTTTTGTAGATTAGATGCAAATATAATAGTTGCTATTTCTCTAAAACCCCCAACAAATTTCTACTTTTGTAGATTAAGGTAGACGCAGAGAGAAAAGAAGCTCTAAAACCCCCAACAAATTTCTACTTTTGTAGATTCAATTTTGATTTGATTCTTGCACGACTCTAAAACCCCCAACAAATTTCTACTTTTGTAGATTGTAATTGTTTAAAAAGACGAAATTATCTCTAAAACCCCCAACAAATTTCTACTTTTGTAGATATGAGAATATTCATTTTTACGCGATTCTCTAAAACCCCCAACAAATTTCTACTTTTGTAGATAAGCAATATATGCTGAATCTATAAAGCTCTAAAACCCCCAACAAATTTCTACTTTTGTAGATCTACCATACTATTCAGGTTTAGTATTCTCTAAAACCCCCAACAAATTTCTACTTTTGTAGATATGATATTGATCTGTTTATCCAATCTCTCTAAAACCCCCAACAAATTTCTACTTTTGTAGATATGACCTGATATGACCGAACTTGATTCTCTAAAACCCCCAACAAATTTCTACTTTTGTAGATAGAGAGAGGATGAGAGCTTTTCATTCCCTCTAAAACCCCCAACAAATTTCTACTTTTGTAGATAGGGAAAATATACTCCGGATAAAAATCCTCTAAAACCCCCAACAAATTTCTACTTTTGTAGATTTTGCTGTTCATAATGGATTTGTAATTCTCTAAAACCCCCAACAAATTTCTACTTTTGTAGATTTTGCTGTTCATAATGGATTTGTAATTCTCTAAAACCCCCAACAAATTTCTACTTTTGTAGATTATGAGAATAAGTTAGATACAATTAACCTCTAAAACCCCCAACAAATTTCTACTTTTGTAGATATATATCCTTCTGTGAATCCTGCGATTCTCTAAAACCCCCAACAAATTTCTACTTTTGTAGATAAAAATGTTTTAATTCTTAATAAGTACTCTAAAACCCCCAACAAATTTCTACTTTTGTAGATCTATTTTAGACATCTAGACAATCCAACTCTAAAACCCCCAACAAATTTCTACTTTTGTAGATGTTGTGTCGTGCCTTATATCGAAAAACTCTAAAACCCCCAACAAATTTCTACTTTTGTAGATAAAAATGTTTTAATTCTTAATAAGTACTCTAAAACCCCCAACAAATTTCTACTTTTGTAGATGGTCAGGCTATAAAGATATGGATTAGACACCTTATATCTTACCACGTTTTTTAATTACCTTCGAATTCTTTACTTTTCAATTCCTGCTATGGATTTTCTTCCGTGCCTGGTGCATAGGATATTTCCATCTATGCACAAAATGTATTATACCAGCTACGCCCCCAACAAATTTCTACTTTTGTAGACAAAGTAAAACTTTTCAAGCACACCCTGAAAACCAAGCTAAAAACATAAAAAGAGTCTAATTTTTTAACTGCATCTACTTTAGTGGTGAGCAAATATAAAAGAGCTTAAATTTGTAAAAGATGATTTCTGCACTCAACAGGAGGCATCTTTTTCTTTACCATGAAGGCATTAACTCCTAGTATAAGTTCGGATTTTATGCGTATTTTGGTAGTAGTGGAGATGTATAGATAAATCGGGCATCTTATGCCTTAAATAATAAAATTTGCTATAAGTAACGTATTCTATATAATGAACAAAAGTCATTTAATATTAAAAGTTTTCAATATAATGAATAAAATAATAAATAGAGAACAATATATTTCACAGATAGAAAATTATATAGATAAGCCTATCATTAAGGTTGTATTATGACAGAGAAGGGTAGGGAAGAGCTATATACTTCTTCTGATTATTGATTTCCTAAAAAATAGATGAGTTGATGCTAAGGAAATAATATATATCAATAAAGAAGACATCAAATGGGACAATATAAGGGATTATAATGACTTATATGAGGCAACAAAGGAATATAAGTATATTTTTGTTGACGAAATCCAAGAGATTTTAGAATGGGAAAAATGCATCAGAAGTTTAGCCATAGAAAACAAGGATATTTATATCAGCTGATCAAATTCGGATCTACTTTCATGAGAATTGGCTACTTTCCTTTCCGGAAGATATATCAGTTTTGAGATATTTCCTTTAAATTATCAGGAATTCCTAGATTTTCATAAGAAAGAAAACTCTGAAGAAATTTTTTTTAAATACATAAAATATGGGGGATTGCCATACCTTGTTAATATGGAGCTAGGAGATGAGATTTACAAATATTTGAAAGATATAAACAATACCATTGTCTTAAAAGACATAGTTACAAGATTCAAGATAAAGAATATAAATTTCTACGAAAAATTGCTTGAATTTCTCAGTAAGAATGTGTGAAGCATCTTTTCTGCAAATTCCATAAGTAATTTTTTGAAAAATCAGAAAATTAGCCTGAATACAAATGTAATATTGGAATATATTAATCATACTAAAACGGCTTTTCTAGTAAATGAGGTACCAAGATATGACATAAGGTGAAAAAAAATATTTGAAGTGAGAAACAAATATTATTATACGGATATCGGCATCAGAAACGCGATAATCAATTGATATAGCATTACGGATATATCTTGAATATTAGAAAATGTTGTATATATTAATCTCAGATCAAAATGATGGAATATAATGGTTTGAGAAATCTGAGACCTGGAAATCGATTTTGTATGCGAAAAAGATTCTAAAAAAATGTATATACAGGTTGCATATCTATTGGAATCTGAAGAAACAATTAAAAGAGAGTTCAATAATCTTACCAAAATAGATGATAACTGGCCTAAATATGTCATAAGCATGGATAAGTATATATGAGGCGGTTATGACGGCATTGAAAGTAAGAATATAGTGGATTTTTTAATAGGAATATAGATTAGATGGAAGGAAGGTGGTTATCAAAAGTATCAGAAAGTAGTAGTTCAAGAGAATAAACATTTCTACACAATCTGGTACTATTGTGCAATATTCCAGGTTTGAAGCATTACTTAGAAGCCGATGAAAGCTTTCGGATTCACAAGTCCTGATAAATAAAAAAATCGATCGTTTGAATCGCACCCGATCTGGTGGAATTTAAATAAATAATCTTTATTTTAAATTTAGAAGATGATTTCCTGCATTCAACAGGAGTCATCTTTTTTCTTGACCATTGAGGCCTTATCGTAATGGAATATATAGCCTTCTATATATTCTTCAACTTCTTCTAAATTATTTTTTCTCAACTTTTTCAGTTTTTTTCTCGTTTTTTAATATTATAGTGTCCGAACCATTGTTTTAATTGCTTAATAAAGGGGAAT
>CAZKUA010000017.1:0-12459 GCA_964555845.1 uncultured Candidatus Peribacteria bacterium | reverse complement strand
CGTGAGACAGTTTGGCCCCTATCTGCTGTGAGCGCATAGGAATTTGATGAGATTTACTCCTAGTACGAGAGGACCGGAGTGAACGAACCCCTGGTGTATCGATTGTTGGGCCTACCGGCAAAGTCGAGTAGCTAAGTTCGGACGTAATAACCACTGAAAGCATCTAAGTGGGAAGTCGACTCAAAGATTAGATTCCTCCAGTATTTATACTGATAAGTGCCCTCGGAGACTACGAGGTTGATAGGTTGCAGGTGTAAGGACAGTAATGTCTTCAGCCGAGCAATACTAATAGCACGAAAGAAATTTATACGAACCTTTTGATTATAGTTTGGATGTAATTCATTGATAAGTTATGCAAATAACTAAACTATATTAACAAAAAGTAAAGAATAAATTTAAAGCTCGAACTAAAAAGTCTTTTTTCAGCTAATCTTACATTTCTCTTATACAAAACTCCGCCCTCGTCATCTCGAGCCACAAACTCGTCATCCTGAGCGAAGTCGAAGGATCTATTTACTCAAATATACAATTAATATATTTTTACAAAACCAATTTTTTCTTAATATTATCTTGGTATTTATTACGCATGGGGTACACCTGTTCTCATTCCGAACACAGAAGTTAAGACATGTCGTGCTGATGGTAGTGCCTCTCAGAGGTGCAAGAGTAGGTAAATGCCAAGATAATGGGAAGAAGAAAGGAAATATTAGAAATTTGCCCGAGTAGCTCAGCCTGGATAGAGCAGCGCCCTTCTAAGGCGAAGGTCACAGGTTCGAATCCTGTCTCGGGTACCATAATTTTGGGTGATTAGCTCAGTTGGTGAGAGCATCTGCCTTACAAGCAGAGGGTCGTTGGTTCGAATCCAACATTACCCACCATGTTTAAAATAAAATAAAAGACATTAGAAAAAATTTCTAATGTCTTTTTTAGTCTCTATTTTTAATCTATAATTCAACTTCAAACTAACTCATCTTGGATATATAGTGCAATTGTTTGGCCGGAAGTTATTGCTCTTTGTTTTTCGCTAAATTTCGCTTGTATTCTAGAATTTCATAGATCTATAATTTCTACTTCTTGGTCAGTTTGTCTGTAGCGAATTTTTGCAGTTGCTTTTATTGGAAAGCTTAGACTTTCTCATATCCAGTGCCAATTTGAGGCAGTTAGTGAATTGGAATAAAGTTCTAACTCATTTTCTGTTCAGACTACTATTTCATTTTTCTCTATATTCTTTTTTACTACAAAAAGTGCTGGTCATCAGCCTATTTCTATTCATTTTCTTTGTCCAATTGTAAAAAATTGCGCTCAATTATGTTGTCATAAAATCTTTCAGTCTGTATCTACTATATTTCAGGTTTTAATTGGAATTTTCTTTTCTAGGAATTTATGCATATCTACTTTTCATACAAAACAAATTCATTGACTGTCTTTTCTTTTTGCATTAGGAAGTCATATTTCCTCTGCTATTTTTCTTACTTCCACTTTTTCTAGATTTCAAATAGGAAATAATGATTTTGAGAGTTGGAACTGATTAAGCCCTGACAGAAAATAAGATTGGTCCTTAGTAGAATCAATTCATTTTAAGAGTCTATATGAGACCGGTCTCGTTTTTTCGAGACCGGTCTCTATTCTTGCATAATGTCCTGTTGCAATATAATCAAAGTTTAAATTTATTGCTTTTTCTAGAAATAATTTGAATTTAATTTCTGAATTGCATAAAATATCTGGATTTGGTGTAATTCATTTTTGATATCACTCGTAAATATATTCTACTATTTTCTTGTTATATTCTTCTCTAAAATCAAAAATTATAAACTCTTTAATTCCAAGAAATTCTGCTACTTTTATGGCTTCATCTCTATCAACGCGCGTTGAACATTCTTCCTCCTCACTCACATAATTTTTCATAAAACCAGCCACAACTTCATAACCCTCTTTCATAAGAAGGCGAGCTGTAACCGCACTATCGACTCATCCAGAAAGTCAGACTAATACTCTTTTTTTCATAAGTTTTCTCTTAATTTTAACAAATCAAACTTGATTATTTTTAAATAATTTATATATTGAAATTAATAATATTCGTTTTTAAAATATAATCAAATTTAAGAATTATGTCAAAATTAGAAGAAAGATTTTTATCCCAATCAAAAACAGAAATTCAATTAAGTGATAAAGATTCTCAAATAGTAGGTAATGTTTTAAAAAAGGCTATAATAAAAGGTGATTCTATCCAAAGAGGGGGAATTCATAGTAGATATAGTTTCGTTATGGACGGAATATATAATAACTAATTATTTATTTATCATAATCTATATGCTGAAATTAATAATTAGTTATTATTAAAACTTGCTTTGTATTCTATATTTCTCTAGAGTAAAAGCAAATTTAACTTCTAACTTTTAATTTTATGAATTGGTTAGCGTACGCAATTTTAGCTGCTTCAAGCTTTGGCTTCTACAACTTCTTCACGAAAATTTCTGCTGATAAATTTAGCCCTGCTCTTGCTAATATATTCATCGCTGGAACTTCTTTATTGGTTGCTATAATATCAACTATATATTTGAAAATGTCTGGACAAAGCTTAATTTTTACTAAGGGTAGTTTGATTTTGCCAATCATGGCTGGCTTATTTACGGGGGTGGCAGAAATTTTCTACTTGTCGATGTATTCAAAGAACGCACCAATTACAGTTGGTAATCCATTGGTGGTTGGTGGGACAATAGTAATTGCGGTAATTCTTGGTATAATAATACTTAAAGAACCGATGAACACGGCTAGAATTGCAGGGATAATTTTTGTAATAACAGGATTAGTACTATTAACTCGAAGTTAAATTTTTAATTATTTTCTTCATTTTCCTCCTCCATTTCTCTCTCATTCGCTTCATTTATCTTTTCTATAAATAAATCTTCGAGATGTTTGGTGATATTTTTAACTTTGTTCTCTTCGATTATTTTTCATTTGTGGATTATGGCAAATCTATCACAAATTGATTCTACATCTGATAGGATGTGGGTATTAAAAAATACTGTTGTTCAATTTTTCTTGAGCTCTAGGATTAGATCTTTTACCATTTTTCTTCAAATTGGATCTAGTCAACTCATTGGTTCATCTAGAAAAACTAATTTTGGGTCATTGATAATGGCTTGAGCTAGCCCAATTCTTTGGAGCATTCATTTTGAATATTTTGCGAGAAGTTTATCTTTTGCTTCTTTTAGTCATACTTTTTCTAGGAGATTGTCTATTTTCTCCTCTAATTCTTCTTTTCAAATATTATAAAATTTTCAGTTAAATTTAAGAAATTCGTATCAAGTTAAATACTTGTATAAATAGGTATTTTCTGGCATAAAACCTATTTGAGATTTAATTTCATTTGTTAGTTCATTTTCTCATAAAATTATAATTTCTCAGCTTTCTGGTTTAATTAAGCCAAGAATACATTTCATTGTGGTAGTTTTTCAGGCTCAATTTGGTCATAAAAATCAGAAAACTTCTCACTCTTTTATTTCAAGATTTAAGTCAAATAAAATCTGTTTTCCATCAAGATATTTATTTAAAGAAATTGTTTGTAACACATTTGCTTTTGCCATAAAATAATTTAGTTATTATAATAATAGATCCTTCGACTACGCTCAGGATGACACGGTTAAATACTTTTTTTACCGGATCTAGAAAGTCTTATTTGACTTTTTATATTGTCTTTTGTCTCATCTTTAAGTGAATCTATGCTATGATAAGTTCATTTAACTTTGGTAACATAATTGTTAAAATCTTTTAATAAATCAATAATTATATAGAAAATTGGCATTCAGATAAGAAGTCCGGCCATTCACATAATTTGCTCTGACACTATCAAAATCAAAAAAGTAAGAGAAATTGGGAGTTCCATATATGAAGAAACTATTTTTGGATTAAGATAATATGCCTCGACCATATGGATAAATGTCACCATAAGCAGGATTTCGACTACAACTGTTATTCCACCGTAAGAAAATCATATTGCGATAATTGGCAGGGAAGACAAAAATGTTCACATAACTGGTATAAATCCAAATATAAATACGACTATTGCGAGTGTAAAAATATATGGAAATTGGTCTCATCAATGAGCAAAACTTATAATATAAAGAGATGCGATTGTGAGCACTGTATTGGCGAAGCTAATTATACTTTGAGCTTTAAATATCATTCCAAACCCATTTGCGATTTTGCTAAAAATTATCTCATATTCTCTGTATAAAAATGCGAAATTTCATTTTTTGATATCTTCTAAATAGGCCTTAATTTTTATTCTATCAATTATAAATACATAGCTTAAAATAAGGGAAATCACAAATTCTATTAAAACTAATCAAACACTTTTTAGATTTCATAAAAAATTCATTATTATCTCGTAATTGCTTTCTTTTAATAAATCTGTTATGGTTCATTGAATATTTTGTTTGAAACTCATTAATTCTTGTAATTTTTGTAGTACTTCTTTTACTTGGGTAGCTAGAAATGGCATAGATCTAGGCAAATCTGTCAATTCTTGAATTATTTTTGGAAGCAAATCTGAAATGGCAAAAATTATTAATCATATAAATAAAATATAGAGTGATAATACTATTGCGTTAATTCAAAAAACTGCTTTTAGAAAATTTCTAACTCTTCTTGTGTGAATTTTTTCTATATATTTTATTAAAAAACTATTTAAGAATTCTCATAGATTAAGGAATAAATAAGCAAAAAGAAATGTAATTAAAAATACTGCAAAAAATCCTTTTAAATAATATCAAATAAAAATTAAAAGTCATATTGCAAAGATTTTTTGAACAAAAAATCTGTTGAAAACTAATTTTATAATGTAAGGTATTTTCATATTTTTCTAAAAATAAAATATTAAAAAACATCTAGTGCTTCTCACAAAAGGTCTCAATCTTCGCTGTATTCTATTAAAATATTTAAATTTTGTCAAAACAATTCCTCTATTTTTGCATTTAAATAATGTCTTATCTCGGGTGTATTTAACTTATCATAATTGAATTTTGTACTTGTGCGGATTATACATTTTTTTTCATCAATATCAAATTTCGAGGCCTTTAGAGTCATTGCCACAAATCCTTTTCCAGCTTCTTTTTTGATTTTTTCTATTAATACAGCTATATTAATAGCCTCAGTTTTTTTATTTTCTTGTTCTAAAGGTGCTTCTTTTACATCGTTTTTTGGTGATTTTTTTTCTTTTTCTAATTTGGGTGAGATATCTTTTTTATAGATTGCCGCCTGCACTGGAATGACAGAAGAGGGAGATTCTTTTTTAATAATATTTCAAGAATTATTTTGTTTATCACTTATTATTTTAAGGATTCAAATCTCGAGGGAACTAAAAGTATCTGGTACAAATCTTAGCTTAGAATAAATATCTTGAAGGGCTTCAAAAATTTCGATATAGGTGTTAAATTCATTTTTTCAGAAATTTGCGATAAGTTCATTTCTTAGATAAAATACCATTTCCTCGATAAAAATCTTAACATCAATTCATTTTCATTTTAGAAATTCAAGATTTTTTATTACTTTATCCTTATTTTTAGTTACAATATTTTCACTAAATTCAATTAAGAATTCGTCTCAAACAAGCTGAAGATTGTGTTTTAAATATTCGAGCTTTAAATGTCATCAAATTGAATATTGTTCAAACAAAGAAATAGCATCGCGAAGTCATCATTTTGAAAGTCTTGCTATAAGACTCAAAGCAGCCTCATCAGCTATAATATCCTCACTTTTTGATATATGCCTTAATCTATCTGAAATATCATTTTCTGTAATTTTTTTGAAATCATATCTTTGAGTACGAGAGATTATTGTATCTGGAATTTTGTGAATTTCAGTTGTTGCAAGAATAAATTTCACATGAGATGGCGGTTCTTCAAGGATTTTTAAAAGCGCATTAAAAGCTCATTTAGAGAGCATATGCACCTCATCAATTATATAAATTTTGTATTTAGCTTGATTTGGTTGAAATTGGGCCTTTTCAATAAGTTCACGAATATTATCAACTCAGGTATTGCTCGCTGCATCTATTTCTATAATATCAATAAATTCTCAACTATTAAAAGACTCACAATTATCACATTTATGACATGGATTTCATTCTTTCGTCAAATCAGTACAATTAAATCATCTTGCCAAAATTCTAGCCACACTTGTCTTACCTGTCCCACGAGATCAATAAAAAAGATATGCTCAAACAGTTTTGTCTTGAATCAAGGCATTTTGAAGTGATATTTTTACGAATTCCTGTCAGATTAACGACTCAAAGTCTTTCGGTCTGTATTTTTGGTATAATGACATTACTTTTTTAAATTACTTTTTATTATTTATATAGGTTTTATTCTATGTTTTTTCTTTAAAAAATCAAATTTGATAAATATTTTTAAATACAATAGTAAAGGCCCGCATCTAGCGGGCCTCTTCTGGGGTTAAACAACACGATTACTGTTATACTTCAACTCCGTTGACCTGGAGCAATTTTTTTGCCAGGGGTGAGAATGGGAAGTTTCCGAAACATTGGGCTGCGGCATGGTATGAGCCGGTGTCTTTTTTGGCAGCCTTAACCTGAATTGCGGTAACGTGTGTTTGTTGGTTTTGCATCTGTCGATTTCTCCTTAAAAATGTTTTTAAAAAACAACCTAACCTAAATGCAAAATTCAGTTTATTTAAATTTTAAATTTGTCAAGTTTTTTATTTTTTTGACTTTTTAAATTATTTTTATAAAATATCCCCATTAATTCCAACCAACCCTTGATATGGTCGCATGACTTGTAACGAGAAATACTTCTAATACTTCCACAAAGTAGGGTTTTTTTGATGCAATAAACAAAAACTCCCACTGAAAGTGGGAGTTTTTTAAAAATAATATTTACTAATTTACTAATTTATGAACTACCCAATTACTACAATTCGCCATAGTTTGGCACATATTCTGGCTCAGGCTGTGAAATCTATTTATCCGGATGTTAAACTTGCTGTTGGTCCTGATATAGAAAATTGATTTTATTATGATTTTGATTTTTGAGGGATTGAATTCAAGGAGGAAAATCTCAAGGAAATTGAGAAGAAAATGAAAAATATTATTAAGCAAAATCAACTTTTTGAGGAATATAAACTTCCTGTAAATGAGGCAATTAAAGCTATTAAGGCAACTTGAGAAATTTACAAAATTGAAATGGCAGAGGATTTGAAAAAATCTGGAGAAACTGAGTTAACTTTTTATAAAAATTTAACTCAACAGTGAGTTGAAACTTTTGTGGATATGTGTAGATGACCTCATGTTAGAAAGTCAATCGAGATTGATGAGAATTCTTTTAAATTAGAGAGAATGGCTTGAGCATACTGGAAAAATGATGCAAACAATATTATGCTTACTCGTATTTATGGATTTGCTTTTGAGAGTAGGGAAGCTTTGGATGAACATTTGAGACTTTTGGAAGAAGCTAGAAAAAGGGACCATAAAATTATTGGTAAAAAACTCGATTTATTTAGTTTTCACCATCAGAGTCCTGGTGCAGCTTTTTGGCATCCAGCCTGACTTGCTATTTGGAGAGAATTAGAGAATTTTTGGAGAGAATTCCACGCTGATAATTGATATACAGAAATTCAGACTCCACAAATGGCAAAAAATGATTTATGGATTACTTCTGGGCATTGGGAACACTACAAAGAAGATATGTATCATTGGCAAAATGATGAAGAAACTCTTTGTTTAAAACCTATGGATTGTCCTTTTGGAATACTGATTTACAATGAAAAACAAGTTTCTTATCGTGATTTACCGATTAGATTTAATGAAATTGGTAGAATTTTTAGAAATGAAAAATCTGGAGAATTAAATTGACTTTTCCGCGTGAGAACTATAACTCAAGATGACGCTCATATTTATCTTCGTGAAGACCAAATTTTTGATGAAATCAAAAATTTACTAAATATGGTAAAAGAGTTTTATTGAGTATTTAGCTTAGAACCTAGTTTTTTCTTATCCACAAGACCCGAAAGCTTCCTTTGAGAAATTTCAACTTGGGATAAAGCAGAAAATGATTTGAAATGAGCGCTCTCTGAAAATAATATAAAATATTGACTTAAAGAGTGAGACTGAGCTTTTTATTGACCAAAAGTAGATGTTCAAATAAAAGATGCGCTTGGGCGCACTTGGCAACTGGCTACCATTCAGCTTGATTTCCAGCTTCCTGGTAGATTTAACATGGAATATGTAGATAAAGATTGAACTAAAAAAACTCCAGTTTTAATTCATAGAGCTATTTTTGGAAGTTTTGAGAGATTTATAGGAATAATTACGGAACAATTTGTATGAGTATATCCGCTTTGGTTAGCTCCAAGACAGGCAATTGTAATACCAGTAAGTGAGGCATTTAATGAATATGGAAAAAAGGTTTTTGATGAATTAAAAAGTGCCTGAATAAGAGCAAATATTGATGAGAGTTCTGATAGTTTAAATAAAAAAGTGAGAAATGCTGAAAAAATGCATATCAATTATATTGTTGTAGTTTGAGAAAAAGAGGCAAGTTCAAATACTGTTGCCATAAGAAATTACAAAACCAAAGACCAAAGCGAGGCTACTCTTCATACATTTGTAAGAGGATTAGTTGATGAAATAAAACAAAAAAAGATTTAAAATTACACCCAACCCCTAAAATAGGGGAGTTTTCTTTTTTTATTCCTCCCATATTTTAGGGGAGGTTAGGTGGGGTAATTTAAATTAATTATTTAATTTATGATCTGACTATTTGACTCTTGATTTTGAGGACTTTCGACTTTGAGAGAATTCCAGAAAATAATGCCAGAATATGACTATATTTATTTCTGAGATTCTTCGAATGTGCCTTATTGAGATAAATCTTATGGCGAAATCCTTAAATTAACAGAAGTTTGAGTAAGATTTCTTTTTGAGTCCGGAGCTCAAATAGTTATTTTGGCTTGTAATACAGCTACAGCTTGCACAATTAGAACTCTGCAACAACATATTTTTCCAGATAAAAAAATACTTTGAGTTACTATTCCGGGCGCTGAGAAAGTTCATGAACTTAATTTAAAAAAGGTCTGAGTTCTAGCAACTCTAAATACTGTAAGACTAAAAGCTTATAAAGAGAGAGTTCATATCCTAAATAATAAAATTGAAGTTCAAGAAATAGAGGCTCCAGACTTGGTTCCACTAATTGAGCAGTGAAAGATAAATACCCCAAATTTTCAAGAAACTTTAAAAAATTATTTAGATAAATTTGATAGCGATATTGAAGCAATTGTGCTAGGTTGTACCCATTATTCTCTTATAAAAGACGAAATTCAAAATCTCTCAAAAAAACAAATTATAGATCCATCGCATGATTCAGCTATAAAATTTAAAACTTATCTACAAAGACATCCAGAAATTAAAAACAATTTATCAACTTGATGAGAAACTATTTTCTACACCTCTTGAAGTCCTACCAATTTCCACGAAATCTGAAAAAAGTTTATCAAAAATATAAATCTATCACAAATAAAAAAGGCCCAGATTTAACCGGGTCCTTTTCCAAGTCCTCCTTTTTGGACTTATTATTCTTTTCATGGCTGAGCTGCCGCACCGAGAATGGTTAGGATAGAAAAGGCGACAACGCCTGATGTAAACCTAACTGGCGCAGTAGAAACATCAAGAAAGCTTAAAATCAGGGCGATTGCAAGCACAAAGAGTGTTACAATCTTGTAGTTGTTCGGAGATTTGTTCTGTAAAGCACAAAAATATTTTTCTATAACTTCTTTCATTGTTCTCTCCTCACTCTGGTTTTATTTGGCCAACGAGCCTTGTCTGAATTGGGCTGGATCTTCCAGAACCTTCATCCAGCAATCGCAGTTGATTTGACCACACTGACATTGGTCATCAGGAAGATTTAATGTGCCCCATTCAGCACATTTCTTCTCCCATTCTTCCCTTGTAGTTGTCGCCTGAGCTTCAGGAGACAACTCGTCATAAGATATTTTGTGCATAGCAAAGCCTCCGTATGAGTATATTTGTTATTTGTTTTAGTTTCTGTTTTTGTTTACTTCTTGATAATAGAAAAAAATCCGGAAATGTCAAGAAAAAATATCCCGCATTGTTGCGGGATATTTTTCGGGTATTTGTTTATTCTCCTGTTCAGACTATAACTTTCGCGTGTCTAATTACTTTGTCGTGGAGTTTGTATCATTTCTCGAATTCCTGTATTATAATTCACTCTTTTCCTGGGAGCTGGCTCATAACTTCATGTAGGTCTGTATCTACTTCTTGGAGTAGGGAATCAAATGATTTTACTCACATAGTTTCGAGTGTTTTTATAATTCCTGAATGAGTTGATTTAATTCATTCAAAAAGGGGAGTTTGTTTTTGTTCCTCTGGAGTAGCTGAAATAAGGCGCTCTAGATTGTCCACAAAAGTTAGTAGTCTCACTACAACATTTCATGTAATATAAGATCACATATCCGCCTTGTCTCTCTCTACTCTTTTTACAAGATTATGATAATCGGCCTGAGCTCTTGCTAGAGAATCTTTTAAAATATTTATTTCATCTGAGATTTTTGAAATATCAGTCTCTAATTCTTTTTCCTCTTCTTTAATATTTTCAAGCTCATTTTCTAGTTCTTGCTCAAGAGTTTCTTCATCTTTTTCTTCTTGTGTCATTTTATTTTTGGATTAGTACTATTTTTTTAGGTGGGGTAAATTATTTTAATTTTGCTTTTGTTTCTTTGTAGGTTTCTTTAAGTTTTTCTTTTGAATCTTTTACAAATTCTAAAACTGCCTCTTTAACTTCTTCATACAAATCCTCTCATTGCACCTTAATTTCATCAATATATTCTGCTCTTTTGTTATAAATCACTTTTAATTCTTTTTCTATTTCATCTTTTTTAGTAATTCATTTTGCCTTTAGATCTGCCGCCACATCTTTAGCTTCTTTTTTAAATAATTCAATTTGAGCCAAAACTTTATCTTTGTATTCATTAAGTAATTTTTTATTCTCATCTGTCATGGTAGAATCATTAATAAATGAGAAAAAATCTTTGTGAATTTGCACGAAATTATCGCCAAATTCCTCAACTTTACTACTATACTTCTTGCTTTTATCTTTTTTAAAAAATCTAGAAGCAATAGCTATTCCAGCTAAATATCAAAGTCATAGAGTAAACAAATTTCTATTTTTCATATACTAATTTATTAAATGATAATTTAATCATTATATGAATTTTAAAAAAATATCAATATTTTTGCAATAATTTTAATTATATGATATATTGTACAAAAGTTAGTTTTAATTTTTAAACAAAAATAAATATGGGTGCAGAAATTCTAGAGCTAAATAATGTTGAACAACCAAAAGTTCCAGCTCAAAATCCTGAAGCTATGAAATTCGCTGAGGCCACTCAGATAAGAGAAAAAACTCAGGAAAGAAAAGAAGGATTAAATAAAGAAATCATGGTTTATGATAATGCTTTTAAGGAAGTTGATTCTAAATTAATTTTATGAGCGAAAGATAAAATTTCTGGAGCAATTGATACTAAATTCAAGGATTTAAATCTAAAACCAGAACAGATAGAAAACATAAAACTTTGAATTTTGTGAAAAGTTATAAATTCTGGAATTGCCGATTTATTAATTGGTGGATTTAATAAAAAAATGAAAAGTTATAGTAACATATCGACAGGCGATGTTCTTTCTAAGGTTTTTAATGAAGATGAAAAAGAAATAAAAAATAATAAAGAAGGATCTACAGATAAATTTTTGAAATTTTTTGAAACAGAAACTGATAATTTGAAATCTTTTATAACTAAAAATAAAGAAAATCCAGTGCTGGAAAGTTTCTTGAAAAGTCCAAAAAATATAAGTGAATTTAATGATAAAACTGATTTATCAAATTATACACAAGTTTCTTCTGAGGAAGAAAGGAAGTTTTTTCAATTAGTTAAAAATAAAATTGATGGGTATGATATTAGTTTAATTTCAGCAGAAAAAACAAAAGAATATGTCTTTGATTTAGTAACAAAATTACCAGAATGAAAATTAATGGATGAAATTTCAAAATTTATAGCCTTCTTATGTACACTTCCTTTTTTAAAAGATGTTTTAAAACCATTTTTATGACTTAAATGAGAGAGTGAGGATGATATGGTATCTGAATTAAAAGAACAAATTCGTCTTAGAAAATCTGTAAATGCTCTAAAAACTTATTGAAGAAAAATAAATTCTAAATGAGAAATGGAACAATCTAAAAATGATCCAGCAATCTCACTTTTTAAAGATAAAGATTTATCAAAAATATCTTATGAAAATATGTGATGATTTTTTAAATCTTGTGATAAAAATAAAATTAATATTAATGCAAAAGATTTTTGGTATAATGTTTTTGAAAATAAATTTTTAAAAATAGAAACAAAAGATGAGAGCTGAAATAAAATTGAAAA
>CAZKUA010000016.1:0-14776 GCA_964555845.1 uncultured Candidatus Peribacteria bacterium | reverse complement strand
GAACTTTTACAAGTCTTTGATTTGATACATCAACAATAGAAAAAGTTGTTGTTAGCTGAGGAACTGTAGTTGGAATGAGTGGGAGTGTTGTTAATGTAATTAATTGAGTCTGTGGAACCATCAGTGGTCAAACTCTTCTAGATAGTTCTACGATAACTTGATTAGATGCTTGTAATACTGGATCTTTATCTGGTACAGTTTTATGAACTTGACCTTGGACATGGACATGTGCTGGTTCAAATTGATGAAATAATATGAATTGTAGTGCACAGAAAGTAATTACCTTAATATGATCTACAAGTACTACTCCTTGATTAACATGTAAAGATATTTTAGATAAATGATGAAATATATGAGACTGAACTTATTGGATAAAACCAAGTATTAATCCAGCCTTTCAAACTTATTGTGATATGACTACAGACTGAGGTGGCTACTCTCTTATAATTAGTAATTCATCTTTAGATTCTACAAATCCCACATGTTTAAATTGATCTAATGTATCTACTACAATTTGAATTGCTAATAATTCAAGTGATTATTGTGCAATAAATTTAATAACAGGTTATACTAAAGTTTTGGCACAAATAAAAACATCTACAGCTAATTATAAGGCTACATGTAATTCCTCTGATTATAAAACAACTTGTTCTTCACCCATTGCACAGTGAACATACCCGTTTGCACATGTAAGTTTGGTTTATTGATGTGGTTGAGCTCAGTGGAGTCTTCGGACATGACTTGCTTGCTGAAATCAGCCCAATGCATCATGGAATATATCTTGACCGTATTGGCGGAATTGAGAAACTTCATATGGTACTATGCAAACTATATCATTTTTTGTAAGATAATTAATCATTAATCAATATTAAAATATTGATTAATGATTAATTTACTCAAAAATTCCTACTATTATCTCCACCTTCGGTGGAGATAATTTTTGTCTAAATTCCATAAACTAGCACCAAAGTAAAAAAGTGCTAAAAAAGATTTGACTTTTGGAGTTGGCACTATATAATGGGGATGTTAATTTAATTTATAACCAATAAAATTATGTGAAAAATTATATGAATAGACCTTGGTACTACCAATTCTTGTGTGGCATTTATGGAATGATGACAAGCAAAAGTAATACCAAATGCCGAAGGAGGTAGAACTACTCCATCAGTTGTGGCAAATAAAAACTGAGAAACATTAGTGGGAATGTCAGCTAAAAGACAAGCTGTAGTAAACCCTGCTCAGACTATTTATTCTTCAAAAAGATTTATCTGAAGAAAATTTAGTGAAGTTCAAAATGAAATCAAAAATATTCCTTTTAAGGTAGTTGCGTGAGATAATGGAGAGTGTCTTATAGAATTTAATGGAAAAAACGTTAGACCAGAAGAAATTGGAGCAAAAGTACTAGAAAAATTAAAAGAAGATGCAGAGAAATTCCTATGACAAAAAGTAACTGAGGCTGTAATTACAGTGCCAGCATATTTCAATGATGATGAAAGACAGGCTACAATTAATGCCTGAAAAATTGCAGGACTGGATGTTAAGCGTATTATAAATGAGCCAACTGCAGCAGCACTTTCTTATTGACTTGATAAGAAAAAAGAAGAGAAAATTGCAGTTTATGACTTCTGAGGAGGTACATTTGATATATCAATTCTTGAAATAGGAGCTGAGTGAACTTTTGAAGTACTAGCTACAAATTGAGATACTCACCTTGGTTGAGATGATTTTGACCAAAGATTATTCGAATATATTGTGGACGAATTTAAAAGAGAACAATGAGTAGATCTTCGTAAGGATCCTATGGCAGTTCAAAGAATTAAGGATGAAGCTGAAAAAGCAAAAAAAGAGCTATCAGCAACTACTGAGACTGAGATTAATTTGCCATATATTACGGTTGACACTTCAGGACCTAAGAATTTATTTCTAAAAATTACTCGTGCAAAATTCGAAGAATTAATCTATGATTTAGTAGAGAAATCTATCGAACCATGCAAGAAAGTATTAAAAGACTCAGGACTTCAGGCTTCTCAAATTGATGAAATAATTTTAGTTTGAGGTTCGACTAGAGTGCCTTTAGTTCTTAAAAAAGTAGAAGATTTCTTCGGTAAAAAATCAAATTCTTCAGTTAATCCAGATGAAGCAGTAGCGCTTTGAGCTGCTATTCAAGCCGGAATTATTACTGGAGATGTTAAAGATGTATTACTACTTGATGTTACTCCATTATCACTTGGTATTGAGACTCTTTGATGAGTGATGACAAGAATGATTGAGAGAAACACTACAATTCCATCAAGCAAATCTCAAGTATATTCTACCGCTCAAGACAATCAAGATAGCGTAGAAATTCACGTACTTCAATGAGAAAGAGAAATGGCAGCGGACAATAAATCTCTTGGAAGATTCGTACTTTCTGGAATTGTCGGAGCTCCTAGATGAGTACCACAAATCGAAGTTACTTTTGACATTGACGCATCTGGAATTCTCCATGTAACAGCAAAAGACAAATGAAGCTGAAAAGAACAAAAAATTACAATTCAAGGATCAACCGGAATGGATAGTGGTGAAGTAGATAAACTAGTAAAAGAAGCCGAAGCAAATCGCGAAGCTGACAAGAAAAGAAAAGAATCTATAGAATCTCGCAATATGGCAGATAGTGCCATATATCAAGCCGAGAAAACCCTAAAAGATAATGAGTGAAAATTTGACACAAAACTCGGAGACGAAGCAAAAGAGAAAATAGAATCCCTTAAAAAAGTCCTAGAAAATCTCGATGCCTCAAAAGAGGAAATAGATACCCAAGCCAGCGCCCTCCAAGAAATCATGATGAAAATCTGACAAGAAATCTACTCAAAATGACAAACTGAAACACCAAAAGAAGAAGATGATGGAGTTAAGGTAAAAGACAACAACGAGAAGAAAGAAGATGAAAATACTGTGGAAGGGGAAGTGGAGTAAGAATATATTTATTAAAATTAGGGGGTACTCATAAAGGATACCCCTACATTGAAATATTCAATGTAGGGACAATCCCTTGTGGTTGTCCTATTTTTTTAGATTCCTTATTTAATAATCTGGAGGTAGAGAAAATACTTAAATTTGATTTTTTTAAAAATTTTCTATACTTGAAAAGTATATTAATTTTCAATAAACAATGAAAAAATTATTCAAAAATAATGAGCAATGAATAAATGAAATGTTTAAGTATTTTTGTAATATTTTAACAGAAAAATGACTTGAAAATTTTAAAATTAATCCAGAGGAACCGTCTACAATTTTTCTTGCATGAGCTCCTGGTTCTGGAAAAACTGAATTTATTGAAAGTAGAATTGATAATAGTAAATATGTGATAATTGATGTTGATAAATATAGAAATTTATTTGAATGATATAATTGAATAAATGCGTCTGAATTTCAAGAAAACTCAACTAAGGTTGCAAATAAAATATATAAATTTTGTATGCAAAATAATTTAAATTTAGTTGTAGATTGAACTTTTTGAAATATGAATGTTATAGAACAAAATATATGACAATGTAAAAGAAAAAATAGAGATTTTGGTATAATTCTTATTTACCAAGATCCAGTTTTTTCTTATTTTTATACTAAAAAAAGAGAACTAGATTGAAAAAGAAATGTTCCACAAAATATTTTTATTGAGAAATATTATAACTCTATTTCAAATTCATTTGAAATATTAGAAAAATTTCCAGATATAAGTTTTATAGTGGCTTTTAAAAACTATAAAAAATCAATATTTGATACTAAATCAAGCATTATTAATAAAAATAAATTTGACAAAACATTCAATGTTGATTACAATGAGAAAAATCTACAAATGAAACTTAATAAAATAGATGAACTATTGAGTAATTGAAATTTTTTTATTACTAATATAATGAAATTACTATGACACAAAAAGAAAAATTAAATAGAAATTTAAGAAAAATTGCGAAAGATTGAATAAAGGGATCTTTTGATTTGCAAAAAAAAGTATTTGAAAAGGATAGTAAAACAAAAAGTTTATTTAGTGAAATAAAAAAATTAGCTAGTTTTTAAAGATTTTTTTTGCAAATATTATCAAAAAATTTTCAGGATTATTTTTTATTCCCCTAAATAATTCTCTCAAAATAAAATGTCGTATTGGAGTGTATAATTGTCTTTGTCTATGTTTTTGCAGTCATCTTTTAGTGATGAGATATTATCTATCATTTGGTAATTTTTATCCATAATTAGCTTCTTGGAATTTCAGGTAATACAGTTGTTGTAGATGTGTGAGACATAGTTGAAATATTTGCTTTTCTTTTTGATATTGGCTAAATCAAGAATATAATTTCAGAGAAATGAGCTTCAGATATATTTTTTGTCATCTTTTTTTAGTCAGATATTGTCCCAAATTAGATAAGGCGTTGAATACATTTTAAGAAACTCATCTTTTGTCCATTTCGTCTCATCATCGCTACCCACAAATCCAGTTTCTTTGTATGTGAAATAAGAATCTCACAGGGCTCAGAGATGATCTCAGAAAAATACTACAATTGTTGGCTTGTTTGAGGCTTTGATGTGGTCGATAAGTCTTTGTAATTGCTTGTCGGCATCTTTAATTCACTGTGCATAATTTGTTACAATTTGTTTGCTAGCTTCGGTTAGATTTGATTTTGTAACTTCAATATCTAATTCATTTTTTTTGAATTTCTCCCAATTATAAGGGAAATGATTTTCCATAGAAATTGAGAATATAAATTTTGGTTTGTCGCTTTTTTTATCAAGATTTTCTATAATTCTGTCTGTAAATTCTTTATCTGAAATAAAAGGTCATTTATACCATGCTCCTGCCATATCTTCTTGTCATATAAATTTATCAAATCATAGGAGCGGATAAGTTTTTTCTCTATTAAAAAATGACTTTTCATAAGAATGAATTGCGAGAGTTGAATATCAATTATCTTTTAATTCCCAGACAATACTTGGAATTGGTTTTTTGATGTATTGCTGGTAGGCAATGCTTCAAAATGGTAGATATTTTACAAGATTTCAAGTTAACATTTCATATTCTACCATTGCCGTCTTTCCGCCATAAGTAGGGGATAGAAGAGAGCCATTTGAGAAATCTTTTTTTAAATTATCAAAGTTTTTTAGTGGATTTTCGCTAAATTCTATATTTGGTAGTTTTGAAATATCCCAAAAGGCTTCACTTAGTATAAAAATTATATCTGGTCTAACTTTATTTTCTCATAAATTAGTCGTTTCCTGACTTTTTGAGAGTATATTTTGAATCTCTTGTTTACTATAATTATCTGGTTTTTCAATGAAAATATTTCCTAAATTTGTGTAAAATCAGACCACAAATCAATTATTGTCATAATTATATTTTTGTCTCCAAGAAAGTCATTCTACATTTAATCCTGTGAGTCTTTGAAGCTTTATAACTCTAAAATCTTCTGACGCAAAAATATAATAATTTGATGGTATTAATAGTAAAAGTAGAATAATTCTAATTTTTTTTGATATTTTGGTCTTCCTAAAAACTAGAAAATGAAGAGCAAATATCAGAATTAAAAACAAAAATGAATATATTAGATAAATCTCAGAACCTGGCTTAATAAAACTAAAAAGCTCTTTGCTAGATCCAGCATTTACGAAAATATCGACTGGATAAAATGGCTCTCAAAGAATTAAAACCTTAAAATGATTTATAAGTGAAAATATGAAAAATATAGCTAAATACAATCAAACTCATAGATTTGGTCCGATAATTACAAAAAAGGATGAGAATAAAAGCAGAGTTATAAAGTATGAAAACAAAAAAACAACTGCGTTGTTTTTGATAAAATCAAATACGGTTAGGATACTTCATTTCTGGATAAATTCGAGAAGTAAGGCCAGTAACAATGGAATTAACAAAAAAACCAAAACCTTTCAAAATATAATCACATATTTCCTCCAGTTTCAAGTTGGTATTTTTTTGCCAAGTAACCCCCTTTTTGATATTTTTTCCATTTCTTCAAAAAATTTATATTGTGAGAAATATAATCATTTTTACGAAAAAGACAAATAAATAATTTTTTATAATTTTGATAAGTCTATAGTTATTCATCCAAATTTTGTTCAAAATATTCATCTATATTTGACTATTCATTTCTTCTCGTCTATAATTATATTATCTAAATTTCAATTAGAAATTGGGATTGATAATTCATCTCATACACAGCGTAATGAAATTGAACCACTTCTTGATTTTCTTATATAATATTCCTTATAATTAAAATCAAAGCTTTTTATAACATCCCGCCCAACTATTTCCATGTTATTCGTATCAAATAAAATAGAATCATCATTAAACATTTTTATATATATTCTTCATTTTCTATCATATTTAATTTTTTCTCATTCTTTTTTTTCTCATTCTCTTTCAATATATCCTATAATTGAAGGAATTTCAAAGATTTTCTTTGTATTTAAATTATATAAATAACGTAATCTTATTGAAATTCAACACATTCAATTTCAATAATGTAGTGCTACTATATTTTCCAATCACTCTAAATTTGTTTCTGCAATAAATATTTTTTCAGCATCTTCAATTCATTCTATTTCTTCTAAAGTTCAGTTATTTTTAATAAAAATTTTAACTTCTTCGTCAAGTGTTGTTTTAAATACATTTTCTCAAATTTTTTCGTATATTTTACCTTCTATTTCTGTATAATTAGAATATTTTTTATCTATTAAATTTACTGTAGTGCAATTTATAGTTTCTCATCTTGATAGTGCAAATGAAACTTTATTTTTTACTATTAATTTATGGATCATTACGCTTAGATTTCTGAAACTGATTTTTTCTTTTAAATTCGCGAGTTCCTCAAATGATACATCTTTAAATTTAATTTTATTTAAAACTCAATAATAAGCTTTTTGAAAATCTTTATTTTCTAAAACTCCTTGAAAAAAGGTGATTTCATTATCTAAAATATCTTCTCCTTGAATTATTTTGGTAAAAATAATCATTATTTTAGCTACATCGTCATCTCTAAATTCAAATTCATCAAGAGTTTCCCTTAATGCTAAATACAAAACTCTCTCAGCTACTGGAGATTGTAGTGCTTCAAGTGATGTTTTACAAACTGTTTCTGATGAAAGAATATCATCTTTTTCAACTGAATTTGTCATAATATTTACATATAAAAAATATAAAAACATATTATGTTTATGTATTTTTAAGTAAAAGTCAAGTTTATTTTTGGAGAAAAATATAATTTAGAAATAGGGAAGTAAGATATTGGGATTATATTCAATAAAACATCTTAATACATCAATCTTCATCTTCGATTAAATTTTCACAAAGAGATAATTCTGGACTTCTCCAAATGTAGGATTTGTGTTCGTCTGGATTAATTGTAATTTGTGGTAATTTATCCAATTTTGAGTGAAATATATGATAGATAAAATCATAATTATCATATTTTACATAGACTTTATCAAAATATGAAATATCTAGATTTGTTAATCAGGTTTCCTCAAATATTTCTCTCTCAATTGCTTCTCGGATATCTTCAAATTCTCAGACTTTTCCAGCCGGAACTCAATAAGTATTTGGCTCACTTTTGTGGTCTTGCCTTAATAAAAGCAAAAATTCACCCTGAAATTCGACAAAGCAACTAACTATTTCAAATCTTGGATTAAATATTTCTGGTTTTGTGGTATATATCATTTTAGATTATTTATTAATATTATTTCTTGGTTCTTTATATAAAAGATATGCAATTATAACGCTTAGGCTCGCAAATAATTTTATACCATTACCAATAATTAGAGGTAAACTATTAATTGAAATACCATAAATTAACCATGTTGTACCAAGAATTAAAATTAAAATATAAGTCCATAATGATACATCCTTGGATTGTTTAAGCTTAATAATTTTAATTGTCTGCAATAATGGGTTAAATTCCAATAATGTTGAAGTAATTAGAATTATTTCAAAAAATCATAGTTTCATAAGATTTCATTTAAAGATAATGATTTTTTTCATTATAGAATTTATTAAAATTAATCAACTAATTTTAATTTTTTTAAAAATATTGACAATATTATAAAATTTCGTATATATTAAAAAGTTAATTTTTTATTTTTTATAAATTTATAATATGGAAAACCTTGAATTTAAGTGTTTTACTGAGACTACTTCACTCGCAGAACATTTAGAAATGATGAAAATACACTGAGATTGTGCTGATTTAGTCCAATCTTGTACAAAACAAATATCAGAAATTGTCCTTGAAAGTCCTTTTGATACTCATCTTCATTTGAGAGATTGAGAAATGCTCAAAGCTGTAGCCCCATCTAGTGCTACTACTTTTGCCGGGTGAATTATTATGCCAAATCTAGCTCCAGCAATAGAAACTCTAGAACAAGTTATCTCATACAAATGAAGAATTATGGAGGCTATTGATTGAGAAAATTTTACGCCATATATGACTATTAATTTTAGGTCTGATTATACTAGAGAATTTCTAAAAAAAATTAAACCACACATTATTTGAATTAAAATGTATCCAAAATGACAAACAACAAACTCTGAGGGGTGAGTTGATTGAGCAAATATTGAGGAATATAGAAATACATTAACTTATATGCAAGAGCTTTGAATTCCGCTTCTAGTTCATTGAGAGAGAATTGATGGATGATATAAAATTGATGAACTCGATAAAGAGAGAAAATTCGCTCCAATTTATGAGAAGCTTGCTCAAGAATTTCCAAAACTCAAAATTATTATGGAACATGTTTCTACAAAAGAATGTATTGAATTAATAGACAAATATCCAAATCTTTATGCGACAGTAACACTTCATCATTTACTTCTTATTCATAATGATATTGTATCAATGTGAATTCAACCTCATCATTTTTTTAAACCAATAGCAAAACTCTGGGAAGACAGAAAGGCAATACTTAAATACGTGCTAAGTGGAAATCCGAAAATAATGCTTGGAACTGATTCTGCTCCCCATGAAGTTGGCAAAAAAGAATGCGCTTGTTGATGTGCTTGAGCTTTTACTGCTCCAATTGCACTTCAAGCTTTAATTCAAATATTTGAAAGTTTCTGACAATTAGATAATTTACACAAATTTGCAAGTGAAAATGCTAAGAAAAATTATGAGATAGATTTACCACAAAAAAATGTAAAATTTATTAAAAAAGATTTTGAAGTATCGGATAAAAAGGAACTTCCTTATGATTACTTTATAAATCCAAATGTAAGAAAAGAATTAATTACTCCAGCAAAATTATTTTTATGATGAAAGAAATTAGCATGGGATTTAAAAGGAAAAAATTTACCTTGGACAATATAAAATAATATTTTAAACTTAATATAATTTATATGAAAATCGCACCAGAAATTATTCACACAATTCATTCAGGACTAAATAAAACTTGAATTTTTGATAAAAATATTGAATCTTGGCACCGTATTGCTATGAGAAGAGCCAACTCTATTGAAAAAGTTAATTTTATTTTAGATAGTTTAAGCGAATGTCTTTATTTAGAGGATAAATCTCTAGAAGTTGAAGTTTGAAATATGACTTTCAAAAATCCCGTTTGACTTGCGGCAGGGTTTGCGAAGCAATCTCATTGACTTAAAACATTGGAAGCCTTGTGATTTGGATATTTAACTATTTGATGAATTACACAGTATGCGCAAAGCTGAAATCGTGAGCCTAGAATTTTTAAATTTAATAATACTGATATTGTGAATGGTATGTGACTTCCTGGAGATTGAATTGATTGGGAAGTTAAGAGATTATATGACAGAAAAAAGCTTTGATTAATGCCAAATATTCCAATAATTGCGAATTTATGTAATAGCGCAAGAACAACAGATGAAAATAAAACTGACGAATTCCTGCATTTAATGGATAAATTATATCTTTTTATTGATTGATTTGAAGTTAATGTAAGTTGCCCGAATCAATGCTGAGTTACTGGTATGCAACAAGAAATAATTTTAAAAAATCTTCTCACTAGAATTATGAATCATAATAAAAAATTAGCTCTAGAAAACGGATGCGAGAGAAAAACTATACTTGTAAAAATTGCTCCACTTACAAAAAATGAAGACAATCCAGAAAATATAAAAGATCTAACTATTGAATGACTTGAACTTATTGCAAATGTCTGTAATGATGTCTGAATTGACGGAGTTACTGCGACAAATACTTCACAAGAACATGATTATGACACACAAATAATTAAACCAGATTGAGGAATTATAAAATGATGAAGAAGCTGATTATGAGTTCATTCTCAATCTCTTAGAACTGTTACAGAACTCAGAAAAAGATTAAATTCAGATATTCCAATTATTTGAGTTGGATGAATTGGTTATGATAAATGACAAAGTTGAGTAAATATGACTAATGCTGGAGCCACTTCTATTGCACTACTTTCTTCATTAGTTCAAAATTCAATAGGAGTTCCCCATTATCTTAAAAAGGCTATTTTGGAGAGTAAGGAGAAGTAATATAAATTCTTTCAGAAATTATTTTCTATAATAAGGAGTTGAAGGTAATATTGTAGGTAATCACAAAAGATGTCTAACTTTATTTATGACTCTATAAATTATTTCTTGTTCAATTTCTTCTGGTCTTTTCTTTATTTTAAGTAAAGGAGTTGGTGGTAAAAAAAGCTGTTCTTTTACTTCTGTTGCTTGAGATTTATCTACAACCATTCAAATTGACATATCATTAAAATAGTTATTTTTCATATAAATATATTTAGAATTAAATTCTTTTTTCCATTATATTTTTTCCTCAAAATAATCAAATTCTTTTCTTTTAATTATCCACAATCTCAAACGCATCTTCTTCTTGAATAAAATATTTAATTTCGTTTTCAAGATTTTCATAGATTTTCCTTAAATCAGTGCTTTTTATCCTGATGCTTTTTGTTGGAACAGAGGGATTAAATATAAAATATTCGCTCTCAAAAATCTCCTTGTCCACAAATATTTTAATTGTAGAATTATCAAATCCAAAAGGCGGAATAGATCAGATTGTCGCTCAAAGTAGCGGAGTAATTTCGTCTTGTGATGAAAATCTTATATCCTTACTTCAAAATTCTCTCTTAAAATTACGAGCCTTTATTTGTTTGTCTCAATGAGTTACCACAAGATAAAAATTTCATTTAGCGTGAAATATTATATTTTTACTTCAAAGTCATACAAGTCATTTCTCGTCACGAAATCTCTTAGAATCATCACAACTCTTGCTTACCTCATGCTCGATTTGCTCAAATTCTATATTTAAATCCTTTAAGATTTTTATGATGTTTTGATAGTTTTGAGTCATAAATTTATGTTTTTATTATCTATAATCTGATTATATTTTTTCCTCAAAATAATCAATCTTTTTTACTAAATTAAATTTTTTCCAAATTTAATTTGCGATTTTTGGGATTTTCTATATTATTTGGTGGTATTAAATAGTTAGTAAAAACATAAAATTATGTATGAGCTTGTAATGTGATTAGAGACACACGTAAGAGTGAAATCAAAAACGAAGATGTTTTGTAGTTGTAAAAATGCTGTTGAGTTGGCGGGTGAACCGAATGAAAATACTTGTCCAGTTTGTATGTGATTCCCTGGAATGTTGCCTGTATTAAATGAGGAAATTGTAAATCTTGCTGTGAGAGCAGGACTAGCTATGAAATGTAGTGTAAATAAAATTTCAAATTTTGATAGAAAATCATATTTTTATCCAGACTTACCAGCTGGTTATCAGATAACCCAGCTTTATCACCCAATAGTTGAACATTGAGAGGTTAAGACATTTGTAAATAGTGAATTAAAGACTTTTCATATTCATAGAATGCATATAGAAAACGATGCCGGGAAGCTAGTTCATGCGGGTAGTAAGACTTTGTGTGATTATAATAGGGCAGGAAGTCCACTTATGGAAATAGTAACTGAACCAGATTTTCGTAGTAAAGAAGATGTTATAGCTTATTTGGAAGAATTACAAAAAATTATGAGATTTTGTGGAGCCAGTGATGCCGATATGGAAAAATGACAACTAAGATGTGATGTAAATATTTCACTAAGACTTCCGTGAGAGCATGAATTTAGAAATAGAGTAGAAATTAAAAATCTTAACTCATTCGCGTCTATTTCTAGAGCAATTGACACTGAATACAAAAGACAAGCCAAAATTTATGACGCAGGCGGAAAAATAGATCAAGAAACTAGATGATGGAATGATGAAAAATGAGTGAGTTCTCCGCTTCGTAGCAAGGAAGATGCGATGGATTACAGATATTTCCCAGAACCAGATTTACCACCACTTGTACTGACAGACGAATATATAAAAGTAAGAATTATTGATGAACTTCCAATTGATAGAAGATTAAAATATTTAAACGAATACAAACTTCAGGAAGATGATGCGAGAATTTTATCAAATGGAAAAAATATTTCGGATTATTTTGAGGAGCTTGTATCTCTTACAAATGATCCTAAAAAATCTTGTTCATATATTACAACAGTTTTATTAGCTCATTTTAAGGAAAGCGAGGAAAATGTTTCTTTTGATTCTTTGAAATTTGAAATTAAGCAATTAGCTGAAGTGATAAATCTAGTAAATAAAGATGAGCTATCTTCTACAAATGCAAAAGTTATAATTGAAGAATTGTTTGTGAATTGATGACAAACAAGCGAAATAATTGAAAAATTATGACTAAAACAAACAAATGATATGTGAGCGCTTGAGGAAATAGTTAAGAAAGTAATTGCTTCAAATCCAACACAAGTTTCACAATATAAAAACTGAAATGAGAAAATATTTGGATTTTTTGTCGGACAAGCTATGAAAGAAAGCAAATGAGCTGGAAATCCAAAAATATTCAATGATTTATTTAAAAAATATCTTTAACCCCATTATTAATGAGAAAAATAGCATTAAAACTTTTGCAAATTAGTGCAAGAAAAGTTATTGAAAAACATAAACCAATTGTTATTGGGATAACATGAACGGTAGGGAAGACCACTACAACTCATTTTATATTTGAATTTATGAGTTCGCTTTTTTGAGAGAGTGTGTACATGTCTCCTTATGATTATAATTGAGAATATTGAATACCTCTTACCGTACTAAAAAGCAAATCTCCAAATAGAAATCCATTTTTGTGGATTTTGGTTTTTATAAAATGATTTTTACTTAGATTTTCTAGAAATTATCCAAAATACCTCGTGCTTGAATATTGAATAGACCATCCAGGAGAAATGGATTTTATTCTTGAGGTAGCTAAGCCAGATTATGGGATAATACTCAATATATCTGAAAATCATATTCTACAATTTCCTGATTTTAATGTGTATGTAAATGAAAAATTAAAACTTCCTCTAAATTCTAAAAATATAATTTACAATAGAGATGATCCAAAATTAAAAGAAATTTTTTGAAAAAGAGAATGAAAAGATATTTTATCTTTTTGAATAAGTTCAAAAAATGCTAATTTAGTGGCGTTTAATATTGTGTCTGACATTAATAATTTAAAATTTGATCTAGAATACAAATGACATGTTCATTCTCTAAAATATAACTTAATTTGAGAATTTCAGACTTATAACATACTTCCAGCTTTTGCACTTTGAGTAATGCTTGGAGTAGAAATTGAGAAAATTAAAGAAATAATGTCAAATATTAATCCTCAAAAATGAAGATGAGTTTTATTAAAATGAGCTAATAATTCAATAATAATTGACTGAAGTTATAATTGATGATGTGTGGCGATTTGAGCTTGAATTAATTATATGGATAATCTAAGCTCAGATTATTACAAGATATTATTTTTATGAGATATGAGAGAATTATGAGATGAATCAAAGAAACTCCATTTACAACTAGCTAACAGAATTATAAATTCAAAAATAGATAAGGTTGTTATTGTATGAGAAGAAATGAAAAAATATGCATACGAAGAACTTGTAAAACATCTTTGAGAAGAAAAAATATCTTGGTTTATGAGTTCTCGCCAAGCTGGAAGAAAAATCAGAGAAATCATTGCAAGTGCAACAAAACAAAGTGTAATTTTTGTAAAATGAAGTCAAAATACAATATTTTTAGAAGAATGAATCAAGGAATTTTTATATGATATGAGAGATATTTCTAAATTATGTAGACAATGACACCATTGGATGAAAAAGAAAGAAGATTTCTTTAACAATGTACTTTAATCACTTCTGTCATTTCGCTTAATTCTTCGTCATCCTGAGCGAAGTGAAACGAAGTCGAATGGATCTATTTACTTTATAATTTATTTAATTATGTTTTTAGTTTTAATTTGAATATATACTATAATAATGGCCATAGTTTGGGGATTTTTCCTTGTAGCTAAGATTCATTTTTACAAATTCAGAGATTATAGTCTCTATATAGCACCAGTTACAAAATTTATGACTATATTTTTACTTCTTCTTACAATTTTTTGATACTATCAAATATACCAATATTCAACCAGTTCTTGAGATAACAACACGACTACAATTCAAGATAGTGCAATAAAAGAAATTTATTAAATGTGAATTTTGTGTGAAGAACTTGACAAATCTCCTTTTAAGAATATAAAAGCTTTAGCTTAGAGAAACCAATTTTTAAGCCAAAAACAAAATTAGGACAAAAAAGGAGAAAAATTATGCCACTGAAACCTTTATCAACGAACGGAGCGCGGAGATTAATTACGAGTGCTGTTATGAATGAAACTGGACTCGATGAAGTTCCTATACCAG
>CAZKUA010000015.1:0-15045 GCA_964555845.1 uncultured Candidatus Peribacteria bacterium | reverse complement strand
AACTATTCAAAGTGAAATGAGGTAATTATCCAACTCCATCAATACCAACTCAAGATGTTACTTATTCAGGTTGAACTGTATGGACTCAATGAAAACTATGAGACTCTGTAATACAAGTTTTTTGAAATCAAATATCAAAAAAACCAACTGATCCATCTACCAACACTGAATATGATTATTCTCTAACATCCCTAACCCAAGAATACCAAATCAAAGCTAACTTTGAAAAGACTATCGCTTATTTACCCCACCTAACCTCCCCTAAAATAGAGGAGGAACTAATAAATCAAGCCCAAGCAGCATCTAATCAAGTTAACATATACCTCAAATGAAACTATAATGAAATTTTTACCAAGACTCAAACAGGAAATACTCTATACTATATAGCTACCCCATCTCTTTTCATTAATTCTTGATCTCTAAGTCTTACCTCTACAGGATACTATCTCATAAATAAACTCTCTTACGACTCAACTAATTCATCAACTGGATGAATTGCTTTTATGCCTCAATTAATCTACTCATCTACTTGAGCTCCAAGCTCAGATTCTCAATTTCTTGCATTTGCAATCAATCTTAAATCAATATACTCAACATATTCTTGAACTCTAATAAACAATAACCAATGAATTAATACTCTTCTAACCACTCCAAACTCAGATACCTGAGCTCTTACAAATCTATGAAAAGCAGTAGTATCTCTCAAACCAATACAATCAACAACTGTAGATTCAAACAACAATACTAATACTTTCACTTGTAGTTGAACCGCTCCTACTCCAGCTATCTGACTAGTTAAATCAGCTACAACTCCTACTGATAACACAACCAACTGGGCCTATTCATCTACAACTTCTACTATTTGACCAGCCTGTACCTGGAAATGTGATACCGGTTACACCCAGAACTGAAATACTTGTGAATCAAAACTCTATGTTGATGATGTGTTCTCTACATATCTCTACACAGGAAACTGATGAAGTCAGACTATAACCAACTGAATTGATTTGGCTGGATTTGGAGGGATGGTGTGGGTGAAGCGTCGTAATACATTAGGGGATCATTTTCAGTTTGATACAAAAAGAGGTGCTTGATATCAAATGAATTCAGATGGTACTTGGGCTAGTAGTTATGACTGAGGAGTATGATTAACTTCATTTAACTCCAATGGTTTTTCACTAGGAACTAGTACATCAATAAATAATAGTAATGATACTTATGCTTCTTGGACATTCCGCAAGGCTCCGAAGTTCTTTGATGTGGTGACGTATACGGGAAACGCTACGAGCATAACGGTTAATCATTCCCTTGGGATTGAACCAGGGATGATTATAGTTAAACGTACAGATATCGCAAGTGACTGGGTCGTTTATCATAGGACTCAAACTAATGATGGTTTTTTGAATTATCCAAATCCTTTTGCTTCAGCTCAAAGATTTTCTAGTGTTACAAGTTCAGATTTTACGATTAATGTAAGTACTGCTGATGTAAATGCAAGTAATGGTACGTACGTTGCCTACGTCTTCGCTCACGATACGAGTGCAGATGGGATTATTCAGGCAGGAAGTTTCATAACGGATGCGAATGGAAATGCAAGTGTAAATTTGGGGTGGGAGCCACAGTATATGATGTATAAATCAGCAACCTCGTCTACTAACTGGTTTATGGTAGATATGATGCGTTCATGGCCTAATGGCGGTTACCGTAATGATCTGTTTGCAAATCTTAATAATGCAGAAGATAACGGAAATGGTCGTGGTTACCCAACAGCAACTGGAGTACAGTTTCCAAATGGATCGATGCAAACATCTCAAACCTACATCTACCTCGCCATCCGCCGACCAAACAAACCACCGACAAGTGGGACGCAGGTGTATAATTCTGACATTGCTTCTTCAAATGGCACCTACACAGCAGATGCAGGATTTCCAGTTGATTTAAGTATCTTTACAGACCGCATAGGAACAGCTTATAGTGGTATTTTTGCAGATAGATTACGCGGTGGAAAGAGGCTGAATTCGGGCACATCAAACATAGAAACGGATAGTAACGACCGATTTGATAATAATAGTCAATTTTATATTGCAGGTGCACTGGGAGATTTTTCAGACTGGATAAACTGGAGCTTCCGCCGTGCCCCATGAGTCTTTGATGTGGTGAATTATCTAGGAGATTGAACTATCGCACCTAGCATAAGACATTGATTGTGAGTTCGACCGGAATTAGTTATTTTAAAACCAAGAAATACAAGTGATAACTGGCATGTATATCACTATATGTGAAATACTTCTGGTGCAATGAATCAATTTTGAGGAAATCCATCTGGAGAAATTTTTTTAAATTCCAATGGAATAATGACTTACAATGGAGCTGGAGCTGGTGCCTATATGGATTTTGTAACGGATACAACATTCAGGACTCAAAACTATGCATGAGGTGTTGTATTAAATACTTTAAATCAAAACTACATCGCCTACCTCTTCGCCACCAAACCCAACATCTCAAAGGTTGGAAGTTACACGGGGAATGGGGGAACCCTATCGGTCAATGCGGGATTTGATAGTACGGCAAGATTCATCTTGATTAAGAGGACGGATGTTGCTGGAGACTGGTATGTGTGGGATAGTGTGAGAGGGATCGTGGATGGGAATGATCCGCATCTGAGTCTGAACTCAACCGCTGCCGAAGTGACGAGTGATGACAGTGTGGATCCCAATGCGACGGGATTTGCGGTAAATGAGAACACAGCTACACATATCAATGTCACAAATGGGACATATATCTATTTGGCGATACATTAGTATAAATTAAATATTTAAAAATAAGTCAAAAAAATTTTGACTTATTTTTATTTCAGCAATTCCAAAAAAAAACTTGCAATTTAAAATTTATCACTATAATACCAGTGTTTGCACTAACTAAACACTTGTGTTTTTGATGAAGTTAGGGCATGTTTTTTAGTATATAACGCAAAAAAAAGATGCCTAAGAAAAAGGATTTAATAGAATCTTCTGTTAACATTAGTAAGGATTTATGACAAATCTATGATGTTAAAGGGAGATATTTTTTTACTGACGACAGGTCAATAATAAAAATTCCAGAACTTATAGAAGTTCAACTTGATTCATTCAAAAACTTTATTGATGTTTGATTGAATAAAGCTTTTGAAGATGCTTTTCCAATCTCAGATTTTTCTTGAGAAAAAATAGATATTTTTTATAAAGGTTTTTCTTTGGAAGAACCAAAATACTGAGTTTCTGATTGTAAAAGAAAAAATCTTAACTTTGAAGCACCATTCAAGGTAAGACTTGAAATGCTAAATAAAGGAACTTGAGAAATCAAGGAACAAGATGTATATATGTGAGGTTTACCTCTTATGACCGATAAGGGTACATTTGTAATAAATGGTATAGAGAGAGTTATAGTAAACCAAATTATCAGATCTACTTGAATGTTTTTCACTCCAGATTCAAAAAATCCAGGTAGTTTTTCTATGAAAGTTATTCCTTACAAGGGAAGTTGGTTTGAAATAGAAATTGAGAAAAAATGAATTATAAATGTAAAAATTGATAAAAAAAGAAAAATCCCAGTAACTACACTACTGAGAGCTTATTGACTAGAAAATGATTCAGATATTATTAAAGCCTTTAACTGAAATAAAGATTTTCTAGCAAAATATGTTGGACCAACAATTGAGAAAGATAAATCAAAGACTAAGTTAGAAGCACTAAACATTATTTATAAATTATTAAGACCAGGAGATTTAGGAAATGATGAGAGAGTAAGAGATTTATTTCAAAATACTTTCTTTGATATCAAAAAATTTGATTTATGAGAAATAGCAAGAATTAAGACAAATAGAAAATTATGATTAAATGTACCTTATGCTGATGAAGGTAGATTTTTAAGCACGGAAGACTTAACGCTTTGAATTAATTATTTATTATGATTAATGGAAGAAATTCCAGGGCATGAATGGGATGATATAGACCATTTGGCTAATAGAAGAGTAAGATCAGTTTGAGAATTAGTTAAGGATAAATTAAAAATAGGGTTGGCTAGAATGGAAAAAATAGCAAAAGATAGAATGACAATTGTTGAGTTAGAAGATGCCACTCCAGGTACTTTCATAAATTCAAGACCAATTATAGCAGTATTAAAAGAATTTTTTGCTTCAAGTCAGCTTTCTCAATTTATGGATCAATCAAATCCTATTTCAGAGCTTGCTCACAAGAGAAGAGTAACAGCTCTATGACCTGGTTGATTATCAAGAGAAAGAGCTTCATTTGAGGTTCGTGATGTACATCCAACTCAATATTGAAGAATATGTCCAATTCATACTCCAGAAGGACCAAATATCTGATTAGTACTGCATTTAGCTAGTTATGCTAAAGTTGATAAATTCTGATTTATTACAACTCCTTTTAGAGAATTAGCTCATACTGCAAAAAATGACTGAGTTGATTGTGTTAATAGAATTGCGCTAGAAGATATTGTGGATTCAAAATGAAAAGTAATAGTAGCTGAAAAAGAATATATTACAGCTGAAATTGCTAAAGTTATTAAAGAAAAAGTTAAAGATTCTGAAATTAAAGTAAGATGATATTTGACTGATAAATATGAATATTTTGATTGATTTCAAGAAAAAGCATTAACTATAGCTCAGGCCAATAGTAGTGTTGATGAATTTTTAAATTTTAAAGAAACTCGTATTGGAGCCAGAAGAAATTCTGAACCAGTAATAGCTTATATTAAAGAAATTACACACATTGATATTTCTCCAAAACAAATAATGTCAGAAACTACATCACTAATTCCATTTTTGGAGCATGATGATGCGACTAGAGCTGAAATGGGTTCTAACATGATGAGACAAGCAGTTCCTTTAGTTAGAACAGAAGCTCCAATAGTTGGTACTTGATCTGAACGTGATATTTGAGAAGGAAGCTGATATGTAGTTGTTGCAGAAGATGATTGAGAAATTATCTGAGTTGATGCAAAACATATTTCAGTTATTTACTCTTCTTGAGAGAAAAAATTATATGAACTAAGAACTTTTGAAAAATCAAATAGCGATATGCTCGTTCATCAAAAAGCTCTAGTTTCTACAGGTATGAAAGTAAAACAAGGAGATATATTAGCTGATGGTCAATCAATCCAAAATTGAGAATTAGCTCTTGGAAAAAATCTACTTGTGGCTTATATGCCTTGGGAATGATATAATTATGAGGATGCGATTATCATAAATTCTGCTGTTATGGAAAATGATGTCTATACATCTCTTCATATATCTGAATGGGTAATGGATGTTCGTGAAACTAAACTAGGACCTGAACAAACTACAAATGATATTCCAAATGTTTCAATTTGAAAACTAAAAAATCTTGATGAAGACTGAATAATTAGAAATTGAGCATACGTAAAAGGATGAGATATATTAGTATGAAAAGTTACTCCAAAATGAGAAATAGAACTATCTCCAGAAGAAAGATTGCTTCGTGCAATATTTTGAGATAAATCAAAAGATGTTAAAGACTCATCTCTAATCCTACCTGGATGAAGTGGATGAAAAGTAATTTGAGTTCATATATTAAGAAGAGAAAATGGTGATAATCTACCAACTTGAGTATTTAAACAAGTTAAGGTATTTATCGCAGAAACTCGTAAAATAGAAGTTTGAGATAAAATGGCAGGACGCCATGGAAATAAATGAATTGTTTCAAGAATTGTTCCAGCGCAAGATATGCCATTTACGGCTGATGGGACGCCAATTGATATAATATTAAATCCACTTTGAGTAATTTCTCGTATGAATATCGGGCAAATTCTTGAGGCTCATTTATGAATTGCAGCAAAAAAATTATGAATTACAGTAGCGTCACCAATTCTAAATTGAATTAAGGTAGACAAAATTACGGATTTAATGGTAAAAGCCTGAATGCCGGAAGATTGAAAGGTTCAATTATTTGATGGTAAAACAGGAGAACCATTTAAAGAAAAAACTATGGTTTGAGTGAAATATATGCTTAAACTTCACCATTTGGTTGAAGACAAAATTCATGCTAGATCTGTTGGACCATATTCAATGGTAACACAACAGCCTCTTGGATGAAAGGCTCAAAACTGAGGACAAAGATTCTGAGAAATGGAGGTGTGGGCATTAGAAGGTTACTGAGTAGCAAATATATTACAAGAAATGATAACTATCAAATCTGATGATATAACTTGAAGAACTCAAGCTTATGAAGCAATTGTAAAATGAAAGAGAATTAAGAGACCAAATATACCTGAATCATTTAATGTGTTACTTCGCGAGTTACAAGCTCTTAACTTAAATATTGAATTATTTAATAAAGAAGAATTAGCTGTAACTGAAGAAATAATGCTTCAAAAATATCAAGAATTAGAGAAATTAGAATGACAATATGATGTAGAATTTGATACTGCTACAATAGAAGCTAAACCTGAAGTAAATTTTGAAAATAATGATGTGGCTGAAGAAGTTTAATATTTATAAATCTTAATTTAACCTTAACCTCAAAAATCTATGTTTAAAGATAAAAATTTTGAAAATTTCTTAAATGACAAAATTACAGATTTTTCTCAAATAGGTAAATATGCTTGAAAAAGAGATATTGCTGCTTGAAAAAATCTTGATAATCTTGCCGGAATTGCTATTTGAATTTCTTCAAAAGAACAAATAAGAGCTCTTTCTTATTGAGAAGTATTAATTTCAGAAACTATAAATTACAGAACTCAGAGACCAGAGCGCGGATGACTTTTTTGTGAACAAATATTTGGTCCTCGCAAAAATTATGAATGTGCTTGTTGAAAATACAAAAGAATAAGATATAAATGAGTTATTTGTGAAAGATGTTGAGTAGAAGTAACAACTAGTCAAGTAAGACGTCAAAGAGCCGGACATATTGAGCTTGCTGCTCCAGTTGCTCATATCTGGTATTTAAAATCAGTTCCTTCTAGAATTGGTTTATTACTTGATATTTCAGTTAAAAAACTTGAACAAGTTGTATATTTTGCATCTTATATTATTACTGATGTTTTTGAAGATAAAAAAGACGAAGTTCTAAAAGACCTAGAAGCTTTATACAAGAGCTCTAAAGTAGATCTTCAGAAAAAATCTCAACAAACTGTAAATGAAGCTAAAATACAATTAGAGAAAAAACAAATAAAAAAGAAAGAATTAAAAGATTTAGAATTTACCATTTCTAAACAAATTGATGCACTTGACGAAGAATATGCTAAGCTTAAATGATTATTAAAAGAATTAAAAGAATCTACTGTAATTTGAGAGCTTGATTATAGAATTTTATATGAAAAATTTCCTCATGTATTTAAATGAGGAACTTGAGTAGAACACATTAGAGTACTACTTCAAAGAATAGATTTAAAGAAATTTATAAGCGACAATCAAAAAGAACTTAAATCTTCTCCAAAATCTAAACAAAAGAAAATTTTACAAAAATTAAAACTAGCCTCAAATCTGTTTAAATCAGACCAAAGACCAGAAAATTTTGTACTTGAAGCTCTTCAAATCATTCCACCAGACCTAAGACCAATGATACAATTAGATGGTTGAAGATTTGCAAGTTCCGATTTAAATGATTTATACAGAAGAGTTATAAATAGAAATAATAGACTTAGAAAATTAAGTGAACTTGGAGCACCTGATGTAATTTTGAAAAATGAAAAAAGAATGCTTCAAGAAGCTGTAGATATGCTTATAAATTGAGATGTAAGAAGCAATAGACCAGGTTATACAACAGCTACAAAGAAAAAATTAAAATCACTAGCTGAAATTCTAAAATGAAAACAAGGTCGTTTCAGACAAAACCTACTTTGAAAACGTGTGGATTATTCTGGACGTTCAGTAATTGTTGTTTGACCAGAGCTTAAAATGAATGAATGTTGATTACCAAAAATAATGGCTCTAACATTATTTAAACCATTTGTTATCGGTAAACTTATTGCAGCTGAGATGGCTTATAATGTAAAACATGCTGAAAAAATTATTGACGAAAAAAATAAAGAAGTTTGGGATGCACTTGATGAAGTTATTAAATGAAAATACGTACTTCTAAATCGTGCTCCTACGCTTCATAGATTATGAATTCAAGCTTTTTCACCAGTATTAATTGAATGAAAAGCTATAAGATTACATCCATTATGTTGTACTGCATTTAATGCGGATTTCGACTGAGATCAAATGGCTGTGCATTTACCACTTACTCAAGAAGCTCAAGATGAAGCATCTGAAATTATGGTGACATCTAAAAATATGCTTAATCCATCAAATTGAGAACCTATTGTTGCTCCTTCTCAAGATATGCTTTTGGGTTGTTATTATCTTACAAAAATCAATGAAAAAGAAGAAATTAAATATTCGTTTAATTCTATTGATGATGCGACTTGTGCTTATGAAGCAAAATGAATTACTCTTCATACTCCAATAAATGTAAGAATTAATGGTGAAATTATAAAAACAACTTACGGAAGACTTTTATTTAATGAAATTATTCCAGATGAACTTGGTTTTATAAATGAAACAATGTTAAAATGAAAAGTGAAAAAAATTCTAGCTTCAAGTTTTGATTTATTTTGAAGTGAATTTACTGCATTTTTCTCTGATAGAATTAAAAATGTTTGATATAAATATGCTACACTAAGTGGACTTTCTATATCAAAAGAAGATATGAAAGTGCCTGATAATAAATGAGAATTAATGAAGGGGTGAGAAGAAAAAATCAAATGAATTCAAAAGAAATTCTGGAATTGATTTATGACTGAAAAAGAAAGATATGAACAAAGTGTTAAAGTATGGAGTGAAGTAAAAAATATTATTGAAAAAGAAATGCCACAATATTTTGACTCATCAAACCATATTCATCATATGATAGTATCAGGAGCGAGATGAAATTGGGGAAATGTAACTCAACTTTGTTGAATGAAATGACTTGTAGCCTCGCCATCTGGTAAGACTATCGAGCTTCCTATTAAGGCAAATTATAAAGAATGATTGTCAGTTTTGGAATACTTTATCAATACGCACTCCGGTCGTAAGGGTAAAGCTGATACGGCGCTTAAAACTGCCCAATCTGGGTATTTAACTCGTAGATTAGTTGATGCTGCTCAAAATATACTAGTGAGAGAAGAAAATTGTAATACTCTAAATTACGAAGAAATTAATAAAAAATCTTCTCAATCTCTATTTAGAGAATCATTTGAGGAAAAAATTTATGGTAAATATTTAGCGAAAGATATTGTTTCTTGAAAAAAAGTAATTATTGAATCTGGAACTCTAATTACTAAAGATATTTTAGCTATTATAAAAGAAGAAAATATAGAAAGTGTATTTATTAGAAGTGTTCTAACTTGTGAAAGTGAATGATGAGTATGTCAAAAATGTTATGGACTAGATCTTGGATACAACGAAATAGTTAAAATCTGAAATCCAGTTTGAATTATAGCCGCTCAATCAATTTGAGAACCTGGAACACAATTAACGATGCGTACTTTCCATACGGGTTGAGTTGCAAAAGAATGATGAGATATTACTCAAGGTCTTACAAGAGTTGATGAATTATTTGAAGCAAGAACTCCAAAATATGAAGCTTTAATTTCTACCGTTGATGGAACTGTAACTTCTGTTAAATATAGAGAAAAATTAATTGAATTAAAAATTACAGCTTCATGACTTGAGACCAAAGAATATTATCTTCCAGAGGATAATTACAAAATTGCTGTGAAAAAATGAGATAAAGTAGACGAAAAACATATTTTAGCAAGATCAGATGATAAAAAGAATAAAATTCTAAATCTTAAAGTTTGAGTCGTTTCTAAAATTGAATGAAATACAATTTTTGTAACAGATGAAGAGCCACAAGTAATTAAATATGAGATTGAATTTGGTAAAAATATTTTATTAAAACAATGAGATAAGGTAAGTATTTGAGATAAAGTAATTGAAGGTCATATTAATATCCATAAATTAATGGAGCTAGGAGGACCGCTAAAAACTCAGTCTTACATTGTAAATGATATTAAAGAAATTTATACATCTCAATGACAAACTGTTAATAGTAAACATATTGAGTTAATTGTAAGACAAATGTTTTCTAAAGTAAAAATTACAAACGCCGGTGATTCATCATTCTTTCCTGGTGATATTGTTGATATAATTAGATTTAAAAAAGAAAATGATTTAATCGCAGTTGCATGATGAAAACAAGCAATTGGTACTAGATTATTACTTGGTCTTACTAAAATTTCTCTATTTACTGATTCTTGGCTATCTGCTGCATCATTCCAGGAAACTGTAAGAGTTCTAGTAGAAGCATCAGTATCTAGAAAAATTGATACTCTAAGTGGATTAAAAGAAAATGTAATTATTGGTAGACTTATCCCAACCGGAAAATATTTTGAAAATAATATGAATGTCTGAGGATATTTCTGAGAAAATCAAGATGATGAACTTTCTTACGAAAAAGTTATGATAGATAGAGAAAGCAGGGAAGACTACGGAAGTCTTAATTAATAAGAACTAAATTCCAAAAATAAAAAAATAAAGTCAAAAAATTTTGACTTTATTTTTTTATATGTTAAGCTTCTGGTGATTTTAGAATTAACTTAAAATTTATATGAAAAACTCATTACCCCACCTAACCTCCCCTAAAATAAGGGAGGAACAAAAAACCTCAGCTTTTACATTAGTCGAACTCCTTGTGGTAATCTCAATCCTCGCAATCCTCGCAACCATTGCTTTCCTAAGCTTCAACTCATACTCATCTAAAGCCCGTGATGGTGTGAGAATCACAACCCTCAAATCAATTCATCAATGACTTGCAATCCAATACCAAAAAGCATGATCATATCCACTCCCAGATGATTATATAGATGTAGTATGAGCATTTAAAGATTGATATATATGAGAATCAGTAACTAGAATAATAAATATATCTTGAAAAACAACAGATCCTAAGGAAAACACTCTCTATTCATACTCCCTAGACCAAACCTGAAAGAAAATACAACTTACTTGATTCCTAGAAGAAAACAATCCAGTAATATTCTCGAAATTAGATTTAAATCTTCTTTCCCCTCTACCTCTGGGAGAGGGGTTAGGGGTGAGGGTTTTTGCAACCGATTACTCATCAAAATTCACATACACAATATGAGACAGAGTATGAATACTCCTTGATCCAATAACAAAAGCTCCAATAAATGAAACAACAACCAATCAAACAATAAATCTAACAACAGACCTAAATAACTATACTGTAGTGTTCTCAAACACAACTTCAAATTCATGAACAATAACCGGATCTGGAATTAGCTTATTAACAAGTATTTCCATAATACAAAGTTCCTGTGTATTATGAAATTCCGTAGTAACAAGCTGACAACAAATAACCGCATATAATTCAAGTTCTGTAGCATACAATCAGGCATGTTCTTCAACTCAAAGAACATGTGATAACTGAACATTAAAATGAGATACAACATTCATATATGACACTTGTTCTCCAATCCCAGCTCTAAACTGTCAAACTACAACATACTCTTGATACACAATACCACCAATAAACCACACCCAAACAAATCCATCAATTACAAAAAACATAACTTGATGAATTGCTGATATTTCTGCTACTTGTACTAACTGAGTTCTAACATACTGACAAGAAAATATTAACTGTTCAACTAATTATGTTCTAGACAACTGAGCTTGTATGCAAGATATCTGTACCTGATCAGCTCCAGAATTCAGTATAGCTAACTGAACACAGAAATATAACATACCATGGTTACACAGTACAACTCCTAAAGATTGTTCATACATCTGTCAAGCTTGATACTACTACAACAATACAAATCTCTGTATTCCAGCTTCTATTTGAAACATAGTACCAACAGAGTGACAGATAACTCAAACTCCTTGTACGGCAAACAACACATACCAAGACTCAACCTGACAAACAACTTGTAAAACAGTTCAATCATGATACTACTCTACACCAATCTGAACATGACCTAAAACATGAGAAACTCAATGTGAAGCAAATAATTACTGTGTGAATTGAGTTAAAACTAGTTGTGCTGTAAATTATTCGAGTTCAGTGGGGTCTACTAGTTTAGCTGGTTGTACTGCCAATACTCAAGTAGTTACTTGCTGAACAATTCCAGCAAATACAATTAGAAATACGGCAACTTCAATAACTCAAACATGGAATTGAACTACTTGGTTACCTGCTACTACAACAAGTTATAATACAACTGTAAGTACTGCTGATTGTAGATATACTTGTAATACCTGATTTCATACAGAAAATGCATGAGTTTCTTGTATATCAAACACTCAATCCTGTACTATAACAAATTGAGTATGAAGTCAAACTTGGTGATGAAGTGCTCGGTGAACTTGTACAGTTGTGAGTTGTAATAGCTGATATACTGTAAGTGGAAATACCTGTATAGTTGCATCATATCCTGGTTGTAATACCACAGATATTACAGTATGAACTCAAAAATGGGCAGCTTGTAATATATGAACTACAATTTCATGACTTACTAGTTCCTCATATGGTGGATATTATCAATTTTGAAGAAATGATACTGGATTTACTTTGTCACGGACAACTGATAGTTGGTGAGCTTGATGACAATGACCTTGTGCATCTTGATATCATGTTCCAACTCAAACAGAATGGCAAACGGCTGTAATTACTATAACAGGTAAATCATCATGATGGTTGACTACCGACCAAACATTAATTAAAAATACATTAAAAATACCAAATGCAGGACGGCGTCTTTGGGATGGCACATGGCAATATCAAGGTACAATGGAAATGAATTGGACTAGTAGTTCAGCGAATACAACTACTTGATATTATTCTATGGATGGTGTTTCAAGTACATTTTGAGGTCTTCGTGCTAATGCAATGCAAATTCGTTGTTTAAAGAATTAACTTCAACTCTCAAAAAATCCTAAAATCTCAAATTTTTTCTTTTTCCCAATAAAATAAATTGAAATTAAAGTTATTTTTATATAATGGGGATTAGTTTAAATAAAAAATATTAAATGAATACAAAAAAAGAAATAAAAATTGTGTCGCTTTTAAGGAATAAGAAGGCAATATTTGATTATGAAATTGTGAGCAGTTATGAGGCGGGGATTGAGCTTCTTGGTTATGAAGTTAAGAGTGTAAAGGCAAAACTCATTAATCTAAAGGGAAGTTTTATAATAATTAGGGAGGGGATTTTGTATATACAGAAATTTCATATTTCGCCTTATAAAAATGTTACAAATAAGACTGCAGTGGATCCACTCCGTGAAAGAAAACTATTTTTGAAGAAAAAAGATATTTTGTATTTATCTCAGAAACTTAAAGAAAAGTGATTTAGTTTAATTCCTGAGGAAGTTTATTTAAAATGAAATCTTATTAAAGTAAAAGTAAGTCTGGTTAAATGAAAGAAAAAATTTGAGAAAAAACAAATCTTAAAGGAGAGGTCTATTGATAAACAAGCTAAAATTGAATCATCTAAATTATTTAGGTAATTTTTAGTAATTCATCTTAAATTTATATTTGATTTTTTTAAAATAAGACTAAAATAAATTAAATATTTTTTTAATTTAAAGACTATGTTAAATAAAAAATCAAAAGGATTTTTATCAAAAATTCTTATATTAACATTGTTATTATCAAATTTCTCACAAACTATTTTAAATTTTAATCAAGCTAGTGCAACTTACACTCCTTCAGTAAATAATTCATTATCTAGTACTTGACTTAGCTTTACTTGAACTTCAGAATTATCTACTTATACTGGAAGCTTTGTAAATAGTTGAAGTCTTAATTTTGATTTTGCCTTTTCTTGAGGTACTTTTACTTGAGCAAATATAACTGTAGATTATTTTAATTTTCTTTCTTGAAGCTGAACATCATTTGCAAATATTGCTTCAAGTGTTATGGGCATGAGTCTATCTTGAGGTTGAGATGTTTATTTTTCATGATTTATAAATAATCCTGATTATATCTCAAGTCCGTCTTCGTTATCTTGATTGACTCTAAATTTAAGTAATTTCTCTGATTGAGATTATAATTTAATAGTAGATGCTACTGGAAGTATTTCTGATAACATAAATTATCAATTTACTGTAGACAAAACATCTCCTGTTATTACAAATACCAATAACTACGCACCAACTTCAAATTCTATCAATCTTAATTCGGTGAGTATAAACGACTCTACTTTTTCGGGAGCTACACTTGATTATTATCAGTCTTGAACATACATAAACACAGTAAATGTGAGCTGATCTCTTTCTTGATCGATGTTTATAGCAAATCCTATATTTGTGGGCTGACTCAGTCCTCTTACGAGTTATACCTATGACCTTATAGCGTATGATAAGGCTGGAAATAATTCCACAAGTACATGATCTTTTACAACCAGCATTGTCTCATCGCCATGAACTATAGTGACCCCCTTGAAATTTAATTACGATAATAATGGACAGGTGGGATCTGGAGGAACTATTACGGCAGGCTTACTGAATACCATGATGATGAATTTGACCAATATCAACGGCATAGGAGTTGCTATACCAAAATGATTTGGTTTCAGTTCTCCAGCTTTCACATCTTTTTCTGGTGGTACTTTTGCTGGGGCTTCGTGTGTCTGATGAGTAGTGGTAGATACCACATCCTCACCATATGAAAACATATTTAAATGTGCTTTCCCGAGTGCCAAGACTTTTGCTTCTGGAGCCTTGATGGAATTCAATATAACAGGACTTACCAATCCGACTACTCCAGGCAAGTACCAATTATTCGCAAAAATGGTAGAAACATTCACTCCGACGGCCTGAGCAATTGAACCTCCGGGGACGATGTTTTGGTGAGAGACATTCATAAGGGATTTGTATGATTTTACAGCACCTACGATAGTATGAGTCTATCCACAGTGACCATATAAAGTTGCTGTAGAATTCAGTGAACCGGTATTTCTCTCTTATGATGCGCC
>CAZKUA010000014.1:0-18138 GCA_964555845.1 uncultured Candidatus Peribacteria bacterium | reverse complement strand
GTCTCAAAAGATTTGATTTAAAGGGATTTCTCGTTATCACTCGAAATGACAGAAAAGGGACTCGAAATGACAGATAAGGTAATCAAATCCAAAACTCCACACACAAAAAAATAAAAACCTCAGGTTCCCCTGAGGTTTTTAAAAATAATGTATTTAGGATTAGTAAGGGAATAGAGTTACACTTCCATCAGTAACAGGAGCAGTACCAGCTCAAGTTTCTTTAACTAATCAACCTACTTCAACATTTTGAAGAACAATATTACCTAATGCAGCACCAGGAGTAGCAGCTAAAGTAATAGTTTGTCCATCAGCAGAAATATTAGTAATAGTTGTGGCTACAGTATTAGCAGTAACATAATCTGAAACTTTAAATTTACCAATATCACCAGCTCAGATTTTGATTGTATTATTAGCTCAAGTACCAGTAACAGCAACAAGTCCAGCTCATGTTATACCTCTTGGTCTGTAATTTCCTAAAACTCTTGTAGTTTTAGTTCCATTTACAGCTTCCATAGTAGCAGCAACTTCAAAAGCTCAACCTACAAATGTAGTAGCACCAATTTTGTAATTAGCAGCTGAACTAGGATCTTGATAATCAGTAGATTTAAGACCTAAAGCAGTAGTATTTACATCTCAACCTGTATATCCAGCAAGTGAACCAGATCAAGCGATTCAACCAGTTGTTAATGCAGCAGCACCAGCAGTTACATAACTAGAAATAGAAACACCATTAGCTTGACCGATAGTCATAGCTTTTACGATATCGTCAAGGTTTTGAGATCTTTTAGCATCTCTAGCGCTTGATGAATATCATCCGAAAGATAAGAAAGCAATTGTACCAAGAATAGCAAGAATAGAGATTACTACGATAAGCTCAACTAATGTGAACCCTGATTTATTAGTAGTAACAAGTTTTTTATCTATAAACATAGAATATAAAATTAAAAATATAAAAGTTGAAATTTAATTCAACAAAAACATTAAAACATAAATTTATTATTTTGTCAAAAAATTTTTAAACTTTTTTCAACAAAAAAATATTTTTATCAAATAATTAGATATTTTAGGGAATATCTAAGGATAGATTTTTGAGACTATCCATCACTTAGTTTACATTTTCTCAAAATAAATCAAACTTTTTTAAAATTACTTTGGTGTTTATGTATAATTTAGATTTTTTCTTCAAACTGCAAAGGCATTTCTATTTCCTTTTGACATTTCAGTTATTTTTATTCTATTATTTTGATATCGTCACCCTGAGAGAAGTAAAACAAAACAATCTCGTCACCCTGAGCGAAACGAAGTGGAGTCGAATGGGTCTTTTATTTATTGATTCTTCTTTTAAAAGGTATTTTTAGTAAAAGATTCTTCGACTACGCTCAGAATGACGAAAGTGGTGCCTATCTTTCATTTCGAATTCTCTTCTGTCATTTCGAATTCCCCTCTGTCATTTCGAATGCAATGAGAAATCCCTTTTTATATAACTTATTTGCAAATAAAGAAATTAATTTAAATAAAACTTAATTAAATAAAAGTTAAACTTGGAAATTATATTTTCAAAAGTGCTTCTAAAAGGGATTCCCGCCTTCGCGGGAATGACAGAGAAGAAGTGAATGACATAGAAAAAATAATATTTATCTTATTTAAAATATAAATACGATAAATTGCAATCATTAAAACTTGCATTATATGTATATATATATTATAATTGATTGTGTAGTTATAATTATTTGTTAATATAAAAATAAAATGTTTGAATATAAGACAAAAAAACAGAAGGAATTCGATAATGTAAACATAAATGGTGATGTTGGTGATATTACAGAATATACCACGGCTTTATTTAATTTGGCTATAGAGCTGAAGGCATCTGATATACATATAGAGCCAACTCGCGACTATGTTCTCATAAGGCTGAGAGAGAGTGGGGATTTTATATATGTGGATAAAATAGCACATGATGAATATGCGAAGCTTCTTTCAAGATTAAAAATTATGTCATCTCTTAGAATTGATGAGAAACAAAAACCTCAAGATTGAAAAATCGCGCTTAATTTACCTCAAGATATGTTTGTGGATATAAGAGTATCTACTATTCCTGTTGTTAATTGAGAGAAAGTTGTAATGAGAGTACTTGTTCAGGATTTTTCTCTAATTGATATGGAGAAACTTAATTTTCTAGATGTTAATTTGGCTAAAATAAAAGAAAGTCTTAAGAGTAAATATGGAATGATACTTATTGCTGGTCCTACGGGGTCGGGTAAATCTACGACATTATTTGGAATGCTAAAATCATTTAATCCGCTTGATTTCAATATTACAACGCTAGAAGATCCTGTGGAATACAATATGCCATATGTAAATCAGACTCAAATCAAAAAAGATATTGGATTTGGATTTGCGGAAGGTTTGAGGTCTTTAGTAAGACAAGATCCAGACATTATTATGGTATGAGAAATAAGAGATAAAGAGACTGCAATGCTTGCTATTGAGGCGGCTTTGACAGGACATTTGGTGCTTTCTACAATACATACAAATAGTGCCGCTGGAACTATCCAAAGACTTATAAATATGTGAATTGAGCCATTTTTGATATCTTCAGCTTTGAAATTAGTAGTATCGCAAAGACTTGTAAAGAGACTTTGTGAAAAATGTAAAGCTGATTACAAAATAAAAGACGAAGTGATAATTAAGAAAGTTTGAAGTTATCTAAACAATGTATTGGATGAAAAAGTAGAAGATATAACATTTAATAAATGAGCTTGATGTAGCGTGTGCGGTAACACTTGATACAAATGAAGAATTTGAATTCAAGAAGTTTTAGTTATGGATGATAGTCTTGACGCACTCATTTTAAATAAAGCCTCAGTTCATGATATAGAAGAGAAAGCAAAAGAGTTAGGAATGCTTACTATAATGCAAGACGGATTCATTAAGGCCGCTACCAAACAGACGACAGTTGATGAGATACTAAAATTAATATAATTACAAATTTCGTCATTCTGAGCCTCACTCTTTCGTCATTCTGAGCGGAGTGAAACGAAGTCGAAGAATCTTTTATTTATAAATACCTATTAAAATTGAAAGATTAAATAAAAAGACCCATTCGACTCCACTTCGTTCCGCTCAGGGTGACGATAAAAAGATTAGATGAATAAAATATTATAACTTTTTATAAAAGACTAACCTAATTTATGTTTATACAAAAACTAAAAACATTTTTAAATATAAGCAAAAAAAAGCAGCCTGAATTAATTCAATGATTCAAGGAGGCTTTGGAGTGGGTCGAGACTTATGAGAAAATTAAAGATTACAAAAATGTAATTCTAGCTATAAGAGAGCTTATTTTAAAACATAAATCTTTACTTAATTACAATGAAGAATTAATAAAAAAATTATATGTATTGGAATCTAGTAATGTAGAAGAAGTATCCAGGAAAGCATGAGAAAAAATTAAAAAAGTTAGAGATCTGTCGACTGAGCTTTCTTCTAGATTGACTTTACTCGAGAAAAGACTTGCCGTAAATGAAGAGAAAAATAAAGCAGAAACAGAGAAATATAAAAAAGAAAGACAAGAAAAAGAATATAAAATTCAAGTAAAAGAGATAAAAACTCTTCTAAAAAATAAAGAATATTCAAAAGCATTATCGCTTTGAAAGAAGATAGCTTTTGATTTTCCAAATAAAAAAGAGGCTATTATACTTTTGACCGAAGTTCAAAATGCATATAATAAATCCAAGATAGTTCAAGAAAAAGATAGTAAAAAAGCAAAAAAAGTTGATAAAATTTTGTCTGATATTTGAGTTGACTTGAGTGTAAAGGAAAAAAATAAATGACTTTTGGCTTCCATTAGAGAGAAATACAGAGAACAAAGAGAAAAAACACAATCTAAAAATGAAAAATTAAAAAGATTAAGAACTTTGTCAGAATTAGATAAATTACTAGTAAATTCTTGAACAATTAGCGATATTGACGGAGAAAAAATAGATGATAATTTTTTCAATGTTATAAATACTTGATTAACAAAAGATATACAATGATTTGAACTTCAATGATTTGATATTTTCTGAAAAATAATTGGAAAAGATAAAATTATTTGAGATACTTTTTGATTTAATAAGGTAGATAACTCTAAAGTGGTTTTCTATATTTGAGATGCCACAGGGCACTGAGTTCAATCTTGATTTGTAGTTGCAGTTCTTTCAAAATTATTTTTTGATCATTCGAAAAAAGTTAAAGTATTTAAGGATTTATTTCTAAAACTTAATAATGAATTAAAAGAAAAAATTAAATGAAGAATGTTTGTAACTTCAATTTTCTTCGAATGGGATTCTATAAAAAACACTCTAAGTTCTATTTGAGCAGGGCATATTCCTATTTTTATTTACAGAAAAGAACAAAATAAAGTAGAAAAAGTTATAGCTTGATGACTAGCGCTCTGAGTAAGACTAATAAATAATGTATCTTCAATTAAAGTGAAAGATATAGAATTAAATGATTGAGATGTTGCCCTAATTTATACTGATTGAATTCTAGAGACCAAAGATATTACCTGAAATATGTATTGAATAAATAGATTTGAAGAAAGTTTTTTGAAAGCAGTGACTAATTTTACAAATCCTAAAAAAATTCAAGAGCAAATCCTAAAAGAAGCTAATGATTTTAAATGAAACCAGTCTTTTGATGATGATGTTACTTTAATTGTATTTGTCCGTGATAAAAACAAAGATCTTATCTCAAATAAGGCAGAATTAGAGAAGATATTACAAGAGTCAAATGTCAAAAAAACTAATATGCAAATTAAAAATACTACAAAACAAGAAGTAATAGATAAAATTAAAAAAGAAAAATACGATAGGGAATTAAAAATAAGATTACAAAGACTTGATAGATTGCATAAAGTATGAGAATATATAAAACTAAAGCAAGATGTATTAATTTATTATAAAGAATGATTTGTACATGATAAAATGAAATATTATCTTGAAAAGGCTATATGAAATGAACAAAGAGTTATAGCAAAAAAACAAGAAGACAAATTACAGAAAAAATACCAAGTCTTAGTTGATTTATATAAAAAATGAGAGTATAACATAGTAATTAAGGAAGCAATTGATGTAATATTTAAAAACTGAAAAATTTAATTTTATAAAATATGGCATTTTTAAGCAAAACAAAATTTATAGATAGCACTGGAAACTTTAATAATGAAAAATTCTTAAAGCTTTTAGATGATGCTAGATATGCGCTTAAAACATGAAAAAAACCAGCTTGAATTGTGAAAAAAACTACAGAGCAGATTATTATAGGTGGAATTTCAAGAAAAGAAGTTTGGCAATTTATAAATAAGCTTTCTAATTTCTTAAATAGTTGAATTGATTTAAAAACTGCTTTTTGAATACTTCACAAACAAGTAAAAAACCAAAAATTAAAGAAAATAGTTAATGAAATAAGATTAAATCTGGATCACTGACTTTCGGTATCTGACACTATGAGGCAATACCAAAAATATTTTGACCCCTTTATAATATCACTTATTATAGTAGGAGAGAAAACCTGAACGCTACCAAGAGTATTGACCGAATTAGATAAAAAATTACTTGAGTCAATAGAATTAAAAGCAAAAATAAGATGAGCGCTAATTTATCCTGCTATTTTGATATCTATAACATTATTGATGGTTATCGGTATGATGACATTTATTCTACCAAAAATAACTGAATCATTTAAGAAAACAAATGTAGAGATTCCAGGCTTAACTAAGACTTTAATGAATATATCAGATTTTATGATTAATCATTGGATAATTTTAGGAGGCTCGTTTATTTGATTAATTATTCTATTTTTTATTTTTAGAAAAATATATTACTGACAATTACTATTTTCTTGGATAAGCATGAGATTGCCGGTTTTTTGATTTATTGTAAGGCAATGAAATATTATAGCTTTTATTAATTCATTTTCTCTACTTCTTGACTCATGAGTACTTATGCTTGAGGCACTTGAGACATCTTCGAATGTAGTAACAAATATGTACTATAAAAAAGAAATTATTAAAATAAAAAATGAGGTCGAGACTTGAATTAAGATATCAAATGCTATGGGATTAAGTTCTTGAAGCAAAGAGACCTCCTTTTCGAGCAAGTATTTCCCAGAAGATTTCGTGCATATGGTAAATGTGTGAGAAGAAACTTGAACAATATGAAAATCTATGGAAAGAGTTTGAGTTAATTATTCTAAGGAACTAGAGAGATATATTTGAAACCTTATGACTATGCTTGAGCCATTTATTATAGTATTTGTAGGAGCTATGGTTTGAACTATAGTTATTGCAATAATGCTACCATTCTTTAATCTTGCCAAAGTAGCTAGTAAAATGTAGGTTGATTTAAGTACAATAATAAATATAATGTTTTAATTCTTAATTAATAAAAATATGTTAGAAAATGTAATAATAAAGGACTATTCCGTAAGAGATGCTCTTTTGTGAGTAGTTATAGAAAATAAATGATCTGATTTTTATTATACTGTTGGGACTTATCCAGCAATAAAAATTTCTGGGGAAATAGTATCAATTAATGAATGAATTGAAAAAGTAACAGCTGAAGATACTAAAAATTTCGCAAAATCTCTAATTACAGCCGAACAACACGAAAAATTACTTATATCTAAAAATCTTGATTTCTCATTTTTATTTCAACAATCGCGTTTTAGGTGAAATATTTCATTTCAAATGGGGTATTATATGGTAGTATTAAGATTATTATCAGATAAGATTCCTTCTATTGAAGACCTAAATTTACCTTTTATTTATACAGATATTACAAAAAAATGACAATGATTAGTGCTAGTAACAGGTCCTACTTGATCAGGTAAATCAACAACACTCGCAGCCATGATAAACGAAATAAATACAAATTATGCAAAACATATAATTACAATTGAAGACCCAATAGAATATGTTCATGAGCATAAAATGTCAATTGTTGAACAAAAAGAAATTTGAAGAGATGTTCCAGATTATAATATAGCGTTAATTTGAGCGATGAGACAAAATCCACAAGTAATACTTTTTTGAGAGATGAGAAATGCAAAAGAAATAGAAATGGCTCTGACACTCGCCGAAACATGACATTTAGTATTTTCTACACTTCATACAAGAAGTGCTTATCAGACTATATCTCGTATAATAGATTCATTTCCTGGAGATCAACAAAATCAGGTAAGAATGCAACTCGCTGACACGCTAGCTTGAGTTTTTTCTCAAAGACTTCTTAGAAAAAGTGATGGTAGTTGAGTGAAATTAGTAAAAGAAATTTTAATTAAAAATACTGCAGTATCAAATCTAATTAGAGAAAATGAACTTCATCAAATTCCATCAGTTATGCAAATGTATTGAGTTGAGTGAATGCAAGTTCTTGAACAGGATTTATTACAATTTATAAATGAAGGAGAAATATCACTCGAAGAATGACTTAAATATGCCAATAATCCAAGATTCCTAAAAGACAATGCAAACATTAATTAAATAAATTATGTGAAAAATAACTAAAAAGAAAGCATCTAATAAAAATATAGTTAAAAAGGAATTTTCAATTGTGTTTACTAATTGGGTTTGATCTAAATCATCACTTATGGTGCACACTACGTTTTTTGTGGTATGTTTTATATCAGTTCTATTTTGAGTAAAACTCGAAGAAATGCTTCTAATTCTCACAACTGTAGTATCACTTGAAGCAATTTATTTAGCTATTTTTATCCAGATGACTGTAAATAGAAATACACTAAGTCTGAAAGCTGTAGAAGAAGACATCGACGAAATCCAGGAAGACATCGACGAAATCCAGGAAGACATCGACGAAATCCAGGAAGATGTAGATGAAATCCAAGAGGATGTGGATGAGATAACTGAAGATAATGAAGAAGAAGAACTAGAGACAGATAAGGCTATAAAATATATTGAAAAAATAGAAATTCAGATGCAAAACATCGTAAAAGAATTAGAAGAACTAAAAAATTATAAAAAATAATATGAGCAAAATTTTACAAATAAAACAAAATAAAGGTAATTATGCTTTTATTGATGCACAAAATCTTAATTCTGGACTCAATAAACTTGGCTGGAAAATGGATTGGAAGAAATTTCGTGATTATCTAAAAGACCAATACAATATCGAGGTTGCCTATGTTTTTATAGGATTTATCGCTGGAATGGAAGATCTATATATCGCAATCCAAAAAGCCTGATTTGTAATAGTTTTTAAGGAAGTAATAAGTGCTCATGATTGAATTTGAATAAAATGAAATGTTGATGCTGAGCTTATACTTCAGGCAATGATAGATTATAATAAATACGATAAAGCCCTAATTGTTAGTTGAGATTGAGATTTTTCTTGTCTACTAAGACATTTAGTAGCTAATAATAAATTTCTAATGCTAATTGCTCCTCACAGAAAATACCTTTCTTCTTTACTTTTAAAAGCAGCAGATTCTAAAATAGATTATCTTCAATCAATTAGAAAAAAAGTAGAATATAGACATTATACCTCAAATAAGCCAAAAACGAGTAAAGAAAATACTCAAAATATTCCTAAACCAAATATTTCTAATAAATCAGTTGTAAATAAAACAAATATTTCAAACCCAATTAATAATAAGCCAGTAATAAATAAGCCGAATCCTATCAAACAAAATATTAAAAAACCTATCTCACATCCTAAGCAAGCAAGAAACGAAGAATATTTATTTTAATTAAAAAAACATGATTTTTGCAATTTTTTGAATGATACTTAAGTCTTTGTGAAATGTATTAAGTAAGTATATTTCTGTTAATTTTGATATTTATAAATCACTTTTTTACCAATATCTTTTTACATCTTTGTATGGTATTATTTTTTTACTAATTTCTAAAACTCCCTTTTTAAACTTTGATTTAAAAATTTTCTGATTATTTATTTTGATTTGATTCTTTGGATACTCTGGAATTTGGTCTCTTTACAAAGCCCTAAAACATTTAAATAATGCGATAGTTATGGTTATTGCATACACTTATGTTTTCTTGTCTTACTTTCTAAATATTTTCCTTATTTGAGATATTGAGAAATTTTCTAATTTTAAATTAGTTTTAAGTGTTGTATATTTTGCAATAATTTCACTATTTTTATTTGAGAGAAATGAGAAAAAGAAAATAAAAGTAAATAAATATGCAATTTATGCTTTTATTACTTCTATAAGTTGGACTATTTATAATTGAATAAATAATTTTATTATAAAAAATCAAATAGCATCGCCCGTTCAGATGATTTTTTACTCTGAACTCCTTATTTTTATATTTTCTATTTTCTATTTTTCTGTATTTATTTTAAGAAATAATATAAAATTAAAGAAAGAATTAAAATTAAATAATAAACAACTTAAAAGTTACCTACTAGTTGCTTTATTTTTCTTTATTTGATGATTTTTAACTTTTACATGATATAAATATATTTCAGGAAACATTGTTAATTTCATTAATCTTTTCTCAGTTATTTTAGTTCCTATTTTTACCTTCATTTTCCTAAAAGAAAAACTAAGTTCCAAGCAAATCGCGACAATCTTTTTGGCTTTTATAGTTTTAGTTTTGTTTATTTTGTAATATATAGACTTATTTATTTTGCATTTTAGAAAATTTTTATATAATCAAATATATATTTTATAAAAATAATTATGCAAAAAACTAAAATTTTACTTGATAAATTTAACTTATCCCTAAAAACTCTTGATGATGCAATTATTGAAAGTCAAATATTAAATATTTAAAAGAACTTTATGCACAAATTAGTGAAAAATCAAATTGATAATGAGATAATAGAAGAAATCAAAAAAACTATCTATTCTTATATAGATCCCCAAAAATATGAGATATTTTTATTTTGATCTAGAGCTAAATGAGATTTTAAGATAAATTCTGATTATGATATTGGAATTATTTGAAAACAAAAAGTTCCATTTAATACAATTAATGCTATAAAAACCGAAATGGAAGATATTCCGGCAATTATTGATATAGTAGATTTTAACAATGTTAACTCTGATTTTAAAAAAATTGCATTAAGTAATGTTTTGAAATTCTAAAATTAATTTTGCAAATTTTCTAAATTCTATACAATAAAAGCATACTTAAAACTAACCCTCTCATATATGTTTGAATGAATTTCTATTTTTGATAGCTTGACTTCCTCTGAACTGACTAATTTATCGATGTTTTGTCAGGAGAGATTCCTAAAAGAATGAGAAATACTATTTAATGAATGAGATGACGCGGTTGCTATGTATATTTTGAAGAGTGGAAAATTAAAGGTATATAGAGATAGAAGTGATTGAGAAAAAGTACTATGATTTGTCGAATCTTGAGATATGGTATGAGAAATGGCAGTTTTTGAAGCAATAGATGGTAATATTCCAAAAAAGAGAATAGCATCAGTAAAAGCAGTACAAAATTCATTTTTGATAGTAATAATGAATTACTCAATTTTAGAATTGTCAAAGAAAAATTCTTGAATTTACTGAAAAATCGTAAAAATTATTGAAGAAAGAAAACAAAAAAATGCAAATAATTAGTTGTTGATAAACTATTTTATACGGCGTTTTCTTCTTGTATAAAAGTAATCTTAATGTATCAAAAAAATTTTTTTAAAAAAAGTTAAAAAAAAATTTGCATTAAATACTTTTTTTTATACAATGTGCGAGCTAATTATTGGTAGAGGATTTATATAGATTAATAGTTTCTATGTCAAAAGAGGATAAAATTGAAATAGAAGGGGTGGTTATTAAGACCCTTCCTTGATGAGTTTTTGAGGTAAAATTACCCGATAATTTCGGGTGAGGTTGAATTATCATTAGAGCATATATTTCTTGAAAAATGAGAAAAAATTTTATAAATCTTATAGAATGAGATTCTGTTTTGGTAGAATTGACTCCTTATGATTTATCAAAATGAAGAATAGTTTTTAGAAAAAAATAATATTTTTAATTAAACAATTTATGAAAGTAAGACCATCTGTAAAGAAAATGTGTGAAAAATGCATGATTATAAGAAGAGACAGTGTAGTTAGAGTTATTTGTAAGAAAAATCCTAAACACAAACAAAGACAAGGGTAATTAAAAGACCCTTTTAATATTTTATATTTTATTTTAAATTTATATATGGCAAGAATTGCTTGAGTTACACTTCCAAATTGAAAACATGTAGAGATAGCTCTAACATACGTTTATTGAGTTGGAAAATCTTTATCTAACAAAGTTTTAGATGAAGTAAAAATCCAAAAGAACAAAAAAATAGAGACTTTATCTGAAGAAGAATTAGACAAAATAAGAGATGAATTGAAAAAACATGTTATAGAATGAGATTTAAGAAGGGAAGTATCTCAAAATATTAAAAGATTACAAGAAATTAATTCTTACAGAGGTTTAAGACATAAAAAACACTTACCTGTAAGATGACAAAGAACTAAAACAAATTCAAGAACTCGTAAATGAAAAGCGGTTTCTATTGCAAACAAGAAAAAATAAAAGCCACTCTGTCATTCCCGCGAAGGCGGGAATCTACAAAAATAATAATTACTAATATATAATATGGCAAAAGCTAATTTAAAAAGATCTAAAAAGACAAGAAGAAATGTCACTGAATGAATTGTTTCAGTTAATGCTTCATTTAATAATACTCATATAGTTGTGAGCGATAATGAATGAAAAGTTCTAACTTGGGCTACAGGTTGAAGTTCTTGATTTAAGTGAGCAAGAGAGGCAACTCCTTATGCTGCTCAAATCACTTCTGAAAACGCATGTAGCAAAGCTAAAACAATGCATGGAATGGAAAAAGCTAGAGTATTTGTAAAATGAATTTGAGCATGACGCGAACAAGCAATTAGATGAATAATCAATTCTTGAATTGAATTAGTTTCAATTTTTGATATAACTCCAGTTCCTCATAATTGATGCAGAAAGAAAAAAATTAGAAAACCTTAATTATTATTTTTAATAACCTTAATTCAAAAATATGAAGTATAATTGACCAAAACTTAAACTTTGCAGAAGAGAATGAATAAATCTTTTTTGAACAGAAAAATATGACTTATCTAAATCTAAAAGAAAACCTCTTGGAAAATGAGGAATGGGTAAAATGTCTGATTTCGGTCTTCAATTAAGAAAAAAACAAGCAGCAAAAAGAATGTATGGTGTTACTGAAAAACAATTTGCAAATTATTATAAAAAAGCTTTAAAATTAAGCTGAGTATTATGAGAAAATATGCTTAGATTAGTAGAATCAAGATTTGATAATGTTATTTTTAAATCAAATTTTGCTAGAACTATAATGCAAGCTAGACAATTTGTAGGTCACGCTCATTTTACAATTAATGGTAGTAAGGTAAATATTCCTTCTTATTCATTAAAAGTATGAGATGTTATCTCTCTAAGAGAAAAATTAAAAGAATCTCCAATTTACAAATCTTTAATCGAAGATTTTAAAGAATTTGCGAAAAAAAATAAAACAACTACGATAAGTTCTTCTAAATGGTTAGATGTAAATCCAGATAAGTTAACTATTACAATAACAAGACTTCCAGAAAAAGATGATTTTGATAAAACAATTGATATTCAAAAAATTATAGAATTCTACTCTAAATAATAGTAATAATTAAAATTTATAAAATATGCATATTATTCATAACATTATCTGAGTTCCAAAAATAACTCATGAAAAAATAAGTGATTTTGAATCAAAATTCATTATTTCACCACTTCCAAGTGGTTTTGGTGTTACTATTGGAAATTCTTTAAGAAGAATTATGCTTTCTTCTATTCCGGGAGCACGCGTTACTTGAATTAAAGTAAAATGAGTTAATCATGAATATTCTACGCTACCAGGTATTAAAGATAGCATTTTAGATATAATGTTAAATTTAAAATGACTTATAATTGATAAGGTTGATGCTTGAGCTGAATGGATTTATTTAAGTAAAAATAAAGCATGAGTAGTAACAGCAGGTGATATAAAAGTTCCATCAAATATCAAAATTCTTAATCCAGAAATGTATATAACTGAAATTGATAAAGATGGACTTGAATTAAGTATTGATATTAGAATTGAAAAACAAGCAGGTTACCTTGGAATTGAAGAACTTAAAAAAAGAGAAGAAGATGTTGCAGTTCTATTAATTGATGCAAATTTCTCTCCAGTTCTAAATGTTAAATATGATATATTAAATGTTCGTGAGCTAGATATTTCATCTCTTGATTCACTTGAAATCGTAATTAAAACTAACTGAGTAATTTCTCCAAGAGATGTACTTATATTCTCATCAAATATGTTAAAATCTTATTTTGCCCTATTTAATGAAGAAGGAATGCAAGTTGAGGGTGAATTTATAGGAGATTTCAAGAAACTTATAGAAAGAGAAAAAGCTGAAATTAAAACAGAACTTGAGAAAGAAACATACACTCCAGTAGAAATTATGTGACTATCTCCAAGATCTCTAAATGCTTTAATTAATTGAGATATTCTTTCAGTTGAACATTTAGTAAGATGCACTGAAGCAAAACTTTCTTCTATAAAATGATTCTGAAAGAAAGCTATGACAGAAGTAAGATCAGCCTTGAAAGATAGATGATTGAAACTTTTAGGAGATGACTAGTATTTTAATAATTTTAATAAATTTAATTATGAGACATAGAGTAAAGCAAATACGCAGATTAAATCACAAAGATCCAGATCATAGAGATGCTGTTTTGAGAAATTTGATGACTAGTTTTTTTGTACATAAATCAATTACAACAACTGCAAAAAGAGCAAAAAACGTTCAAATTATTACTGATAGATTAGTTAATTTAGTTAACACTAAAGATAAAATGAATGCTATTAGAGAGGTTGCTAGATATGTATTTACAAAAGAATCATCTATTGAATTATTCTCAAATATTGCTCCGAAATATAGTGAAAGAAAATCTGGAATTACTAGAATAACTCCTATAAAATTAAGAGTTTGAGATAGTGCCCGCCTTGTAAAAGTTGAATTAGTTTAATTTTATTTATTTAGATTTTTTATGAAAACAATTAACCCAACACAATTAGTAAATACATCAAGAAAATGGTATTTAATTGATGCAGATGGAAAAAACTTATGAAGATTAGCTACAAGAGTAGCAGTTTTATTAAAATGAAAAAGTAAAGTTGATTTTGCTCCTCATCTTGATAATTGAGATTATGTTGTAGTATTAAATGCTTGAAAAGTTGCAGTAACTTGAAATAAAGCAGAAGATAAAATATATCATACTCACTCAGGATTTATCGGATGAATTAAAGAAATTAATTTTAATACCTTAAAAGCAAAAAAACCAACAGAAGCACTAAAACTTGCAATAAGTGGAATGCTTCCAAAGAATAAATTAAGAGATGGAATGCTTGATAGATTGAAATTAGAACTTGGTTCTACTCATAAATATGAAGCACAACAACCAGTTACAATTGAACTTTAATTACTAAATAATATTTATTTATATGACTTTAACAAAATATACATACGCTCTTGGAAAAAGAAAAACTGCAATAGCTTCAGTTAGACTTTTTGAATGAGAATGAGAATCTATAATTAATTGAGTTAAATACCAAGAATATATTAAAAGACCAGATCTTTTCTCTGTACTTTTGGCTCCATTAAAACTTTTAAGTTCACTTGATAAATATTATTTTGTTGTAAAAGTACAATGATCTTGAGAAGCTTCTCAAGTTGGTGCTATCAGACTTGGAATATCTAGGGCCCTAGCGTCACTAGATCCTGCTTCAAAAAGCACACTTAGAAAAGCAGCTTTTATTACTCGTGATTCAAGAAAAGTTGAAAGAAAGAAACCATGATTACACAAAGCCCGCAAAGCTACTCAATGGTCAAAACGTTAAACCCCCTGTCATCCCGAGCGTAGTCGAGGGATCTAAATCTAATATATAATTAAAATTTATTATGCCTACTATTAATCAACTAATTAGAAAATCTAGAAAAGATAAAACTGTGAAGAGTAAATCTCCAGCTTTACAAGTTATTAGAAATTCTATAAAAAGAGTAACAACAAATCTAGCTTGACCTCAAAAAAGATGAGTTTGTACTAAGGTTTATACAACTACTCCGAAAAAACCAAATTCGGCGTTACGTAAAATTGCTAAGGTAAGACTTACAAATGGTCAAGAAGTAATTGCTTATATTCCATGAATTGGGCATAACTTGCAAGAGCATTCAGTTGTACTTATTAGAGGATGAAGAGTAAAGGATATTCCATGAGTTAGATACCATATTCTAAGATGAGTTTTAGATACTCAATGAGTTGATAAAAGAATGCAATCAAGAAGTTTATATGGAGCTAAAAAACCAAAAGTTAAAAAATAATTCCCAATCTAATTAAAATTAATTAATAAATTATGAGTACAAAAGGTAAAATCGATTCAAATATATTGAAAAATGAAAGACTAGTAAAATTCATTAATTATGTGATGAAAGAATGAAAAAAGTCTTTAGCATTAAAAATTATGAGCGATGTTTTTGAGCAAATCAAAGCAAAAGGTCATAAAAATCCTGAAGAAATTTTTGAAAGAGCATTAGAAAATATAATGCCAAAAATTGAAGTAAGACCAAAGCGTGTTTGAGGTTCTATTTATCAAGTTCCACAAGAAGTAAAACCAAAAAGACAATTAGCTCTTGCCGCTAGATGGATTCTAGCTTCTGCTAGAAGCAAGAAATGAACTGTATTTTCTAAATACCTTAGTCAAGAATTAATAGAAGCATCTGAGGAAACTGGAACTGCTTTTAAGAAAAAACTAGATGTTTACAAAATGGCAGAAGCAAATAAAGCATTTGCTAGATTTGCAACTCATAATAAAAGATAATAATTAATTTTTAATATAATAAACTATGGCTCATAAGAAGGCTCAGTGAACCACCAATAATGGTCGTGATTCGCAATCTCAAAGACTTGGTGTAAAAGTTTTTGGAGGACAACCAGTAAAAGCTGGAGGTATCATAATAAGACAAAAATGAAATAAATTCTGGTGAGGTGAAAACGTATCTCAAGGAGTTGATTTTACTTTATTTGCAACCAAAGAAGGATTAGTTTCTTTTCAAGAAAAAAGAAGAGTAAGATTTGACGGAAGTATCTACAGAGATATTTATGTAAGTGTGAAATAATCTCCACTCTGTCATTCCCGCGAAGGCGGGAATCTAATATCTAAAAAGATAACCTTGGTACCGGTACCAAAAAATTTTTGGGTACCGGTACCTTTTTATATTTCTAAAGAAAAAAACTTGCATTTATTGAAAAAATCCATATTAATTAGATAGTTATTATTTAAAACCATCTAAAATGAGAATACTTAAATATGCACTTAAAAATATCAAGAGAAACGCCTTTTTGTCATTTTCTTCTATCTTAGTACTATCACTCATTATATTTTTTATAAATATATTGCTTTTAGTTAATTTTACAGTTGATACCATAACGAGTAATGTAAATGATAGATTGACAATTTCTCTAAATCTAAAAAGCTCATATACAAATGAAAACTCTGAAGTAATCGAGCTTATTACTAATATTAAATTGTTTAATAAAACTTTAAATGTCAGCTATATTTCTCAAGAAGATGCGTTTTCTATTCTCAGGAAGAGGGATCCAGAATTAGCCAAGGTTATTGAATCAGAAAAGGACAATCCACTTCCGTCTTCAATTCTAATCAAAAATATATGACTTAGCGAATATGAGTGATTAGATAAAATTATTTCTAAATATAAAAATATTATTTTTTACGATGAAAATAAGTCAAAGAAGGCAATTACAGACTATAAAAACCAATTTGAAAAAATTAATTCTCTAATAAAAGTCTTGCAATCAATTAAGATTTGAATCTATTCAATTATAGTATTTTTTATGTTTTCAGTTTTTATTATTATTTACAATACTATTTGAAATTTTGTATTTTTCTATAAGGATGAAATTAAGATTACAAAGCTAGTTTGATGAGATAATTTCTTCATTTACTGACCTTTCAGTATACAATGAATTATTTATACATTCCTATCATCATTTATAAGTATTTTAATCTTTGTATACATCATTAAGACCGTAAATATCTATCTCATAGATGATTTCCCAAAATTCATAAATCTATTCCTACTAAAAAATTCGCCTCTCTTTTTCTATCAAATGATTTTACTAATGTTTATCTGAGCCCTAAGCTGATTTATATCATCCCAGAAGTTTATAAAGGGGAAGATTAATTAAGATTTTGAAAAATTCTTGTTATTTAATTTTTTGCATTTTATAGAAAATTCATATAATTATTCTAATTTAGAATTAATATTTTCAAATTATGACACAATCTCAGGAAATAAAAGAAAGACTACAGTCAAAAGAAATAAAGGATAAATTCATTTCTTCTTGAATTAGCCATTTATCTCTTTTTTGATCTTATGCCAGAAATGAGGCCACAAAAAATAGTGATTTGGATTTGATAATTGAATTAGACTGAAATCATAATACTACACTTTTTACTCTACAAATTCTAGAGAATATTTTAATAAAAGAATTTTGAGTAAAGAGAGTTGATTTTGTGAGTAAATGAAAGATAAAGCCTTATTTAAAGCCTTATATTGAGAAAGATATGATAACAATTTTTTAATATGAAAAAAGATACAAAATTTTATGAAATAGAAATTTTAAATTCAATATCTAAAATTGAAAGATATATTTGAAAGATGAATTTCCCTGAATTTAGCAATGATGAAAAGACTTATGACGCCTGTTGTATGCAATTACAACATATTTGAGAATGTTGAACAAAATTACTAAAAATTACATGAAGTGATTATAAAGGTATTCCACTTGAACAAATGTCTGGTTTTAGAAATAGAATTTCTCATGATTATGCCTGAATAGATGATGATATAGTTTGGGCTATTATAATAAAATCCCTTCCTAAATTAAAGAAAATATTAAAATAAATAATTTTCTCAAAAAAAAATTTGCAAATTTAACAAAAAAATATATACTTCCTCCCGCGTCCTTTTTGGAGCCATAGCTCAGTTGGTTAGAGCGCCCGCCTGTCACGCGGGAGGTCGCGAG
>CAZKUA010000013.1:0-24581 GCA_964555845.1 uncultured Candidatus Peribacteria bacterium | reverse complement strand
TTTATTGTTGATTTCATAGGGAATTTAAGTTAGTTAATAAATAAGTTTTTTAAAAACTTGGAGGAAGTGTAATATATTTTTTGGTGGAAGTCAAATTTATTTATTAAACAAACTATACTTTAAAATATCAAAATATTTGGATTTGTTTTCGGTGAATTTGATGTTTTGTTTAAAGTCTCATATATTTGAGTATGAGATAATTTCAAGATTTGGAAGTGAAAATCAATTGCTACTTTCCATTGTGTAGCTCACATCTGACAAATTATGATTATAAATTATTAAATAATTATTAGAGTAAGTAGCAAGAAATGTTCAAATATCAATATTCTCGAGCTTAAAATCAATTGCATCTGTTGAAGTATTTTCGTAAGTTTTTTTGAATAATCAAATACTAGATGAAACTGTGTATCCAGTACCAAAACTAGAACCTGATCCTACAATTCAAAATGTATCTCAACTTGCATTATTTCAGATAATATTCCAAGTAATTCAGGTATCTGAATTAAATTTGAAATTTAGAGTTTTAGAAATATCACTTGTATTTGGGTTTGGGTTTTTTGAATTAGTTTGGATAAGTGATCATTTATCATAAAAAAGTGGAATTATCTCAAATCAAGAAGATTTTATATATCAAGTGTAAGTCGATGAAGAATTATAAATATCGTATCAAATTATTTGGTTTTTGGCAGCAACTGTATTATTAGCCAAAAAATTTGAATCAAAATCATCATTATTCACACTATCAGAGAATCAATCCTCGTGATTTTTTATCTTAAGTAAGGCATATTCTAGAGATCATTCGGCTCCGGCATAAGTAGAAACTGTATTTAAAACCGTGCGCGTAATTTTACTTTCTTGCAAAACCAGAAATAAAATTCAAGCTGAAAGTATGATTAAAAATGCAGTTAGCAGCATCGCAATTATAGTAGAAAATCATTTTTTATTCATAATTAATTATTATTTTTATAAATTTTTTCTGAAATTGTAGTTTGAATTTTCATCTTCGTCTCGTTTGCTAGCTCTGATCTAATTCATTTTCCTGGCATTATAGATAGATCAAAAACTAGTGTAACCTTGGCTTCATTAGACATATTTGTAATTGAATTATTTCAAGATCCTGAAATATAAAAATGCAAATTATTTACCTGAACTCTCTCATCACTAACTCTATCTCACTCCAAAACTCATAAATAACAATTTAGTGCATTTTCATAGCAAGTCGTATCACAGCTATTATCTCACTTCATTAAACAATATCTTGTATCTGGTTTTACAGCTAAAATTGTATTTCAAGATGGATAATTTAACTGCTGAGTAAAATTGTTATAATATGAAAAATCTACTCATTTTTCTCTAATATCACGCGCTATTGTTTCAGTTATATTTCTAGCATTTTCCTGTAAAATTCTTGATAATTCAAGCTTTTTATTTGATTCTATCACATTCGCATAGATAACAAAAATAGAGAGCATAATAATAGATAAAATAGTTATTGCAAGAATTAGTTCTATTAATGTGAAAGCCTTTTTATTCATTATTTTCTCCAATTAGTAATAATTGTATTTATTCTAAATTCTCTGTATCATTTTTGGGCATTTGCAACCACAGATTCTACCATATATCAATTAGCAACAGGAATTATAGTTTCTGTTATATTTTTAGAATTTAGCGGACTTACTTTAACATACGAAAAAAATTGAGTCTTCTCAAGTCATGGCTCACAATGTACATATCTGAAGCTATTATCAATACATAATTGAACTTTTGCAGTATTTAGAATTTTATCTTTTGAGGCGTCAAAATCTGTTGGTAGAATGTTGATTTTAATTGGATTATCTAGACTAGAGAAATTATTTTCAACTGTAAAATATCAAATACTCAAGAAATTTCAAGTTCAAGAAACAAGAGCATTATCTACTTTATCCCAATTATTATATCTTAGGAAATTTGTATCGCGGATATTTTTTACAAGTTCAATTTGTTCTCTGGCAATATTAGCTGCTATAATTTCGTTTTTTGAAGTTATTGAAGAACTAATGGCTTGAAATAAAAGTAAATAAGCACTTAGAAATCAGATTGTGAATACAAGAATTGCTACCATTAATTCAACTAATGTAAATCATTTATTTCAAAATTTTTTACTCATATTAATTTTTAATTTTAATTTCTTTTGATAAAACACCCTCAGTAACTCATTTATAACCAACGACAATATCAACAGTATTTCAAGTAGAAGTTGCATTTTTATAAATAGTGAGTTTACCATCTGGTGCCTTATAATAAAGCAAAACATTTTCAGTCTCATCTGAGCCTATTTTGATTTTACTTATTTCTACAAAAGATTCAAGTTTAATTGTTTTAAGTAATTTAACATCTCCGGTAAAATTTAAAACGCTTCAACTATAATTGAAAGGATATGAATAAGACAAGATTTCTCATTTATTTTTGTCAAAATAAAGTCCAATATTTATATTTTTTCAATCAAAAGAAGTTCTTCAATTTGCCGATGAAATAGCATCGCTCCTCGATTGATCTATAATTTCTTTACTAATTCTTACTTTTGAAATATTTGCATAAAAATTATAAGGAACCGCCACAAGCATGGTAAGGAATCAAATAATTGTGATAACTATCATTAATTCTATTAGAGTGAAACCTTTTATATTTTTAATCATAGGAAATTATTAAAAAATTATTTTTTTGGCTTAATTACGCTAATTCCTCACATATAAGGTCTAAGGACTTCTGGAACAATTACACTTCCGTCAGCTTGTTGATAATTTTCTAAAATTGCAATCAGTGGCCTAACAGAAGGAAGAGCTGTATCATTTAAAAGGTAAGCAAATTTTCTGTCTCATTTTTTGTCAATATATTTAATATTTAATCTTCTTGATTGCCGGTCTACAAAATTAGAAGCAGATCAGGTCTCTCCATATCTATCCATTCCAGGCATCCAAGCCTCGATATCAAACGCTCTGTATTTTCCAGCACTCATGTCTCAGGTACAAATTTGAAGAATTCTGTATGGAAGTCATAAATCTTTGTGTAATTCTTTTGAAATATTTAACATTTCATCTTGTAATTTATTAGATTCTTCTAAATCAGCTTTACATATTACCACCTGCTCGATTTTCATAAATTCGTGAACTCTGTAAAGCCCCTTTGTATCTTTTCCGTAGCTTCCAATTTCACTTCTATAACATGGAGAATATCCACTCATTTTAATTGGCAAATCTTCTTCTTTAAGTGTTTCTCCGCTGTAATAAGCAAGAAGCGAAGGTTCAGCAGTTCCTATTAAAAATTTCTTTTCTTTACTTTTTGATCAATCTACTTCTTTATCAGATGTTGCTACTTGATAGATTTCATCCTCTTCCCCATCGTAATCTACTCATTTAAAATATCCACTTCCAAAAAGTGCAAATCATTTTACAAGTGTTGGTGGAATAAATGGTTGATATCATTTAGTTGCCATTTTGTTGATAGCATAATTCATCATCGCCATCACAAGAAGCGTTCCCTCATTTTTAAGATAATATCATCTAAATCCAGCAGTTTTTACTCATCTATCAAAATCTACAATATCCAAAGCCTCAGCCAATTCTATATGATTTTTAGGTTTAAAATCGAATTTACGAATATCTCAGTTTTTCTCAATTTCAATATTTCCGCTCTCGTCTTGCGCAACTGGAGTATCTGGAGAAGGAATTGTTGGAACTTTTACCATTAAATTCATAAAACTAGAGTCTAGCTCTTGTAATTTTGCCTCAAAAAAAGATATTTCATCCTTAAGCTTTTTTCACTCTGAAATCATCTCAGGAGTTGGTTTTGAGCTTTTCGACATTGAGGCAATTTCATTTCTTCTAGACCTAAGCTCATCAATACTTCTCATCATATCATTTCTTTGTCCATCAATTTTTAATAGCAAATCTAGATCTAATGATATATTTTTTTGTTTAGCCGCCAATTTCACTTTATCGCTATTTTCTCTAATAAATTTAATGTCTAACATATTTTTTTAAATTAATAATTTAAGTCTCTTTTGCTCTTTATTAAGTCCTAAAAAACAAAACATAATTCTATTATAAAAAAATTTTCAAAATAGCAAAAAAATATTTGAAATAGTTGGGATTAGATACTTCTTAGAACTCTTTCAATTCTATGCTTAGATTTTTCAAGTCAAAAAATCATAATTAATTCAAAGGCTCCTGGTGAGAATTCTTCTCAAGAAAGCGCTACGCGAACTGGCCGGAGAACTTGTCAGTTTTTTAGAGAATTTGATTTTATTTTTTCTATAAATAAATTTTTAAGATTTTCTTGAGAGAATTCTTTAATTTCTCCTAAAATTTCTAAAGCTAAAATAAGTGAATTTTTGGCGATATCTAGAGTTGTAATTCACATTTTTTCATTTGTAAGTAAATCTGGTCTAATTTTTGCTTCACCATAAAAAAATCAGGTAAGTGATGAAAATTCATCAAATTTAACTAATCTAGTCTGGAGTTCCTTTAAAATAGCCAAATTATATTCATTTGTATGTCTCACAAAAACATCAGCATAAAAATCGCTCTCATATTCTTTTAAATAAGCAACAAGCTTGATATAAAGCTCATTTATTTCAGTTTTTTGGATATATTTTGCGTTCATCCAGTTAAGTTTTTCTACATCAAAAACCGCTCAGGCCTTGTGGACATCGGCAATATCAAATCTCTCAACTAATTCTTCCAGCGTAAAAAATTCTTCTGTGGTTTTCGGATTCCATCATAAAAAAGCCAAATAATTAATTAAAGCTTCTACTAGATATCATTTTTTTAGATAATTTTCTACTGCGACATCTCCAGTCCTTTTTGATAATTTTTTTCTGTCTATTCAGAGTACTGACGGAAGATGTGCATAATATGGAAGTTCAATTCCAAGGGCGCGAGCAGTTAAAATTTGTTTTGGCATAGATGGTAACCATTCTTCTCAGCGGAAAACATGAGTAACTTTCATAAGATAATCATCAATTATTACAGCCCCATGATAAGTCGGAAATCCGTCTGATTTCAGTAAAATTGTATCTTCAATTTCACTTGTCATAAATTCCACTTTTCATTTTACGAGGTCATGAAAGACAAGCTTTTCTCATTTTGGAATTTTTAGACGAACTACATATTTTTCTCAATTTTTTACTCTAATTTTAGCATCTTCAAGCGGAATATTACGACAAAATTCATCATATTTTGTAGGAAGTTTTAGTTCTGTTTGTTGAAGTCTGACTTCTGTTAGTCTCTCAGTACTACAAAAGCAATAGTAAGCAGCTCCCTCTTCTATTAATTTATCAATATATTTCTTGTAAATATCTAATCTTTCTGATTGAATATACGGTCAATTTCATAAATCTCTGTATGGAGCTGGTCATTCATCTGGTGTAATTCCAGTTCTCTCAAACATTTTAATTATTGCCTCAATACTTCACTCTACAAATCTTCCCTGGTCAGTATCTTCAATTCTCACCATAAAAATCCCCTTATTTTTCTTAGCAAAAAGATAATCAAAAAGTGCCGTGCGCAAAAATCACAAATGCACAAAACCTGTCGGTGATGGCGCTACTCTAGTTTTTATCATAAATATTGGTTAAATTATTAAATTGTCATTCCAATTCGTCATCCTGAGCGTAGTCGAAGAATCTTTCAATTAAAAAGACCCATTCGACTTCACTTCGTTACGCTCAGGGTGACGATATTTTAAAAATCATATTCTTTGAATATTCAAAGTTTTTTTTCTATGTTTTCATTAATTCTTGAAATCATAATTTTGTTTAATTTAATATCATCGCTGGCTATTTGAATTAGGGAATCAAGATTTAAAATTATACAAGTTGTATCGGTTTCTGCTACAACTGTAGCAGTTCTTTCTTCCTCTCTAATTAGAGCATACTCTCAGAAAATATCTCATTTAGATAATTTCTTTACAAATTTTGCATCAATATAAATATTCACATTTCCTGATACAATAATATAAGCTTCCTTGGCTTCTTTATCTCATTCTTTACATATTATCTCACCTGATTTATAATTTCTAATTTTGGAATTTTTTAAAATAGAAACGATAACGTCACTTTCTAATCATTCAAAAACATAAAGAGATTTTAATTCATTTAAATCAAAGTTCATAAATTTTAAGTTAGAAAGTAATGAACTGATAATAATCGAAACTCAAATTATTGCAAATAAAAAATACTTAAGAAAAATTCTTAAGTATTTTTTCAGATTATTTTATCTCAATTGGCAAATCTCCAGGCAAAACTAAATCTGCATAATTTAATAGTTCTTCTTCAGTGTATATAAACCCTAAATCTTTATTTTTAAAAAATCACTTTTTCACTATACAAAATGAACTTGTTGGATTTTTATGATAAGCTTTATATCAAGGTTTTAAACGAAAAATTGTTCAGTCATTGTATGCAATATATGTATGTTTTTTATCTTCGAAAATTGCAAATCATAATTTTGAGAAAATTGCAAATCATACTCTATCTTGTAGATTATCTCATTTAACTAGTTTAGAAAATTTTTGAGAAGCCTTATCAAAAATAACTAAAGTTTCAGTATTATCCGCATTGTCTTCAATAAATGTAGGTTCTCATTTAAATAATCACTCTAAGGTAGAAAAATATTCAACTCCAAATCATTGTAATCAATCTATAGGAACTAGGGCACTTCCATCATTACTTAAAGAATAGAAATTATGTCATTCTAGAGTCTCTATATCAATAATTTTTCAATCTTCATAAAAATTAACACCAATACTACCTCCTAAAAATTCATAGTAACGAACATAATCTTTATCTAATAATTTAGAAACTGAGCTCTTTATTCTAATAGGACTTTGATTAAAATCTGCTTTTAGATATTTAAAAATTTCTAGTTTTCAATAATTATAATTTTTTTCTACATTAAATCATAATAAAAATCAATATTTACTTTTTATTTCATCAAAACTAGGATCTAGAATTTCAGATATTTCAAATTTATCTTTATAAGTTTCTTTATTTTCATCTTTCTCTGTAACTTCCAATAATCAGAATTTACCATTTTCTCATTTAGATTTAAGCAATCATTCCTCGAAAAAATAAACATCTGTAATTCATTTAGCTGGATAAATTATATCAAATCCTCACATCATATTAAAACTATAAAAAATTCAAGCAGTTTCTTTTTTATTATCAGCGTCTTCTTCTAAATCAAAAGATCAAAAAATAAGTCAATTTCACATAATCCATATTTTACTAAAAATAGCATCTACAGAATATAATTTATCATCTAATTTTACTACAAAACCTGACTTATTTCATTTCTTGTAATCAAAATACTGTCATCAAACTGGATATTTGACATTAAATTTAACTGGAGTGATCTCATCAAAGCTAAAATCAAGCACAAATGGATAATTCTCAAGCTTATGAAGTACACATCTTAGAGGATTTGAGATATCATATTCTCACTTCTCATTTTCTAGAAATCTTCTTATAAAATCCTTATTTTCTTTTCAATATAGGATGTTTATTTTTGACAGAGTATCTAGGATAATCTCTCTAATTTCTGGATTTTTAAATAAAGTAATTAGATAATCTCTTTCACTCTTTGAAATAGGTTCTCCATTTATAAATCTATCATAACTATTCATTTCTGGCCGTTTCTTGGAAATCTTTAAAACATCTAATAAAAGACTGTGTGAAGTAGCGATTTTCTCTGGTTTATCAAGTGTTAAAGTCTGGAAATCCCTATTTAATTTCTCAGTTTCTGCGATTTTAATAATTCTTGACACAGTTTTAGAACTCAATAATTCTATCTCATTACTACAAAATTCCTGTGAAGCTCATTTTTGTAAATCTTCCTCTTTTTTATTATCATCCTTACCAATTGTAAAAGCCTTAATCGCAGATTCCACATCAGGAAAAGTTGGATAAGGATATGTATTTTCATCTTCACTATTAGGAAATCAATCTATTAAAAACATAAAATTAAAATTAAATATTAAATAAACTATAAAACAACTGGATAATTCACTACTGGCTTAATAAAATCCTTTATTTGGTCAAAAGATTTTATATCTACCCATTTTCAGAAAATTCATTTTTTATAAGAGTTTTTACTAAATTTATATCATTTCTTAGGAGGATATAATCTTCAATCTTTATAAAACCAGACATATTTAGGGAAAGAATTATGATATCCAATTGACAATAATCAAGTAACTTTATTATATTCAACCCAAAGTTTATTGTTATCTTTCAACTTAATTAATTCTTTACAGCTATCAGATTTAATTATAGCTACTACATTTTTTCAATTCAAATACTCTAAATGTGCAGGAAATTCTCAAGATAATGCCTCACTAATATACTGGATAGATTGGGCATTTTGTTTTAATCATTGTAATCCTATAATTGGAATTAAATTACTTGTTTCATTATTTTTATAAACTCTATAAATATTTCGTCAATCTTTACCTGTTAAAGCTAAATTTTCTCATTTATTAAAAAATTCAATATCTGGGCTTTTTCAATATTTATATTCTATTTCAACAGGTGATTTCTCTCATTTTAAGTTATAAATTTCTAAAGCTTTTAAATCAACATTTCAAGAATTTGTAAACCCAAAAATAAATTCATTTTCAATTTGAATACTATTAAATTTTGGTTCTAAAATCTTTTCTACTTTAAATTCCTTTTTTCAGTTTTCATCCACTTTTTCCCCACATTCTCATATTTCAGAAACTTTCAAAACTCATTGTTCTTCATTATCTCATAAAGATATTAGAAATCCTGTCGATGAAGATGAAAGTTTATTAACTTGTTTAATTCAGTGTTTCCCATAAATTAGGTCAAATCCAGTTCAATTAAATTGGCAAAAAACTCAAGTATTCTTATATTTTAGTGGTGAGTCTGTCATAATATCAGTATCAAAAACTCATTCAATTTTTTTTCATTTAACACTTCCAAAAATTAATCAATAATCATTAATTAATGTTAGATTTTCAAAATCTGCATCTAAACAAAATATTTTATTATCGACAGTTACCATAAGTCATATTTCATCATTCTGTGAATAAGTAAAATATTTTTGTCATTCTATTTTTGTGTCTTTAAAATAAGCTAACTTCTCAAAATCAAAATCTACTACAAAAGGATAATTTTTAAGCGTATATAAAATAGATTTTAATGCTTTTGAAACATCATTTTCTCATGTTAAATTTTCTAAATAATGTCTTATAAAAATCTTATTTTCTGGTCAATGTTGGATATTTAGTTTTGAGACAATTTCCTGAGCAGTAGATTTCGTTTTTTCATTCTCAAAAAAAGATAATAAGTAATCTCTTTCCTTCTTTGAAATCGGACTTAATTTAATAAATCTATTATAAATCTCATCACAAACATAAGATTCGGGCTCTGTCGGAGATTGTTCCCAGTTTTTTCTCTCGACAAGATTTATAATTCTAGACACAGTTTTAGAACCCAGCAATTCTGCTTCATTCTTACAAAACTCCTCGGAAGCTCATTTTTGAATATCTTCCTCTGTAATATCGTGAGTATTCACAATCTCTACAGAATCACTATTTTTACTTTTTGGATATACATAACATCCATCGTGTCATCATCAGTAACAATGACATCCATCGCATCATCATCCATAACCTCATTCATATCACCCCATAAATTTATAGTTAAAAAATAAATATAATAAATTTTAAATTGAACAAATAATTCAAAGCATTTTTTCTCTTGTTTCATTTACTTTTTCTTTAATTACATCAAGTTCATCTCTTCATGTGGCCCTAAGATAGGCGTTGATAGTATCTCTTCATTTTTGAGTTAGAAATAATTTATGTGACCAAGTCACTTTATTAATATAATATTCTATCTCATCATCAGTAACTTCAATCTCATCTTCATTTTTAAAAATACTTAACAATCATTTTTTAAAATCTCTTTTTTTATTTCATAGAATATGAATTCTAGAACTTCTTTCCATTTCATCTCTTGGAGTAATTGGCTTAAATTCAGCAAAACCAATATCAATAATCATATTATTTTCATCTAGTTTATTTAATTTTCTAGTAAATATTCTTATTCAGAGTGGACGCATTTCTTCATCAATAAGATATTCTAATATTCTCTTTAATTCGTTAAATATTATTTGTTTAGCAGAATTAATTTCTTCTTCTTGAGTATGAAAAATTCCTTGATATTCTCTAAGATTGCTTTCAATCAAAGAATAAATAAATTTAAATCAACTCTTTTTTATTTCTGCATCTTGTTGAATTTCATCAAGTTTTGATGATAATAAATCTGACATAAAATGTAGTTAAAAAATAAACTCAATATTCTAATATATAAGAAAAAATTATTAAAAGTCAAGTAAAAAGAAAATTGTAAAAATTGGAAAAAATATATAATTGGATAAAGTTTGAATTTAGTTTGATTAAATAAGTGAAATTATGACTATTTTATGACAATTTTTTAGAAATCCGGAGTTTTTTGCTTTGCTTTTATTAATTCCAGTTATTTTGTATTTTGAATTAAGAAATAATAAATATTGAATAAAATTCAGGGAAATTGAGCTTTTGAAGAAGGCTTTTTGAGGAAATGTCTGGATTAAGTATTTTAAAACTTTCTTAAAAGTTTTAATTTTCTCGCTTTTTGTCATAATTATTGCAAATCCTGGAGCTTATAATATCACAGTTGAGGAGTCAAAAAATGGTATAGATATTGCGCTAGTTTTAGATATTTCAAAATCAATGCTAGCGGAAGATGTGAAACCAAACAGAATTGAGGCGGCCAAAAAAGTAATTGTAAATTTCATTCAAAAAATAGACTCTGACAGGTTATCTATGGTGATTTTTGCAGGAAAACCGTTTGTTTCGGTGCCATTAACTTTTGATTATAATACTTTAGTTCAATTTATCGAAAATATTGACACAGACAGTATAAATCAAAATATTCCAGGATTGAGCGGAACTGCGATTTGAGACGCTTTGATGCAGGCTTTTGAGAGCTTAGATAGCAAAATTAGCATTGAGAAAAAGAGAGAAAAAGTTGTAATCCTAATTACAGATGGAGAAGCTAATGTCTGAATTGACCCAAAAACCGCGACTAAATATATTAAAGATAAAAATATTAAAATGTACTCAATTTGAATTTGAGATCCAGTTGGAACCGACCTTTATATGACAGATGGGTACGGAAATAAGAAATTTTTTCTGGATAATACCGGGAAACCCATTAAAGCAAATTTGGACGAAAAAACGCTTAAATATATAGCAAGTGAGACTGGATGAGAATATTATCTGGCAAAAGATGAGAAGAAACTCGGAGAAATATTTGCAAAATTAGCTTGATTAAATAAATCTAAAATACAAGTGAAAACCACTAAAAACTTTGTATTTCAAATAGAAAAATACCTTTATTTACTTGTTTTAACTATTTGAATTTACCTAGTTTTTGAAATTACTTATAAAATTAAATCATAATTTATGAAAGACAATTCTAGAAACTACATTTTAAACAAAACCAAAAATATCTTAAAAAATATTTTATTTTGACTTGGTTTTTTGGCTCTCGCAATGAGTTTATTTAATATTCAAATATTTGAGAGCAAATCTGAGACTGTAAGTTGAAACGATATAATTTTTATTCTCGATACTTCTACTAGTATGAATGTTGAGGATATAAGCTATAATTCTAACAAAATTAGCAGACTGAATTTTGGGAAAGTACTTATTAAAAATTTAATTTCTTCAAATCCCAATAATTCCTACTGACTTATTGCATTCGCTGGAAAAGCCAACATAATCTCCCCTATTACGACTGAATTTAACACTTTTATCAATTTCTTAGATAACCTAAATTCCAAGACAATTTCATCTCCTTGAACAAATTTCTTAGAAGCATTGAAGCTCTGAATATGAACTGTCTGAAAAAATTCTATAAAAAATTTCGTAGTAATGAGCGATGGATGAGAGACTGAAGATAAGATAGATAGACTCGGAATAAAATCACTAATAAACTCAAGAAAAATTAAAATATTTTCAGTCTGAGTCTGAACTAAAGAGTGAGGAAAAATTCCAATTTGAACTGATTTTTTCTGAAATGATGTTTATAAATCCTATAATGATCAGTTTGTTATAAGTAAATTATATGAGAAAAATTTAGTCGATATCAAAGATTTATGAGCTGGAAAATATATAAAAGCTAGTGCGGTTGATAGCTTAAATAATGTAAAGAGTGATTTTATTAATTCAGTTAATGTAAAAAAAATCAACAAGGACAATGAAAGTCAAAGATATTTAGTTATAATTTCGGGAGTTTTGCTTTTAATTTGATATTTAATTCCTAACAAAGAGAGAAAATGAATAAATTAAATATAACCATCTTTATAATAATTTGTGCTATTATTTGAGCCTTTATTTTGGATGTAAAAACGCCAGTTTCATTTTATTACACCACAAAATGAAATCTAGAATATTCGCAAAAAAATTATACAGGTGCAGAAAACGATTATTCAGTCGCAATGCCATTTACAGATGAAAAAAATGTAATCTTTAATAATGCGTGAAATGCCTTGTACAAAAAACAAAATTACAAAGATGCAATCCAAAATTATGGCAAAATGACTGAAAAAGACGATAAAAATATTTTCAATAAAAGTCATAATCTCTGAAATGCATTCTATAAACTCTGAGAAACTGAAAAAGATGATAACAAGAAAATTGAACTATGGAAAAATTCAGTTAGTTTCTATAAAAAAGCGCTTACTTTAGATGTAAATATAGACAAAGACGAAACCAATAAAAATTATTTATTTGTCCTAGATAAGCTAAAAAAACTCGAAGAGAAAAAGAAAAAAGAGGAGGAAGAAAAGAAAAAGCAAGAGGAAGCCAAAAAGAAGAAAGAAGAAGAACAAAAAAAGCAAAACGAAAAAAATAAACAATCTGGAAGTGGATATGAAGATGACAAAAATCAATGAAAAGAGTGAGAACAAAAAGAATCTCAAAACTGACAACAACAAAATAGCGCCGGATGAAAAACATGGACAAATCAATGAACATGATTTTCTAATTTATGAGGCTCAGGAAGTGATAGTGAGAAATTAACAGAGAGCGAGAAAAAAGAGCTAGAACAATATTTGCAGTATCTCAAAGATTTCAATAAACAAAATCAACAATTCCTGAGAAATGGCACAAGCAAACCAGAAACAATGAACGATATGATAAATAATTTCTTCTGAAATGACGAATTATTTAACCAAATTATCCCAGATGATTCTGGAAATAAAAGAGATTGGTAGGTAAAATTTTTATAAAATTTGAAAAAAATTAAAAAATATATATATTCTATCATATTATAATTTTATTTAAAATATGGATTTTCTACTTTCGTCGGCATTACTTAAATACGAAATATTATTTTTATTGCTAAATCTAGTTTATATTGTATTCCATATGATGTATGAGACTACGAATTTTTTGATAAGAATTAGAAATATTGTGTCGCCAAAAAGAATAAACATAGAGGATACAATAAATGAGATGGCAAAAGAAGAAAATGCAGATGAAAACGATAATTCTACAAAAATAGTGGAAAACTGAGAAAATACGGATGAAAATAATTCATTAAAAAATGAGAAAAATAAAGAAAAGGCTAAAGAAGAATTAACACCTGAAGAAAAAAATAATATTTCAGAATTTATAAAAATAACTAAAACAAAAATAGCCAGATGAGAATATGTGGATGCTAAAGCTAAAATTATAGAATGATTGAGTATTGATAAATTTAATAAAGACCTTAATTTACTCCTCGCATCTCTTTATGAAAAAGATAAAGATTATAAGAAAGCAGAGCTAATTTATAAGGATTTGATTGTTTTAAATGATGTAGATACAGAAATTTATTTGAAACTTTGATTTATATTATCGCTTCAATCAAAATATGAGGTGGCTTACGAAATTTATAAAAAACTTCATTCACTTGATAAGAAAAACACCGAAGCAATTGAAATGCTTGCTAATCTTGGACATCATTTATCATATTTTGAGGATTCTCTTGATTTTGCAAAAAAATATCTAAAAGATAATCCTAGAAATATGGATATGCTGTACCTACAAGCCATAAACTTCGTGAATTTATGAAGAAGAAATGACGCAGTAGAAATGCTAAAAAAAGTAAAAGTTATAGAACCATATAATGTAAAAGTTAATGAACTTATGGATAAACTAAACATAGAATTAGAGCTCGAAAAAAATTTTAGTAAATAATTTTTAAAAATGATAACAAAAATCCCACCTCATTCACTAGATGCAGAAAAATGAGTACTTGGTTCAATTCTTATAGACAAGGAATGAATGATACAAGTATGAAATCTTATAACATCTGCTGATTTCTATGAGCCAAATCATAGCTTAATTTACCAAGCAATGGTTGATTTATTTTCAAAAAATAAACCCATAGATTTACTTACTGTAAAAGAAGTTTTAGATAATAGAAAAGAACTTGAAAAGGTTTGATGAAATTTATTTTTGATTGAGTTGGCTAATAGTGTCTTTACTAGTGCTAATATTTTTGAATATGCTCAAATTATCAAGAATAAAAGTGTGCTTAGAAAATTAATTCATTCATGAAATCAAATAATAATGAATTGATATAATGAGGAAGATGAATTGAATAAAATTCTTGAAAAATCTGAACAATCGCTTTTTGGAGTTACTCAAACTTTTATCCAAAATAAACTAGTTCATATTAAAGATATCTTAAATCTGAGATATGAAGAATTTGCAGAAATCCACTCTAATCCAGAAAATGCTGATATTGGTAAAATACAAACGTGATTTAAATCCCTAGACCAAAAACTTGGATGACTCAAAAAATGAGATATGGTAATTCTAGCCGCTCGTCCATCTATGTGAAAAACCGCTCTAGCTCTAAATATCGCGCAAGCTGTCGGTGCACAAGCTAAAAATGTTGCTGTATTTTCTCTCGAAATGAGTAAGGAACAATTAACAGATAGACTAATTTGTTCTGCTATGTGAGTAGATAGTTGGAAACTCCAAAAATGATTACTCGAAGATGATGAATTTTCTAGAATGTGAGACGCACTCGAGGAATTATCAAAAACTTCGATATTTATAGATGACTCGGCTGGATGAAATTTACTTGAAATAAAATCAAAAGCAAGAAGACTTAAAATAGAATCAGGACTTGATTTTATAATAATTGATTATCTGCAGTTAATGACGAGCGGAAATACCTTCAATCGTGTGCAAGAAGTATCAGACATTAGTAGATGATTAAAATCTCTCGCAAGAGAGTTAAATGTGCCAATTCTAGCACTATCTCAATTATCAAGATCAGTTGAGTGAAGACAAAATAAAGAACCAATATTATCAGACCTAAGAGAATCAGGTTCTATCGAGCAAGATGCCGATATTGTTATGATGATTTACAGAGAAGATTACTACGACGAATTCAGCGAAAATAAATGAGTTACAAATATATTCGTAAGAAAAAACCGTAACTGACCAATTTGACAAGTAGACCTAAGATTCGAAAAGAAATTCATGAAATTCTACGATGTCGCAAAGAATATGGATAATAATGAGGAGTATTAAAAGTTTGTCATCCTCCCCATCCTGTCATTCCCGCGAAGGCGGGAATCTTCAAATTATTTTTCATTATTTTATAGATTCCCGGGTCAAGCCCGAGAATGACAGAGCGATAAAATATCTACAATTTATACTCAACTTTTTCTCAGATTTCAATATTTCAGGTAATTTTTGGGAGTGTGACATTGTCGTATTCGTCAATTTCTGGAGCTTTTAATTCCCTTCTCAAGATGGCTTTTTTGGTGTCGTAATCCATGATATAGCCGGTAAATTTGTTTCATTTATCGGATTTATTTTTCTTGGAATATATGTTATTTATTACAATATCAAGCTCTTTAATTCTATTTAGGGCTGTTTTTTGTGGGACTTTTTCTGGGAGTTTTGAGCTTGCAGCAAGTGTTTCATCGTGGTATTCAAAAAGTGCGATACTATCAAAACTGTACTTAAAAATAAATTCTTTTAGTTCTTGTAAATCCTCTTTTGTCTCGCCCGGAAATCATACAATAAATGCAGTTCTAAGATGATAAACTGGGAAATTATTTTTGATAAAATCGAGTAAATTAGAAATATGATTTTTATCGTAAAATCTTCACATTTTCTTTAAAATATGTTCTGAAATATGTTGAAATGGAATATCAAAATAAGGAATAAATTTTTTAAAAGTCTTTAATTTTTCAAGATTAGTAAGTGTCAAATTATCTGGATACATATACAAAAGTCTATATTTAAAATCTCACTCAATTAACTCAATTTGTTCAAGAAGTTCTATTAATTTTGGTCCTCAATACAAATCAACTCAATATCTTGTCGTATCTTGAGCTATTAAAATAATTTCTTTTATTCAATTATCAAGCATTATTTTCACTTCGGCAACAATATCCTCAATAGTGCGCGATTTTTGTCTTCCACGAATTTTTGGGATAATACAAAAAGTACAATTATTATCACATCCTTCCGCGATTTTGAGATACTCATATCAAAACGGAGCATTCATATAGGCTCTCACTTTATCGGATTTCCACACAAAAGCTTTAGTATTAATTTGATTTCATCAGATTTTCTTCAGGTCTTGAATTTTCTCTTTATTTAAGCTAAATTTTGCTTTTTTTCTATCAAAAATTATATCCTCAATTATCTCATAATTTATAAATGGCACTATTTTATAAAGATTTTTAAGTCCCGATAAAAACTCATCATTTTTAACAGAAATATAACAACCAAGAATTATAATTTTTTTTCATAGCTCATCAAAATATGCGATAGTAGTTTCTGATTCTTCCCTAGAACTAGACAAAAATCAGCAAGTATTAATTATTACATATTCCACTTCCTCATCCTCCGGATTTTCAAAATAATTAATCAGGAATTTATCCGAAAATTTCAAAATCTCTCAAATAGCAAATTCCAAATCCACTAGATTCTTGTTACATCAAAGGTTTATTGATGAAAAATTAAAAGACATAAATTATGAGTTAAAATTAAGATAATAGAGAGTTTAAAATCTTTTGTAAAGAAGTCAAATTAAATTATTTTTAATTTTAAATAAAAAAAGGCGAAGCACGAAGCTCCGCCTTAGAAATCCACAACATAAATCAGAAGTTATTCCTTCTGGGTAGATTGTTTGCGGTAATAATCGGAATATCCCGCCTTAACAGAAGCGTATTTGTCGACAGAATCCTTGGTCAACTCATCATATGCATCGACAATGGATATTCCGTTAATGTTATCACCCGTATTCACGATAATATCGTCGGGAGATTCCAGCCAACAGATTGGATTCAGTGCAGCATTTCCGATACTTCCGATAAGCGTCCGTACATTAAAGGGACCAGCAACTGGAACGACCATATATGGCCCGTCGCCAACTCCCAAACTCGCAAGACCCGAAGAAATATCTTGAGGTGGTACATAATCACTTACCTTAACCACCTCGATCAGCCCACCAATACCAAAGGAGGTATTGATAATAAATGCCGCCGGCTCAACCATCATCCCTTTGATATTTCCCTGCATGAGATTTCCGGCAAACCGAGAGCCCGCCTTAATGTTTCGTGAGGCATTCGAAATTGCCGTGCGGGCAAACTGGGGGATAAGAAATTCATACACATTCGTTACTGGGCGAGTTACGACATGATAAAAACCGTCATTGAACTCAAAAGACACTCGATTGACTGGTTCAGCCGGATCATACACAGCTCGTGCTTTCGCATCCGCCTCTGATTCAGCAATAACCATGTCATCTTCATTCTGATTTGCCATGGTTTGACCAGCTGATACCAGCAAGACCATACCTGAACAAAACAACACATACAGCAATTTTTTAAACTTCTCCATAATCTACTTCCTCCCTTTGCAAAATTTATTTAGTTGAACAATTAAAAAAATGTGTTTGTATATATACATATATAGATATATATTCAAATGTCAATTTTTTTTAGAATTTAATTTTATAAAAATATAGAGGTATTAAAAAATCCCGCCAATTGGCGGGATTTTTTAATACTTAAGAAAAACTAAATTATTTTAATAATTCATCAATTTTAGATTCAAATTCAGTTATTGGATAAGCTCAAGCAATAAGAATATATTTTCCAGTTTCATTGTTTATAATTACATTTCCTGGAGTTCATTGTACTCACATTTTCTTTCATTCCTCAGTATCAGCATCAAATCTTGCTACATTCTTCTTAGAATCTAGACATTCTTTGAATTTACTCTCCAAAAGTCAGATTTCTTTAGCAAGAGGAACTAAGTTATCCTTGCTAAATCCAGTACCATTTCATCCATTAGATCTTTCAAAAATTTTATGGTAGTAAGAGCTATATGCCTCTACTCAACCAAGATCTCCAGCACAAAGTGAGGCGCTTGCTTCAATTTCTGAATTCTCATGAGGAACTCATCTGAAATTTTTGAAAATACTATTTACTTTGTCTCCGTATTTATCTTTTAATTGTTTGATAATTCCCTCTTTAGCTTGTCTTATACAAAATGGACACTCTAAATCAGAATATTCTACAATAGTAATTTTTGCGTCTTTATTTCATTCAATAAATGATGAAGCTTTTAGTGCTTCTAATTGGTCTTTTGTAAGAATATTATCAGATGTTGGAGTTGTAGCAGAAGTATCATCTTTATTATCAGTAGGTTTTGCTTCTTCTGGATTTTTCGCTTTGTATTCTTTTACGAAATTATTAATTTGTTCTAATTGCATTTTGTTAATAATTCTGTAATTATCTTCTCAACCAACCTTAGAGTATTCCACTTCCATAATTTTATTTGCAATTTCTTTTGGGAGAACAAAAAACATAGCCGCTACAATAATTCCAACAGAAACTAGCATAAAAAATAATCCACCCACAAAAGCTGGATGTTTACATTTCATTTGTTTTTTTGATGAAGTAGAAGTATTTACATCATCAGTCTCAACTTTTTTAGATTTAACCATATCTTAAATTAAATTAATAAATAATAAGTGTGTCTTAGTTTAACGAAAAAATTTATTTTTCAAGTAAAACAATTTGACAATAGTTATTCAATGCAAGTTATTAATATTTCTTCTCTAATAACATCTTTTAAGTCTACGGTTATATTTTTCATATCGATGTATTTAATATCATCAGGATTTGAGATATCAAAAGTTTTTCTAAATTCTCTTTCAATGTTTTCTTGATCTATAAAATACAAAGTTCACTCAAACATTACGTTTGCCTTTATCTTCTCAAAAACTACCATTATTCAATCATCAAGTGATATTAATTTTATCTTTAAATAAAGCGGAGTTTTAAATTCAATATCATCATAAAATCCTGGCAATATTTCACCTTCAAATTCTAATTCCCTACTATCTCAAGTAAAACTAGCTAGTAAATCTCAAACTGGTATTTCAAACATAAATTATATATAATTAAATTAATAGATTTCTCGACAAGCTCGAAATGACAGAGTGCAATTAATTAAAAAATCTAATTTTGTCGGCTGATGGGTGGTTTTTGAGTCTTTCAAGTGTTTTTGATTCTATTTGTCTAACGCGTTCACGAGTCACTCAGAATTCTTTTCAAACCTCTTCTAGAGTATGAATATCACCTCAATCAAGTCAGAATCTCATAATAATAATTTTTCTCTCGCGAGGAGTTAGAAAATCTAACATTTCATATAAATTCTCTTTTAAAAGTGTCAAATTTGAGGCTTTATCTGGAGTTAAATATTTGTCGTCTTCCACGAAATCTCAGAGGGTTGTATCTTCTTCTCATCCAACAGGAGAATCAAGAGATAAAATATCTTGTGAGATACGCATTATTTGGCGAACTTTACGAATATCCATATCTAGCTCAACTGCGAGCTCTTCCATAAGAGGTTCACGAGCTAAGTCTTGAGTCATTCTTCTGTAAGTATGAGTAAATCTATTAATTGTCTCAACCATATGAACAGGAACTCTAATTGTACGAGCTTGATCAGCAATAGCTCTCGTTACTCATTGACGAATCCACCAAGTCGCATAAGTTGAAAATTTAAATCATTTTTCTGGGTCAAATTTGTCTACAGCACGGAATAATCACACATTTCATTCTTGAATCAAATCAAGAAGTCCAAGTCATCTTCACATATATTTTTTTGCAATACTTACAACAAGTCTTAAATTCGCTTCTGCAAGCCTTTTACGGGCATCTTGGTCTCATTTTTTGATAAGTCTTCAAAGTCTTACTTCTTCTTCAGCATCTATTAGTGGAAATCTTCAAATTTCATTAAGATACATACGGATGCTATCATCACTAATTTCTGATAATTCAATTTCTTTTTGTTTAGAATCTGCTTTAAATACCTCATCTTTATCAAAAGAATCAACAATTTCAATTCAAAGTTTTAGAAGACGTGTGTAAATATCATCAAGTTTTTCAATATCATCCTCAGCATTTGGCATGGCTCACATAAGCTCATCGTGAGTTATTTTTCATTCTGCTTTTCACTTTTTTAAAAGAAGTTGTAGATTTTCATCGAGTCATTCTAGAAATTCTTTTGGAATTGAATAATCGATAAATTTTTGAAGTCATTTTCCGACTCTTCTCTTATCCTGACTTCTTTCAATTGGAATATTTTTGTCTTTTTTTGATTTTTTAGCAGAACTATCTCATTCAATAAAATCTTCAAATTCATCTTCTAAATCAAAATCATCCAAATCAAAATCATCTTCTATAGCCTCTAGAGCCGCAATATCTGGTTCATTTTTTATATCATTTTCAATTTCTTTATCCAAATCCATAATATCATCCTTTTTTTCTTTTTTAGAAGTAGGATTTTTCTCATCTTTTTTGTTATCAACAAAGATATTTAGAGAGCCAAGTTCTTCTAAATCCGCATCATCAAAATCAAGATTATTTAAATCAACCTCCTCAATGTTACTTTTTTCTTCTTTTTTTATTCTTGACATGCGATAAAAGTTAATTTGTAAAATAAGTAAATAGATTTCTCCATAAAGTCGAAATGACAAATGGAAAAAAACAAATATGATTATCTTAATCACATAGTTTTTGCTTTACTAAGTAAATCAATGTATTTTTGCATTAAATCATTGCTTAGTGGATTTTTTTTGATTTCTCACTCGAGATTACTTTTTTCTAATTCATAGATATTTTTATTCAAAAGACTGACAATATCAATAAATTTTTTCTTGATTTTTTCCTTATTTAAAGTAGCATTCTCTTCCTCAATAAAAAGCTCTAGGGTCTTGATTTTATCAAAATCTAAGGTTTCATTTTCAGTATAAGAGCTACCTAAATTCAGTAACTTAATTAAATCCAGCGAAAAAGTATCCTCTTTAATTTCATTAGTATTATATTTAAAAATTTCAAAAAACAAGTCAAAATAATTATAAAGTGTAATATATCCCATTATTTGCTCATAAAGTGAAAATCATTTTTTATCTAAAACTACAGTATCTTTCGCTTTTATTGGCTTTGTATTCTTAAGTTCTTCGTAAATCACATCTGTTCAAATATCAAGTTTTTTCGATAATTCACGAATATACAAATCAACCTCAATTCTTGATTGAATTTTTTTGAGAATTTTTACAATATCTTTGATTAAATTTTTCTTTCACTGAATTCCTGTTATGTCATATTTTTTAGAAGCTTGTTTAATATAAAATCCAACTTGAGTTAAGGCATTGTTTAGATAATCTTGAAAATTCTCTCCGGATTTTATTAACTCATCTGGATCTTTGTGGTTTCACATATCCACAACATAAATATCAAGGTCTTCATTTGCAATATTATCAAGACTTTGAAAAATTGCCTTAATTCAGGCATCATCATTATCAAGACATAAATATATTTTTTTCGTAATTCTTTTTAGAAGCTTGATTTGATCTTCAGTCAATGCTGTCCCACTTATCGCAACAGTATTGGTATATCAGGCTTGATGAAGGGAAATTACGTCCATTTGTCATTCCACAATTATCACATATCATTTTTTTGAAATTTCACTTTTTGCCAAATCTAGTCAAAATAAAATTCCACTTTTATTAAAAATTTTTGTCGCCGGAGAATTAAGATATTTTGGCAAACTATTATCAAGAACCCTTCCTGTAAAAGCCACGATATTTCCAGTATAATTTGCTATTGGAAAAACTATTCTCCCAAAAAATTTATCTCTACTATTTGATACAAAAATTCCAGATTCTATAATATCTTTTTCCTTAAATCAGGCTGCTTTCATCTTATAAAAAAGGTCTTTTGAATTATCGCTATATCCTAGCTTAAATTTTTTAATAGTATCAAGTGATAGTCATCTATTTAGTAGATAATCTAGTTTTGATTTATTTTCAGGTTTAAATAGCTCTGTTTGATAAAAAGTTGCTGTAATTTTATATAAATCCAAAATATCACCTCAATTATCATTTTGCTCTTTGTAATAATCAGTTTTTAATTCAACTCAGGCTTCCTTGGCTAGTTTATGAAGTGCTTCATTATACGGAATTTTCTCAATTTCAGAAAGAAATTTAACTGGTCCTCATCAATTATGACACGAAAAACAATATGCTATATTTTTCACTGGACTTATTACAAAAGACGCAGTTTTCTCATTATGAAAAGGACAAAGCGCCTTGTAATTTACTCCGGCTTTTTTTATAGCAATATATCTAGAAACCAAATCAACAATATTTATTTTCTCATCTATTTCACGTGTAATTGACAATTTATTCTAAAATTAATTTTAATTGAAAGTAATATAACGAAATTGGTAAAAAATGCAAGTCTGGAGTTTTTTAATTTCTTTACAAAAAACTTGCTAAATTTCAGATTATACATATATTAAACAAGTTTTATTGATTTTAAAATTAAATTTATGTGATTAAACCAATTTCCGAAGCATATACAAGGCCACCATGATACATTAAATATTCATGGAATAAATAAAGAAAAAGAATTTACTCAAAAACATTTAGCAAAGCTTATAGAAAAAAGAAATGAATGAAAAGAAAAATTAACTTCTTTGGAAAAGCTTGAAATTTGGGCTTGAGAGAATTTATTAAAAACTCTTCACGAAATTCATGATAAATTAGATAAAATTATAAGATGACATTAAAATTTAAAAAAATCTATCGATTAATCGATAGATTTTTTTGTTTTTAGAAGTTTTGAGATTTTTTTATGATAACCTAATTTGTAGAATAAAAAGACAAATGCAAATAATACTCAAATTATTCAAGCTAATTTAGTATATTTCTCGACAAGTGTAATTATATTTTCTCAAAAATAATATCAAAAAACGGTCAAAATAGCACACCAAAGTCAAGCTCAAAGTGATGTAATTATCATAAAAAGTCAAAGTGGCATCTTAAATATTCAAGCTGGAATTGAGATGACATGGCGAATTACCGGGATTAATCTTCCGAGAAATGTATACAAAACATCATTTTCTAAAAATAACTTCTCAGCTTTGTGATAGTCTTTTTCTTTTAAGAGAATATACTTTCAATATTTAAGTAAAAATGGCTTCCCTATAAATTGTCCAAGTATAAAATAATTAACAACTGCTCAAAGTAAACTCCCAAAAGTACCAGCTAAAATAACTAAAATAAAATTAAGTTTACCTGTAAAAACTAAGTATCAAGCCGGAATCATGACTACTTCAGATGGCACAGGAAAAATACTAGATTCTAACGCCATCAAAAAAACAATCGAAGCATAATCAAGTCAACCAACAAAATCAAGAATTATTTTTATTAAATGTTCCATAATTATAATTTAAAAAATTTAGCTAATTTAACTGGATATGGGATTAAATATTTCGTGAAAATTTCTTTATCTTTTAGTTTAAAAATCACAAAACTTCCTGCAAATCAAATAATTAATCAAACGAAAATATCTGATGGATAATGAATTCAGGCTATAATTCTAGATATAAGCATTAATGATAAAACTACAACTAAACTCCAAATAATCCATTTTTTTCAGCAAAATAGAAATGAAGCTAAAATAGTAGCTCCAGCAAAAATTGCGTGTCAACTAGGAAATGAATTATCAGGAAGATGATCTACAAGTGGCCTAATAGCAGACACAGTTTCTGGTCTAGGTCTTAGTGGAAGTCCAAGATTTAAAATTACATAAATTAAAAAACTAAATGCAATTGAATAAAAAATCCATAGAGCTTTTTGCTTCGGTAAATCTTTCTTTTTATAAACTCCAAAAAACCATAATCAGACAAGTAATAATGCAACAAAAATAACTCAAAAATCAGCTAATAATTTCACTAATTCTACTTGTAAATGTGACGAAGGATTTACAACTCATCTGAAATAATTTAGTATTGAAATATCAGCAGAAATTAAAGATTGTAGCATAGAATTTATAGGTAATTTAAAATAATTTAATTGTCATTTCGAAAGGAACTTCGCCATCTGTCATTTCGAACGGAACGAAGTGTAGTGAGAAATCCCTTTCTATATA
>CAZKUA010000012.1:3041-25590 GCA_964555845.1 uncultured Candidatus Peribacteria bacterium | reverse complement strand
TGAGTAATCCCGTATTTATCGCGTAAATCAATAAAAATAATACCCCCGTGATCACGCCTATTTGCCACCCAACCCGATAAAGTAATTTCCTGACCAATATTTGATTTATTCAATGCGCCGCATGTATGAGTTCTGTACATAAAATTATAAATTATAAATAATAGTGCTATTTATAACAAATTTAACTAAAAAATCAATTTTTCTTTGAAAGAAATGTAAAATTTTTAATTAATTAAAAATTCAGAGCTTATTTTATAGAGAAGATTTCAGATTATTTCTTGAGAAGAGTTCATAATATCAATAACGACATAATTACCAAAATATGAATAACCGAGAGTAAAATTAGAATTAATTATATAAATATCTCAAGCTGTAGAAATTCCCGCTATTGGCTTATTTAAGGAATCAACTATAAATCATCAATTAGGTAGCGTCGGTGCATTTGTCGAATTTTTTACTAATTTATAAGACTCATTATTTGTTTTAAAATAAAGTCAATTATTTGTAATACCCGCAAAATCATCAACTTGCTCAAGCGTTCTATTTACAGTTAAATTAAAGTTTTGAGTATAAACTGGGCTTGAACTAGATTTATTATAAATTTCTAAAGTTAAATTATTACCTGCGTTTGCACTCTTAATTTTTAATAAATAATCCTCATTTTTTAGATCTATTTTTCAAGTTCTCTCGTCAATTATCGCAATTGTCGCTCCGGAGCTATTTTTTAGAGTAAGTCATTTTTCCATACTACTAGCTTCAAATTGATAATTTCAATTTGAGTCAGTAATAGAGTTTTGTTTTTTATTTACCTTAGAAAGTACTGAATCTCTATATCTATAAATATCGATTGGTTCTCCGCTTATTTTTTCATTAATAATTCAATTGATAATAGATCAAGATACAGTATTTATTTGAGGTGTTGGAGAATAAACTTCCAAAACTACATCTTTGTAAGTTAAATTATTATTGTTATCTTTCACATAAATTCTAATTGTCTTTGTCAGCAAATTATCAAAAGGTCAAATAAGAAGTTGATAAATATTGCTTCATTTAACGATTTTATATGGATTAGCTGGATTTAAACTATCTTTGTCATTATCTGGAGTTCAATCTTTATCACTATCTTGAGTCAAATCTCCATCAACATAAATTTCAGATATTCCTGAAATATCATCTATATATTTTTTTAAATCTATAGTCTCACTCTTATAAACTGGTACTTTTATACTTTGTCAAAGAGAAATTAGAGGGATTTCTTTGTCTGCTTCAAGTTGAGGAGAAAATAGAGAGAGTGTAGTTATATTTCATCTTGAAATCCCATTTTCTGAATATAGTTTACCATAATAAAATCAATAAGTTTTATCCAGAGTTACTCTATATTCATCCGATTTTTCTCATAGGTCATAATATTCATAACTAGATCAATAATTAACTCTGAGCGATACTCAATCAAAATATCAAATCTCAAAATTGGCGGACCTATTTGTGAGTTCGATTTTTGTACCAGGCAATAGTGGTAATCATTTGAGAGCGCTTAAATCCATTACTTCATCTTTGAAACTATCTTCAAAAAGATACAATTCTCCGCTAATTACAGAGACTTCAGCATTTTCACTAAATTCCACATTTTGGTTACTTCAAATAGTCATAAGAGCATATGATCACTCCCCTACTCTGTATTTTATTCTAACGGACGAAATTCCTGAATATACTACTTTTTCAGCTTGAACAGTAATAGTTTGTCACTCTGATAATTTCTTGTAATTTCTTATTTTTACTTTTGCATCTCACTCTCCGTAATTTATTTTTGCGATATTATTCCTCAAAATATAACCAGAATTTGATTCTGAAATAACTCAAATAACATTTGAAATATCTGGAATTAAATCCGTATAATTAAGCCTCGCAAATGGGGTAATTCACATATTAGCGAGATATGAATTATTTGTAATATCAAATCTATTTATATAATCATAATGTTCTAATCTAAATCTATTATTTTTCTCAATATCAGCCGGAGAAAATGTAAATTCTACAGAATTTTTTGAGCTAAATGATTCTTTGAAAAAGTTTGGAGCTGCAACATTATTTCAACTATTTTCACTTAAATAACTGTCTAAGTTTGAAATTTTTTGTATTTCATTTGTAGAAGTTCTATTATCCTGTTTTGTTCTATTTGCTTTAAAATATAGTCAGTCTCACATTTTATAAACTACATCAAATTTATCTCATGCCTTATCGATTTGCAAAATATCTTCACTTCCGTCAATTTCATCAATATATTCAAAAAGACGAGATTGTTTTCCGGCTTCATCTACAACATAAATTCATTTATAATCATAAGAATAAAGTGGAGTTTTAGCCGTTGCAGTAGTGGCAGAAGTTGTTGAAGTTGAAGTAGTTTCTAGTGCTAGTAGCTTATTATAAGTTTCGTTGTATGCGAGTTTATTAGCTTGCTCGTTATTTGCAAAATCTGTCTTAAACGAATTAATTCAAGTTTTAACTTCATTTATCAGTTTATTTCCCTCATCAAGTATGGAATTATCAGAGTCTTTATTATTCATTAAATCAGAATAAGAAGCCTTAGTTTCATTGTTAAATTTATCTAAAATCTTATTATATTCTAATGTATTATTAAATTCAACAGGAGCTGAAACTTTAAGATTTTTATTTTGTAATTTTTGAAGTGGTGAGAAATTTATAATTGATTTATTCTCTTTAATTAGATTATTTAGCTCAGAAATTAGAGCTGCATTTTTAGTTTTTTCAATTTTTACATAATCTTTTACACTATTAAATTTTTCTTTATTAAAGTGAAGTAATTCATTAATTATTTTATCTTCTTCTTTGAAATTATAGCTAGTGGCTGAAGTTATAGTTTTATAAATTTCTTTCTCTTTTGGATTAGATGATAGTGCAAATTCTTTAACTGATTTATCTAGAATTTTCTTGAAATTATCATTATCCACTTTAATATCTTTATTTGTATCAATATAAGAATACAATTTAAAGAAATTTACAGCTAATATTTTTGTCATTTTATCAATACTAGATGATATTTTCTTGTAATCTGGTGAGCTATTATATGAAGAAGGTTTATCCATAATTACTCAATCTGGACCAATTTTAGTATTTGGAACATTTAGGTCAAGTCCAGCATCAGGAAGCTTAAATAAACTTGGAGTTTCTCTAATATTTCCAGAAAATCTATTAAATGGTTCTGATGTAATTTTTGCCATTTCTACGATAAAATTTGAGTCAAATTCAAGATTTACTTGACTAGCAACCTTAATAGCATCTACAAAAGAAAATGCAAATTGAGGAGTATCTACAAATAAGAAATCAAGTGGAAGAGTTGATTTTCTCTCGGTAAGCTCAGCTATTGATTCTCAAACTTTCCATTCTGGTGTAAAATATTTTCACCAATTTCTATAAATACACATTATTTTTGAGACTAATTTCAGAATCTCAAGGACTCCAGCTATCTCTCCAAAAAGACTTGGAATTGTAGGTGGTGGTGGTAAATCCGGTAAGTCTAGGCTTGGCAAGCTCGGTAGATCTGGTAAGTCTGGTAAATCTGGGAGATTAGGTAATCTTGGCAGTGAAACATTGAGAGAGCCACCTGCTCACAGGTTTAGATTTGGTAAATCTGGTAGAACAATTGGTTTAACTTTGTAGTCAAATTCTGGCATTAAAATATTTAATCCTGCCCTAATCATATGTAAGTCAAGCACAATATCTGGCCATTTTGGGAAAGTAATAATTGGAATACTTGGAATTAGAGCACTAATTAATTTTATCATAAAATGCTGCAGATTGTTTCTTTCGTTTGTACAACCAGAACAATTATCATTGTATGTTTTAAATAAAGTAGGAATTACCTGCCAAGATTTAAGTATGGCTTTAATTAGAATATAGAGCTCTACCCAAGCCTTAAATCTTAGTCAATTTTTCTTGATATATCATCACATTATTTGTTCAATTGTCTCTACATTACAGATAATTTGACCGGTATATCTTTCTTTCCATTTTAGGTATCTGAGTAATTTATCTGGAAAATTCTTATAAGTCTCTAGAACTTTAATATTTTTATCTAAATCTTTTACAAGTCACTCAGCTGCTTTTGAAGTTACATCACCCGGAAGATCTCAAGTAGATTTTTTGAAATTATCAATCTCAGCTCACCGTTCTGCTTTTTTTAATTTAGCTTTTGTAACCCATTTTTCAATATCTTGAGGTGAAACATATGGAATATCAAAATTAATTCTTTGAGTCTCAAGAGTCAGAAGCGGTAATTTTGACATAAAATTATAAGCTTGCTTAATTCCTGAAATATTTTTTGAAGCAGTATTTATTGCAGGTGCAGCTCAGGATTTTGCATCATCTATAATTTTCCAGCTTTTACCATTTTCACTAGGTTTTTGTTTATTTTTATCAATTAATTCTTGTTGTTTTTTTGCTCACTTATCATATTCATCTCATATTTTTTCGGTAAATCATACCCAATTTGAATCTTGAATTCATTTAAAATCTGGAAGGATAAGACGAAGAGTTGGAAGAGAAGTTAGCTTTCAGACTATTTCCTCGGTTTGTCTTGATACCCAATCCATTATAAAATCCGGGAAAGATGAAACTCTCTTGAAATTCACTTTTACGATATTTCCGGCGTCAAAATTATTCATCGCATCACTATCAATTGATACATCTAGTGCACCTTCAGCGTCCGCTGGATCTCCAGATCCCACTTGAACCATAGGTCATTCATTTAGACTTAATCCTCAAGATTGTAAAGCCTTATTTTGCATAATTCCATTAACTTGAGAATTATCTCATCCAACATATTTGATAATATTTTGTCTGGTTTCCGGTGATATTTCAGAAGACAGAGAGCTACTTTGTTTACAAGAAGCAGCATTTATAAAAGTATTTCAAGTTCTTGAAGTGTATGAAATATTTGATATATTCCCATCTGTTCAATCATTCTTACATCAAACCAAAGGTTGTGCTGCAACCACACAATTTCACCCAGGAATCATCGGCGAAGCTCATTTTGCTGGTATTTTACCCATTACACTAGATGGTCATCAAAAACATGCCGCCACTCAAACTCATCAAGTAAGGGTTGGTGTTACATACAAACGGAAAAAATTTGTAGGAGAATTAGTTCATAATAAACCTCAGGCTCAGAGAGTTCATCAACAAGATCAGCCTGGATAAGAAAAAGGAGAAATAGGCCAAACAGAAGGAATAGGAACACAATAAGGTCAAGATATTCAAGTTAAAGCTGAAAATATTGGTAATCAAGAAGATGGAGCCATTAGAGATGGTGACACAGGATTTCAAAATGCAGTTGCGGAACTTCAAGGAGCAAGAGGTGCCCAATTTAACGGCATACTCATACAAGTTCCTCATCCAAATCAACATCAAAATCATTTGAGTGCAGTATCGGCAAAAGAATTAATTGCATCAATATTTGCTGCATTTAATCAGCTCTCTGAAATATCTCAAGAAGTTGCATCATATGAAAATAAACTATCTCAACTCTCTTCATCTTTATCTGGTATTCAATTATTATTAGTATCTTTATTTAAGGTAGCAGCAGCTTCTGCCGCATATTGAGTTAGGGCTGAATTAGTAGATGGATTAGTAGCTCAACTCATTATTTTATCAATATAATCAGGCACTCAATTTCCATTTTCATCGATATTATTTTTTTCTAAATCTCATGGGAGTTTTGAATTATCTGTAAAGGTTTTATTTCATTTCTGGTAAGATCTAGCCGCAATTGATTTCCGGAGAATTTGAGATCATAAACATGATTTACTAGGATTTAGTGAAATATCTCAATAAACATCATCCGTCTCAAGAAGTCAAACTTGTATTTTTCAAATTGAAACAGTTGGTGCTTTTAGTTCATATTCAATTGTGACACTTTGATTTGCTGGAATATTGAGTGAATCAAAAACATAGCTATAATCTCCGTTAATTAATTTGTTTAAAGTTTCTTTCTTTTCTTCATTAAAAGTTTTTATTATACAACCATCATTATCAGTCTCTAGAAGTCATTTATTTGAGTCAAGATATTCGACATTTCTAAGAGTAGAGCTTGAATTATTTGTTATCTTTAAACTCACTTTTATCAAATCTCCAGCTTGCAGATTTCCTCAATTATTATCACTATATTTTTTTTCTATTGTAATATTTTTTCCAGTGGCATATTGAGATTTGAGGAATGTCTTGGTATTATAAATTGGGTTAGAGTTAACATTTGAAAAATCTAGCTCACTATTATTAGCACTTGTAAGATTCTGCCTATCTGGACCAGTGTTATATTGATAATAAATAAGACTGTCTAGCTGAGCTTTAAGAGTATCTTGAGGTAGAGTGTCGCCATTTGCATTTAATAAACTCTTAGATTGGTTATAATAATCAGTTTGGTCTATTGGTTTGATTTGAGGTAATCACGTATAATAAATTGCTCATCAATTAGCTGTGACGCTAGTATTTAGTTTAATTCAGAGGTTATCATCTACTAATTTTTTTGTAAATACAAGCTCTCAATTCCTAACTGTTCAATACAAAATATTGAGTTCTCCGCTATCGTCCACTGTAACTATATCATCCTTGCCGTCATGGTCCATATCAAAAACTTCTAGCTGAACAATAGATCATCATAAATTAATTTCTGATCAAGATTCATCTATAACTTTTAATTTCTTTCTTTCAAATTTGGAATTTTTATTCTCAAGTAGGATTAGCTTAGAATTAGAGTCCGTCATTACAATATCATCAAAAGTATCTCCAGAGAAATCTCAAACTCATTTTCTTCATTTTCAAGCATCAGCAATATAAGCTAAATATCATAAATCTTTAAAATTTCAATTGTAATTTGCGAGAAGTTCTATTTTACCGGATTCAAAAAATACAACAATATCATCAAGAGAATCTCAATTAAAATCAAACTTTTTGTATGTTTCCATTTTCTCTCATTTCTCCTCAAAAATACGAGTTCAAATAGCTTTATCAAAATCTGAATTTATATCTTTTTTGACTGGTAAGCTAACAACTGGGTCTCATAAATTAACCGTAGAATAACTTTGATAATATTTTGTAGAAGACCCGACCGTATTTCATCAGGCAAATTCTAGAAGAATTTTATTTTCTTTTCACCATCCAATTCCTAACTCTTCGGTGTAATATTCTAATCATTTTTTTGGTCACACAAGATTTGAATCTATTTTATTATTTTCAAAATCTCTCTTATAAACTGAAATTCATTTAGATCAAGCGGTAGAAACTCAAAGATACGAATTTGAGAAAGAATATTTTGGTGAAACTATCTCTAAATATAGTCAAGGTTGTGAGAAATTTCAGCTATATAAATTAATATTATTAGAGATAAATTTAGCTCAAATATATCAAATTAATTTATCGTTACTTATTACTTTTATTCAGAGTAAATTTCAAGCTGTAGCTTTATCAAGCTCCAAAGTAACACTTGGATCTTTTTCAATAACTCCAGTTTTAGTTATTTTAATTAAATTTGTTGTGCCATTTTTTAAATATAAATCTTCTCATATTTTTATAGAATTAGTAGTGCTCGTTCATTTCAGTAATATTGAAGAATTAGAAGTTCCAATTTCACAAGATGAAATATCGCCATCTCAATTATTACAACTATAAAGCCCAGTATTTTGGTCAAAATTAAGCCACATTTTGGCTATCATATCCTTATAAACACTATCATAAAAAGATATATAAGTCTTACCACCTGAGTTTCAAATATCTTTTTCTAGAGAAAAATCTAGGTTATCTGAGTCACTATTTTCGCTATATTTTCAACCTGGAGTAAATCCAAAAACTACTTGTTTTAAACTTGGATCATTTATTAGAGAAGTAACAGCAAGAGATCTTGAATCCTTATTAAAAATAATTTCTCCTCACAAATATCATTGCGTTGTAACGTCTCAATAAGAAGACCCAAGAAGCACAGTGTAGAGTGAATTATATTTAATATTATCAAGTTTTTCCTTGTTGAAAAAATAGTAAGTATCAATTTGTACTGCATTTTGTGAAATTCAGTTAAGTGTTATTGAAGCTCAATTTTTATCATTAAAAGTAAAACTATTAGCACTCAAATCTGGTGTAACTGTCGCGATAATGTAAGCTTGACCTGGAATTGAAGAAGAGTTAACTTCTTGTGTTGCTTCTCAATTAATTACTGGAACTTCTTTTAAATAACTTCAAGAAAAATTAATATAATTTTTGTATTCCTCCTTGATTTCAAAATTAATTTTTTGGCTAACTGCGTTATATACAACATTTGAATATCTATCGTATAAAGTTGCTTTTACAGAAGTTTTCTCTCAAATTTTTGCTTCTATTTTATCATTTGAGGTAGATAGCTCCACACTCATCGGCACATCTGGTAGGATATTTATTATATTTCCAGTTACTTCAGGAATTCCCGGAATTGTAACTCAAATTTTTAGATTTTTTCAAGCTACAAAATTTGGTTTGAATTGGACTAGTTCACTTTCTCAATTAGTGATTTTGACTGAATTAGAACTAAAAACTCAGGAAACCGCTGGAAAATCAAGATATGCGACTCCAGAAAAATCATTAATTTTATTTCAAGCTTCATCGCGAACAATAATCTTTGTATTATAAGATCCAGTTCCAACAACTAAATTATTTCTGTTATCCATTTCTACAGTTGCAGTAGCACTATTTATTACTTTTATTGGATTAGGCAAGTTATATTCCAGAGTTGAGTTTATATTTTTTGCGGTAATTTTGATATTTATATTTGAGGCCTCATCTGATTTAAGCGTAAAATATGAAAATCATTCTAAAATATTTTTTTCTTCAGTTGTTCCTCAAGAACTAAAATATCATTTTCAGCTAGTTACCTCAGCTTTAAGATTATATAAATCTCATTTTAAAATATTAGAGAATTCATCTAAAAGTTCTACATAAATTGTATTTTCATTTCATTTTACGAAAATATTTGATGCAGGAATTGCCTTAATAGTCTTTAATTTTGCTCATGCTACAGTCAATTCCGTTTCTCAAATTATTTGTTCGCTATCAGTAAATGAGAAATTATAAACTCCTGATTTTTTAAGTAAATTATTTTTAAAAATAAATTTAAGTGAGTCTCCGTCTTTTGTAGAATTAATCTTCTCTTCGTTATAGATAAGCTCTTTTGAAAGATTATCATATACATTTAGAGAAATATTATTTGACAAAGTGACTACACTTCAGAGTTTATCTCTTTTAGAAATTTCAAAAATTACAGTGTCTCCGGCCTCAATTCTACTTGTTGTATCATCTCATTTTTTTGAAACAATATCTAAATAATCTCATCTAATTTTTATTGATAAAATATTTGATTCCTTTGAAACTACTATTTTTCAATCCTTATCCAAAGTAGATATAGAAGCCTTAACTAATATATCTGCATTTTTCTGTTTTGACCTAAACTCATATTTTGCAACTCAGGAATTTACTCTTATTTTCTGTGAAGAAAATGAAATATATGAGTCAATATTAGAAGTATCAGATAATGATGTATTACTAGAATTTTTGTTATAAACTGTAGTTTTAGTTTTTGTAGAAACATCATCAATTCTAATTATATCAAATGACACTAAAGAGCTATTATCAACTCAAATTAATTTATTTCCAAGTGCTTTTGAAGAAATTAGTTTTGCCTCCAGATTTACAGTTGCATTATAGTTGTAAATACTTTTATCAGAAGTTAAAGAAATTTCTCAATCTTGAATTAACTCAGCTGCATCTGTAATTCAGTTTTTATTTAAATCCTGTAAATAACTTGAATCCATTAGTACATCTCAATTTCCGAGTCAAATAGTTGAAGTATTACATTGTCAGCTTGAAATAATAATTGGTGGTACAAGAGATTTAAGCCAACACTGAATTGCTCAAAACCACTCTGACAATGGAACTCATCAGGCCGGTCAACACTTAAAAAGTGGCTCACTTCCATCTTTACTAACCACTTTCATTCAAGTGAGTGTATTGTTGTATTTTTGAACTTTTTGTTTAATTGCATCAATATCGCTTGGTACAGTTTTGTTTGTTTCAAGTTTCACATACATATTTTTTGCATCTCAAACTCATCACAAATATGCAATTTCATAATCTGATTTATGATTTGGTTCAAGTGATAGAGATTTTCCAGTAATATCAAGATAATGCTCTAGGATATATTTGTATTTTGAAGTTGGACTTCTTAAATTATACCAAAGTACACTTTTAATTAATTCATCAAATAACACATCATTTGATGATAAAATACTATATAAATCAATCGATGCTGGGTAAGTTCAATTTTTCAGTAAATCATAAATAGTTTTATCAGATCAAGAGAGCGAGCTTGGATTTTGAGTGTTTATTAAGGCATTTATTTCAGCGGTTTTTGTATCTAATAATTGTTTTATTTTAGCTTTTACTGTGTCATAACTAACATCCAGCTCATTTGCGATATTTATTCTATAAAAATTTGGATAAACTATTTTAGATAAATTTCACTTGGCACTCATAAAATCAATATATCTATTCTTATCAGATGCTAAAGATATTGACATCATACTACCGAGTGTCGCTCAATACTCCGCATCAGTTGGAGATTTATGCTCAACAAATCATGGAATTTTTTTAAATGAATAATAAGATTCAACTCTTGTTTTACAATATGGGGCATCTAAATTAGTAAATTTTTCTACTCAATCTAAGTTTACATAAATATTGTGTGGAAGAGAACTACTATTATAATATACGGCCCCGCTTCATTCTTTTTTTAATAGACTCTCAAAAGTAGATCAATTTCAATAAACTGTCTTATCTGTAATACAATCATAAACTGGAGTATCATCTATGTGAGATCATTCAATTGTATTAAATCCAGAAGTCTGAATAAAATTAAAATTAATACAAGATTTTGGAGAAAGAGTTTCAATTACTTTTCAGGCTGCATCAAATACGTTGTCTTGATTGTCAGTGGAGCTATTATATCAAACTTGTTTTCATCCGGCTAGATCAAAGAGTGGAATTAATGATTTTCTATAATCATTTGTCTTAAGATTAAAAGAACTAGCTAAATTCCCAGCAATATCAAGATTAAGTGGAGTATTTCCTCACCAATTCTGGGTTTTTGGGGATCATCCTCACATACATTTTACAATTGAATTTGGAGAAACTCATAAAAAATCAATGTCTTTTTGGATATTGTTAATATTGTAAGCTCTGTTATATTCAGCTAGAACTCACTTATCATCAGTCGCTCTTTTAGTTCATCTAAAAATACTACAATCAGAGGTAGAAGTTACACTACTTGCAATTTTACCGTAAAAATAATTTTCAATTGTATGGTCTGAAACTATTTTTCATACTTGTGATGTTAGTGGTTCTCAAAATTCATCCACACAACGAGGCGGATATTCAACTAATTTTTCTTGGACTTTTGTGGGAAGTGCCAGATTTCTTGATAATCAATTTTTCACCAGATTATCTATTTTATCCTCAAAAATTTTGTTTACATCTTTTAGAGTTTTTTTCATAAAATTATCTCTTTTCGCTATCAGGATGGCAGGAGTATCCACTCTCACATTATTTGTAGTTCAATATCTTCCAGTGTCATAGACATATTTTAAGATATCTCCGATATATTTCTCATTAAAAATAGCAAAAAACTGCTTTATAGCACCATTAATAATATTTTTTGCCTGAGAATCTGGAACACTATCAAAATCCATCAAAGAATCAGAACTCGCTAAACTAGCTGCTAACTCAGGATTTAGAGAACCACTGAGTGCTCATGTTATTTCACCTTTTGATAAAAGCATCGCAGAATTTTGGATTTGCTTCGCTAAATATTTTGTAAATCTGTTATAGGAAATATCCTCTAGATTATTTAAGTAGTTTAAATAGGCTTTCCAATTAGAATCTTGAAAAGTTAAATTATCTCTAAGAGAATCAAAATAAAAAACATACGGTTCAGAAAGTGAGGCACTGAAAGCTCACTGACTTAAATAAAAATCGTGATCCTTATCAAAAAAATCTTTTAATTTAGAAATATCATCTGACTCATTCCCAGTATTTGGAGAAATTATAGAATGCCAAATTTCTGGATTTGGGTCTGTAATATTGCTTTGTGTAGCCTCATAATAGCCCTTTGTTGTGTCATATACAAAATTTTTTTCATTAAAATCAATGTATGGATAAACACTCAAAAAAGTCTTAGAATCCTTATGAATTACAGGAATTGGCACTTTTCAAACCAAAATAGTTCAAGCGAGTTGTGATAATCCATCACTTCCCTCATAATATAACTTCTCATTTAATTTAGCTATTTTATAAGGACTTTCATCTCTTTTAATTTTAATAATTATAACCTTGTAATCCTTTAATTTGCCCTGAATATCTGCAGCATATCTATCTATTTTATTTGAAATTAAATTCCCTAGACTACTGTAAGTATCCTCATCCACTACAATTGATACAATTCAAAAATTTGAAGTAGCCTCTGCCTTTGTAGTAGATAAGAAATCAAAATGAAAAGTGTTTAAAAATAACAAGGAAAATATCAAAAAATAAGATACTAATCTTTGTAGTCTTGAATACTTATAATACTTAAATTTCTTCACCATTTTTTTAAAATTTTTTTATTACTCCCAATATATCATATTTCTCCAAGTTTGCAACTATTTATTGGAGTTTTTTTGGAGGGAAATGTTGAGAAGAAAAAAATCCACCTTGCGGTGGATTTATGGATTTGAAATTGGGTGATTTTAGAATTATTTGTATATATCTCATCTACTTCAAATATCTAGAACTAATATTATTAAATTTAAATCTTGTTTTTCATATATTATTCTATATTTTCATACTCTTAATCTATATAAGTTATTTCATTTTGGTGATAATTCTTTAATGTCTAATTCTTGAAATAGTCATAAACTCATTAAATAAAAATTCTTTTTTATTTTTTCTTTATATCCTCAATCAAATGAGTTTAACTTTTTCTTAAAGTTTTTACTAAAAATAATATTATACTTCATCAAAAACTTCATTAAAAGTATAAAAATCTCAAGATAAAATATCTTTTTTGATTTTTTGTAGTTCTTGTAATTCTTCAAAAGTTAAAGTATCACTCGTATATTTTTCTACTATTTTATCTTGTTTTATAGCTACTTGCATATTTAAGATGATTAATAAATTATCAATATCTATATTCTATCTTTTTTCCAAAAAAATCAAATTTATCTCACAAACTCTCCAGAAAAAATTTTAACTGGTAAAGAGTAAGAATCAAGTGAAAAATTTGTGAGGGTTTTTGAGGAAAAGGCTTGGATTTTTATGGGTTTGCTTGAGTCAAAAATATTTAGAGAATCCTCAAAAATTACTATATCTCAGACAGAATAAAAATCTAGATTTTTTGAGTCTTGAGAGAAATGAATTGAATTTACATTGTTATTTCAGATAACAAATCTCAGTCTATTTTTCTCGGTTTCTGCGGGCTCATTTAGTATTTGGATTTCGCTTAATAAAGATATATTGTCAGTATTTGGAAAAAGTTTTTTTCAATTAAGAATTAATGGAGAAAAATTATAAATCTCAAATTCAGGAGAAGTTCAAAATGGAGAACTAAAACTAATTCTATAAGTTCAAATTTGGTTAAGTGGAATTGAAAATAAAAAACCTCATTTTAGATCTTTTTTTGAGTAAATTGTTTTTTCAGATTTTGGGGAAATAAGAGTTAAATTAAGATAAGATAGAGTTTTAGGACTATTTCAAATTAAATTAAAAGTCTCATTTCAAATAAATGAATTTGGAGTTTTTAGAGAAACTGAAATTCCGGCATTTTTGAAAAAATTCACTGGAATATATCTTTTGTAATAATCCTTACCTATGGCTTGAAGCTCAATATATTCTCATTTTTGTTTTCCGGCATAACGTCTGTAAAGCGGGTCAAAAGCATTTGTAGATAAATCAATTAAATTCGGAAAGCGAGAACAACTTGGTCTATCATTTACTTTAATTAAAAGACTTTTTTGATTTAAAATTACTTGAGTTAAAGTATTGAGTGGAGTGCCACATTTTGCAGCTGAGAAAAATTCTTGAGAAAAAATATTTCAAGCAGAAGTATGTTTTCCCTCAAAACTGTCATTATAATACATTAACTCTCAATATTTTCATTTTAATTCCTTATTATTTTTTTGAATTTCAATTTTATCTAATTTATTTTTTATAGTCTTGAATTTTGGTTTTTTTTCTGTAATTAAAGAATTTATTTTATTAATTGAGGCTTTAATATTTTCAATATTTATTTTTCAATTAGTTCTATCTTTATCTTCTACATTTTCTTGAAGATTTTTAAAATTTTCATTAAATATATTGATTTCTTGCTTTAAAATATTTAAATCATCTTCTTTAAAATTATCTTTATTTAAGGTAATATTTTTATCTAATTTATCAGCAATTTTATTGTAAATATAACTTACCTTATTATTAGATAAATTTATTTTATTTATAAAGTTGTCATTGTTTGCGTGAGAAACAGAGAAAAGAAAAATTAAAATTAATCAAATAAATTTTTTTGCCCCAAGGGCACTTGTTTCACTGCACATAAAAATAAAATTAATATAATGTAGATTCCCGCCTTCGCGGGAATGACAATAACATGCATTTTAATTTTTAAATTTTAAAGTCAAATATTAATTTGTTTTTTTGGAGTTTTTAGTATAATCCTGAAAATCATAAAAAATAATTTGTCTTATGCCAGAAACACTAAAACGCCTTATAGATATAATCTCGTTTTTGCCGTGAATATGAGAAAAATCCGCTACAAAACTAGCCTTTTTTTTATTAAAATCTAATCCAAATTACCTGAAAAATTTCTGAACTAGCCTAGATAAAATTCAAAGTGAAATTAAGGAATGTAAAATTTGTTTTGGATATACAGACAAAGATAGTGATGAGTGTGAAATATGCTCATCCACTATGAGAGACAATTCAATTCTCTGTGTTGTAGAAGATTATTTAGATATGATAAGCATTGAAAAACTTCATATTTTTAAATGAAAATATCATATTCTTGGTGGTTCTATTTCACCAATTAATTGAGTTCTAGCTAGTGATCTAAAATTTGGAGAATTATTTGAAAAAATCAAAAATGAAAAATTTTGAGAAATCATCATCGCCACAAATCCAAATATAGAATGAGAAGCCACGACAATGTATATAAAAGAAAATATAAATGATAAAAATATAAAAATAACTCGCCTCTCAAAATGACTCCCAAATTCCGGTTACATAGAATACGCCGACGAAATTACACTTATTAACGCCTTTAAATGAAGGAATTAATTTAAAAGATCCTTCGACTACGCTCAGGATGACAAAGGAAAGGAACTCAGAATGACGAAGAAGTATAGTTCATCGTCACCCTGAGCGAAACGAAAACTACAAGTTTCGTCACCCTGAGCGAAACGAAGTGGAGTCGAATGGGTCTATTTACTTATAAAATACTTTTTATATTATGGCAATATCAATATTAATACTTTTCATAATCAGTCTCTCTGGGCTTATTATAACCCATAATCCAAAAATCGAGAAAAAAATATTAGAAAATATAATATCACTCGGTGCCTGAGTTATGATTTCAATAAGTATAGTCCATATAATGCCCGAAAGTATTAAATTAAATGAAAAAATGGTTTTTGCTTTTATTATAGGTTTCATACTTATCTATTTTATTGAAAATTTTTTAATGGTGCATAGTTGTGTGGAGCATGAATGTCATTATCACAATATTTCAATAGTTTCCTGGATTGCACTTTTTGTACACACTTTTTTTGATTGAATAGGGATTTGAGCTTGATATTTAAGTAATTCTAATTTGTGATATATAATTTTAGCTTGAGTTGCAATTCACCAGATTCCAGTTTCGGTTTCGATTTCTTCACTTTTGAGGCATTCAAATTTTACCAAAAAAATCCAAACTTTTATGATGATTTTATTTGCTCTATCGGCACCCCTTTGATTTATAGGAAGTTTTTTATTTTTATCTTGAGTATGAAGTGAATTCTATACTTCCCTATTTTTAGCCATTTCTGGAGGTAGTTTACTTTATATCTGAGCTTCAGATTTACTCCCTACAATTCACAAAAATTCAAAAAATAGAAATTCGGTTATTATATTTTTTCTAATTTGAATAATTGTAACAAGTCTAGCTAAATTTTTAGAATTTTAATTTAAAGCTTATGTTTAAATGTAGAGAATGTGGTAATATATCACCAAAATGGATTGGAAAATGTGCAACTTGTGAGGCTTGGAATACTTACGAGGAAATTGAGGAGATAAATAAAAGATGAGGCAAGAAAGCAAAATCAAGTGCTAAAGAAGTATTTTGATTTGTAAACTCAAGTCATGAAGTCGCTAAAATAAAGCTAGAAAGTGAGGAATTAAATAATGTACTAGGTTACGGACTCACTCCTGGAAGTCTTATTTTACTCTCAGGTGAGCCAGGAATTGGTAAATCAACTCTAGCTTTGCAAATTGCTTGCTGGTATTCAAAGGAAAATCAAACCGCACTTTACGTCTCTGGAGAAGAAAATATTTACCAGATCTCAGATAGGGCAAAAAGACTAAATATAAAAAATGAGAATGTAAGAATTTTTAATTCAAATGATTTTGAGGATATTTTGGCAACTCTCGAAAAAGAAAATTCATCACTTATTATTATTGACTCAATTAGTGTAATTTATTCAAATGTAATTGGCACAACTTCAGGAAGTATAAATCAAATTAGATATATCACAGAAACTTTGATGGAATTTTCTAAAAGAACAAAAAAATCAGTTATTTTAATCTGACATGTTACAAAAGATTGATCTATTTCTGGGCCAAAAACTCTTGAACATCTCGTTGATACTGTGCTTTTTATAGAATGAAGTAAATATGAAAATTATAGAATTCTCAGGACTTTTAAAAATAGATTCGGACCAACAGATGAAGTTTGACTTTTTACCATGACAGAATCTGGGCTACAAGACCTAAAAAATCCGTGACTTGAATTTATAAATTCGGAAAATCAAGATATAAGTGGATCAGCTATTGCGATGACACTAGAGTGAAATCGTCCGATATTAATTGAGATAGAAGCTCTTACAACTTATACAAAATTTGGTTATCCAAAACGTTCATCTCGCTGAATTCAATCTTGAAAACTTGATTTACTAATAGCTGTTATTACAAAATTCTCTGATATCAAACTTGATAGTTATGATGTTTATGTAAATATCTCAAGATGACTTTCTATAGCCGAGCCCTGAATAGATCTTGCTACAATTGCCGCTATTATTTCTTCAAAAAAATGAAAAGCCCTCAGCAAAACTATATTTATCTGAGAAATATCTTTGACTTGAATTATTAAAAATGTATTTAACATCCAAAAAAGAGTAGAAGAAGCCTCAAAACTCGGTTTCGAAAAAATTGTAATTCCCCATAATTCCAAAATATCGACTACAAAATTAAAAAACACCGAAATTATAGAAATTAAGAGAATTGAAGATTTAATTAAGATGATTTAGAGGAAATTACCCCACCTAACCTCCCCTAAAAATAGGGGAGGAATAAAAAAAAGAAACTCCCCCTATTTTAATGAAGTTTCATTTTTCTGGGTACTTATTGATTTTATCCAAATGTCAGGTCATTTTTTTTCCACTTCCATAGTAACTACTATTTGTTCTCATCATTGAGTATCTATAGTAATCTCATAAATATTAGTTTTCCCGTAAATTGTTTCCAGAATGGATTGGGTCTTGATTATAAATTTTTGTCATGAAATAGTAAAATTTCGATCACTATCTCGCTTACCATTTAGTTTATTATTACTTATACCCAAAATAGGCGTTTCCATTTTTACTTCTATATTTCATGTATCTTTATTTAGCTGAATTCAGTCTATAAAAATAGTCTCACTTATTTTTATAGGTGATTCTATACCTGGTTTTTCATCCAATAATTTTCTTATATTACTATAGAACTCAAATTCATCTGAAAGATTATCAAAATCTTCAGTCATTTCTTCAATATGCCTAATCAAATCTTCCTGATTTCTATAAATTCAAGTTTTTAAGGTATTACGATATGTTCCTGTTTCATACTTTCGTTTTAACATTTCCAAATCTCTAATAATATCTCTTGCCAAGGCTATTGCCTCTTTAGATGGATTATTTTCTAAATTAGTTTGCATCTTCTTTAAAAGATTACTAAGATCTTTATTATTTTTATCCTTCAGAGCTTGTATCTCTGAATAATTACCAAATTTTTCTCATGAAGATTGTGTATTTCTTGCGGGTAAAATATCTGACATAATAATTTTAATTTAAAATAGTAAACTTTAATAATACTATTCCAATCTATCATTTATTTGATAAATTGTCAAAATATTGATATTTTTTAAAAAATAAAATTCTAATTTTAAAATTAAATTTGATTTAGTTGATGTTTTTTATATAATTTGTCGAGTTTGAAAAAAACATTATTTATTTTATTATATTGAGAGATTATGGAAAAATTAAAATTAAGCTCTGAAGTAAGAGATTTAACAGAGAAACTAAGTACAATTAGATGAAACAAATTAATACCATGAGTTGTTTATGGACACAAATTTCCTTCAAAAGGTATTCAAGTTTGATATTCAGATTTTCTAAAAACTTTTAGAACTGGATGACATACTCATATTGTTGAGTTAACTGTTGATTGAAAAAAACAAGATGTATTAATTCACGAAGTTCAAAAACATCCAGTAACTTGAGATTTTCAACATGTTGATTTTATGGCACTCGCAGCAGGTGAAAAAATTCACGTTAGTATTCCTCTTGTATTAGTAGGAAGCGCTCCAGCTACAAGAGAATGAGGTCTTGTGAGTCAGAGTGTTCATGAAGTAGAAGTAAAATGTTTCCCAAAAGATTTAATAGATTCGATTGAAATTGATATTTCTGGTTTAACTGAAATTTGAGCTTCAATCCATTTAGCAGATGTTAAAATTGACACTGATAAATTTACAATATTAACTCACCTAGATCTACCTGTAGTATCTATACTTGAGACAAAAGCTGAAAAAGAAGAAGTTATAGAAACTAGCGTAGCTGATGTAGAAACTACGGAACAAAAAGAAGTGACAGAAACTAAAGAAGAAGAAAAATAATATTTTATCTTAAAATAATTATGATAATAAAAATTTTTTGAAATAATACAGATGCTAAAAAACTTATAAGCATAACACAAGAATCTCTTGACGAGCTATGACTTAGCGAGTTTATTAAAGCAGAAAGTGTAGATAACGCTGAATATGCAAAAGAATTAAGCATAACCAAAGACTCAGCATTTTGTATCGAAGAAGAAGCAATTTGATTTAAAGATGTAATTTTTGAATGAATTGTACCAGAAAAAGCCGAAATTACATCACTTCTTATGTCAATAATCTGATGAGGTGAAGACGAAGGATGTTCTTCTGGAGGATGTGGTTGATGTGGAAGTTCTGGAAGTTGCGGATAATCCCCTGTCATCTCGAGTATAGTCGAGAGATCTATTAAAATAATTTTTACCTTTGAAAAAATCTCATCTACGATGAGATTTTTTTTGTGAGTTCTGTGAGAGTTTGAGGAAAAATACTATCTTTTAATTCTTTTAATTGCTCGCTTCAAAAATTTGATAAGACCCAATCAGATACTTCGCATTTCTCATCTAGTCATACTCAAATTTTAATTCTTTGAAACTGCTCACTTGCGAGTTTTTCAATTATTGATTTTATTCAGTTATGTCAGCCGGCACTTCATTTATCTCTGTATCTAATTTTACCAAAATCAAGACTTATATCATCAAATATTATGAATAAATCAGACTTAAAATCTAGCTTATAGAAATTAATAATTTTAGATATACTTTCTCAGCTTAAATTCATAAAAGTTGTAGGTTTGAGTAGAATTATTTTCTCTCAAGAAATGGTTTTTTCAGAGATTTGAGCACTAAATTTTGAATCTTTAAATTCTGGAAAATCCATTTTTAGAGACAGAAAATCCAAAAACATAAAACCAACATTATGGCGAGTTTTAGAGTATTGTTCCCCTGGATTTCAAAGTCAAACGATTATTTTCATATATATTACATTAAATAAATTTTTCAATTTTTCTTAAATAAACTTAATTTTTTAATTTCCTTTTTTGTATAATTTCATTTGTCATTTATGAATTTTATCACTTCTTTAATATTCCCTTCACTCAGCCCGATAGTTCAGGAATTAGCTATTTCAAAAACATATCTAATAACTTCTCTTTGTAAAAAATCTGGTAAATTATTAAAAGTTTCTATTTCAAAAAATTCATTATCAATAATTATTTTACTAATTTGCTCATCAAAATAAATTTTAATATCTCACATGTAACTCATGATATTTTCAAATGATTTCTTATAAGTGGGATTAATTTCCTCAAAAAGTGGCAAAATATTTAATCTTATATTATTTCTCAGAAATTTATCATCAAGATTGCTTTTATCTTCTCTCCAAGATACTTTATTTATTAGAGCTTTTTCTTTAATTTCTTTCTTAGATAAAGATAAGAGTGGACGGAGAATGTCATCATTTTTCTCTTCAATTGAAATAAGTCATTTTAGCTTTGTTCACCTGATTAAATTCAGTAAAAAAGTCTCTATTTTATCATCTAAATGATGAGCCACTATTATATATTTTGCACTATATTTTTCCTTAATTTTTCTTAAAAATTTATATCTCTCAATTCTTGCGGCTTCCTCAATTCAGATTTTTTTACTAAGTGCAATTCCTGCGATATCCTCATCTTTTACTTCAAAAATTAAATTATTTTTCTTGCAATAATTTTTTACAAATTCTTCATCTTTATCACTCTCATTTCATCTTAATTTGTGATTAAAATGAGCAATGATTATATCTTTTTCATTTTTAACTTTTAGAATTTCAGAAAGCAAAAACATACTATCAACTCAACCGGAACAAGCGATAATTACTTTTTCGTTTTCTAAAATATTATATTTTTCTAAAAATTTTTTCATTATAAAATTTATATTAAGCCATTTGTCAGTTCAAACTTCCAATATTGTCATTTTGAACTCCACCATTGTCATTTCGAACGTAGTGAGAAATCCCTTTCTATATAATCTTATTTGCAATAAATTAATTTAGTTTCATAAGTGATTTAAAAAGGGATTTCTCGTTATCACTCGAAATGACAGAAAAAGAATTTTTTACAATTAGTTCATTAATTTATTCATTTTCTTTACAAAATCTAGGAAATTATCATCATCTGCCACTTTATTTAAAATTTCCTTACCGCATTTTTGGCATTTGTGTCTTATCATATAGTCTTTATTTTTCTTGTAATCTATTCAAATCGGTGCCATAAGTCAAGCACAATTAGATTGTCTATCTCCAGGGAAAACCTCATCAAGATGCTTGGAATAAAGGCAAAATGGACAGTGGTTTCTGGCAGATTTTAGAAGATGACTTACTTTTTTTCAGCAATTTCCACACTCAAAATCTTCATTTCTCATTATAAATCACATACTATTTTATTTTAAAGAAATTTAAATCATTTTGACTTGTATTTATAAATGTGTTTTTTTCTCTAAGAAGTTGATAAACCTTATAAGGAGCCGGGATAAAATGAAGAACCCTAAGTTCATCTCTTTGTTGTTCAATTATAAGATTACCAAATCCCATTAAATTGCTTAAAAATCAATGAATTTGAACATCAATTTTCATTACTTTTGAGATATCAATTATCTCTAGGTCATCTTTTAAGAAAAATGAACTTTTAAGGATTATTATCTTATCTTTAAGTAAAATTATTAAATCATTATAATAAATTATTAATCAAATTATAAACCTTAAAAAGGCATAATTTAATATTAAAAATATTATTCAAAATAAAATAATAGAAATATCATCTCATATAGAGTCTTTATAAGTAACTGCAATATAAAACAATCATAGGGCTACTAAAAGGGAAAAAATAAATTTTATAATATACAACAAAAAATATATAAAGTGTTTTTTTACTATTGTATATTCATTTGTATTTATTATGCTCATTTTTTTAAAATAAAATTATAATAATAGTGATTCAAAATAAAAATAAAAGAACCGTCAAGATTCTTATAATAATTTTTAATTTCTTATGTAGCATAAAAAGTCAGTAAGATCAATATCCTCATCAAATTTTTTGCATATGTCTATAATTTAGAGTATTTAACCTCTTTTCTATAAGCATTTCCACAAAAATAAGAGATACTAGATATATTAATATAAATATTGCTTGCATAATTTTTTAAGTTATTTGTCTATAATATAATAATTTTTTAAAATTTTGCAAAAAAACTATTAATATGATATAATTTTTCTGAGATAAAAATCTTTTCAACTTCAAATTTCGTCACCCTGAGCGAAACGAAGTGGAGTCGAATGGGTCTATTTACTTATAAA
>CAZKUA010000012.1:0-2941 GCA_964555845.1 uncultured Candidatus Peribacteria bacterium | reverse complement strand
ATACCTTTAAAATGACAATAAACACTGAAGAAGAATATAAAAATGCAAAAAAAATCTTTCGCGATGATGATAAAGAATTTAAAACTTCTAAATTTGCGGAGCTTGAAGAACTTGTAAAAAAGGCTATAGATAGCACTCAGGATTCAGAAAAAGCACTTATTTTAATTACAAAATGAGCTTTATCTTTTTGAAGTAGTGACGTACATTTTGATAATAATGATGAGGAAAATATTTTAAGATTTAGAATAGATTGAAGATTAGTTAATGTTTTTTCGCTTAGTAAGGCTCAATATAAGCTAATTCTTGAAAGATTAAAATATAAATCTGAGCTTAAATTAAACATAACTTCTGTGCCTCAAGATGGTAAATTTAGAATTAACGACTGAGATAAAAAAATAGATATAAGAGTATCAACTTTACCTGTAAAAAATTGAGAAAATATAGTTTGTCGTATTCTTGATTCTACAAATTCAATTCCAAAAATAGATGAACTTGGGTTTATGTGGCCATCAAAAAGAAAGATTCAAAAAAGTTTAAACAAAAAAAATTGAATGATTTTGGTAACCTGACCGACAGGAAGCTGAAAAACAACAACGCTTTATAGTATCCTAGATATTCTAAATACAAAAGAAAGAAAAATAATAACTCTCGAAGATCCAATTGAATACGAGCTTCCAGGAGTTGTACAATCAGAGGTAAATGAGAAAAATTGATATACTTATGAGAATTGATTAAAGGCTCTACTTCGCCAAGATCCAGATGTAATTATGATATGAGAAATAAGAGACTGACAAACTGCTCAAATTGCAGCTCAAGCTTCTTTAACCTGACATTTAGTACTCTCAACTCTTCATACAAAAAGTGCAATAGAGGCCATTGAAAGACTGATAAATATGGGATTACCGCCTTATATTCTAGCTTCATCTATTGATATAATAATTGCTCAAAGACTTGTAAGAAAAATTTGTGAACATTGTAAGGAAAAAATAGAAGCAGACAGCTCACAAAATGAGATTATTAAATGGATGATGAAAGATATCTGAATAGAAGCTGTTGGAAAAGCTAAAAAAGTATGATTTAAACTTTATAAATGAGCATGATGTGAACATTGCTCACACACAGGTTACAAATGAAGAGTATGAGTCTATGAAGTTCTTAATTTCAACGAAGAAATCAAAGATATGATAAGAAACTGACAAAGTTCTGAGTCAATCCTTAAAGAAGCCAGAAATCAAGATTTTATACTCATGAGAGAAGACTGAGTCCTTAAGGCCATGAGATGAAAAATAACCCTAGAAGAATTATTTAAGGTTATTGATTAATACTATTTTATATTTTATTTTTTTAATTTTTAAATTATGTGAGAATCTATACAAGATTGAGTAAAAAAGGATGTTGTAAAAAAACCAGTTGAATTACCAACAAAGGCAGAACTGGATTTATTAAAAGAGCAACTTAAGAAAAAACCTACTCTAAAAGATACTCTAGATACACCAGAAATGATTAACTGGCAACTAGATCATACTCTTTTTATATTATCTAAAATGGAGCAGTATTATATATTAAGTAATGATAGAAATTATTTATCGGCAGAATATTTAAAAAATTGAGATGATATAGCTTTAAAAATAGTACATGAAAATATAATAAATATTGGAAATTGTACTAATTTTAATGAAACTAGTCGAAAGAAATATATAACATTATTAGAAAATTTCTATAAAATCACAGACGCTCTCGTTCCATTTAAACCGTTTCTTACTAAAGAAAAATAATTAACTTCATCATTCCGGCCTCCTATTTTGTCATTCCTTTGAAGAAAGGAATCTTCCTTATATTAGTCTTAATATTTGGTAGATTCCCGCCTGCGCGGGAATGACAGAAGAAGTAGGAATGACATTTTAATAACTTTAATACTTATTAAAATAAGCTGTTAGTTCTGGGATAACTTGTTTTTTACGGGATATACGAGGTCATAAATCGACTAAATTATCTGTAATATCAGTTCAAAAAATATCACGAATTACTTTAGAATCAGTCTCATCTGAAAGTATCGTGATATTTTTTTCATTTAAAATATCAATAACAGAAAGCATAATAAAATCCAATTTTGCTTCCTTTTTAATTTTTTGCATTCCAGAAATAATCTCAGTTTTTCTCGATAGAGAATAATTTGGATTAGTGGTCTCAACTGATCCGACTCATAATTTTTTACCATTTACTTCAAATTCCTTGTAATCAATTTTAATAAGTTCTTCAATAGAAATATCTCACAAATCAGATTTTGCTTTAAACATTTCCATGGCATACTCTTCTAAGTTTGGAATTTTTGCAATTTCATTTAATTCTTCTACGATAAATTTATCCTCGTCTTGAGTTGTTGGAGATCTAAAATGAAGACTATCAGACAAAATAGCTGAAATAATTAATATCGCATGCTCTTTATTTGGTGTAATTCCCTCTTCTTTCATCATTTTATAAATAACTGAACTTGTAGAACAAAGTTTTTCTGTTCTGATAAATATTGGGTTTTCCGTAGCAAGATTCCCAATTTTGTGATGATCTACGATTGAATGAATTTCTAAATCTCAAATATTTTCAATTGTTTGAGCTCTTTCATTGTGATCTACAAGCGCAACCTTAGATCAGGCCGGAAGTGATTTAATAGTTTCTGGAACTTCTGATCACACATAATTAAGTATAAATTTTGTCTCATTATTAAGATTTCCGAGTTTATACGGAGCTGCTTTTTTTCATTTGTATTTCAGATATTCAGCAAAAACAATAGATGATATTGTCGCATCAGTATCAGGAAATTGGTGTCAAATTACATGTATTTTATCCATAAAAATTAGTTTTATTATTAAATATACCTTGATTATATTAAAAAATTTTTAAAAACAAGCGAAAAAACAGGGGCCCCACATTACGGGGCCCCAAG
>CAZKUA010000011.1:0-33227 GCA_964555845.1 uncultured Candidatus Peribacteria bacterium | reverse complement strand
ATAGATACAGGTACCGGTACCCAAAGTACTTTGGGTACCGGTACCTGTATCTATTGCACAATTTTCACGTGAGAACATAATTTGAATTTCACCAGTTGAATCTTGCAATTTACCAAAAGAAATTTTACCAAAACTTCTATATAAAATAACTCTTCCGGCAGTTTGTACTAATGCTTTAGCATCTAAAATAATATCGTTAATATCACGAAAAACTTCTTTTTCTCTTAGGATTAAATCACTTATTTTATCTTTTTTATCAAATCTTTGAGCGTATGGAATAATCCCGAGATTCTTCATTCTTTTAATTTTCTCTATTCTTACAAGAGATTCTTCATTAAACATAGTTAAAAAACTTATAAATATATATTTTCTTTAATATTATAAATTATTTCAAATAAGTCAATTTGATATGGGGTTAAATTCGAAATTTAAGGTTAATTCTTATAAATCTTAACATAATCGATGATATCATTCCATTGATAATTCTTATTTAAATCTGAACCAATTTTAATATTATTAATAAGATTATAAGAATAACTAGTGATACTTGGTATTCACAAAGAATTTAAAAGTGTTCAATTTAAGAAAACTTTAACTTTAGAGTCTGATAAGATAAAATTTAATTTATAAAATTTATTCGGTTCAAGTATAAGGTTTTGCATTCATGATTTAATTGTATAATTACTGCTTCATTTTAAAACATTAAGAACTAAATCATTTGTTCAAGATTTATTTATTTGTAGACCTAATTGAGTAGAAGTATCTTCATCTTTTCCAAGTGCAAAAAGAACTATTTTATCTGCTCTTTTTATGTTTAATGCAGCTCATCTAACACCTATTTCAATCGTAAATTTATCCTTTAAACTCAATTTACTTATATTATATTTCATATAATCATTTAAAGTCCCATCATTAGAATTATCTATAAATATTCCTCAATTTCAAGCTGGATATGACATAAATGAAGTTGCTGGTTTATAATCTTTAAGTCAAAGAACTGAAATAAAATTAAGTGTAGATGTATTTGATATATCTGAATCATAAATTCAAAAAGTTGATGTACTTGTATAAAGTATAGGAGTATAGTTTAATCCTCATATTTTTGGAAGCAAACTATCTTTTAGAGTTTTTGTATTTTCTAATAATATGTAAGGGGTAGATATTTTACTTGTTGAAACCACACTTACTGTCTCAAATCAAAGTATATCTCAATTATCAGTATTCATATATATATCTCCAGACTCATTATATGGTGCATAAGCCACTAATTTATCTTCAAGACATCAATAATTTTTAAATGGTTTTTTTCATTTTTCGCATGATGTATTAAAATTTGAGGCATTCTTTTTGAAATTATTTATAGTAGCTTCATCAATTGATTGTCCAGAAGTTCTTTGTATAAATTCTCATGTACAAGCCTTTTTTCGGTCATTAATTGTCTTGCATAATTTTATCGCATAATTTGTACTTCACTCGGTCCACGGAATAGTAATACCAGTAAAAGTAGTTGGATTAATTATTCAAGAAGAATATTTATCTTTTATCTCTCAATATAGAGTTCAAATTATTTCTATATAATCAGCTCAAATATTATCTACAGTAATAGCTAATTTATTAGAAGTTCTAACAAGTGATGTAACATTTGGGATAATTCCTGAATTAAATTTTAATTGTGGAGCTTCTACTTCCAAAATCTTGCCAGTTGATATTTCTGAAGTAGATCAAGTAGCATCTGAAACTGGAGTTATATTTGTTGGAGGTATTGTATAATTAAGATTTATTGGTTTTGTGGAATCTAATATTTCCAAATATGATTTATTTGTAGCTGAATCATAAATAAGTCAAGATCAAGTATTTTGAGTTTTAAAAAATGGGATAGTTTCAACATCTTCATCTGTTTTAGATGTAATTTTTCATACTTCTAATTTTCATTGTATTAGAGAAATTGATCACGAAGCAGAGTTTGTTGTCATTCAAAATATTGTTCATCTAACTGATGCAGCAGCAAAAGAATTAGTTATTTCAAATGTTGAATCACTGTCTAATTGAGGAGCTTTTACCCAAATTTCACCGAGTGATAGATTAAGCATTACTTTTGTGAGTAAATTGCTATTATCCTTATATTCTAAATCAGAGAAATCAAGAATCGAATTTTGTGAGTTAGATCCAAGTTTTAATTCTGTTCAATCTGATAAATTAATTGTAGCAAGTCATCCAGTTCAAACAGTTACTTTATTTCATTTTTCTATTTCTTGATCTAAAATATTTGATGTAATTGTACTGTTGCTATTATCTATAATGCTCACACTTCCAGAATAAACTGATATTTTTCCAGTTAATTTTAATTCATATGGATTATAAGGTAAATATTTACTTTTACTTGTCACAAAATTTGGTCCGGCGTATTCCTTTACAAGCCCGGCTAACTCTATTCTATTTCACCCAATATCTCAGACTACATAACTAAAATATTCTCATTTTTCATTTAAAACGGTTGCAAGATTATAGCCCGAATTTCAATCAAGTCTTTTTCAATATCCATAATAATTTTTTGTTTGTTCGTCCCTAAAAGGATATCACATTTTGTCTTTTGAAAGGGTTTTTTGGGTTAAAAATCAACTTACTCAAAAAGCTCAATCTATTCAATGCGAATAAGTTCAGTTTTTATCAAAATATTGTTTATTTCAACTTGGGTCTGGATAAGTTTTGTCTTGAGTATAATTAGTCTGCAATAAATTATAAATAGCAGTTAAATCAGCTACGCGTGAACTATTATATTGATTTGACTGATAATTAGAAGAAAATGTAAATCATATTATCGCGAGAACTGCAATTATGGCAGTGGTAGTTATGATTTCTACTATAGAAAATCATTTTATTGATTTTTTCATATTTGCGAATGATAAAGAAATAACACTGTAATGTTATCATATTTAAATATGAAGTCAAATTTTTATTTATTAGGATTTGTTGTGATAATTTTTTCCTCAAAAAATGAAGCTAAAATATGAATTCAAACGTGCTCTGTTCCGGCAAAAAATAGCCCTTGTCAAACAGAAGATTGAAGCAAAATATATTTTTCTTGTTCAGTTAATTTAAAAATATTTTGAAGTACATCAATAGATGCTGGTGATTGTTTTAGGAGAAGCTGAATTGATGAATTTGTAACTATTGCTTTTCAATATTTATTTGTAACAAAATCTTCGACATCTTGTGTAATTGTTGTAACTCATAAATTATACTTACGAGCTCTTTTTACAAGTCAAAACATAAATTTGGCACTATCTTCGTATTGCATAATATTCCAAGCCTCATCTACAACTAGAAATCTTTTTTTATTTGAACTTCTTACAATATTCCAGATATAATTTAGGATTATATACATTGCTACAGGGCGCAATACTTCGTCTAGATCTCTCACTGAGAAAACCTGTAATCATTCAGTTAAATTAATATTTGTGTGTTCAGAAAAAATTCAAGAAAAAATACCTGAGACATATTTTTCAAGCCTTTCAACTAGTCATTTTGCTCAATCCATAGTCTCAAGCACTGAATATAAATCCTTCATTATTGGGATTTCTTTATTTTCTATATTGTCATCATCAAATGTAATTCATTTAAGAGAATATGTGATTATAAGTGCCTTTTCAAGAATAGAACTCTCAGATGGTGTTATTTTTCAAAGCATTAAATTCAAAAGTCATATAAGATTAACTATAGCTCATCTAAGCAAATCTCCAGGATTGGCATCATAATCTTTCATTCATTTTGGCAAATCAAATGGATTAATTCTTTCTTTTGAGTTAAGATTAATATTTAAATAGCTTCATCAAACAGTGTCTACTAATGTCTTGTATTCATTTTCTGGATCTATTACAATTACATCAGTTCCGAGCATTAGACTCCTAAGAATCTCTAGTTTAATTGCAAAAGATTTTCAACCTCAGGACTTCGCAAAAACTGTCATATTTGCATTTTCTGTCTTAAATCTGTCGAATATAATAAGTGAGTTATTATGAGTATTTATTCAATATAAAATCCCGTCATCTTGACTAAGGGAATTTGATGTAAATGGAAAAGTTGTTGAAAGTCATTTTGTGGAAATATTTCTAAAAACTCCTACTTCGTCTTTTGCAAAAGGCCCAGTTGCTATAAATCCTTGTTCACTTCTTAAAAATGCTTGTTTAGTTAAAATATTTCTTCCGCTTAGTAGACTCTCAAAACTGTTTCATAATTTTTTTAATTCTTCTTCACTTTCTGCATAAATACTTACATAAATTCACATATGAAAATATTTTTCTTGTCATCTTGTAAGACTTCATCTTAGTTCTTCTACATCTTGAATTTGAGCATCAAGTGCTGGGTCATTAATAAGTCATTTGTCTTGATTAATACTCCTTTCTGAATAAAGTTCTGTAAGTCTTTTTCTAAGATATTTCATTATATAAGCTCACTCAATTGGGTAGACAAATATAGACAAATCGAATTTTATATCCCAATTAATTAGAGGAGACAGCCAATTTCATTCAAGAAAATCTGGATATGCATATACAAAAAATGTTTTTACATAAGTATCTCAAATCTGGATTTTGCTTGCGTCAATTTTCATCATAGATGGAGCTATGGCGTCTTTTACAAAGGCCAGAGCCTCGTTGTAATCTTTTTCTCACTGCTTAATTTCTCCTGCTTCTTCGCGAGTTAATTTTTTTGATAAATCTAAGGTTATCTCTTCTTTTTTTGGTAATTCTGGGGCTTCAATTTTTTGAGGAGATAAATCTTCGTCAATTTTTGAGACTGGAGAAATTTGGCTTAAAGAAATTTCTTTCTCAAAACCAAGGGCATCTCCGGTATAGTTTTTGTTTACTAAATCTATTAATTGAACTTTATCAGACATATTTATTTTAGTTATATTTTTATTTTATTTAAAAAGTTTCTTTTTACAATCAAAATTACTTGCTATTATCCAAAATTATCGCTTAGTTAATCCCAGTTCCACTCTGTAATATTTTCTTTTGGTAAAATTACTGGCACATTATTTTCAATGATTCTATCTCATTTATTGTGGATAACAATGAGAGTAATATCGTCAAATTGACGGTGATCATATCCCATAAATTTTGATAATTCTATTGTAATGTTATTGTATATTCATTGTGCAGTCTTAATCTCTGTCTTGTTTATAACTTCAATAAGTCTATCAAGTCAGAACATAAGTGCATCTTCTTTTTTGCCATTTCTCGCCTCTGTAATTCAGTCAGTGTACATAATAATTACATCGTCAAGTTCTACTGAAATTTGAGCCTCTTTTAATATTTTTGAAATATCTTTTGTCATACCTAGAGCTATTCCACCTGATTTTATTTTATAAGTTTTATTGTCTTTTTTCTTGTAAATAAGCAGGTATTCGTGTCCAGCTCCTGACATATACATTTTTTTTGTGTTCTCGTCCCATCTCACCATAAGAAGAGTCATTAACATATTTGATTTCACGCGAGGTTTTAGAATTTCGTTAGCTCCTGCAAGAATTAACGCCGAGTTAATCATTAATTTAGAAAATGCAGAAATAAGTGCATTTACCATCATCATCACAAATCCCGAAGCCACTCAATGCCCTGTAACATCTCAAATATAAATATAGTAATTATTTTTTTGTTTAATTACATCATAACTATCTCATCCAACTTCTGATGCACTCTTAGTGTTGGCTACTATGTCAAGTGATGGAACTTCTACTAATTTTTTATTTAAAGTATTTTTTTGAATTTCAGATGCCAATTCTACTTCTGACCTTAGGACCTTTCCGCTTACAAATTCTTCCTTAAAATTTTTAAGAATTTCTAAACTTCTATTAAAAAAGCTTATTATAAATTTTATCTCTGGATTAACCCCTGAAACCTCAAGATTTTGTCATTTTTTAGATCAAATAAGAAAAAGTGCTATTTCTCTTTTTAAATCTGAAATTGGCTTGATTATTGAGGTAAAAGTAAAAAAATAAATTACTACAATTTCAAATATCATTATCACCAAATAATAAAGGCTTAAATTTGCCTCTAGCGATAGGGTATTTAGATAAAAATAAGCACCTATATCTCAAAAAATAAAGATAAAAAGTAGTATTAAAACAGAGTGTTTATTTAAATTATTTAAAAGTTTCATTATCATCAATTTAAAATTATTGATAGTATTGTATCATATTTTTCACATTTTAGCAAAAAAATAATTAAATTTGATATAAAATATTTTTTTGTATAATACTTGAGTTTATATTTTAATAAAAATTTTTTATGAATTCATTAAATAAAGTGCAACTTATAGGTAATTTAACAGCAGATCCAGAGGTAAGACAAACACCAAATGGACAATATGTTGCAAATTTTAGTATGGCTACAAATAGAGTCTGGAAAGATTCAGCCGGAATGAAACAAGAACAAGTTGAATTCCACAATATCGTTGTTTGGGGAAAATTAGCTGAAATTGTAGAACAATACGTAAAAAAAGGTAAAAAAATATACATAGAATGAAGACTACAAACTAGAACTTGGGAAGACCAAGCGGGAGTAAAAAAATACAAAACAGAAGTAATTGCTGATAATGTAATACTTCTCGGAGCTCCAGGTGGAAAAGACGAAAATTCTGATTTTTCTTCAAGAAACAGCGAAATGAATGAAGATGTGGCCCCAAGAAAAACTAAATCAACTTCTGCTAAAAAAGAAGAAGAAATAAATATTGAAGATATTCCTTTTTAGTAAAATAAATGATTAATTTAAAATAGGGTACCCATAAAGGGCACCCCTACGGTATAATTGTAGGGGCAATCCCTTGTGGTTGCCCCTATTTTTTAAAAAAAATTGTATAAAAAAAATAATTTATTATCTAATTTATAAGTAGTATGATTATAAAACCATTATCTGATAGAGTGCTTCTTAAATGATTAGAAGCCGAAAATATTACAAAAAGTGGGATTTATATCCCAGAAAATAGCAATAAAGATAGGCCCTATATGTATGAGGTTATCGCAGTTGGTCCTGGAAAAGAGGTGGATTGAAAACTCATAAAAATCGAACTAAATCCCTGAGACAAAGTAATTAGCTGACAATACAGCGGAGATGATATCGAAATCGACTGAAAAAAATTTAAGATAGTAGCCGCTGATTATATTCTAGCGAAAATGGAGGGATAGAAAACCCTCACCCCGCCCCTCTCAGAGGGAGAGGGAGAAAAAATTCTGTCATTCCTGCGGAGGCAGGAATCTACAAAATATTTTAATTCTTAAACAAAAATAAAATATGGAAAAATTGATAATTAATAATAACCAATTTAATTGGTTTAGTAAACAAAATAAAGTTGGGTTTTTACTTATTTTTAAAGAGGATGTTAATTCTGTTGAAATTGAAACTAATTTAAACAATCAAATTAATAAAAACAATAATAGTGTGGAATTTATATTTAATTGAGAAAAAATTAAATGAAAAGTAACTGATAGATTTACAAAAAATAATTGAGAATGGTCAGAATTAATTGAACTTAATAAATCCAAAGATGAAAATTGAATTTATTCAATGTTAGTAAGATTTATTACAGAGGCACAAAATCATGATTTATGGATGTTGTGAGATGGCGCCATTGCTTTAATAATTAATATTGAAGATTAAATATAAAGTAGATTCCTGCCTACGCGGGAATGACAAAAATATTTTTAATAACTAAATAATGTTTTAATAACCACATATTTTATGAATTCAAAGAAACTACTTGATAATTTTGCAAATAATTATCCAAATTCGTGACATCCTCTTGACGAGGAAAGATTTAAGAAATATGTCATAAGTTCATTTCAGGAATGAGAAATTATATCAGAAGATGAATTAAGAGATTTATTGAAATCATATAATATATTTTCTGAAGAACAAATTAATAAGCGTGTATCAGAATACATAAACTATATAGAATTACTTGAAATATATTCTTGAAAATAAAAGGAAGATTCCCGCCTGCGCGGGAATGACAATTAAAAAAGATGGCAAAAAATATATAACTATTTTAACATTTAACTAAAAACACTATGGCAAAAAATATAACATTTGGGGATGATGCTAGACTTAGGATGTTTGTTGGGATTGAAAAAATCTCAAAAACTGTGGGGTCTACTATTTGACCGAAGGGAAGAAATGTAATTTTTTCTAAATGATATGGGGCTCCTCAAGTTACAAATGATGGTGTAACTATCGCGAAAGAAATAGAATTAGAGGACAAAATCGAAAATATGTGAGCTGAGCTTATAAAAGAAGCTGCTTCAAAAACTAATGATGTTGCTGGAGACGGAACTACCACGGCTGCGCTTCTTACTTATGCGATGATTAAGGAATGACTAAGAGAGATTAGATCTGGAATTAATGCAATTGAGTTAAAAAATTGAATGAAAAAAGCTGGAGCTATTGTAGAAAAAGAACTTGAAAAAAACACAAAAATTATAAATACAAAAGAAGAAATTGAACAAGTTGCGACTATTTCGGCTCAAGATAAGGAAGTCTGAGATATTATAAGTGAGGCGATGGAAAAAGTATGAAAAGATTGAGTGATTACAGTCGAAGAAGGTCAGACTTTTGGGCTTGAAGTAGAGCTTACAGAATGAATGAAATTTGATAATTGATACATAAGTCCATATATGATCACAGACGGAGAAAAAATGGAGGCTCGCATAAGTGAGGCAAAAATTCTTATAACTGACAAAAAAATTAGCTCGCTTAAAGACTTAATTCCAGTACTTGAACAATTAGCTTCTACTGGAAAAAGAGATTTGGTGATTATTGCAGATGATATTGATGGGGACGCGCTTGCTGGAATTATCCTAAATAAATTAAAATGAGTATTAAATATTTTATGAATTAAAGCACCCGGTTTTGGAGATAAGAAAAAAGATATTTTAAAGGATATTGCAGTTTTAACCGGAGCCACAGTTATTACAGATGAACTAGGTTATAAGCTCGAAAATACAAGTCTTGAACACCTAGGAAGCGCTAAATCAATTATTGCAACAAAGGATAATACTACAATTATTTGAGGACTCGGAGATAGAGAATTAATCAAAAGAAGAGTGACTGAAATCAAAAATCAAGTTGAAAATACAAAAAGTGATTTTGAGGCAGAAAAACTTCTTGAAAGATTAGCAAAACTTGCTTGATGAATTGCTGTAATTAAGGTATGAGCTGCATCGGAGGTTGAGATGAAAGAGAAAAAATTAAGAATAGAAGACGCTCTAAATGCTACAAAAGCTGCCGTTGAAGAAGGAATTGTGGCTGGAGGTTGAGTTGCTTTACTTAAGGCTTCAATTGCCCTAGATACTATTGATTTCTGAAACAAAGATCAAAATATAGGAGCTCATATTGTGGCTCGTGCTCTATCTTACCCAGTAAGACAAATCGCAGAAAATGCTGGAAAAGAATGAGCGATAATTGTGGATGAAATTAGAAAAAATAAAGATATTAATTATTGATTTGATGCATCTGATGATGAATTTAAAGATATGATAAAGGCCTGAATTGTAGACCCTAAAAAAGTTACAAGATCAGCACTTGAAAACGCAATCTCAATTTCAGGAATGTTTTTAACAACAGAAGCAATAATTTCTGATATCCCAAAACCAGAAAAAGAAGAAATGCCAAATATGGGATGAATGGGTGGAATGTGAGGGATGTGATGAATGTATTAGTCAAAAAAAAGACCGGTCTTTTTTAAATTCTTAGTTCAACACCTCTCAGTCTAAAATATTATCTTTCCCATCAGTTATTATTTTATCTCAAACTTTTAATCAATTCACAGAGCTGAAAGTCTCGTCTGAGCCTGTGATTTCTATTAGTTTAAATTTTGCTGTATTATTCTCTAAGATAAATACTCCGGGTTGGCTATATTTGTAAATTATAGCCTTTGTTGGAATTATTATAAGAGATTTATTATCTTTTTCTTCACTAAGCAATACGGTCACTCTATCTCAAATATTTAATTCAATAGAAGTTACTTCTATTTCTGTATAATTTTTCTTATTATTCAAGTTCTGCATTACATCAACTAACTTAATTGTAGCATCATATTCTTTAAAATCTTTTGAATTTCTAAGTTTTATTTTATTTCAAACATTGAGTTTATATTTAGAATTATCGATATAAGTTTTAACTAATTTTTTATCAAGAGATGATATTCAAATAACAGGAGTACCTGCTCAAACTGTGGTCCCAATATCCATCATTTTAGAAGTTACAATTCCATCAAATGGAGATCTTATAATTCCTGATTCCATGCTATTTGCAGCCAGGTTTGTATTCATAGAAGTTTCTGATTTTTTTGAATTAATTTCAGAAGTTTTTGCATTAATTTCAGCTAGTTTACTTGTTCTTTCATTTTTAACTAATTCTATATTTTTTAAAACCTCTCACTCTCAAATACGTGACAAATTAAGTTGATCTTCTTTAATTTTTACATTAGTAGCAAGTGCTTCTTTATTTTTTGAAATATCACTTTTACTAATATCAAGTCCTGTTTTTGCCATTTCTACATCTTGAGTAGCAATATCTAGAGCATCTTCTAATTGTTTCATTTTTAAATCATAATTTTTTCAAAAACTGTTCATAGCCTCAATGCTTCATTTAACTCAAACCATTCAAAGTGAGCTTGGAGACAAAATAGCTTGTTCTAGATTTGCAATTAGAGTTGAAATTTGAGATTTCATTCAATTTAGGGTGGCATCTGGAAAACTAGATGAACTTATACTATTATCTAAAACATCTTTTGAATCATGAAGTAAAATTCTTAAGTTTTCCAGAGTATCAAGAGCTTTTTGTAGAGCCAAAACAATTTTATTTTCTGGTATATTTGATTTTCAAGAAATGTTTGTCTGATAATAATTATATGTATCGTTATATTTTGTACTAAATTCTCTAAAAGTATTTTCGGCTTTTGTTTTTAGTGAGGTATTTTTTGCTCCAAGATACATTTCATAACTATCATTTTTATTTCTGCTCATATCAGTTACTCCTAGTAATTCATCAGTATAATCAAGAGAATTTCTTGCTATTATATAAGCATTAGAAAGGGCATTTAAAGAATTTTTTTCAATATTTTCTTTTTCATTTTCTAATAATTTCTTACTATTATTTAAGTTGTTTTGTGCCATCTTTAAGGCATTTTGAGCTTGAACAATTTTTTGATTTGTAGACAAGATGCTTCCAGAAAACATAGAATTACTGTCTATTAATGTCTTTTTTGCTAAATCTAAATCTTTTTGTGCCATTTGTGTAGCAATTAGAGATTTTGAATAACTATCTTGCAATAAATTTAATCTTTGGTCGTATAGACTATTTACTGCCTCTTTTATATTATTTGTGTCATATCACATTGAGTCAATTGAGGACATTATATTCAATAATCAGGCGTAAGTTATATTTCATTCCTCATTTCAAAGAGTTGCCAAAATATCACCCGATTTTACTTTATCTCCAGTTTTTACGTAAATTTGAGCGATTTTACCAGGAGCTTTAAAGCTTAACGAAGTTGTATTAAGTCACTCTATTGTAGACAAAATAGAATCTGAAGAAGACAGACTTCAAATTTTTACATCGTAAGTTTGATAATTTTTCTTCTCAGCTATTTCTTGCGTTCCGCAACTTGTCAGTAATATTCCTGATATTAAGAGTATGGAAATTAATATTTTTTTCACCCCAAGGGCATTTGTTTCGCTATGCATAATTATTTATTGTTAAAAAATAAAGTAATGATTTCATCTGTTATTTTTTTTATATCCATTTCCTTGCAATCAAAGAGACATGATCTTTTTGATAAATCTCAAATTGTCCCTTGAAGTAAAATTAATTTTTCTTTATTTAGTTTATATTTTTGCTCAAAATAAGTATTGAAAATATAAGTTAGTTCGGCGTTTTTTTGTTCTATAATTTTTTTTATTTCGTCTATTTTACAGTATCATTTTTGACTTATTATAGAGAATAAATTTTTCTCTTTTATCGAATAAGTAATAAGCCCCGTTACAATCTCTTCTATTTTATCTTTCTCAAATAAATCTATTAAATAAGCCCTATATTTATCATAAGAATAATTTATAACCTCAACTAACATTGCCTCTTTTGAGGGAAAATGGTAATAAAGAGATGCCTTTTTCATACCGAGTGATAAAGCTACATCATCCATAGATACATCACTGAATGTATTTTCCCAAAAAAGAGATTCTATTTTTTCTGTAATATTATTTGTCATATTAATTTATTAAAAAGTTAAACTATCGTCACACTGAGCGAAACGAGGTGGAGTCGAATGTGTCTTTCTTGTTTTTCAAGATATTTTCCATTTGAATATTTTTAGATTCAGTGCGGTAATATTTCGCTAGATAATCAAAATAAAATATTGGGATGAAAAACAAAGTAAGCACAGCTGAAGCCGATAATCCCGTAATTATTGCCCAAGCAAGTCCGCTCCAAACAGGGTCAGTTGTAATTATAAAACTACCGAAAACTGCCGCGATACTGGTAAGTAATACTGGTACAAATCTTTTTTTAGAGCCCTCAATTACAGCGTAACTTAGTCATTTTCCCTCTTTTACTAATTGCTCAATGTAATCAATTAATATTATTGCATTTCAAACTACTATTCAACCAAGCGCAATCGCTCAAATCATAGCTGTTGCCGTAAAATATTCTCAACTTATTAAATACAAAATACTAAATCCTGGAAATATTCCAAAGAATGAAAGCAAAAATGTAGTCATAACTATTCAACCAACTCTAAAACTTTTAAATTGGGTAACTATAAGAAAATAAATAGCAAGAAGTGACATTATCATCGCAATTCCAAGGTCACGGAAAGTGTCCATTGTAATTTCCCATTCTCATCACCATTCAACTCTGTATTTCTTATTGTTTTTTGTATTAAGAAATTCTATTTTATAAGGAGATGATGATATTTTTTTGTAACCTAAGCTCTCAAATTCCTTACTTCAAAATAAATCATAGAGTTTTAAAACTGGATAAACTACAGAATTATTTCAAATCTCAGAATAAATATGAATTGTTGTACTTCTTCACTCTGTATAAATCTCTGGTGAAGCAAAATCCGTCTTCAACATTGCTATTTCATCAAGACGAACCTTTTCTCATTTTGGATTTGTAAAATAAATATTGCTCAAAAAATCAATACTTGAATTGTCTTTTTTGTTAAATCAAACAACAATTTCAGTTGGTTCAATACTTCTTCATTTCGTATGAACAAATGACATTTGCGCCGTATTATATAGTGCTCAAATTGTCTGATAGATTTGGTTTGCATTAAGTCATCTCTCATTTACATAATCATCATTTAAGTTAATTTCAATCTTCTTGTAAGCGCTTGATATTGTATCTGTTAAATCCACTAATTTTTCCTCTTTTTCAATTTTCCTAACGACTTTTTCTACATCTTGAGCAAAAAAAGTAAGTTCATCAAAAGTTAGATCTTCTTGTCATTTTACTTTTATCTGGAATGTTGCCATAGTTGGCGGTCCTGGAGGATCCTCAAGCAATCTAAATTTTATATCAGGATACAGAGAATACAGATAATTTTTTAAAAGTGGACGAATTTTTATTGTATACTCCTCTGATGTTATATCTCTTCATTTAGAATCCTTTAAGTTAATTCTAGAGCTTATTTGATTTGGCATCATACGATTTCCTCCTCACCTAAATAGATTCGCAAAATCTCATAAAAATCTCTCTCATGTTGTCGAGCTTACATTTTCTACAATATTTAATTCTTCTGGTAATTCCTGCGCCCCGCTCTGTCATTCCTGCGAAGGCAGGAATCTATTTTTAATTTTTCATAATAGAAAGTCTGACATACTTTTTTCTATTTCTTTGGTTTTTTCTACACTCAAATCACGAGGTGAATCTATCCAAATATAAACCTGATTTTTATCGGCTTTTGGGAGCATACGAGCCTTAAATATACCAGTAGTGATTGGCAATATTATTATTAAAAAAAGTGAAATCCAAAAAATAAATTTAAGTTTTTTTCTAGATTTTAAAGTTTCAGCTGTATCATCTATATATTTTCAGATTATTTTTCAATATTTTTGCATGAAGCGAGATTCTTTATCACTTTCATGAGTGGAACAATTATTAGACCAGCAAAATTTTGAAGCCAAAAATGGATTAATACTAAATGCAATAAATAGCGATGCAATGAGTGCTATTGAGGCAAAAATAGGAATGGGTTTCATATAATCTCACATCATTCCAGTTACAGCAAACATCGCCACGAAAGACATAACTCTCGTAATAGTAGACATAACTACACTTACTCCAACCTCTTTCACGCTATCTAGCAGTGCTTCATTTTTAGTTTTCCCGGTTTTGTTCATCATGCTCAAATGTCTCGCATTATTTTCTACCACAACTATTGAATCATCAACAAGTATTCAAAGAGATAAAATAAGAGCAAAGAGCGTTATTCTATTAATATCAAGTCCAAAAATAAATCATACAATAAATACAATTCAAAGAACCATTGGTATACAAAAAGCTGCATTTAGTGCATTTTTAAATCCAAGGAAAATTATTAGTATTACAAGAACCACTAAAATACTTACAAAAAGATGAAAAGTAAGCTCATTAGTCGCATGACGAGCAGTTTCTCATTCATCTTGAATTACATTTATTTCTACATTTTTTGGTAATTCTTTTTTTAATTCTTCGATTTTACTTAAAATATCTTCTACTACAACTACTGCGTTAGTTCATTTTTGCTTTGCTATTCACAAAAACACCGAAGTTTTAGAGTTAGATTTATCTGAATAAGAGAAGTAAGAATTAATATTAATTGGGCCAGAATATATTTTTGAAATATCACGAAGATAGATTTTTGCTCAAGAATTATTGTATATTAGAAGTTCCTCGAGCTCTTTTATAGAATTAAGATTTGAATCTAGAAGCAGTGTTGTTTTGGTGTCATTTTCTAGATTTCATACTGTTTTATGAACAAAACTTGATTTAATAATGGACACAACTTGTCCAATATCAAGTCAGAAACTTTCAATTTTTTCTTTATTTAATTCAATACTTATATTATTTTCATAACCTCAAATTATATCAATTGCTGTTGTATTTGGGATTTGTTTTAATTCCTCCTTAATATGATTTGCAATACTTTTTAGATAAATTCAAGTTTCTTTTTCTCATAAATCTTGTCCACTATAAGTCAGAGCAATGCTTAATTGAGGTAACTCTTCGGGGTCTATTGATTTAATATTTATCTCAGTTACTTCAAAAGGCCTTAGATCATAATTCCCATACATCTTATCATAAAGTCTAGTCTTGGCAATTTCTTGCGGAATTCACACCTTAAAACTCACCATTACAGATGTAAAATTATCACTTGCATAAGATAAAATTTTGTCAACTCATTCAAGTTCTTTTATTTTATTTTCAATATTTCTCGCCACAAATTGACTCGCATCATAACTCGAATATCCATTAATAGGAATAGTAATATTAAATGCCGGAGCCACAATTGAAGGATTATACTGCTTTGGCAGCATAATATAGGCTCAAATTCCAAAAAAAGTGATAATACTAATTAAAACTATTGTTATCTTCTCATTTTCCAAGAAAAATTTTGCAAATTTCTCAAGCATATTTTCTTTAATTAAAGGCTATATTTAGATATTTTTGGATTTCAAAACAATAAAAAACCTACCAAATGGTAGGTAGAATATATTTATTTTTTAGTTTTTGTCAAAAGATTTTTTTCTATATCTCCTCAAGTTCTAATCTACTAACTTTTTTAATAATCTCTCACAATATAAATTCAGAGTAATTAAAGGCTGTATTTTTTTGAATTACAATATTTAGATCGTAGAAGAAAAATGTAAGAAGTGAAGATAGGAAATTTATAAATTTTATTTTTTCTTTATCTGAGGTGAGCGATAAAAATCTATTTGAAATTATTGTAGATGGATCATTTGAAACAACTTTGTAAATATCCTCAATCCACTCATTAATTCTATTTCTTAGTATTTTATCCAAATTTTCTTCACTAAATTCTATTAATTCACTTGTTTTTTGATAATCAAAAGTTAGTTTATTATCCCTCACCCCTGACTCCTCTCCCGGAGGTAGAGGGGAATTTGAATTTGTTAATATAAGTCATTCTTTTCCGGAATAATTATTTCTGATAATCTCAACTGCTGGCTCATATACTAGCGATAATCCTCATAAAATAAAATTTGAAGGAGTGCCAATTTCAAGAAGCTCAACGATAAAAGGTAATAAAATATCGTATTTTTTATCTTCTAAAATTTTTGAAATAATCAAAAATAAAAAATCTTCGTCTTTTTTAGCTTTCTTTTCATCTTTTTGGGTTCTCTGAATTCAGGCTAGTCATTTTTTATAACTATCCTTTTTCTCTTTTTGTTGCTCCGAGGTTTCCCTGGTTTGTGCCGAAACCTCTCAAGAATCCAAATCATCTAAATTATCTAATCACATATTTTATAATTTAAAATGTAAAACTTATTTTTTATAAATTGGGAATTTTATACATAATTCTCTTATCTTTTGCTTAAGTGAAGCCAATTTGGCTTCGTTGTCTTTATTTGAAATTGCTTCAAAAATAAGTCAGGCTATAGCTTTCATTTCCGCCTCTTTCATTCATCTTGTAGTAATTGCTGCAGTTCAAACTCTAATTCCAGATGGATCTAGGGGCTTTCTTGGGTCGTATGGAATCATATTTTTATTTACACTTATTCATATTTTTTCTAGAGTAATTTCGGCTTCTTTTCAGGTAACTTCAAAGCTTCCAAAAACATCAATTAGTATTAAATGATTATCTGTTCCATCTGATACTATCCTAAATCAGACTTCTTGTAGAGATTTTGCTAAAACTCGTGCATTGTCTACAACTTGTCTAGAATATGTTTTGAAATTATCTTCAAGCGCCTCTTTAAAAGCTACGGCTTTTGCGGCAATAAGATTTTCATGGGGTCATCATTGAACTCATGGGAAAACAGCTCTAGCAAGTGCTGGTCAAAATTGTTCTTTTGACATAATAATTGCTCCTCTTGGTCACCTTAATGTCTTGTGTGTCGTAGTTGTAACTATATCACAATATGGAATAGGATTTTCTAAAATTCATCCTGCAATAAGTCCAGCAATATGCGATATATCTGCCATTAATACGGCTCATACTTTATCAGCAATTTGGCGAAATTTTGCCCAATCTAAGTCGCGAGAATAAGCACTAAATCCAGCAATAATCATTTTTGGTTTGTTTTCTGTGGCTAATCTTTCCACTTCGTCCATATTGATAAGTTCCGTGTCTTTATCTAAAGAATAACCAATTATATTATATAAAAGTCAGCTGAAATTAAGTGGATGTCCATGACTTAAATGTCATCATTGATCTAAATTAAGTCCAAGTACAGTGTCTCCCGGTTTTAAAATAGCAATATATACAGCTAAATTAGCCGGTGAACCAGATAGTGGTTGTACATTTACATATTCAGCCCCAAATAATTTTTTTGCCCTTTCTATAGCTAAATTTTCTATTTTATCTATATTTATCTGTCCAGCATAATATCTTTTACCTGGATATCACTCACTATATTTATTGGTCAAAATACTACCTGATGCTTCCATTACAGCCTCGCTAACATAATTTTCTGAAGCTATTAGTTCAAGTTCATATTCTTGGCGATTTTGTTCGTCCTCTATATATCCAAATAATTCCCTGTCTTCCTTTTCTAAATAAGTCATATTTTAAAATTTATAAAATAATTATTTTGCTTTGTTTGTGGCTCAAGTAAGACTGGCTCCAGAATTCGTAATATCTCAAAGTTTTTTAGATTCTTCGTCTTTTTTAAGATTATTATAAAAATCAATAGTTGCTTTAATATTTTTAGTCTCAAGTAATTTAGACATTATTTTTTTTGCTTCGTCTAGTTGTCTATCAAAATTTTTCTCATAATCTTCTTTGGTAAATTTTATTTCTATGTCTGGATTTATCCCTATTCAATCAATTCAGTGGTCAAGTGGCGTAAACCATTTTGCTATTGTGATTTTCATTTCTGAACCGTCAGATAGTATAAAAGGTTCTTGAACCGATCATTTACCATAGGTTTTTTCTCAAACAACTAGTGCTATATTATAATCTTTTAGAGCTCCTGCTGTAATTTCTGATGCTGATGCTGAATTTCCATTTACAAGTATTATAATTGGGATTTTAGGATTTGAGTTTCCATAAGAAAAATAAGATTTGTTATTAAGCGGGTTTTTTTCTTTTGTGGTTACAAGAACTTTTTCTTTTTCTACAAAATTTGATAGAATTGAAACGGCAGTTTCTAGGTATCCTCCGCCATTATCTCTTAGATCAATTATTAGAGAATTTATCTTTTTTGAATTTAATTCATCTAGCGCCTTTTTGAATTCGTCTCAGGTTTTTTCTCAAAAAATAGATAACATTATATATCAGGTGTTTTTATCTATTATTTTTGAATCAACAGATGGAATATTAATTTTTTTTCTAATAACTTCTTTTCTAATAACTTCTTTTTCTCATGGCCTAATTATTTCGAGTGAAACCACAGTTCCAGCTGGTCATTTTATTTTATTTACTGCATCAAATAGACTAAGATTTTTTAATTCAATGTCATTTGCTTTAATAATTATATCTCCGGATAAAATTCCAGCCTCCTTTGCTGGTGCTCAGGCAATTAATCTTTCTACAACTACCCCAAAATCACTTTTTTGGATTACGGCTCAAATTCCCTCAAAATCTCAACTTAGGGTTTCATTGAATTTTTTTGTCTCATCAAGATTAAAATATTCCGAGTGTTTATCGCCGAGAGATGTTACCAATCCTTTAATCATTCAAGAAATTAAATCAGATTTTGGGGTGTTTGAAAATGAATAATAATTTTTTGAAATTATATCATAAGCCTCGTTTAATAATTCTGGTTTAATACCATTTTCTTTTAATATTTGTGTTAATCCTGAATCAACCTGAACTGGTTCTTTTTTTTCTAAATAAGTATTTAAAACATAATTAAAATATTCTCATTTTCCTGATATAAATCAGCATAGGAAAGAGAATAAAATTAAAAAAATAACAATTGCAAATTGTTTAGTAAAAGTTTTTGTCATTAATGTATTTTTTGTAAAAAAGTAAATTATTTTTTTAAACAAGTTTATAATATCTTTTTTAATTAAAAAAACAAGTCAATTAAAAATAAAAAAAGTTAATAAAAAAATGTTAAAAACTAAATTTTTGTTAATTATATAAAAGAATACTCCAATATTTTAAAAATATAAAATGTTAATAAATAATTAAATTTTTCTTATATAAAAGACCAATATTTAATTAATAAAATTAATTAATACTACTACTATTTTAATATAAATATATATAATAATAAAAAAGAGTTGTAAAAAAATGAATTTTATGTTATAATAGATTTATTAAAATTAAAAAATAAATATGTTTATTTGAACCATTTTTAAAAAATATAAAGAAAAGGAGTATAGACTAATTTTAATTAAAGATTTAATTTTGAGTCTAAATATAGATTCAAGACAAAAAAATCTTTACATAGAATCTTTAAATATTCTAGATGATGAGAGTTTAGATAGATTTTATAAAAAATTAGTTTGAGTTATAGATATAATTGAAGAAAATGAAAATAATTTATCTTTTTCTAAAGAATTAGAAACTACTAATTTTATAAAACAACAAGAACAAAAACAAAAAAAAGAAGAAATAAATTCTTATAATTTTTTATTAGATAATATATAAAATATGGTACAAACTGAACAATTTAGTCAACTAAATATTCTAAATAATTTAGAAAAAAAAGAATTTAATTTTTCTCAAGAAGATAAAATAAAAATTCAGCAATTTTGAGAAAAAAATACCGAAACATTTATATCTGTTTTTGATACTTTACCTAAAATGGCTTCATATAAAGTAGATAAAGAAGGAATTTTAGAAAAAACATTTCAAAATACCACTAAATTAAAAAATACTTTTCAAGTTTAATTTGATAAAATAAATTTTTTTTATAAAATATATAAATAATTAAATTATTAGATATTTTATATGAATACTTTCAAAGTTATATGTGCTAAAAATAATCAAAAAGTTGAATTAATTGTACAATATAATTCCCTTGATGAAGCCAAACAACATCTACATTCTCAATGATATTCAATAATAGATATTCAAGAAATTTCTGAAAATTTAGATAATTCGGGAATTTTTTATTTTGAAGCAATAATAAATTCAGAAAAAAAATCTGGAAAAATTAAATCAAATGATATATTTAAAGCTTATTTAAAGTTAGTTGATGATCTTCATTATGATATAATTTATATTTATGATCAAAAAGATTTAGAAGAAAATGAAAAAATTATTATTACACAAAAAGTTAAAGAAACATATAAAATCTATAAATGAAGTCAAAAAACTAAAAAAGTAGATGAAAATAAAAAAAGTGAAGAAAAAAAAGAAATAAAATCAGGTGAAATATCAGAAATTGTTTTAAAAGAATTAAATTATTATTATAATTTAATTGATAATATAATAGAAAAAATTGATTATATATTTACAACTTATTCTGCCTATATTGACCCAATTAAAAAAGAAAAATTAAATCAAATTTACACAGCCTTAAAGCAAGTTAAAAATATTACAAATGTATCTAAATTAAAAAGTATTTGAGAATTATCACTTCTAAAAATTTGAGAATTTGAAAAAGAATTAATAATAAATAATTCTACCTTAATTAAAAAAGATATTTTAAAAAACACTAATAAATTATTAAAAAACTTTTGATCTAAACAATATATTCAGATTTCTGACCAAAATTATTCAAAAATAATAGTTGATATAATAAAAGGTTTTTTTAAAGAAAAATTTGATACAAAAAATAATGAAAAAGTAATTAAAATAGACAAAAATTCATATGCATATCTAAAAATAATAAAAGAATTAAATACTTATAAAGAAAAATTAAAAGAATTACAAATCAAAAAAGTTAAAGCGATGGCACTTTTTGATAAAGAAAATCTAAAAAGGCTTTCTATAAAGGAAAAATTAGTTAAACAAAATATATCTCTATCAAAAAATAGATTAACAAATAATAATTTTTCTTATACAAAAATAGTAAAATGATTTAGTTATTATAATAAAATTATACTTTTTTTAATTCAAAAAATTTCTGACTTATTTATTTATTCAATATTTTTTTATTCAATATTTTTTCTTATTATTAGAAGTACAAATATTGGCTTAAATTACAATTTTTTATATATTATTGTACTATTTTCAGGGTTGGGTTTTATTTTAAAAATTTCAAAAAATTTGTATTTTCTATCATTTGGAACCTTATTTTATATAATGTTTTTTATATATTTAAGTATTAATTTTTAAGACAAATTTAGAATGTATATATTTTTTCTTATTATTAATCTTTCTATATCGTTTATTTTTTATATTTTTTCAAATTATATAGAAAGCGTTATTTTTTTTATAATTTGAGTTTTTTTATTTGTTTATTTCAGTCCTTTCCGCGTATCAAGGGCAAAAACTAATTCAAAAAAAGCTAACTTATTAGAAAAATTTAATTTTAATAAAAACTTTTTTCTCAAAGTTGTAATTCCAAATATTCAAAAAGCCACTTATATTATAGCATTTTTCTTTTTTTATCTTTCTCTATATTGAATTTCATACAGTTTTAGCTGAGATTTATTTTCAATATTTACACTTGTAATATCATTTTTTCTAATTGTTTTATTTTTCTACACGCTAGAACAAAACAATAAAGTAGTGTTTCTAATTTTTAGATCCAATTTCGTAGTTTATAGCCTTTTATATCTGTTTTTTTACTTTTATTATTTTTTTCTATCAAAAGAAATAAACTATATTTTCGTTATAAACAGTTTTTTGTCTATTTTTTGAATAATTTGTCTTCTATTTTATGATAAAATCTCACCTTTTTTTAGAAGAAATTTACTTTATATTTATTCACTTTTTCACTTATTTATCTTTATTTTGTTTTATCTAAACTATTTATTTAAAATTGAATTTTATATTTTATTCACTTATTTGTGAATGATACTTTCTATTATTTATTTTGAATATTTACCCAAAATTAAGGCACTAAGTATTTTTGATTATACTTCAAAATATTTTTCAATAATCCTAAATTATATTGTTTTGATTTATTCTATGTTTTTACTCTTTAATTTAAGCCATGTTTCAGAAATTCTACTTATACTTTTTATTTGATTTTTATTTAATATTTACATACATTATAAATTTGAAAATTATTTATCTTTTTCCTTTGTAATAGCCACTTTAATTCTTCTTTATACCAAGTTTTTTATATGACTTGAGATAAAAGACTTTATTTCATATATAATATTTATATTCTCCCTACCTTCTTTATTTATATCATATACATATCTTGTAAAGATAAAATATATTAATGATAATTATTTTATACATTATTCAGGACTACTTTTTAGCTTAGCTACAATACTTTTCTATCTTTTTAAGTTTTGAGATTTTGATATCCTACATATTTCAATTTTATTTTTGATAGAATCAATGCTATTTTTATCAAGCTTTGTAAAACTTAAAAAATGATAAAAAAAATTATAAATTTATTTGAGACTATTTTTTTCATAGATAATAAGAATTTATATAATTTCAAAGAAATTTATCTAGATAAAACAACTCATTACAGCAAAGAACTACCAAATTTTCAGCTTGATAAAGCCCTGGTTTGCCTAGATTATGAAAAAAATATAAAAAACTTTTTTAAAAAATACAAATTTAGTTATAATAAGTCATTATATAAAAAAATAAGTTTTTATTATAAGGAATTTTGAGCAGAATTCACAAAAGATTTAGACAAGGAAAATGTCATTGTTTGTGGGGTTCCACTACATTTTGCTAATTATATAAAAAGATGATTTAATCAAACTTATTTACTTGCAAAAGATTTTGCAAAAGAATTTAGCTTTGAATTTGAGGTATTGCTTTACAAGAGCAAATACACGAAAACACAATCCAGATTACCCAAAAAAGAAAGACTAAAAAATTTAGAAAATGCCTTTAAAATAAGGAAAAAATACAAAAATAAACTAAATTGAAAAACAATAATTTTGCTAGACGATATAATTTCCACCGGCACCACAGCCAACGAAATTACAAAAGTCCTAAAACAAAATTGAGCCCGCGAAGTAATCTGATTATTTCTCGCAACCGGAAGCTAACTCGTCTGTCATTTCGAATGAAGTGAAGCGCAATGAGAAATCCCTTTAAAAGGCAATTATTTGCAAATAAGATTATATAAAAAGGGATTTCTCGCTATCACTCGAAATGACAGTTGGAAACAGAAATGATAAAAGAAAACTCAAATAATAAAGAAATATTTATAAATTTACAAAAATGAAAACAGCAATTATTATTCATGGAATGCCAAGCAAAAAGGATTATTTTAATCCAAAATGAGATTCTGAATCAAATTGCCATTGGCTTCCTTGGTTACAAAAACAATTAATAGTTAATAATATTTTAGCTCAAACTCCAGAAATGCCAGAACCATTTTTACCTCAATATAATGAGTGGAAAAAAGAATTTGAAAGATTTGATATAAATGAGAATACTATTTTAGTGGGCCATTCCCTTTGAGCAGGCTTTATAGTTAGATGGCTTTCTGAGAGTGATGTTAAGGTTGGGAAAGTTGTTCTTGTTGCTCCTTGGATTAATGTAAATAAAGAAGAGGATATTAATTTTTTTGATTTTGAAATTGATAAAAATCTAAATTTAAAATCTACTAAATTAAAAGTTTTTGCTTCAAGCAATGATGATAATGCTATAAAAAATAGTGTTGATAAATTAAAAAATGAAATATTAAATTTAGATATAAAAAACTTTGAAAATATGGGTCATTTTTGTTTCAGAGATATGAATACAAGAGAATTCCCAGAATTATTAGAATTTTTAATAAATTAATATTATGGAACAAAAAATACAAGAAATAATTGAAAGAAATAAAAGAGTTGAAATTGATAAGGCGTGGGAAACGAGTTTTTTCAGAAAGATTTGTGTGGCAATTTTGACATATTTTGTTATATTAATAATATTTATTATTTTAGATATTCAAAAACCTTTTATAAATGCCATAATTCCAACAACTTGATTTATATTATCCACACTATCATTATGATTTTTAAAGAAAGTATGGTTAAAATATTTTTATAAAACAAACTAAACTATGTCAGACTTTTTAGAGGTAAAATGAGCTTCTACTCATAACTTGAAAAATATAAGTATTAATATTCCAAAAAATAAGCTTGTTGTGGTGACGGGTGTTTCTGGGTCGGGAAAGTCGAGCTTGGCTTTTGATACTATCTATGCGGAGGGTCAGAGAAGATATTTGGAGAGTCTGTCGACTTATGCGAGAATGATTATCTCTGGAATTAGTGATGAGACTCGTGTGGATGAGATAAAATGATTGTCACCAACTATTAGTATTAATCAAAAAACAGTTTCAAGCAATCCTAGATCAACTGTTGGGACTATTACTGAGATTTATGACTTTTTTAGGTTACTTTTTACGACTATTTGAGTTTGAAAATGTATAAATCATCCGGAAATTATTTTAAAAAAAGATAGTATTGGTGATATTTTAGACAATATTTTGAAATTTAAAATTTGAGAGAAATTTCTTATTTTATCGCCACTTTTACATAAAACTTACCTTTCTTTTGATGAGGTAAAAAAAGAAATTCTAGACATTGGATTTATAAGATTTATGGTGGACGGAGAGGTTTTTTCCATTTGAGATGAGACAAGCCTAAAATTAAAAAAGAATTCAAAAATTTATATTGTAATAGATAGACTTATTCGAGAAAAAAACCTAGAAAATGATGAAAATATGATAAAAAGAATTAGGGACTCGCTCTCGCAGGCTTATAAAAATTGATGAAATATTTTAGAAATTTATAGCTTAGATTCTAAGAAATCAAGCATTTTTTCATCTGAGGCTTTTTGTCCAATTTGTCACTATAGTTTGCCGGATTTAACTATTTCAAACTTTTCTTTTAATTCTCATTTTTGAGCTTGTCCAACTTGTCATTGACTCGGAGTTAGACCGGTTTTTTTGGAAGAAAATATAATTAATCCAAACCTAACTTTAAATGAATGAGCAATTCTGCCATGGAGTCAGCATAAATATTACACTGAAGTTCTAAATGCTGTATGCAAAAAATACAAAATTGATTGTAATAAACCATATTGAGAGCTAAATTCAAAAGAAAAATGAATAATACTTAATTGAACTTCTGATATTTTTGAAATTCCATTTACTTTTGATTTTGGTCAAGAGAGGAAAATTTACAAAACAAAATATGAATGAATAATTCCAAATCTTGAGAGAAAATACCTAGAATCAGACAAGGCAAGCGATAATTTACTTAAGAAATTAAGTCAATATATCACAGAAATTGAATGTAGTGAGTGTGGTGGATATCGTTTAAAACAAGAATATTTAAATGTTTTTGTGGGATGAAAAAATATCTGAGAAATATCTAATTTGTCGGTAGATAAGGCTTTAGATTTTTTTAGGAAATTAAAAATGAGTGAAAATGAAAAAATAATTTCAAAAAATATTTTAAAAAATATCTGCGAAAGACTAGAATTTTTGACCGGAGTTGGACTTAATTATATTACAATTTCACGCAGAGCAAATACACTTTCTGGAGGAGAATCTCAAAGAATTAGACTAGCAACCCAAATTTGAACTCGCCTAGAGGGTATAATTTATGTCTTAGATGAGCCGTCAATTGGTCTTCATCCAAGAGACAATAATATGTTAATTCAAAATCTAAAAAGACTAGCATCTCTCGGAAATACCGTGATAGTTGTCGAACATGATGAGGATATTATGAGAGAATCTGACCATATTATCGATATTTGACCTGCAGCCTGAATTCATGGTTGAGAAGTGGTATTTGAGGGTACATTCAAAGATATTTTAAAAGATAAAAAAAGCGACACCGGAGCTTATTTATCAAATAAAAAAATAGTTAAATTAGACAAAAAACAAAGAGAAATAAAATGATTTCTTGAAATAATAGGAGCTAGAGAAAATAATTTAAAAAATATAGACGTAAAAATTCCACTTTGATTATTTACAGTAGTAACTTGAGCAAGTGGATCAGGTAAATCAAGTCTTATTTTAGATATTTTATCAAATTATTTACAAAATAGTTTCCTTCGCTCTACTCGTCCAGTTTGAAAGGTAAAAGAGGTAAAATGAGCCAGACTACTTGATAAAGTGATAATTATAGACCAATCTCCAATTTGAAGAACTCCACATTCAAATGTGGCTACCTATACTGGTGTTTTTACTTTTATTAGAGAAGTTTTTGCTTCCACTCAAGAAGCTCAAAAAAGATGATTTTGACCCGGAGTTTTTAGCTTCAATACCAGATGATGAAGGTGTGAAATATGTGAATGAAGTGGAGTTAAAAAAATAGAAATGCATTTCTTACCAGATGTCTATGTAGAATGTGAAAAATGTCACGGATCTAGATATAATCTTGAAACTCTCGAAATTCATTATAAATGAAAAAATATTTCTGAAGTTCTTAATATGGATATTGAGGAGGCTCTGGATTTTTTCACTGCTCATCCAAAAATCAAAAGAATATTAAATGTATTAAATGACGTATGACTTGGCTATATTAAGCTAGGTCAATCTGCCCCTACTCTATCTTGATGAGAATCCCAAAGAATTAAACTTGCTTTTGATTTATCAAAAAGATCTACCTCAAAAACTATTTATATCTTAGATGAGCCAACAACCGGACTTCATTTTTCAGATATCCAAAAACTTTTAAATATTCTAGACAATTTAGTGGACAAATGAAATACGGTCCTAGTTATTGAACACAATCTTGATCTGATAGCTAATAGTGATTATATAATTGACATCGGACCTGAGGGGTGAGATAAATGATGAGAATTGATTTTTTCTGGTAAAATAGCCGATATTGTAAAATGTGATAAATCCTATACTGGACAGGCACTAAAATCTTATTTTAAAAATAAATGAATAAAATAATGAATTATGTCATTTCGAGTGTCTCCTCTGTCATTTCGAGTGAAACCCCCACTTTCGTCATCCTGAGCGAAGTGAAACGTAGTCGAAGGATCTATTTACTTATAAAATACCTTTATAAAAAATGGGAGAATTAAATTAATAGACCCATTCGACTACACTCCGTTCCGCTCAGGGTGACGAAATGAAGGAATATTTCGCTCGAAATGACAGATAAACAAAATTCATTAAAATCTTAAAACTAAATCATTATGCTAGACTATTTAGAACAAAATAAAGATATTACAAATTTTTCAGGCTACAAAACAAAAGCGGTAGCCAAATATTTTTTTGAATTAAAAGAAAAAGATGATTTAGAAAAATTATGAGAAATTGTAGATTTTGCTAATAAAAATGATTTAAAAATCATTTTTTTGTGATGAGGAACCAATATTTTGTTTGCTTTTGACGTATTTGAAGGAGTTATTATAAAAAATAATTTGAAATGATTTGAGGTAAAAAATTGAATTTTAGAGGTGAATTCTGGGGAAAGTGTTGTTTATTTGGCGTCAAAATTAGAGAAAGATTATGGAAATCTAAGCTTAAAACCATGGAGCTCACTTCCTGGAACAGTTGGTTGAGCCGTGGCCTGAAATGCGGGATGTTTTTGACTTGAGGTAAAAGATATTTTCATAGAAGCTTGCTTATATAGTTTTGATGAAAATATGATATTTAATGTTGATAGCGGTTTTATGCAGTTTTGATATAGAACCTCATTTCTAAAAAACAATAGAGAATACTTTTTGGTTTCAGTAAAATTTGATATTTCAAAAAATGTAGATCATTTTTTTACAGAGGACTTTAGACTTAAAAATCAACCAAAATGATTTAGTTGTGGATCTGTTTTTGGAAATCCGCCGTGAGATTTTGCCGGAAGAATTCTAGATAAGGAATGCCATTTAAATTGAACAAAACGCTGATGAGCTAAAATTTCAGATCTTCACTCTAATATTATCACAACTGACGGAACTGCAACGCATCAAGATGTACTTTATTTGATAAATTTAGCAAAAAAAATGACTTTTGAAAAAATTTGAGTAGAATTAAAACAAGAGATAAATATTATAGAAAATTAAACCCTAATTTAAATGTCTGAATTTGAAGCTATATATAAGTATATTGATGATTTAATAAAAAAATCATCAAATATTGCAATAATAACCCATATTTCCCCAGATGGTGATACTCTTGGCTCAGCTACCGCACTTTGTGAGGTTATTATGACTAATTTTAAGAATAAAAAAGTTGATATTATCAACAAGGATAGCTGTGGTTTATTCTCATTTTTACCAAATTCTAATAAAATCATAGAAAATTTCCAACTCAATAAATATGACTTTGTTTTTATTGTAGACATTGCGACACTTAAATTGTCTTGATTTTGAGAAAACAAGAAGTTTATTTTTGGCGATAAAGAGCTTATAAATATAGATCATCATATTACAAATTGATTTTATGGAGATGTTAATTTGGTGGACTCATCCACTCCGGCCGCTTCAATAGTACTATATGATTTTTTCAAACATATGTGATATATTATAACTCCAGATGCTGCCACTTGCCTTTTGACTGGAATTTATACAGACACCGGAGCTTTTGCATATTCAAATGTAAATAAATATTCTTTTGAAGTTACGGCTAATTTAATGGAAAAATGAGGAGATATTTGAATTATTGATAGAGAATTTTTTTCTAGTCTAAATTTTAAATTTTTACAACTTTATTCAATTATTTTAAGTAGATTAGTTACAAAAGATAATTATGCAGTAAGTTATATGACGAGTGATGATTTAGAGAAAATTTGATGTAGTGTGGAATTTAATTGAGGCTTAATTTCGCCGAAACTTAATCATCTCTCGGGAGTTGATTATGTGATTTTTTTATATCAAAAGTGAGACGGAGTAAAATGATCTATGCGCACCAATAGAGATGATTTTGATCTCACAAAAATTGCCTCAAAATTCTCTTGATGATGACATTGTAAGGCTTCTGGATTTATGATTGACTGAACATTGTGCGATGAGAATTGAAGAATTTTTGTGAAAAAACCAGACGGAGAATTAATATATTTTAGTTAAGTCCTCTGTCATTCCTGCACTTCATTTGTCATTTCGAGTGATAACGAGAAATCCCTTTAAATCAAATCTTTTGAGACTAAAATTTAAAGAAAAGTTAAACTTGGAAATTATATTTCTCAAAAGTGATATAAAAAGGGATTTCTCACTTTGTTCGAAATGACAGGCTATATTATTTAATTTACTAACCTATTTACTATGACAACCTTAAGACTACAAAAGTATCTAAGTCAAGCAGGAATTTGCTCTCGCAGAAAAGCAGAGGAATATATCGGAGCTGGACTTGTTCTTGTAAATGGAAAAAAGGCCACAATTGGCCAAAGTGTAGATGATGAACTAGATAAAATTACACTAAAAAATGAGGAAATTAAACTAATTCAAACTAATGTCTATTATAAATTAAATAAACCGTATTGAATTATTACAACTTGTCGTCAAGATTGAGAAACTGGTATTCTAGATATTGTAAATATTCCAGAAAGAGTATTTCCAATTGGTAGACTTGATAAAAATACCACAGGATTAATTCTTCTCACAAATGACGGAAGACTGAGTAATTATTTAATTCATCCAAGATATGAACATGAAAAAGAATATATTGTAGAGGTTTATGGGAAAATATGAGATGAGGAATTGTCTACAATGAGTGAGTGAATTTATATTCTCTGAAAAAAAACAAAAGAAGCAGAAATTACAAGAATTAACTCAGGAACCTTTTCAATAATTCTAAAAGAGTGAAGAAATAGACAAATTAGAAGAATGGTAGAAAAAGTATGACACGAAGTAAAGAAACTAAAGCGTGTTAGAATAGAGAATATTATGCTTTGAGATTTGGCTGAGTGAGAATATACTAAATTATCTCCAAAAGAACTAATCTCCCTTTCAAAAAGACTCAAAATAGACCTAAGTTAGACAAAAAATTTGACAATATCAAAAAAACCGTTAAGTTATTTTTGTGAATCATTAATTTTAAGATTTCTCAAACAAAAATAAAATCTCAATTGGAGGGGGGTTATGGAAGAAAAACAAGTTGGTGAATCTAATCAGCGTGAAGGACTTCCGTCCTACGTTCCCATCGTCTTTTTTGCACTTTTCGTGATTTCGATTCTTGCGCATTTACCGACAGGGGGGTGAGTCATGGTTGAGAGAATACAACTTTGTGGTGAGAAGTATGACAAGTCTTGCAACCAATGCAAGACTTGTCATACTCGGCAGGTTTGTCAAAGAAGATGTAGTTCGTCTGCAATCGACAAACTTGCCGAAAACTTCGTCAAACCGCGGAAGCAAACCCAAAGCGAAGAACCTGTTTGTTCCTTTTGATCAACACGAGGAGGAATTATGGTGAAACCCTTACAAAAGAGTCCAAGAGATTAGATTTTGTAATCGATCTTGACAAGATTCCAGGAGGAAATAGGAAGCCCCACGAACTGTGTGATTTCCTCGAAAAAATGAGGGACTGGCGAGCAAAATCGCTCAACTCAACTGTTTTGATCAACGCTAGGAGGTGATATTCTTGGAACTCATTCCATATTTTCCATTCTTTCTCATCGCACTCTATTTAACGTTTTTAATCGTTGCGGGTGCTGTGTCGGCAAAAAAGATTTCAGGAATGCCCTTACTTGAAAAGATGATGACAGGATATGTAACCTGTGGCATCAATAATGAAGGCAAACCAACACATCGGTACAAAATCTGAATAAAGAAGGAGGTGACATAAAGGTGAATTTGTCCAAATTTAGACATGAGGAACCGAAAAAAGAGGAACTGAATGTCTCCGCAATTTTCAATTCATTTAGGGGTGCAGAAACCGAAAAGGAATCTGCTTACATTGTCATACCGGCTATTGCCAGAAAGACGAGGAGGTAACGAAATTGAGAGAATGGCCTGATAAATAAAATGTGGCGTAAAAACAAAAACAAAAAAAGAAAAAAGGAAGGGAAAATAAAGGTCTTTGGTGAAATTCATCGAGGGCCTTTTGCTTTTATTGAGATAAAAACAACCAAAAAAATTCTTTTAAAATACATTAATTTGTATTGTAAACAATATTTTTTTGACTTATGTATTTATTATGATACAATTTCTCCTGTATTTTTTAATTTTAAAATTTATGTACCCATTAAAAACCAAAAAACCTTACGATCCAAATAATTTAGATAAGCTTACAAATATTTTTACTACAACTTATTTGGGTAATTATATTCCTGGAGATGTTCGTGAATATGTAGGAAGTCACCCAGGGGTTGATATTTTTCCCCAAACAAAAAATGATGTAGTTCTTGCTTGTTTACCTTGAACCGTTCATTTTGCCTGAACTAATGCCTCAAACGGAAATTATGTTGTGATAAAACACGAAAATGCTGTAGACCCAGAAAATAATATTAAGACTACATTATTTAGTAATTATCTGCACTTATCTGAATTAAGCGTAAGTACTTGAGATAAGGTTGGTGAATGAGATATAATTGGAAAAAGTTGAAGTACAGGAAATTCATCATGAGAACATTTACATTTTCAAATTGATAGAAATACCGCACCTTTTCATCCTTATTGGCCATATTCTTTTAAAGAAGCGAGCGATGCTGGATTGAGTTTTTTTGAGGCTGCAAATAAATGATTAAATATTGAAAACGGTAAAAAATATACAATAAATCCGCTAGTTTATCTTGATAGTTTGCCTTATAAATGAATAGAAAAAAGTAGTGAAAAAATTGCATCTTTGGATATTTGACTTACTGATAATAGCGATGAAAATAAAGCTTATTTTACAGATGTAGACACTAGTAATGAGCCAATAAATTATTTAGCAAAAACTTGAATTACAAAATGATTTAGCGATGGTAGTTTTAGGCCAGAAAATAATATTTCTAGAGCTGAACTTCTGGCTCTTACTTTTAATTTTGCAAAAAAACCACTAAGTGATGTTTCTATAAATTTTTCTGATGTATCAAAGTCAGACTGGTCTTATAAATATATTGCAACTGCGAAAAATGCCTGAATAATTAAATGATATGATGATGGCACTTTTGGTCCAAATAATTCAATTACGAGAGCGGAGGCAATAGCTGTAATCCTTAATACTATAATCTGAAAACAAAATATTTCTAATACTTCAACCTCACTTTTTAGTGATATTCCAAAATGAGCTTGGTATGAGAAATATGTCTATTATGTGGCCTCTAATTGACTTCTAGATATTTCAAATTCAAAATTTTACCCAAATGATTATATCAAAAGAGAAGATGTGGCAAATATTTTATATAATTTGAGAGATAAGGTTTAAAAAACCCTCACCCCAACCCTCTCCCGACTGGGCGAGGGAGAAATAAGAATGAATAAAATTATGAAAATCGCGGTATTACATCCACAAGCGAAGGTTATGGGATGAGCAGTTAAGATGCTTTTCTTGATTTCAACTTACCTACAAGATAAAAATAGTGTAGATTTTTATACTTTTTCTTTTGATAAAGCCAATTGTTTCCCTGAATTAAACAAGAATTTAAATATTATAAATCTTAACTTAAAATGATTTTCTAAATTTTTTTGAATAATATCTCTCAGTTTTTCTCTTAGAAAATATGATATAATCCTAGCTTGAAATTCACCAATGCACTTCGTGGCGGTACTAGCTAAAATTTTTAATCCAAGATTAAAAATTTTCTGGTATTTGCAAAATATTCCAGTTTATTATTTGCCTCAAAATAAATCAATTCTAGTCTATTTTAAGAGATTTGTTGAGAGATTAATTATTGGTAAAATTGATAAAATTATTTCTAATTCTAATTTTATAAGAAACGAAGTTTTGAAGTATTTTAAGGCTAAATCTGATGTTATTTATCCGGTTATTGATACAGAATTCTTTATAAGAGATCGGTCTCCTCCGGGAGACCGGTCTCAGGATCAGAATCTCTTTATAAATTGACGTCTTGTAAAATGAAAAAATGTGGAATTGGCAATAA
>CAZKUA010000010.1:0-34790 GCA_964555845.1 uncultured Candidatus Peribacteria bacterium | reverse complement strand
TTTTTAAAAAAAGACCGGTCTCTAAAATTAGGTTTAAATTATTTCTTCAATTGGTATAAATTTCTTCAAACTCTTTCTATGTGTTTCCTGTCTTGCAGATTCATATAAACTGTTGAGCTCTTTACTTTTCTTGTTTTAAGAACTTTTGCTATAATTGCATCAGTTGAAAGTGGTCATTTAACTTTTCATAAAATATCAATTATAACATCTATTACAGTTCCTGGTTTGTATCCCCATTCTTTAAGAACATAAATTCCTCTACCAATAAGAACAAATTCATTATTTCTAATAAGTTCATTGTGAATAGTCGCAGTTTTTACGGGTTCTTTAAAATGAGTAGCAATAGAGTTTGTTAATTCTACAAAATGAACTGGTTGTTTTTGTTTTTTCATTATGTAAATAGCCTTGTCCTTAAGAGTTGCTGGATTAAGAATTTTCCATTTTTCAAGTCAAATATATTTTTCTTCTCATTTTACAATATCAGTGAATATATCAAGGATAGAATCAACTAAAACTGTTTCAATTTTTCCGTATGATTGGAATAAATTAATCTTAATCATTTCATATAATGAGTTCTTTTCTAGAATATCTCATTTTTTCTTTAGCATTTTTAGTGCCTCTTTATGCACTTCAGAGATTATTTTTTTGTTAACTTCTGGGAAATAAAAATATGTTTTTGTTCAAAGTTGAGGTTTACTCTTAGTTATGCTAAAATCTGATTGTAAAATAATTTCTATAATTCCAGGATTAATAGCTTTATCAATTTTTAATTCATTAATAACTCCATTTACAAGATTATCCTTAATTAGAAGTCATCCATGAAGAGTAATTAATTCTTCTCACATTTCTTGAATTTTTGATAATTCAGTAGTTTTTATTATTCTTCAGATTTTTTTGATTCACACATCTTCAATTTGTCTTACTCTCTCTCTAGTAATAGAATAATCATTACCAATTTCTTGCAAAGTTTCCTTTTCTCAGTTAAGTCAAATTCTTCTAGAAATTATAATTTTCTCTTTATCCGCAAGACTACCTAGTATTTTAGTGAAACTATTTACTATTTCTGCACTTTTTGTTGTCATTTTTGATAAAAATTATTAATAATATAATTAAATTTATATAGGTATGTATAATTTTTTTTTAAAAAAAGTCAAGTTAAATTGGTAAACTCATATTACTTTTATCTGAACTTGGCTTATTATCGAGGATATCTCTGTACTCTTCTAAATCAATATTATTTTTTAAATTGTTTTCTACATAAATTTTATGTAAAATTTCTTGTTTTTTCTCTCTATAATTTAAAATTCCTGAAAAAATTATAAAAATTGAACCAACTAATTCAAAAACTATTCAATTTCAAATTGAAATATCTTGGAAAAGTAGCGTAAATCATTTAATTGAATTAAAAATTGCTCAAGTTAGGAGAAAAATTATCAATCAAAAGAAAATAATTATGGTGTGATCATGAAAAACTAAATTAGTTTTTGATTTGAATTTCTCTTTATTACTATTTGATAAAATTAAAAAAAGCAAAATAATTAGCTCAAGGAGTATAATAAACCCAATATATCAAGCATTGATGCTAAAAGCTGTATAATTTAAAATTGTATCATATTTTATAGTAAACCAGTTTAGAAAAAGAGAAATAAAAGAAATTATAATCCCAACAAAAGATATTTTCTGGCTTAGAGATAAGTTAAAGAAGTTAAATCAGAGTCTATTTAAAATTAGATGCAATTTATATTTTAATTTCCTGTTTTTTGAATTTATTGAATAATTCATTTGTAATTAATTTAATTTTTAAAAAAATACTTCACATACTTATACTTAAAAATCTTTTTAAGTAAAGCTTAATTAACTTGACTTTTTTGGTGTATGCAGTTAAATTACGAGGTAGAGTATATTTTATATTAAAAATAATTATGAATAAAACAAGTGAAAATAATAAAATTATAATTATAATTTCGGTTATAATAAACTTTTTTAAATCAATTTTTTTAAGTGTTTTTCTTTTCATAAAGCACTTATTTGGTTTTAAGACATGACCAATAAAAGAAAATAAATTCCTAGATATTCTAAATTTTTTATTTCATATTTGACCGAAAAATTTCTGGAAAAATCCAACTTGAATAAAAATTGGAAGAAGTATTGCAACTTTTATACATTATATTTTTTATAAAGAAACAAATTTTAAAGAAAAAAAATAATTCTTTACAAAACAAAATAAAAACCTAAAATAAGTGCAACTGTCATTTCGAATGTAACGAAGTGAAATGAGAAATCCCTTTAAATTAAATCTTTTGAGACTAAAACTTAAAGAAAAGTTAAATTTGGAAATTACATATTTCAAAAGTGCTTCTAAAAGGGATTTCTCGCTATCGCTCGAAATGACAGAGTGAAATTCGAAATATTAAATAATTAATGATTAAAAGAATGATTAAAGAAAAAAAATGATTTACTCTAATTGAGATGTTAATTTCAATAACAATTTTTTCGATGATTATAGTTATTGCATTTGAAGCGATGTCAAATATCTCATTTTTAAGACTAAAAATTTCTGATAAATTAGACCTAAACAAGGATTTATATTATTCAATAGAAAATTTTGTTTCACTTATAAAAGAATTTGATTGAGAAATTGATTATGAGGAATATTTTAATAGAAAAGTTGTAGGGGAAACTCCATATTCATCTGGTCATTATGCCAAATTTAGTTGATTTTGAAATTATGGAAGTTGAAGTGTAATTTGAACTAATTATTGAACTTGATTTTATTATTGTAGAAGTGATAACTGAACAAATATGTGAACTCTATGATGTGTAAATTCCTTTAATAATGCTAATTCAAGTATGAGTGGAGCTTGCCAGAGATTTTGAGAATATGCCTTTCAATTTATAGATTATAATTCAAATGAAAATGATGATGGCTGAGATGAAGACCTGGATTTAAACATAAGATGAGATGACGATGATGAAAATTTATGATCTGGACCTGTGGCTTTTTCTGGAAATAAAGTAAAAGAGCTTTATTTTATAAAAAATTGAATAAAAAAAGAAAGGCTTTATTTTAGATTAAATTATAAAATAGATCCAGATGCACCAGCCTGATTTGCAACTTGTACAGAGCAACTAGACTGAACAATGACTGGAAGTTGATGTCTTGGAAATATACAAATGCTAAAACTTATTTGAAAAGATTTATGATTAAGTCACTCTTGAACTACAAATGCTGATGGAATAATTGATACTTGGGCTTGTGATAACGACTATAATTGTACTGGACAATATAGTTTGCCAACTGGATTAGACTCAGAATGGGTGGATATTTTACCAGAATATATAAATATTAAAAATGCGAATTTCTATCTATATCCAAACAAAAATTATCGCTATAGCTGGAAAGAAAACGACTCATCTATAAATATAAATCCATATTTAAGAATTAATATGACTGTATGATTTTCTCGGATAAAGAGAAAACAAATAAAAATGTCAGATCCTGAAGTGAATATTTCAACAACAATTAATCTTAATAAAATTAAATAATGAAAAATAATTCTTGATCAGCACTTATTGTAACTATTTTTGTTACTATGATAATTACTATTATAGGAATTTTTCTACTTGATAAAATAATGCCTCTCGCAAAAAATGTAAAATGAATTGAAAATAGTAATGTGGCTTATTATAATGCAAATACCTGAATAGAGTCAGCTTTATTTGGCATGAGTTCTACTGATCCATCGCAAGAGCCAAGTTGATCAGGATGAACTGCAATTTTGTGATACAATTATGTCACAAAAGCCAAAGTAAATACTATTCCACTTCCTTCAGAGTGAAATAGCGAATATAATACTAACTATAATAAAATATGAATTTGAGAACCAGTTCAGCTAGTTATTAATTCAAGTAGCTCTATAGATTGGAGTTGAGTTAAATTTAATTTTAAAATTCCTGATCTTAATCAAAATTGAAGTAATGATGAATCATTAATCTCATCTATGAACTGAACTTGAATGGTTAACTGGATTTTATCTGGATCTTGAAAAAGTTTTTTTGCAAGTGGAGAAGTGAATATGATAAGATGAAGTAATATTAATTCAACATCAGATTTATATTTAAATAATATGAATTGAACTGATCTAAATTGAAGCTGAATGACTTTTGCTCAATTCTATGGTAATACTATCTCTTGATTATGAAATTGTAGTAGTACTTGAGAGAAATGTGTACTTAAATTATCAATAATTAATCCTCTAAATCTATCAAACTGACAAGTTGCTCCTTACTTAGAATATAAGATAACTTTTCCGACTTGAACCTTAATTCCAAATCAATATACAAAAATAGTATCTGATTGAAATTCTTTTTGATTTAAGCGAACTATAAAAAAGAATGTAGAACAGTTGACCTCAAATGAAGCAATGGATTTTACAGTATTTCAGTAAAGAATGGAAAAACCCGTACATGAAGAGGCTTTTATATCTAAATGGCCTATGTACGGGTTTTATTTTGGGTTCAATAATTAAACTACAACTATTGATTTTTATTTACTACATTTCGGTATTTTTTTAGAGAATTACCAGCTCTTTTTATGAGAATGTAATCAGGTTGCTACATTTCATAAGATTTTTATTTTATAGTTTTATAAAAATTTGTTTTTGTTTTTTGCTGGTTAGTAGTTTTAACCATATTAAGTAGTAAACAATATTATTAAAACACATATTTTATTATTTGTCAAACTTTTTTATAACTTTCTTTTTTTATATATTATGATTTGATTTTTTAGCTCTTATAAATAGTATAATATAATTTTCACTTTTTATATTTATTAAAATAAATCTTGTAAAATAATATGAATAAGCCAGCATTAAAAGAAATTGTGGGAGAAAAAATAAATAGTTCTAATACTTGAGATATTTTATTAGAAGAGCTGAAATCTTATCTTGTAAAATTATTAGAATGGAAAGAAAAATTTGAAATTATCAAAAAAGATAAAGCAATTATTGAGTGGATGCATATTTCTGTAAAAAATTATGAAGACATAATTTATGCGTCTTTAATGCAAAATGTAAGCATTGATTTTAATAATGATTTTAATAATGAAAAAGGTAAAATATGAGCTATTAGTAATGTTTTTGTCCAGAAATGAACCTGTCTAGACTGACTTAAGGAAAAAATATGACAATTACAAAATGCAAAAAATGATTTCAAAACTAATGCAAAAAACACTTTAGGTCTACTTGAACATACGATAAATAACACACAAATGTTAATTGTATGCATAGAAAAAAAGCATAAATTAAAAATTTCTGATGTAAATGAAAATGAAACTCACTATAAACAACTTGAGGTTAATTGTGAATCTCTTATTAAATCATATTATGTAATTTCTGATGTACATAATGCTTTAAGCTCAATTTCTCTTGATACTTTAGCTAATATTATTATTATTAAGTTATTTAGAGAGAAAGTTTTTTCTACAGATGGTTTTATTCTTTTTTGTAAATCTGAAGAAATTAGACAATTATTGCAAGATAGATTTTGAAAAAGCAAAGAAAATATTTTTGAAGAACATAAACTAGCTCTTAATCAAATCCAAAATCAAAAAAAAGATATAGAAACAATTATTGATAATCTCGAAATTAGCACAAATATAGTTATAGGTAAAATTTTAAAAAATTATTATATAAACATAATATTTGAACAGCTAAGCTATTTATGAGAAACTTTAAGTAAATTTGAAGTATGATTTTTTGAACAAAAAGTTATGCTAAAAAAAATAAATAAAGAAATTGAACAAATAGATTTTTCTGGTAATTTGTTAAATATTTTTGGGGAAATTCACAAAATAATTAAAAATTATGAATGAAATATTCGTACATTAAGTGGGAAATATTCTCAAATTAAAGATATTAAAAATATTTCTAATGCTATAGAAAATTTAAAAACTCTTTATTTTAAATTAAAAGTAGAGCTAGTGGCTAAAATAAAAAATGAATATCAAGACACCAGAAAAACTGAATCTTTTTTAAAACCAGAAGTTAGTGTAAGAGATGCTTTAAATAAGCTTAATCCAGCTAGAATGTGATTATTTAAAATGTTTTATTATGTTTTATTAAAATTTTTTGACAAAAAGGTTTTTGATGAACAAATGATAACAGAAGCTTTGAAAAAATATAATAGCATACCATTACCAAAGGAACAAGGTAATAGAAGAACAATAAGAGAAGCAATGGAAGAATTATTATTCGAAAATAGAGAAGATTTTTTTCATAAAGAAAATGTAGATATTTTAGAAGAAGCGGCAACTCTATATATGGAGAGAGTACAAGAATATATATGAGGTTTTGAGCTTAATTCAGAGCACAGTGAAATTAAAAATATAGATGATTTACTTAAAAATATTAAAGAAAATATTGAAAATAAATAATTATTTTACCGTAAATTCCCAGCTTCAATCCCAATTTTCTATGGGATTTTCTATAAGATAATCACATCTTTTTACAAAAATTTTAGAAGGTTCATCTCATAAATTACTTAATTTTTGGAAAATCTCTTTGGCTTCACTAAATTTCTTCCCAAAATAAAGAGAGAGGGCTTTTTCAAAATCTTTAATTAGAGAAAGCATTTCAGTATTTACCTCATTTTTATATCAAATAAGCTCATAAATATTTACAGAATTCTTCTTTCATTTTACTTTTATAAGGTCTAATTTTCTAAAAACAAAATCATCAACTCATTCATCGCGAATTGATTCGCTTACGCAAATTTTGGTATTGTATTGCTTATTTACTCACTCAAGGCGAGATGCAAGATTTACATTATCTCAAATGGCCGTGTATTCTATTTTTCTTCCGAGACTTCAGATATTTCCAACAATTGCATCTCATTTATTTAATCACATTCTTACTTCAACCTTAAAATTATATTCTTGTTCAAATCTTTCATTTAATTTATCTATTGTTTTCTGTTGTTCAATTGCTGAACGACAGGCATTATATGCTTGTTTTTTTCCATCTCAAAATGTTCACCAAAGCGCCATAATAGCATCTCATTCATATTTATTTATAAATCATTTATTATCAATAATTACATCAGATGTTTCTTTTAAATAAATTTTTAGGAAATTCATCAAATCATGCGGAGTCATGGTTTCAGAAAGTGTCGTAAAACCTGCAATATCCGAGAAAAATATACTAATTTCTTTTTTATCTCAATCTAAATTTATTTTCTCAAAATTATTTAAAACCGAGCTTACCAAATCTTCAGCTAAATACTGGCTTAGAGCATCTTTTAAAACTCTTTTTCATTTCCCTTCATATGCGTATCTATACAAATTCACAAAAATAAAGGAAAGCAAAATAGCTATAAAAAAGTAAATTGGCATAGAAAAAATAGTATTGTATTCCAAGAAAATAAACTGATAAAGCTTAAAATAAGCTATTGATAGAATAAAAAGAGAAACTATAAAATAATATTTGTGTTTGTCATAAACTCACAAAAGCGTAATAATAAAAATAAAAAATAAAAGTGCCCAAAGCTCAGTATTTAGCGAAAGATAGGTTATAATTTTTTTATTTAAAATTGTATTAACGGCATTTACATGTGTATAAACTCCTGGCATTATTCAAAGGGGTGTGTTAAATTCGTCATGCAAGGCAGTAGCCGTAGATCAAATCAAAATTATTTTATCTTTTACAAGACTTTTGTTATAATTTCAATTGTAGACATCCACAAATGAAATTTTCTGATATGAATTATAACTTGGCACATAATTTATTAGAAAATTTATTTTCCCTTCATTCTCATAAGAATCCTTAATCGGGATATTTACACCATAAAATTTTAGAAAATCTTTTTTAAAATCGTCCTTGGTAATAATTTGAGATTTTCAATTTATTGTAGAGTAATATTTATCCAAAACCGCAAAAGAAAGGGATTTTAGAATTTTATCTTCTTGAAAATAAAAAGGAAACATACTATAAATAGAATTATTATATTTATTTACAATCGGCAACACATCTCAAATTCAAGCTGCGGCATTTCTGAGGCTATCTATTGGATACAGCGAATTTAGGAAATGAAACGACAAAATTACATTTCCAGCTTTTTTTATAGAATTTTTTAGAATTTCATCAGCGTCTGAAGTTGTAGCTTTTTCAGAAAAAAGCACGTCGATTCAAATTACGATAGCTCAATCTTTGGATAAATTATCAATAACTTTCGCATAATTAGCGCGGCTGAAATCCTGCCATCTTCCTAGTCCCCATCTATCTTTATCAATAAGAGTTTTATCATCAATCTCAACTACAGTTAGCGCAGAGCTAGGTTTTTTATTATTTGAATATTTTTCTTCGTATAATCAATTTTGCAGACTCAAATTAAGTCTCGTGAAAAAATCCCCAAAAAAGTCATTATAAAGCAAAACAATTATTGTGATAATTCCAAATGAAATCAGTAAAGATACCAAAAATTTGTTATTTAGGGTTAAATTTTTCTCATATTTTTTAAATATATTTTTCATAGGGTTATTTTACGAAATAATTTTTAATTTTCTCTACAAATTCTCCAAAAATTCAGTTTGCCTTTTCTAGGTCTTTTTGAGTTTGGGCCTGGAATTCCTTGGAGATATCTTTTTTTGAAAGATTATCTATAAGATTTTTTGTAGTAGCATTTACTTGAGAAAATTTAGAATTGATTTCTTCTATTTTTTTCTTAATATTTTGGCTATTTTTATCTTCTTTAAGATATTTTTCAATGTTAGATTTTATCTTATTAGAAGTTACAATTTCATTATTTTTGACAGCATCAAAATAATCAAATAAATTAAGACGCGTAAAATCATTAATAAAATTTTGTTTATTTATTCAAGTAGATGAATTTATTATTTCTTCTCTTAGAGAATTTTTTAACTCAAGATTTTTTGCTGAATTTGGCAAGAAATTTAGGTTTTGATAAAGATTAATTAATGCCTTATTATAGTCATTTTTATTATTTGTAGTTTGTTCTATTTTTTCTTTTAAAGAAGCAATATTTTCGGTTTTTCAGTCTGCTAAATTTGTTAATAAATCCTTCAAATCACTGTCTTTTATAGTTTTTGAAATTTGGTCCCTCCATTTTTTTAGAAGCTCGTTTATGTAGATTACATCCTCATTTTTGTTCCATTCTATCCAAGTTTTTTCGAGTAATTTTTCTTCTACGATTTGTAAAATGTTACCTATTTCACGAGCTTCTCATTCTGGAATTTCATATTCTTTTTGGCTTTCTGTGTCACTTATCGCGATTGAATGATTTACAGAGTGAATATAGTTTTTATCTAGATTAATCTCAAATACCGTTCATCTAACAGTCGCGGCTAGTCTTCCATTTTCGTAAGTTTCTATAAAATATGAATTTTTATTCAGATATCTCAATATATTTGACCAAGATTTTCAAGAGTCTAGATTAAATTTTACTTTATTTTCAGATAAATCTTTACTAATTTTAATTTCAGAAATTGTTATGGAGCTTTTTTCTCAAAGTCTCGTAACACTTCAATCTGGCCAAAATATAGTGGCACTAGATTTTTTTAAAGTTATAATTTTGTCTCAAATGAGAATATTGTTTTTTTCTCAGGAATTTAGACGAATTATTTTATCTCTTTTAATTATCGCTTGTCACTCAGTTACTAGCACATAAGATTCTATTTTATTATAATTTAGAGAATCTGCTTCTAATTTGGCTTTATTAATATCTCCATAAACTATAAAAATAAGCCCTAAAATAAGAGAAATAATCAAAATTGCTATTTTATTTCTGGATAAAAATGAGATTATTTTTTTCATTTTATAAAAAAAATTAGAAAAAATTAAAATTTTTAGTATTGTATCATAAATTCATAAAAAATAAAATTATTTAATAAAAAAATGAGAAAGAAATACCAATATATTCTGTTTACACTTATAATCGTGATAGTTTATGAGCTTTATTTGATATTTTCTTTTAAATATATCGATATCCAAAAAGACTCAATAATAGTTTCTACTCAAAAAGAAATCGCACAAAGACAAAAGGATTTAGCGCAGAAAAAGAAATATTTTGATTATGTGAATTCTCTGGCTTATAAAGATAAAGTTATTAAAACTTCTCAAAATAAGAAAAATCCGTGAGAAGAAGTTGTTTTTGTGGTGACAAAAGAAGACGCTGATTTGTATAAAAAAATAGATGTGGAAAAACAGATTTATCAACAAAATGAAGCAAGAAGTCTGACTTATAATATGTCAAATTGGCAAAAATGGGTTTATTATATTTTCAGAGTGAATTTAACTGATTAATTTCTTGATTTTATTTTAGATTTGAATATTATCTTCTAATTTTAAACTAAAAAATATGACACAATCACACACTCTTTCTACAAGTTCTACTCAATTAACAGTAGAAACTGGTTTTTTATGAGAATGTCTTTTAAATCTCTGATTGATTACAGAAGGACAATTAAATGAAGCCCTATCTTTACAAAAAGAATATAGAGAACAAAGTAATTTATCAAAACCCATTTGAGAGATTTTATCAGAACTTTGTGGTATTTCTATAGAAAAAATAGAGTCAATTTTTGTAAAAGAACAACTGATTTTTTGAATAAAAAGATTAGTAAGAGATATTTTACACGGAGATGGCATTATTAACAAAAGAATAGATAATTGAAATCTTCCTTCCCTAAAAGAGAATTTTTCTGAAGAAAGTATTGAGATTAATATCCCTTGTTGGGAAGTTAATTGTACTAAAACTTTATATTTTAAGCAAGAAGATTGAGTTATAAAAACAATTAAAAACCCAAATTATACCATTGATAATATCAGATGAAAATTAGAATTAATTATTGATATTAATGGAGATAAAATTAAACATGAAAAAAAAGATCTTTTTTACAGCGTGAGTGATAAAAAAATAAATATTAGTCCCATGGAGATTCTATCAATGATTAGAACTTCCTTTTTAGGTCTATATCTTAAATATTATGAATTATCTGAAATTGAAGAAGACAAACATCAAATGGGATCAATAGATTAACTTTTTATTTTATTTCAATTTGACATTTTCAATTTCCTTTTCTATTCCTTCTCTTTTAAATACTCCTCAGTCACTACTCTAAAATCTTCTGTCTCAATATATTCTCCAGAACTATTTTTTATCTCATAATCTTCTCAGATATGTTTGAGTTTTCCTCATTTATCTACATTTTCTGGAAGATGTAATTTTTCTTGGAAATACTTGAAAGGCACTCAACTTTCTCTGATTAAATATTCTAGTGTATTACTTCATTTAAGATTTTCTACATTTAAAGTCCCATCAGCTGATTTAATATTAGAAGCTGGTCCAGTCTGCCAAAAAGGAAGGAAAATAATAATTAATAAAACTCTAAAAAATCAAAAAACTACAATATTTCTAAATAACTTCTTACTTATATCTTTTCTGGTAATTTTTGCTTTGAGCGCTCAGAAATTACAGGCATCGACACATTTGAGACAACTAATACACTCTGCACTATTTACTGCTTTCATATCTTTAAAACTCAATCCTACAGGACATGATCTACTACAAGCTCCACATTTTGTACATAACTCATTATTTTTATTTAGCTTAAAAAATGAAAATTTCTTTATAATTCAGAAAAAACCTCCAAGTGGACAGAAATATCTACACCACCAATTTTTTGTAAAAAGTGATAAAACTACAATAGTTCCAAGAATTCCATATGCCCAATAAATTTCATCAAATTCCTGTCATAAATGTGAAAAAGCCACAAATGGATCATAATATCTAAAAATTAATTCTCAATAAACATAAGATAAAACAATTAATCCAGCTAACATTACATATTTAAAATATCTCATTACTTTGTCAGCTTTTTTAGGAAGTTCATAGTCTTTTTTGATTCCAATAAGTTTTCCAAGTTTTCTCAGCCATTCTTGAATTGCTCCAAATGGACAAAAATATCCACAAAAAACTCTTCCAAAAAAGAGAGTCATTCCAACAAATATAAATAAAAGAATATAATTACTAAAATAAATTCTTTGTAAAAATTCTCAACTTGTCATTGCTTTTATTAGATTTTCAAGAGCTCCAAATGGGCAATACGCATCCACTGGTGCTGCCTTTTCTATTCACCATAATTGATGAGCCAGAGCAAGTCCCAAAATAATTACAACTACCATAATTTGTGAGAAAGTTCTCAAATTAAAATATTTTTTCATGCCCCAATAATTTAAATATTAAAATAAAATCCTAAGTTAGGATTAGTTATAATTAAACATACGAAATACTAAATACGAAATACTAAAATTTTTCTTTCAAAAAAAGAATTTGACTTTTTATAATTTATCGTTATATATTAATAGTTAATTTTTTAATTTTTGTAAAATTATGCTTAAAGATATCATCTCTCAATGAGGAAATAAACCAGCTCAAGCTATAACTTGAACTTGAAAAGTACAAGAAGTTAAAGCAATTTCAGCAGAAAAAATTGAAAAAATTTTGGATTATATGAAAGAAAACGATATGGCACTTAGAAAGTTAGAGGAACATCTAGAGTGTATGGGTATTAATGATTCTCCAGAAATTATTGCCCAAATAAAATGAAGTGATAAATTTATTTTAGGATCTCTAAAAGAAAAATTTTTAAATCATAAAACCAAAAAACTCGCAAAAGAGCTTATAGAACTAACTGAAACTATGTTACCAGATGATGCTTTATTGGCTCTGGATTGGTGATATGATAATTCTAAATGAAAAATTCAGAAAATGTTTGAGGAAGCACAAATGACTCCTGCTAAATTAGTGATATTACTATCCAAAGATATGAAATTAGATGATGCTATAGAACTTTTACAAATTTGACTTTATCATACAACTGGTGATGCTCAAACTATATTTGTTAATTCTATTGTGAGCTTAACTAATAATTTAGAACCAAAAGAAGCCATAGGAATTTTAAATAAATTTACTTTTAATGCTAGAGAAAATAGAAAAATTCTTGAAAAGGCAATAATTTTTCATACAAATATAATTGTAGAACAAGCAAAAAAATCAGAAAATCCAAGAGATTCTTTGGAAATTTTAGATAGTATTTTTTATTATTCTAATTTAGAAGAGGCTCAAAAAATTCTTGAAGAAGCTATGATTACTCCAGCTAAATCATTTGCAGAAAATACAAAAAACATGTCACAAAAGTGATTTTGGGAAACTCTAAAATGAAGAAAGGGTCAATATATAAGAAATTCTCTTAAGATTTGATTTGATATAATGACTTGAACTAAAAGAACTAAAGATATTTTAGAAACTCTAGAAGAAGGCTTTTCTGATGTCAGATGAGAAGCTAAAAGTATTTTAATTGGTGAAATTATTAATTTTGTTATTGAAAATTATGAACCTCAAGAAGCTTTAAAAATCTTAAAACAGAAACAAAAATTATTTTTAAGATATAGTCATGAAATTAATCCAAAATCAATTATAAAACTGATCTCTGAATTAGATCAAAAAGAAATATTAAAGACCTTAAAATGGTGGTTTAATAATTCTGAAATTTATGATTTCAGAATTATATATGCAAATGAAATTATTAATTTTGTCGCAAATTTAGAACCTCAAGAAGCTTTAAAAATATTAAGTAATAGTTATGGTCATGATACTTTTACTGAATTAAAACGTTTATTTATAGAAGCTATGATTACTCCTGCTAAATCACTTATAGAATCTACTAAAAATATGCCACAAAAAGAAGCATTAAAGACCTTAAGGTCGGGACGGGGTAATTCTGATTGAAAAAGTGTTAGATTATTTCAGGATGAAATAAAATATAGATCTAACCTATCCCAGTTAAATGAAATAGTTAGAAATTAATTTTAGGAAAATAAAAAATGCCCCGTCGGGGCATTTTTTATTTTCCATTGCGAGCAGTAACAATTAAATTATTTCCTAATCAAGCTAAAAAATCCGGAACATTTGTAAATTCCTGGGTACTATTTATGCTAAATGGATTGTAAGATAGTGAAGGAGTAGAAATTCTTAAAATTTTAAATCAATGGTTTTCTAATAATTTTTTTATTGACTGATAACTAAAATGCCTAATATGTTCATATAAATGTTCATTCTCTAAATATCAATTTATATGTCTTGGAATTTTTCAAAATAAAACACGAATTCTATCTCTAAAACTAAGAATATTGGGGATTGTAATAATAAATATTCCATTTGGTTTGAGAATAAATTTTATATCAGATAAGGTTTTATTAATGTCATAGATATGTTCTAAAGTTTCTCCTGTAAAAATTGCGTCAAAATGATTTTCTGTATAAAAAGATAGTATATTTTCTATTTTTCAGGTTGTTATAGGGATTATCGGATTGTCTATTTGTATTATATCAAATCATTCAAAATTTCCTGGAAATAATTTTTCGATATATCAATTCCCACAGCCAATACTCAAGTTTTTTCAATAACAATTATATTTATGTAATTCATCTTTTACGATTGAAACGCGCTTTTGATGACAAGGCATATCAAGATATTTATAATCCATAAAAATATTTTTATAAGTTAAGTTATAATTTTAAAGATAGTATATTAAAGTTTATAAATAAAGAAATTTTTCTTTCAAAAAACTCCAGATTTTTAAAATCTGGAGTTTTTTGTTTTATCTAAAAAATAGAAATTATTTATTCTCAAGTAAATTATTAATCTCAGAATCTAGATTATTTTTAATATGTTTTAGAACTAAAATAAGAATTTCTTTTCTGTTTGGGGAAATATCTGATTTGGTTTCTATTATTTTTATTTTCGAATTAACAGGAATTAGGACCATAGTTAGCGCTTTAATCTGATTTTCTACAGAATTTTCTTTGATATTTTCTTTTAAATTATCTAGAATTTGGTCTATTTTTATTTTGTATGCTTCAACTAGTAGTGTATTCAAATTCTTCACTAATTTAGCTTTTTCTTGTTTATTTTCTGCGATTGCACCAGAACTATTTTCTTCTTGTTTTGGTTTCTCTTTTTCTTCTTGAGCACTAGAATTTTCTTCCAAAATAGTGAATTTATTATGATTTTTTACCGTATTTTCACTAGCAAAAGTCGCTGTGGAAAAAGAAAAAAGACCATTTTGATTTGACACAAAAAGTCATAAAACTAAAACTAGTGAATATGTAAAAAATTTAATTGTTTTTTTCATGTAACCTTTATATAGGTTTCCTTACAAAAAGCAAATTGTCAAAGTGAAAAAATTGTGAAGATTATTTTGGCAAACTTATCTTAATTTCAAATCATTTTTTATTTACGGAATTTATCTCAAAAATTCAGTTATGATTTTTGACAATTTTATCAATAATTGATAGTCAAATTCCAACTCATAAATCACTATTTTTATTTCTAACTTTTTCTCATTTGTAGAATTTTTCTTTTAAAAATGGCAAATCCTCTTCATTAACTCCAGATCAATTATCAGAAAAAGTAATTACAGAATAGTTTTTCTTATTAGAAAAAGTAATTTCCATTTTTTTATTTTTCCCAGCATATTTGATGAAATTCGAGAAAATATTGTGTAAAATCTGGGTAAATTTATCTCTGTCTGCACTGAGATTAAATTTTTTGAGAAAATTAAATGTAACCTCAGAGTTATTCTTTTGAAGTTCAGATAAATACTCACTTTTAACAAATTCAAGAAGCTCAATTAAATCAAATTTTTCAATAAAAATATCGTCATTTTTCTTGCTTTCTTCCTTTTCATAATCCATTATTAAATTAGTTATCTTAATAAGTCTGTCAATTTCAGAATGCAAAAGTTTGATATTTTTCTCATCTAACTCTAAAATTCCGTCTTCAATTCACTCAATATAACATTTTACTGCAGTTATTGGTGTCTTTATCTCATGACTTAAATCAGACAAAAAATCAGATCTAATTTTTTCTTGTAAAGAGAGACTTTTGTTAAGATTATTAATTCACTCAATAAGCGGATAGAATTCATCTTTTTTATTGTAAAAAATATTTTTATATTCTTTTTTATAAATAATATTAGAAAGATTTGAAATAACTTGAGAAATTGGTTTAAAAGTTAATTTAATCCAAGCATAAATTACACCTGATATTAAAACAATAAGAAAAAGATTAAAATAAAGTATGGATTTAAGAGTTTTTATTACAAAAATTCACTCAAGCGTTGAATAATCAATTTTGAAAAAATTCGAAATATTAGAGAAAAAAGACTGAAGTGCATTTGTTCAAATTACTTTCTCAATTGCGACTCCTGATAATCAAATTTGTTGCATAGATTCAACCAAAGAAGCATCTGATACCTTTGGATCATTTGAAAATTCCTCAAGCGAAGATGAAATATTTGATAAATCTTTTGTGATTTTTTTATATTCCTCAACTGTGGCGTCATCAAGATATTCACTTCACAGAATTTTTGATATTGTCTCAAAATTTATATTATTTTTAATAGTCTGTTTTTTTACACCCACAACATAATCCTCAAAATAAATTGAAGAGAAATATTTAAGTGCAAAGATATTTGCTACTACTACAAATCAAAGAATTAAAATATTTGCTATCAAGAATTTTTGCGAGAATTTCATAAAAATTGTTAAATTAAGTTAATAGACCCATTCGACTACACTGCGTTTCGCTCAGGGTGACAGAGGTAGTCGAAATGACGGAGGAATTATTTGCCTATTTTATATCAAATTCATCTGAGGGTTTTTATTTCTATCTCATTTCCGACTTTTTTCCTAAGGTTTTTGATGTGAGTATCGATGGTTCTATCGTAGATATAATTGTCATATCCCATAATATCTTTCATCAAATTTTCCCTTAAAATCACCTCATCTTTCTTTTCTATAATGTATTTTAAAAGCAAGAATTCTGTCTTTGTTGTCTTGATTTCAGTTGCATTTATCTTAAGTAAGTAATTTTTCAAATCAAGCTCAATATTGTTGTAATGCAAAAAATTATCGCTTTTGTCAGTTTCTTTGTTATTTGAAAATCTCTTTAATACACTATTCACGCGAGCCAGAAGTTCACGAGGTGAGAATGGCTTAGATACATAATCATCAGCTCATAATTCTAGTGCTAAAATCTTATCTTCTTCATCTCCGCGAGCTGATAAAATAATTATCGGAATATTGCTAATTTGCCTAATTTCCTTACAGATTTCAATTCAATTTTTACCAGGAAGATTAATATCTAAAATAACTAAATTCGGCTTAAAGCTATTGAAAATATTTAGGGCTTCCAGTCAATTCTCACAAGTAGACAAGCCAAATCCACTTCCAGAAATATAGCTTCCAAGAGAATTTAGAATTCAAATATCATCTTCAATAATTAGTATTTTTTTCATAAAATTTCACTTATTATATTTTGATTATATTAAGTATTTTAATATTTTCAAATTTATATTTCCTTGCTCATATATTCTCACTCGAGTTTATATCATAATTTCTCATAATATCATCTCACTCACACCCCACTTATTACTGCAATTTTTTTGATTTGGGGATAATTAGTTTTTACTATGTTTTCGGCTTCCATAATTAGTTTTTTTCAGAATCAAATATGTTGACCCGATAAATTTCCTTTTTCTCAGATTTTTAGCTGATCTCCATAGGTATGAACTTCTCTTATAATTGCCGCATCCTGAAGTTCTGTGATAGGGTGAGGTTCTTTTGTAAAAATATTAGATGGAATTCTGAGTCTTAATTGAGAAAAAATTGTTCTGTCTTCTTTGTCTATAAACTGCAAGAAATATTCCTCTCCGCCTGACGCAGAGTAGCTTATAGTGTCTAGGATTGCATTTTCTGGATTGTTTAATTTTAGTCTTATTTCGCGAGCTGAGATATCCTTTCTAGTAAGTCATTTTTCTTTCATTTTTTTGTCTGTAATCTGGCGTAAATTAGCCAAGTGAGAACCAGCGAGTATTTCAGAAGATGGAATATCGCGATACATTCTATTAAGTCTTACATATTCAGGGATTAATCACTGTAAGCTCGCCATTAGATCTATTAAAATCTCATCATTATATGGCACAAATTCTCATTTTTGCCAAATTTGAGTGAGTTCGCTATTTGGAGTCACTACCATTGGGTAAATCTTCAGCTCATCTGGGCGGAAATCCGGATCGTCAAAGACATTTTTAAGACTTAAAATATCTAATTCTGGATTAGAGCCAAGCAAATTTGGCATAATGTGGGCAACTACCTTAAATCCAGCATCTTTTAAAAGTTTTGTCGCAAGTTTGCTTTCCACATTTCCATGTCATCTTTTGTTTATTTTATTTATCTCGTCAATTGTTGTCTGATAGCCAATCTCCACTCTTGTCACTCAATATTTTCTAAGTTTTTTAATTTCTTCTATATTTATAAAATCTGGCCTAGTTTCGATTGCTATACCAATAACACGAGAAGCTGAAGTTTCATTTCTTTTTTTGGCTTCCTCCAGATTTTTGGATTTTATAATTTCAAATCAAGGATTTATCTCAAAAGAAGCAAATTTTTCATTATCTTCATTTGAGGCAACTATATTTTTTTTAACTTCCTCATAATTTGAATGCGCGTCATAAATATCTTTCATAAATTCCACCTGATAATAGTCTGAATATAGGCTCCAAGTGCCACCAATTATTCTCACATCACATTTTCAAATATTGTGACCTGTAATTTCAAGAGATCTAAGTCTATTTTGGACTTGTTTTATCGCATCAAATTGATTAAGTTCTGCTCTCATTACTGCGGGCTCTGATGGAATATAACTTTTTGGTAAATTGTCATAACTTGGACAATAAATACATTTTCAGACACATTTTGCGCTCTTGGTTAGAATTGAAATCACAGAAACCCCAGAAAGGCTTCTTATTGCCCTTTTTCTAAGTAGTTTAAAAATTCTTAAATCTTCTTTTATTTCTCATAAATCAACAAGCGCTCTATAGCGCGCTAAAAGTGAAATATTTGTGATTAATTCACTTATTTTGTAATCCTTATAAATAGAATTTTTGAGTCTATGAAAGTCATCACTTGTGATAATATTTTCATTTTCTACAAGCGACAAAATAATTTTATCTATAATTTCAGCTTTTATATCTGTCATCCAAAAATTGATTAATTTTATAGAGTATATTTAATGAGACAAAAAAGTAAAATAATTTAAATGCTTGACTTTTTAGAAATTTATCTATTATATAAATATATTTTAATTTATAATTTAAATTTTTTATGAAAAATAAATTGTGAAGTTTGGCTTTATTGGCTGGTTTAGTGGTATGAGTTCCTTCATTTGCAATTGCAGATACGCAAGCTAATACCTGTGGAGAAGTTGAAAGAATTTTTAGTTGATTTTCAAAAGAAAATTTAGTTCAAATAAAAGAAGCTTACAGTATAAAAATTAAATGAACTCTTGAAATAGAAAGACATGCAAACGAAGAAAATGAAAAATTTGTAGCCTGTGTTGATACAATTCTTAAAAAAAATAATAAATAATTTTTTGACAAAATATCCTTTTTCAATAGAATAATGCCCGCAAATATAAGCGGGGGTAACATAAAAGAGTGAGTGTACTAAGGCTTCAACCCTTGGGTGTACGAGTTCAAACCTCGTTCCCCGCTCCAATTTTTGCAAAAATAAAATCTATTAAATTATGGCCAATAAACATTGATTAAAAGGAAGCATTGTTAAAAAACAAGCTGCATCAAGAAAACTTGCGAAGCATAAAAAGGCTTCTATGCAGGTATATATTGGTAATGAAAATGCACAATCAAGAAAAAATCAAAGCTATAAACAAAGAACTCATTATTACGAAAATAAACAAAGTTTTCCTAAGAAAAAATTATGAAACAAAGACATCAATTACTTAATTGAAGTTGGAGTAATTGATGATAGAGGGTTTTTTAGAAAGGGAAAAAAGAAAAATTTCATCACAAAATCAATGACTGACGCGAAAGGACTCGACTTTTATGGTATGCCACGTTAATTTTAAGTTTTGAAAAACTTATAAAACTTTTTAGCAGCCGTATTTCAACGGATAGAATGCGGCCCTGCGAAGGCTGCGATATAGGTTCGATTCCTATCGGCTGTACCAAATTAAAAAAACTAAAAAAATATTCCGGATTTTCCGGAATATTTTTTATATTGGAACTCAATGTTCTATGCATAAAATAATATTATGTCTTTGAATCATTTTATCCTGTTCTGTTCAAGTCGTATGATTAAAATTAATTCTATTAAAATCTTCTCAATCTATCATTCTTTCTAGAAGTAAAATACTCAGGATTCAAATATCTTTAGTTTCTAAATACATATTTATTAGGGTTTCATTAGATTTTCCTCAAAATAGATTTAATAAATTTTCTCTATCAAAAAGGTAGAGTATATCTTGTTTAAAAATTCAAGTATCACTCAATATTTTCTGGGTTTCTAATGGATATGATTCAAATAAAGCAACCATTCTATATTTTGCATACCAACCATCTGTACATAGAAAATTATAAGCAGTTTCAATATTAGATTCTTTTACTACTCTTGCTATTCAAATTAGCTCTAAAAGACTACTTCTAGAAAAATTAGAATATTCTATTTTATCAGCTTGTTCTACTAATTCAGGATTTTGAGTTAATTCTACTGTTCTTGTTCTTACTGCTTTTTTTAAATCTTCTAAACCAGATTTATCTGATTCTAGATGAGCTCTTTGTTCTACTAGCGTAGGAAATGGATTAATATTTTTGTCCATAAATATTAAATTAATATAAATAATAATCAATGTATAATAAAAAAGTAAGTTTTGTCAAGCAAAAATTAAGTTAAATTTGGATTTTTTGGGTTTTTGAATAGAATTTGGAAAATTTTAAAAATGTCAGATAATAATGATTAAAAATAACATAAAACAATTCATTCTAAGTCAGAAATTCATATCAAAACTTCCTTTGTCATTTTTGGTTTTAATCTTTTTCGTGCCCATAGTATTACTTAAAATAAACTATAGAATTGGGCTTTATTTTATAGCTTTTTATATTTCTTATTGGACAATTAAGGTATTTGAATCATATTTTTATGTAATAACTTCTTACCTTAAATTGCTCAATCTCAATGCGAAAGATTATTCAAACTCAGATATTATAAAAAAAGATGCGAAAAACCTAAAACACATAATTATAGTACCATTTTATTCTGAACCTTATGATGTAATTGAAGATAATGTGATTTCTATAATTAATAATGTCTATCCTCATAAAAATAATATAACAATACTTTTGGCGCCCGAAGAGAGGTGAATTGATACTATAGTTAATGCTGAAAAAATTATTAAAAAATTTAAAAATTCTGGAGTAGAAATTGTGTCTATTGTGCATCCAAGTTGACTTCCGGGTGAATGAAAAGTCAAATGAGCCAATATAACTTATGCGATAAAAGAGTATATTAAAGACAAGAATTTAGATGAGCAAATGACTTATGTTTCAACAATTGACACAGATACAAAAGTCGAGAAAAATTTCTTTACAATAGTTGCTTATACTTATTTAACAACAGAAAAAAATACAAATGCAATTTATCAATACACTCCAGTTTACTCAAATAATTGGAATAAATGAACTTTTTTTGCTCGATTAATTGCTATGTGAACTACTTTCTGGCAGTTATCAGAAAGTCAAAATCCAGAATTTTACAGAAATTTTGCAGTTTACGGAATGTCTTTATCATGTCTAAAAAAATCAGATTATTGGTCAAAAACAAGCATAGTAGAAGATGGGCTTCAATATTGGAGAAGTTATTTTGCTTGGAGCGGAGTTTTTAGAATTGTGAATGTGCCAGCGGTTTGTATGATGGATGTAGTTGAGGAAGAAACATTAATTAAAACCATAAATTCTCAATATAAACAACTTAGAAGATGGTCTTGGTGATGTAGTGATTTAGAATACGTAATTCCAGAATTTTACAAAAACAAGAAGATTAAGAAAAGAGAGAAAATTAAGAAAATTACTTATTTGATTTTTAATCATTTATTCTGGTCTGGATGAGCTCTAACTTTATTTTTTATAGGATATCTACCGGGAGTTGTAGATAACCTCAAAAACAGCATAATAACACTTACTATTCCACTTTCAGTTTCGCTAATTTTTACAATGATTTTTGCGACAATTGCTTTTCCAAGTTTTATTTCAATTCTAATAATGAGAAAGTATGTTAATTTCAGAAAAAGAGATTATGCGATAAATATTTTGCAATGGCTTTTAATTCCAACTCTAACGCTTACTCTATTTTCACTACCAGCGATAGAAAGCCAAATAAGATACTTTTTTAACAAAAGAATTGATTTTTTTGAAAGTACTAAGAAAATGAAAAGGAAATAGAAATCTTCCACTTACATTCTGTCATTTCGAACATAGTGAGAAATCTCTTTAAATCAAATCTTTTGAGACTAAAATTAAAAGAAAAGTTAAATTTGAAAATTATAATTTCAAAAGTGATATAAAAAGGGATTTCTCGTTATCACTCGAAATGACAGTTGGGACTCACGAAATGATAATAATATACATTTAAATACCTATTTATGATACAATCATATAAAGATGAACTAAAGATTAAGAGAAGAAAAAATATTATTTTTTGGATAGTAGTTTTTGCTTTTGCCAGCTATCTTTTTTTGTTTTTTCAGGGTTATTATCTAAATATTAGTTTTGATTTCAAGACAAATGAGCCACAAAAAGTTTTTAAACAATTTGGGATTATAAATATTTTAACGCTTCCAGAAGCCGATAATATTACGATTAATTGATCTAATTATCAGAATAATTCAAGAAGTATTTTTGATTTTTGAAATTATAGTGTCAAAATAAGTAAAAGCTGATACATCCCAGTATCGCTTAATTTCAACATTAACAAAGAAAATACATATTACACTAATACAATTAATTTAATTAAAAAACTTTATTATTATCCTATTTGAGAGAGTTTTTCTTCGATTTACAAGATTGATAATTATTATCTCGCTTATGATGACAAAATTAAATTAGTTAAAATTCTAGACTCTGATTTTAAGTTAAAAAAAGCATTTTATGCCAAAGATTACATTTATTTGTGACAAAATTATTTTTCTTTATATTGAAAGGTTTATATTTATGATTTTAACTCAAATATGCCAATTCCTTATTTGTCAAAAGTAACTTCCCTGCAAGCAACTTGTAAGGTTTCAAGAATTATATCGTGAAATTTATTTTGTTATGATTATATGAACTATATCTCAAAAGATTTAAATACAAATGAGAATATTACTAAAATTAATGGTGACATAATTCTCACAAAAAACTATGTTTATAATAATTCCAATTCAAACTGGACCTCATATAAGCTAGAAAATGAGGAAATTTCTAACTCAGAAAATATCGTCCATATCTTGTGACTTCCTTATTTTCTCAAAGATTGAAATTTGTGGAAATTCCAAAAATGAGCGAAAGAAAAATTTGAAATATCTTTAATTGATAATATCGTAAAAGCTCAAAATTTTTGAGACGAACTTATGTTAATTGGATATAAAAACAATCAAAAAGTCTTTATTTTGCTTGATTTTAACAGAAAATATAGCTGAGTTTTTTCTGAAATAAATTTAGATAACTTAGAAATTTCAAAAACAAATTGAATTTATTTATTCAAAACTCCTTCTAGCGTCTATTTTTACTACAAATGATGAATGAATTTAATTAAAATAATAGATTGAGATATTCTAGATATCATTTGAAATAAAATATTTTTTAAAAAAGACAACAAAAATTATTATATTAATTTTTGAGAGGAATAATTTTAATTTTTCTTTCGGAAAAAGTCTTAGCTACTTCTCATCTATTTTCCCATGATTTTTTAATTTCGGCTAGCGATAGGGCTAATTTTTCAAGTTTTTTATCATTGGATCCATTTTCCTCAACCATACTAATTTGTTCACTCATTTTTTCTATCATGCAATGGCAAAATGCAATTGCTTCATCGTATTTTTTTGCTAAAATCAGACTCTTATATGTAATTTCTGGACTTTCTATTGTATTTTCACTCATTCATTCCATAATCAGCCAAACTAATATATTTGTCTCTTTTTGTGTCAAATCAAATAAAGATATAAGTTCATCGGGGCTTAAAAATGAATCTTCTTCTCATTCATCAAGAAATCTATTTCGATTTTCTTCTACCATATATTTCTAATTATATTAAATTTTAATTATCGTAAAAATATTAATTTTTGCAAGTTTTTTTTGCTTTTTTAGGAATTTATGATATAGTATATGCACTTAAATAAGAAATATGGCCATTAATTTAGACATAAATCAAAAGCAAGAAGAAGTAAGGTTACCTACTTCTATTTCTTCTATTATCAAAGAGACTCACAAAAAAGCTGATGATGTTGTGGATTTTAGCTTATTTGTATCCCAAGAGACAAATCCTCTAAAATGAATATTAATTGCTTGAAAAAGTATAATTTTCAATATACTCGGATCTAATAATCTCGATCCAGAAATTTATGCGAGATTAGTTGATACAAAAATAAAATACCAAGAGTGGCAAAACGCCAAAGCAGATGATTATGATTTATCAGATAAAATAGCAATATAATGAAGGCAAAATTAATTAGAAAATTTAAATTAACTCCAGATGTTTACGAGTTAATTTTTGAATTTGACTGAAATTTAAGCTCACTTGCCTGACAATTTATTACTTTTATTCTACCTTCTTGACTTAGAAGAGCTTATTCAATTGCTTTTCAAAATGATTCTAAATTTGAATTTATAATAAAAAGATTAGAAGATGGAAGATGATGAAGTAAGGAAATTTGCGATTTAGAGCTTTGAACTTCACTTGATTTTATCTGACCAGTTTGACATTTTGTATTAAAAGAAACGCCAACTAATAAGTTATTTATTGGAACTGGAACTTGATTTGCACCTCTTTATTTTCAAATAAAAAAAGCCCTAGAGCTTTGACTTAAATCAAATCTTCATTTTATTTTCTGAGTAAGACATCTAGAGGATATTTTTTATGAAAGCGAGTTAGAAAAAATCAAAAATGAAAATTCAAATTTTGATTATAACTTGTATTTAAGTAGAGAAGAAAGCCAAAAATACATGAAATGATATGTTACAGATTTTTTAAATAAAGAAAATGTTGCTAACTTTGAAGAATTCTATATCTGCGGAAGTCCCGCGATGGTCGAAGATTCTAGAAAAAAACTACTTGAGCTAGGGATTCTGGAAGATAAAATTTATTTTGAGAAGTATTAAAATTAAAAAAATCTGAAACTATCGTCACCCTGAGCGGAACGAAGTGGAGTCGAATGGGTCTTTTATTTTAAAAACACACCTTAAAAAGGAGATTAAGTAAAAGATTCTTCGACTACGCTCAGAATGACGAGAAGTAATCTTAAACTCTACTTAAATATTCTTTTGTTCTTGTATCGATTTTGAGTTTATCTCATATTTTTACAAAAAGTGGAACTGGTACAACAAGTCATGATGATAGAGTTGCTGGTTTTTTTCAGCCTGTTGCCGTATCTCATTTCTCTCCTGGAGGTGTATCTATAACAGTAAGCACTACTGCGGGTTCTACTTGAATATTAATTGGTCTTTCATTAAAAATTTGAACAATTACTTTATCTCATTCAGATAAAAAATATTTATTATCTTGAATAACCTCATCTCATAGATTAAATTGTTCATAATTATCCATATTCATAAAATTGCAACCTTCCTCATCTTTATACAAAAATTCAGCATTAGCATAAGTAATTTCGGCAGCTTCAACTTTATCAACTTCACGGAAGGTTTTTTGCATTGTAGTTCAATTTAATAGGTTTTTCAAAATAGTTTTTTCCATTCATTTTCACATTGCAACCTTTAAATGCTCGGCTTTAATAACCTCAAAAGGTATTCCGTCTATAAGTAGTTTTTTTCAAATTTTTACATCATCCATTGATGCCATAATGCTTTAGTTAAAAATTAAATTATCCAATATTTATAAAAATAACATCATTTTCCATTCAGGTATCTTTTAATTTATATGTTTTTACCTCTTCTGGATGCTGCCCGAGAGTTGTAAAAAATACATCTTTAGCTTCTCAGTAAGGAAGCACATATCTAGCTTCAAGATTTTCATATATTTTAATTGAATTTTTACTTCATTTTATAACTAGCACATCTATATTTCAAAATATTTTTAATACTTCCTCAGTTAGTTCAATATCATCATAAGGAATATATGAAATATTTTTATCATCAACTCTTAGTTGAAAAAATAATTTATCTCAAATTTCTGCAATTAAAGCTAATATTCCAGATTTTTCATATTCACCTGGAAAATCTAGAACCATTCCGTCAAGAATTATTTTAATTCAATCAAATTCAACTTCTCTTTTATCTGAGATTAGAACAACATTTCAATTTTTTTTCGTAAATTCCATAAAAAAACATGGGTTATAAAATAAATTTTTTACATATATTGTAAATTTTTCTTCACATAAGAAAAAATATCTGGTTTAACATCAAGTCATTTTAATTCGGCTAATTTAAACCATTTATGTCAAATTATTTTTTCTCTTTCTTCTCCAATATTTTCAAATGACTTTAAATTAGGCTCTGATGTTCAATTATATTTAACCAAAAATAAATAGACATCTTTATTGATAGTTGGGCTTCATTCCTTATAACTAGCAATAAAAGTAAAATTTATTTTTGTAATAAATTTAATAATTTCAAGCTCATTTTCATCTAATCAAGTCTCTTCACTAATTTCTCTTAGTGCAGTTTCTTTAGCTTTTTCTTCATTTTCTATACGTCATTTTGGTATGACATAAACGCTTTTTCATTTAGGATTTTTTCTCTCAAGTAAAAGAATTTCATAGAAATTTCACTTCTTACGATAAACAATCCCACCTGAGCTTTTTTCAAAAAGTCTCGCCATAATTGTGGTTGTTAAATTAAAGATAATATACTCAATTTTTAAAAAAACACAAAAAATAATTTCTAGTTAAAGAAAATTAAAATAATATTATCGCTATTTAATGGGAAAATTGGCATTTTGGATATTAATAAAAATTGACTTTTAAATATTTTTCTTAATATAGAAAATGTAACTCGATAAAAAATTCAAAAAAATTCAAAACTTTTAGATAATTTAAAAAATAAATATGTTAAATATAATTTTGTCTCTTATTGCTTGAGGAGCAGTCTCAGGTATTTTAGTATATATTAATACTAGCAAAAAACAATTAGACTTAAAGAAAGAAAAAGACGAGGAAATAAGCAAGATTAAGCTAAATATAGATGACGATAAACGCAGGCTTAACGAAGAAAAAAATGAGCTTGAACAAAAGAAGCAAAGGCTTGATAAAATGGAAGAAAAATTCCTTGAAAGAGAGGAAAAAATAGAGAAGCGCCTTGAGGAAATAGAGAAAAAGCTTGAAGAAATAGAGAATAAGAAAAATGATTTAGTCTCAAAAGAAGAAGAAATTGAAAAAAGAAAATTAGAAATAAATAAAATCAAAGAAGAATTAAACTGAAAACTAGCTCAAATAGCATCCTTAACTCAAGAAGAGGCAAAGGAATTAATTCTAAAACAAACTGAAGATATTTATGAAAAAGATATTTTAGCTATTATTGAGAAGAAAAAATGAGAATTAAAACTAAAAGAAAAGGAATTATCTCGTGAAATACTTATAAAATCAATTCAACAATATAGCTGAGAAATAATTTCTGAGACCACTCAAACTACAATTCATCTAGAAAATGACGATATTAAATGAAAACTTATCTGAAAGGAAGGAAGAAATATTATTGCATTTGAAAGAACTACCGGGGTTTCGCTTATTATAGACGATACTCCAGATACTGTATTTATTTCAAGTTTTGATTTATTTAGAAGATATGTTGCAAAAAAATCCCTAGAACAACTTATAGAAGATAAGAGAATTCAACCAGCTCGTATCGAAGAAATCGTAGAACAGAACCAAAAAGACGGTGAAAAATTAATTTATGATTTATGAGAAAAAACCATAAATGAAATGTGAATAGCTTGAATTCCAGAAGAAATAGTATGATTAATTTGAAAACTAAGATTCCGTACTAGTTATGGACAAAATATTTTAACTCACTCAAAAGAAGTGGCTTATATCGCACAAGCAATAGCGCAAGAGCTTTGAGCAGATGCTGCATTATGTCTAAAATGATGACTACTTCATGATATTGGAAAAGCACTAGATCATGATATAGAATGAACTCATCCGGAGATTTGAGGAAAAATTGCTAGAAAATATAATCTTTGAGAGAAGATTATTAATATTATTGAATGACATCATGATTGAGTCACTCACACTTGTATCGAGACTAAAATTATACAAATTGCAGATGCAATAAGTGCAGTAAGACCTGGAGCTAGAAGAGCATCAGTAGAACAATATATTAAAAGAATGCACGAAATGGAAAATCTAGTTCTTACATTTGCCGGAGTTACAAAAGCTTACGCACTATCTGCCTGAAGAGAGGTTAGAATATTTGTAGATTCAGATTGAGTTACAGATTTAGAGGCAGAAAAATTAGCAAGAGATATAGCGTTATCTATTGAAAACAATTTAAACTACCCTTGAGAAGTAAAAGTAAATTTAATAAGAGAAAAAAGAATAACAGAATACGCGAGATAATCATCTGTAGTTTATAATTTGTAATTTTTAATTATATTTTTATGTATCCCCAAATTGATCTTGGATCTATAACGATTTATACATTTGGATTATCACTTAGTATATCATTCATTCTATTTTTTTGGATGCTATATAAACTTTCACTTAAATTCTGAATTAACACAAATTTTTTCTTAGGAAATGTGTTCTTCTTCTTTATTTCATCATTTATTTTTTCTAGATTATTTTATGTTTTGGCTGAATGGAGAGATTTTAAATATGCCTTAAATGGAGGATTTTTTAAATTTTTCTTTATGTCGGACTACAATTTTTCTCTAATTTGAGGAATTGTATGATTTTTTATAGTTCTATACATAAACATCAAAAAATTTAAATTAAAATGAAATAAATATATAGATGCAGTAGTTTTATCTTTTTTATTTGCTGCTATTATCTGATATATTGGAACATTTTTATGATGACAAGTTTACGGATGACCCACAGATCTTCCAATTTGAATCACTTACAATAATCCCCTTAGCAAAAATCCTTACTCATCTCCTACTTTTCCGCTTGCTATAGTATATTCTATACTCTCATTTTTACTCTTTACAGGCCTATATATTACAAGAATTTTTGTTAAAATCGAGGGATTTATTGGTTATATTTGAATAATAATTTTTGCTTCTTTCTTACTTATATTCGAGTTTTTTAATTGAAGTACAGATATATTTAATTCTCTAATTTATGTTAATTTAACTCAAATTTGAGCCCTAGGATTAATTTTAATCTGAATAAGATGACTGAGAAAAATCTACAAACATGAAAATATATAGTTAATTTTTATACAGTATTTTCAATTTCATTTATAATTTCTACTTTCCTTACAAATATATACGGGCAAATTTCTGTATATATTTTTTTGTTGTTTGTTATATTAATCTTAGTTTATATTTTAAATCATTGAAAACATTACATTCTAATGATTTTCGCTATTTTATGATTATTTTCATGATTTTTTTATTCTCAACATAACTCAAATATTGTAGAAAATAAGGAAAAGATAATGTCTAATTTTACTGATAAAACCTTAATTCTTGAGTGAAAAATATTGAAACTAGATTCCACATCCGCTGATTATAGAAATTATATCCTTAAAATTAATAAAATTGGTGACCAAAATATTTGAGAAAATATATCACTGCTAGCCAAAACTGGTAAAAAATTAAACCTTAATCCATGAGATATAATCAGACTAAAAAGTAAAATTTATGAAATTGAAAACAATTCTGATTTTGATTACAAGACTTATTTAAGGCTAAAAAATATTTATTGAATTGTCTATATCTATAGTTTTGATGTTATCTGAAAAGATAGCTCAAAATACGAAATTTTTATAGAGAAAATAAGAAGTAGTGTATTAACAATAATTAAAGAAATTTATCCAAAAGATAGCTGAGACTTACTTTCTGGAATATTGATTTGAGAAAGAAATGAACTAAGTTCTGATTTAAAAAATAATTTTAATAGATCTGGACTTACTCATATAATAGCCATTAGTTGATTTAATATTACAATTATTATAATATTCCTATCTTTTATTTTAAGACCATTTCCTGCGGCCATTAAAATACCCATTATTATAATTTTTATCGTGATTTTTGTGAATATTGTATGAGATAACTCTCCGGCTGTCAGAGCAGCAATTATGTGAATAATATCTTATATTTCGCTCTCTTATTCTAAGAAAGTTAACTTATTTAATCTAATTTTGTTTATTGTAATATTTTTTATACTTTTAAATCCCCTTACAATAAATTATGATATAAGCTTTCAATTATCTCTGTTATCAGTAATTTGAATAGTTTATTTTTCTCCATTTTTAAAAAAATTCCTATATTTTATGCCAAATAAATTTGAAATAAAAGAAGCTCTAGTTCTAACTCTTTGTTCTGTAATATTTACACTTCCCATAATAGTAGTCAATTTTGGACAACTGTCTATAATCTCTCCTATTTCAAATATTCTAGTAACATTTGCAATACCATTATCTATGCTATTTTGATTTATCAGTATATTATTTTATCTCATAACTCCAGTGCTTTGAATAGCTCTTTGATTTATTGCCTGGGCATTTTTAAAATATATTCTAATAATAACAAACTTCTTTTGAGGCCTCAAATACGCCACTGTAGGCCTTAATTTTGAGGAATACAAATATATTTTTGAAATATTTTATTATATTATTTTAGTGTTTATTGTGATTTATTTTGGTATAGAAGAGAAAGAAAAAGAGACCGGTCTCTAATGTGGAGACCGGTCTCATCTGGATATAAATTTACTTCATATTCTTCCTACTTAATTCATTTAATTTATCAATAGTTTTCTTGTCTATTTGAGTATTTTCTCAAACTGTAATTATTTTTAAATTCTTTAATTTATCAATTATTTTAATATCTTGGTTATCTAGTTTATTAAATTCCATTTTTAAAGTCTCTAGTTTAGTTAGATTTGTCAGATTTGAAATATCCTCTAATTTATTGCTTTGTAATTGTAGAGAAGTTAAATTAACTAATTTTTCGAGTCATTTGGTTGTTGTAATTTGATTATATCATAAATGTAGATCAACTAGATTTACTAGCTTATCTAGTCATTCTATTTCCTTTATTTCATTATTTCCCAAATCAAGTTTTTTCAAAAAAGTTAATCATTCTAAATTCTTGATTGTGTTTATTTTATTAAAAGATAAATAAAGTTCTGATAAATTCTTAAGGCACGATAAATCTTTATCTATCTCAGATATACCATTATCAGCCAAATCCACAGCCCAAATATCATATTCAAAATTAGATCAGACTACCATTTTACAAATATCTGGCATCTCTCATAATTTCTTTGATCTTAAGTCTAAATGATGAAATTCCTTATTATAATTTTTTGTAATTAACTCATTTACCGCTCAAGAGCTCACATTCTGAGTCCGAGGTATTATTTTATTTAAAGATAATTTATCTCTAAAATAAAATCAAAGTGTTCATAGAATAATAAGTAGTATAACTATAATTATTCAAATATATTTTTTGTTCATAAGTTATTTAATTAGGAGACCGGTCTCTAATATATTCAATATCACTTTAAAATCAAATTTATGTTAATTGACGTAGAAAGGAGACCGGTCTCTGGTTTTATAAATACAAAATTTAATAAGTTAAAAACTTAATACTAATTTCAAATTTTGATTTTTTGATCTTTTTATAATAATTATCAGTTAAACTAAATTTATCTTTCAATGAATATCCCATCGCTTTTGTAAGATTTTTAGCATTTCATTTTGTTAAAATATAACTCCTGCTAACTTCATCTTCTTTAAAAAAACATTTTTCAATTATTTTATTTTCTTTTTTCTTTAAATTATAAATTTCTAATGTTTTATTTAATTCTTCAAGTTCTTCTCATATGTAGCCAGTTATTTCAATATTATTATTTTTTGATTTATTTAATAATTTATGTTGTTTTTCTATGTCTTGAATAATGTCAATCACAGGACAAGCAAGTAAATAGTAATCATTATAATCACTTCTCGTAAATCTATGATTTACAAAATTTTTAATAAAATCATAGTGGTCTATTTTCCTTCTTTTTTTATCTTTAATAATAGGACAATCTTTATAAAAATCTTTTTTAAAAAAATCAAAATCTAATATAAAATCATAAATATCTAACAAGTTTCAGTAAAAAGGATTGTTATTATGAAATGTTAAAAATTCAAATTCAAAACTTATACTATTAATGTCTTTTTTTAGAATATTTATACTTTTCTTTTTTAATAATTTAATTTGTAATTCCAATATACTTTTTAATTCTTTTTTTGAAATAATATCTTTTTCTAATCACTCAAAAATGACATTTCCTTTTGATTTTTTAGTTATTTTTCTCTGCATATCTTTGTGTTCTTTCTCATCATTATACTTATAAATATAATAATCTTCAAAATTATCTAATTTAAAATCGAGTATTTCTTGCTCTATCAAAATTGATTCATCCAATAATTTGGTTTTTTCTTGAAAAATTTGTTCAAATTTTTCTTCATAATTATTTGTTAGTTTAATAAAAATATCCCAATCTCATCAATAATTATCAAATCTTTGATAAGTATCAGTTTTTATTAAAAAATTAGTATTATTTTTACAGATATTTAACTCATTAACAAGAATTTCTTTATCTATATCAAATTTAAATTTCTTATAATTTCTAATATTTTCGTCATTTTTATGATATAATTTGGCCCTTAACTCTAAAAAAATTTTTAAAAATATCTTATTTATATTGTTCATAGTTTCCTAAAATTAAAAACTTATAAAATTATTTTCATATCTATAATTGAGATGCTAAAAATGATAATTTTGTTTTAATTTCGCCAGATCTTACAGCTTCATCAAAATTATTTTTTGGTGTTAATTTCATTTCCTGAAATGCTAAATCTAATCAGTTTTTTAAATTCCTAATAAGTTCATCATGATCTTTTCAAACTCAATAAATCACCTCTCTTCCTGTATTTATTCTTCATCCAAAAGTTCAATCACTTTCAATAAAAATTTTTATATCGTACATATTCTCTAAAAATTTAAAAACTAAATTTTTCTCATTATATTTAATTTCTTAAAAATGCAAATTACAAATACTGTCATTCCGAGACCGGTCTCTAACTAATATATCTAGTATCACCTTAAAATCAAATTTAAGTTAATTGGTGTAGAAAGGAGACCGGTCTCTGATTTTACCAAATGCACAAAAAAAGAACCCTCGCGAAAGCGAGGGTTCTTGAGAAATGATGGAATATTTTTATTTTTTAAAATCTAGTAAATCCTGTTTTGTTAATCAGGTTTGTTTTAAAATTGCCAATAAAGTTCATACTGGTAAATCTTTTTTATGAAAAGGAACTACAGTTCTTTTTTTAGAATTTTCATTATACATAATTTTATGACTTCAGGTTGTGTGGTCAATTATCCATCAATTATATACTAAAAATTTAATAATAATTTCTGGACTAAATTGTTTCATAAAGAGAAAGTGAAGATATAAAACTTTCTCTTTTCTTTATAGGCAAATATTCACCGTGTTTCTTTAAAGACTCAATATATCATATCGCAGCATCTTTTATCATCACCTTAGCTTCTTCTAGAGTTTCTCAATAAGAAACACATCCTGGAAGCTCTATAATTTCAGCTGTATATCAACCCTCTATCTCACTTGTGAAAAATATAGTTAAATTCATATTCTCTAAAAATTAAAAACTAAATTACCCTCATTATATTTAATTTCTCAGAAATGCAAATTCACTTAGCAAACGAGACCGGTCTCTAATATATTCAATATCACCTTAAAATCAAATTTATGTTAATTGGTTTAGCAAGGGAGACCGGTCTCACGGTTTCAGTTTAAAATTCTAGTTCATCTAATATAAGATCTTTATATTTATTAATTTTATCCTTATTTTCAATCTGATGATAGCTTGTCCGGGGATAATCATTTATATCTTTTACTATCTCATGTTTTACTGCATTATAATTGACATAGGTTAGACATTGAAATAAATATTGCTCATCTTTAATTAATTTAGCCTTAAATCTTCATTCAAATACTGGCATTCCGAGACCGGTCTCGGTTTTGTGTTTTGCTTTGAAATACATAGCATATGAACCTTGTATTTTTCTCATAAAATCCGATAAACCGAGACCGGTCTCTTTGTTATATATCACAAAATGGAAATGATTAGGCAAAAAACAATAAGAAACTAATTTAATATTTTCAAAATCTTTCTGTTCTTTTATAATATATTTATAGAACCTTTCAAAATCATATTTATCCTTGAATATAGACTGTTTTTGAAATCATCTATTATAAATATGATAATAGGTATTTTCAATAAACTCAAATCTAGTGTTACTCATAGTATATTTGATTAGGAGACCGGTCTCTAATATATTCAATATCACCTTAAAATCAAATTTATGTTAATTGGACTAGAAAGGAGACCGGTCTCTGATTCTGCCGAATGCAAACACAAAAAAAGAACCCCTCCTTGCGGAGGGGTTCTTGAAAAATAATTAAATATTTTT
>CAZKUA010000009.1:0-39023 GCA_964555845.1 uncultured Candidatus Peribacteria bacterium | reverse complement strand
TGGTTCAGAGGATTGCGAGGATGGAGATTACTACGATTAGTTCTACGAGGGTGAATCATTTGTAATTAGGTTTTTTGTTTAGTGGTTTCATGGAATTTAAGATTAATTAATAAATAAGTTTTTTTGTTTTTTAAAAAAAACTTAGAAGGAGTGTAATATATTTTTTGGTGGAAGTCAAGGGAATTTTTTAAATTTATTGATTTTTAAATTTTTTTCGTAAAATACTCCGGTATTTATTAAAATAACAAAAATATAAAAGAAATGGCGGAAAATTATTATGATATACTTGGGGTTTCAAAGGATGCCACATGAGAAGAAATAAAAAAAGCGTATCGTAAAAAGGCGATGGATTCTCATCCAGATAGACATGGTTGAGATAAAGAAAAAGAAGCTCAATTTAAGAAAATTAATGAGGCTTATGGAGTTTTGAGTGATGCCTGAAAAAAGGCTCATTATGATAGATTTGGCTCTACAGAAGGAATGTGAGGATTTTGAAATGGGTCAGGGTGATTTAATGTAGACTTTGATATTTGAGATATTTTTGAATCATTTTTTGGACAAGGTTTTGGCGGAAATTCTTGATGAAGAAAGAAAAAAAGTGAAAATTGAGAAGATATAGAAATAAATGTAAAACTTGATTTCGGGGAGTCTATATTTTGAGTAAAAAAAATTATAACATTTGATAGAAAAGAAATATGCTCTGATTGTACTTGAACTTGAGCCAAAAAATGAACAACTCCAAAAACTTGTAGTATTTGTCATGGAACTTGACAGGTGAAAAAAAGAGTAAATTCGTTTTTTTGAGTTATTGAACAAGCTTCAGTTTGTCCTACATGTCATTGAAGCTGAGAAATAATTGAAGAAAAATGTGGGAAATGCAATTGAAACAAGAGAATTGTAGAGAAAATAAAAAAAGAAATTGATGTGCCAGCCTGAATTGATAATGAAATGACTCTAAAAATCAAGTGAGAATGAAATAAATGAACAAATGGAAGAAATGGAGATTTATATGTAATATTTGGTGTTCCTGGTAGTTTCGAGTGATTAGTAAGAGAAAATTCAAATCTTTTTTATGACTTAGAATTAGACCCAGTTGAAGCTGTGCTTTGAATAAAAAAGAAAGTAAAATTGCCACTACTATGAGAAAGAACTATTGAAATAAAATCGGGTATTCAAGACGGAGAAATTATAAAATTTAAATGAGATTGAGTAAAAGATGTCTGAAAGGATATTAAATGAGATTTATTTGTAGAAATAAAAATAAAAATCCCAACTAGCCTCACAAAAAAAGAAAAAGAATTATATGAACAAATAGCTTCGCTTAAGTGAATTGATACAAACAAATGAATTTTTGGAAATATATTTTAATAAAGAAAATATGACAACATATGATGAGCTAATAAATGTTCCCTCTTTTTGAAAAAAGAAAGAAAATTTTAATACAGAGAGATGAGAAATTAAATTTTTTTGTCGTGATTGTAGACGCATTGTAGAAACTACAAGATTAAATCCAAATAAATATATCTATGAATGTCATATTTGTAAATGACGAAATATCTCTATTTGAACGCAAGAATGACTTGTTGATTTTTATGAAATTAAGTAATTTTTAAAAAAGATTTGCATTTTATATACTTTCTTATATACTCCGTGTATATTTAATTTTTAACTATATATTTATGACAGATAATAAAAAGGATGCTCTAAATCAAGCACTTTCTATGATAGAAAAGCAATTTTGAGCTGGGTCTATAATGAAACTCTGAGATAAACAAGTTCAAAAAGTAGAAACTACATCTTCTGGAAGTTTAGCTCTAGATGATGCTCTTGGTGGATGATACGCAAGATGAAGAATAATTGAAATATACTGACCAGAATCATCTGGTAAAACAACTCTAACTCTACATGCTATTGCTGAAATGCAAAAAATAGGCTGAACTGCGGCTTTTATAGATGCAGAGCACGCTCTCGATCCAGAATATGCTCGCAAAATTTGAGTAAATACCGATGATCTAATTGTTTCACAACCTGATTATGGAGAACAAGCTTTAGAAATCGTAGATGCACTAGTTAGAAGTGGGGCTGTGGATTTGATTGTAGTAGACTCAGTTGCTGCATTGGTTCCAAAAGCTGAAATAGAATGATCTATGGGAGATTCTCATATGTGACTTCAGGCTCGTCTAATGAGTCAAGCACTTCGTAAAATCACTTGAGTAATATCAAAATCTCATACAACTGTAATTTTCATTAATCAAATTCGTATGAAAATATGAATTATGTTTGGTAATCCAGAGACAACAACAGGTTGAAATGCTCTAAAATTCTATGCATCTCAAAGACTTGATATAAGAAAAAAAGAGAAGATTGAAAGTACAACTCCAGATTGAAAAGAGGCTACATGAAATAGGGTGAAAGTTAAAGTTGTTAAAAATAAAATAGCTCCTCCTTTTAAAGATGCAGAAATTGATATTCTTTTTGCTGAAGGAATTTCTAAAGTTTGAGAAATTATAGATATTTGATCAGCAAAAGATATTATCAAAAAATCATGAGCATTTTTCTCTTACTGAGAAATTAAACTAGGACAATGAAGAGAAAATGCAAAACAATTTCTAAGAGACAATCCAAAAGTGGCTTCAGAAATAGAGAAAAAGATTAAAAAATAAATTTCTTTATTTTCCATTTTTACATATAATAAAATCACTTATTTTGGTAAGTGATTTTTTAGTAGTTCATTTTTGAGAATTTCATTTTTTAAATCCCCAGAGATGAAAGACTAAAATTTTATCAAAATTAAGTAATTTTATTTTTAACTTTTTAAATTATGATAATTTGATTAAGTGATTTAGCGATTTTAGCTCATAAATCCTTTTCTAAGACATACAATATTTCCTGAAAAAATCTTACTTTTGAGAGTGGAAAATTGGCGCTAATCGCAGATTGAAGCGTAGTTATTAGTGATGAAGCTGGTAATTATCTTCTAACAACTGCTTGAATTAGTGATAAGGCAAAAGAATGAATTGATTTTTTTCCGATGACTGTGGAATTCCAAGAAAGATATTATGCCACTGGTAAAATTGGATGAAATAGATTTATGAAAAGAGAAGCAAGACCAAGTGAGGTTGCTGTATTAAATTCTCGCATTATAGATAGACCAATTCGCCCAATGTTTCCAAAATGAATAGCAAATGAAGTTCAAATAATTTCTACAATTTTGTCTTCTTCTGGCGCTTCTGACTATGGATTTTACGGGGTTACTTGAGCTTCACTTGCATTAATGTTATCTGGAACTGTGGAGTTTGAATGACCAGTTTCTGGTTGTAGAGTTATGGTGGATGCTACTGATAATTTGAAATTTGATCCAACAATGGAAGAATTAAAAACTGCTAAATTAGACCTGACAATTGCGGGTACTATGGATGCAATTACTATGGTAGAATCTCAAGGACAAGAAATAGACGATAAAACAGTTTTAAAAGCATTTGAATTTGCTCATGGAATTATCAAGGAATTATGTAAAGCTCAACTTGATTTTGTAAATAGCTATTCTCTCGTTCATCCTCTTCCAAAATCAAAAATAATAGTTAAAACATTGAGCGAAACTTTATACAAAAAAATTGAATGATATATTACACAAGACAAAATGACTCCACTTTATTACGTAAGTAAAATGGATTTTCACGAGGAAATGCATAATTTAAGTGTTGATGTTAAAAATTGGCTAGGATATACCGAAGATACAGAAGATATGACTATTTGAGCAATTGAGGAAAGTGTATACAAAGCTATAAAAAAACACATGAGAAAAAATGTACTTGAGAAAAAATTAAGACTTGACGGAAGAAAATTAAACGAAGTAAGACCAGTTTTTGGAGAATTTGGAGTACTTCCAAGAACTCATGGATCAGCTCTTTTTCAAAGATGAGTTACTCAAGTTTTGACTATTACAACGCTTGGAGGACCTGGAGATATTCAAATAATTGATGATATGTTTGAAGAAAATACAAAACGCTATATTCACCATTATAATTTCCCTCCTTATTCAGTGTGAGAAGTAAGACCACTAAGAGCCCCATCTAGAAGAGATATCTGACATGGAAGACTTGCTGAAAAAGCAATTGAACCAATTTTGCCAAGTCTCGAAGATTTTCCTTATTTTATAAGATGTGTATCTGAAACTATGACTTGTAATGGATCAAGCTCAATGGGTGCAATTTGTGCCTCTACTATGTCACTTATGGATAGTTGAGTACCAATTAAAAATCTAGTGAGTTGAGTTGCTATGGGAATGATTTATGATGATGCTACTTGAAAATACGAGATTTTATCTGATATTCAAGCCCAAGAAGATTTTCTATGAGATATGGATTTTAAGATTTGAGCAACTGACAAGTGAATTACGGCCCTTCAAATGGATTGTAAAATCAAGTGATTAAGTCTTGATATAATAGCGAAAGTATTGACTCAATCAAAAGAAGCTCTCGCATATATCCAAAAAGAAATGACAAAAAAATTAAGCACTCCAAGATCTGAACTTTCTCCATTTGCACCATTTATTCTAAGTATGAAAATAGCAACTGACAGAATTAGAGAAGTTATCGGAAAATGATGAGAAACAATCCAAAAAATCACAAAAGAATTTGAAGTTGAAATTGACATAACAGACGAAGGATTATTATCTGTAACCGCGAAAAATCAAGCTTCTTGAAAACTAGCTATAGATTTTATCACAAAAATGCTAAAATGAGTAGAGGTATGAGAAACTGGAACTGGAAAAGTAGCGAAAATTCTTGACTGAATCGGAGCTATTATCGACCTTGGTCAAAACAAATCTGGAATGATCCATATCTCAAAGATAGCAAAAGAAAGAGTAAATAATATCTGAGATTACCTAAAAGTATGAGATATGGTGGAATACAAAGTGCTTACCGTAGACAAAGAAAACGGAAAGGTTGGATTGGAGAGGGTTATTAAGGATTAATCTTTTAAAATATGCCCACAACAATCCCGAAAATAAATAAATCTTGGCTTGATGTCTTAGGTCAAGAATTTGAGAAAGATTATATGAAAAATATTAAGAAATTTTTGGTGGAGGAAATTAGCTCAGGAGAGATAATTTATCCAAAACCAGAGAATATTTTTAATGCACTAAATTCGACTTCGCTTGAAAAAATAAAAGTCGTAATTCTCGGACAAGATCCATATCATGGAGCCGGACAGGCTCATTGATTGAGTTTTTCTGTTATGGACGGAGTTGCAAAACCTCCGAGTCTTCAAAATATCTTCAAGGAACTGAAGTCTGATTTATGAACTAGTATTCCTGATAGTTGAAATCTGGAAAAATGGACTAGAGAGTGAGTTTTACTTCTTAATGCGATTCTCACTGTTAAGGCAAATAACCCAGCTTCGCATAGTAAAATTGGTTGGGAGAGATTTACGGATGAAGTGATTAAAATTATTTCAGATAAAAGAGAAAATGTAGTTTTTTTGCTTTGGTGAGCCTTCGCACAAAGTAAAGAAAATCTCATAGATTCTTCAAAACATTTAATTCTAAAAGCCCCTCATCCATCTCCATTTTCAGCTCATAAGTGATTTTTAGGTTGTAAACATTTTTCTCAGGCAAATGCATATTTAAAGGAAAAGTGAATAGAACCAATTAATTGGAATTTGTAATAGATTTGATATTTTGAATTTTTTTGGTATAACTCATGTGAGTTTTGTTTTCTAAATCTAAATTATGACAAAAGTTGTTGAAATTAAAGATTATTTTCCTGTAGATTTTATAGAATTACCAATAATTAAAGCTTACGATATGCCGCTAATTCAAGGTATGAGAAACAAGATTTGAATTATAGTTGGAAAAGCTTTTATAGAGGAAATTATATGAATCGCGCAAAAATGAAAAAATATTTTGTCAGAGAAAAATATAAGCGCAAATTCTCTTCCATATAATATTGAAATTCATCTAAAACAAGTTAAAGAAACAGAAAAACAAGAGTTAGCAGATAAAATTAATTCTGTTATAAAGTTAAAATTAAGTGTAAAAATTAAAAAACAATTATTGCATTTGAGAAACAAAATTTTACAAAATAATATACAAAATTAAAATGATAGCATTTATCTTATGAAGAGAGTTTCGCTTGAGTATAGCTGAGATTTCTAATTTTTTCCAAAACTCAAAACTCATTTTTGCAGACCGTGAAATTGCATTTTTTGAGTGAATTAGTAATGAAGAAATTACTTCAAATTTCTATAAACTCGGATGAAGTATTAAAGTTATTGAAATAATAACCGAAATTCAGGAAGAGAAAAATTTTCCCGCAGAGAGTGAAAAAATAATTTCAGAAAAAATAGATTTTGAAACAGGTAAATTTTGTTATGCTTTTGCCCAATATGGAATGAATTCAAATATTTTTATGGCCTGAATTAAAGTAAAAAAAGAGCTTAAAAAAGCTAATTTCAAAAACGCAAGATTTGTAAATAAAGATTCAAATAATGTAAATGCCGCGGTTTATAAAAAAGAAAAACTCGGAACTCTCACTTGAATAGAGCTTAATTTTATTAAAGCCGAAGATAGATTATTTCTCGGAAAAACCATAGCTTATCAAGATGTTGATAGTTATAGCGCTCGTGATTTCTGAAAATCTCGTGATATGTGAATTGGGATGCTTCCGCCAAAATTAGCTCAAATGATGATAAATATGACTTGAAATAGTTGAAGTGCGATTTATGATCCATTTTGTGGACTTGGAACTATTTTAATTGAGGCACTAAATTCTGAATATTGTAATGTTTATGGAAGTGATTTAAATGAAAAAATGGTCGAGGCAACTCAAAAAAATATTTCTTTTTATTTGAAAGAATCTACTAAAGCTGAGGTATTTAAACAAGATTCTTCTCAGATAGAAAAAGTGGATTTTCTAAAATGAACAAGAAATATTTCAATTATCTCAGAAGGATATCTGGGCTCTATAATGACAAAATGACATGTAACAGAAGAAAAAATTGATTTAGAAAGAGATGCTTTATATAAAATTTACAAATGATTTTTTAGCGGATTAAAGAAAATTCATTTCAAATGAGATATTGTAATTTGTTTCCCATTCTGGGAACTTAAATGAAAATATATTTATTTCGAAGAAGTCTACAGACTCCTTCGCGACCTCGGATTTGATACAAAAAAACTTCTCCCAGACAATCTAGAATTCAGAGAAACCAGAAGCTGAAGTCTCCTTTATCACAGACCCGGACAACAAGTTTGAAGAGAAATATTTAAATTGAAGTTAAACTAAATATAAAATAAAAGCCAGCGAAAGCTGGCTTTTATTTTATATTGAAAAACTCTGTTCTAATAATTTTATTTATTTTTGTCTAAAATATTTGCAAAATCTTTTTGAGCAGAGGTAATTACTTTTTTTATTCAATTTTGTTTTGGCTCAACTTCTATTTGAAAATTCATATCAAAAGGCAAATTAAGACTAGCTTGTTTCATTTCATTTCAAAAAATCTTCATTAATTCCCATAATTGAATTTTAGCAAATCATTTTAAATCCACTTCAAGAGGATGATTTTTAGCATCAAGTCCAAGTTTTTGAAAATATTTTTCTCTAACCTTAATTCAATGTTCAGTTAATTTAACAAATGCATAATTATTAAAATTGCATTGTGCCATATTTTCATTATTTTGTGTTTCTAAATTTTCTTTTGGTACCATATTTTTAAAGTTAAAATTATTTATTACAAACTCATGATATCATTTTATATAAAAATTTGCAAATTTTATAGATTTGGTCAAAAGATTGTAAAATTATATTTGATTTAATTCGTATAAAATTTATAATAAACGAGTTTATTTTTTAATTTAAAATATTATGAGTTCTACATTAATAATTATTATAATTCTAGTATTGCTTGTTGTTTTTGTTATTTCAAAATACAATGGGATAATCCAGATGAGAAACAACAGACAAAATGCTTTTGCTGATATTGATGTGCAATTAAAACAAAGATTTGATTTGGTACCTAATTTAATTGAGACAGTTAAATGATATGCAACTCATGAACAAACAGTTTTTGATAAAATTATGGAAGCTCGCAAATCTTATTCTCAATCTGAAAATGTAGATGATAAAATTGCCGCAAACAATATGCTCGGACAAGCAATGGGTAAATTATTTGCTATAGCCGAGAGTAATCCAGAACTAAAAGCAAACCAAAATTTTATGCAATTACAAGCGGAATTAGCCGATATAGAAAACAAGCTAGCCGCAGTTAGAAGATTTTTCAATTCAACTACAAACGAATACAACACATATATCCAAGTATTCCCTACAAATATTATAGCCGGTATTTTCGCTTTCCGCCCTGAAGTTTTCTTCGAAGTAGAAAACCGTGAAGAAGCAGAAAAAGCACCAGCAGTTAAGTTTTAGTTTATGGCAGTAATTGGTTTACAATCGTCTATTTGGTCAAATAGATTTAAAACATTGGTTTTGTTAATTTTATTTCCAGTATTAGTTTTTGGGATAGTTTTTTTGGTGATTTTTGCAGTATTTTATTTTGGTAAGAATCCGGAGTTAATACAGCCTATGGATTACTATTTAAATCAAAGTATTACCTCTTCAATTCAAATTTTCACTTATTTATGACCAGTTATTTTGATTTGGGCTTTAATTTCCTTTACTTTTTATAGACAAATAATTTTCTCTTTTTCTGACGCTCGTGCAATTACTCGCGCTGAAAATCCAGAAATTTATAATATTGTGGAAAATCTCTGTATTTCTCGTGGACTTGCAGTGCCAAATATTGGAATCCTAGAAGATGATAGTCTCAATGCATTTGCGGTAGGGTGGAACGTGAAAAAATCTTGGATAGTGTTTTCGAGATGAATTTTAAACAAACTAAATAAATCCGAAATAGAAGCGGTCGCCGCTCATGAACTTACTCATATTATTAATAAAGATGGGCTTTTACTTGTTACTATTATAGTTTTTATCGGAGCTATTGCGGCCATTTGAGAGATAATTTTTAGAACTGGTCTTCATATGTGAGGCGGGAAAAGTTCTGACGGAAAAGATTCTGGACAACTTAAATTAATCCTGATTTTAGTGTGACTGGCATTGCTTATTCTATGATATTTAGTCTTGCCACTCGTACAACTTGCTGTAAGTCGTAAAAGAGAATATCTTGCGGATGCCGGGTCAGTAGCACTCACAAAAGATAAGGCTTCTATGATTTCAGCCCTCCAGAATATTAGCCAAGACTCAACAATTGAAAGTATCAAAAAAGATTCAATTTCCGCACTGTGTATCGAAAATCCATTCCCAAGAGCCACCTGATTTATGAACAAATTCCACGAATTTTTCTCAACCCACCCCTCTGTCTCAAATAGAATTGCAATTTTAGAAAAATATTAATTTTATTCCTGTCATTCCTTTGTAGAAAGGAATCTTCCTTATATTTTGTAGATTCCCACCTTCGCGGGAATGACAGAAAAATAGTAATAACATAATAATTAAAATAAAAAAATAATATGCAAAGATTTTACTACAACACAGATCTAAAAAAAGATTTATTCATCGAGGATAAAGACTTTTTTCATCAAATTTCTCATGTTCTTAGGTCTAAATTATGAGATAATATTATCTTATTTAACTCAACTTGATTTGATTATATTTATAGTATTTCTGAAATCGCAAAAAAATGAATTACACTAAATTTAAGCAAAAAAATAGAAAATAATTGTGACCTAAAAATCTCTATAAATCTCTATCAAGCTCTGCCAAATAAATACGAAAAAATAGAATATATTCTCCAAAAATGAGTAGAAGTTTGAATTTCTAATTTCACATTTTTTAATTCAGAGAGAAGTCAAAAGTTAGTTATAAATGATAAAAAAATAGAAAGATTTAATTTCATTATAAAAGAAGCGCTTGAGCAATGTTGATGAGATAAATTACCTCAAATTTCTTTCGTAGACAAAATAGATTTTAATGAAATTAACTGACAAAAATTAATCTGTCATACAAAAATCTCTGGGAGCATAAATTTATCTGAAATCAAAAACACTCAAGAAAATTTTAATATTTTTGTCTGACCAGAAGGTTGATTTTCCGATAAAGAAATAGAGAATTTTACAAAAAATAATTGCACTATTATCAATTTTTGAACTCGTATTTTAAGAACCGAGACCACAGCATCGGTTCTAGGTTTTTATCTGTGACAAGTAAAATAAATCTTGACTTTCAGTTACATTTATATTACAATACCTCTACTTTTACTTTATTATTAATTTTCATTTTATGTCTCCGCTAAACAAAAAACTCAAATATAAAACTTGATTTACCCTAACCGAACTCATTGTAGTAATCTCAATCCTCGCAATCCTCGCAACCATTGCATTCCTGAGCTTCCAATGACATTCAAAATCAGCTAGAGATAGTGCTAGAATTACTGATATGAAATCAATTCAACAATGACTTGCAATTTCAAAGGTAAAATCCGGAACTTATCCTCTCCCTGAATGAGACACTCTAGAAATTTTAGTAGGAACTGAAATCCTAATCCAATGATATATCTGAGATAATATTTCCAATATCATTAAAATCAACAAAACTCCCCTAGATCCAAAAGATGCAAAAAGCTATATCTATACTGTAGACAAAGACAGAGTAAAAGCTCAATTAATGTGATATCTAGAAAATTGAGAAACTATAAATTTATCATCTTTTGTTGATATTACTAATCAAATCTATGCTGATAATACAAATACATGAGCTTACCAAGATAGATCTCCATATACCATTTGAGATAAGCTATGAATACTTTTAGATGAAAATAATATACCAATTCAAGAAACAACCTCATCTACTTGAATTAATCTAAGTTCTGTAGATACTACAGGATATACTGCTTATTTCTGATGAGATACTTACTGAGAATGAACAAGTACCGGAACCTGAGATGTACTTATTACTCAAATGGAATGAGCTATAAATAATACTATTCCTTGTAATCCAATATCATACTCTTGATATACAATCACAGCCCTATCTCATAATCAAACTGAAATATTTACCAAACCAATCACAATAGTTAATTGAACAAGTACTTGATCTCTTTCAATTCAATGTATTAATTGAAATCTAGACACACAAAATGCAACTGAAACTACAACTATTAATTGTAATTCAAACTACGTTCTAGACAACCAAATCTGTCAACAAGATATCTGTACCTGATCAGCTCCAGAATTCAGTATAGCTAACTGAACACAGAAATACAACATACTATGGCTACATAGTACAACTCCTAAAGATTGTTCATACATCTGTCAAGCCTGATATTACTACAATACAAATCTTTGTATTCCAGCTTCTATCTGAAACATGGTTCCAACAGAGTGACTCTCAACTCAAACTCCTTGTACAGCAAACAACACCTATCAAGACTCAACCTGACAAACGAGTTGTAAAACAGTTCAATCATGATACTATTCTACACCAATTTGAACATGACCTAAAACATGAGAAACTCAATGTGAAGCAAATAATTATTGTGTAAATTGAGTTAAAACTAGTTGTCCTGTAAATTATTCTAGTCCTGTTGGATCTACTAGTTTAGCTGGTTGTATTGCTAATACTCAAGTAGCTACTTGCTGATGATCAATCCCAACAAATGCCTCTGCAACTACAACTACTACCTATACTCAAACCTGGAATTCTACTATTTGGACTCCTACAACTAATTGGTGAGAAAATCAGACTACTTGTGATTTTAATTGTAATACAAATTACAGTTGGAATTGAAGTAGTTGTGTAGGTAATACTCAAACTTTCACATGTGCAGCTAAACCAGCAACTTGAACTCTATGGAACTCTGTATCAAGCTATCTTCAAACATGGAATTGAGGTGCTTGGCTTCCTGCTAATTCTACAACTACTTACAATGCTACCGCAAGTACAACTACTTGTAATTACAAATGTGATACTTGAGCTTGATATAATTGGAATTGAACTAGTTGCATAAGTTGTCCATCTTGATATTCATTTATTTCAGCCAGAAATCGTTGTGAAACAACCCCAACTTGTACAAGCGGAACTTACAATCCTACCACTGATAAATGTGATGGTACTAGTAATTGAGTCTGTACTGCGCTTTCATGGAGTCAGAAAAATTTTTGGGCGCCATATGCTCAATGATATGTCGGAGGAGCTTATACTTATTGGCCCATGTTTTATTCATTAGATACATGTAATGCTGCTTTTATTGGTACAACATATAACAGAACATGTGTTAAGATTACAGGTATATCATCTCTTATGGCAATAGGAAGTGTTCAAACACGGTGAACCAATCCTAATTGAACATATATTACTAAAACCCCATCTTTTTATTATCCTTGAGTATGGAATACTGGTATATCATATACTAATCAGGCAATTTATGTTCGTGAACCAGGTGCATGGTTTGTTTGATCAATAAACACTATATGAGATTGAACTCTTTTAAGTGTTGATTATACTTGTAGTTTATGATGAACATATAACTCATTATTAACTTGTCAAACATGATGTAAACAGACTGTTCAAACCAATGCAACTTGTGTATCTTTGGGAATTTTAGATACGGTAAATAATGTGTGTTATGTGAACTAATTTTTAGATTTCACTTTATTAAAAATAATCTTCTCTTCGGTAAAAATTATTTTCAAATATAAAATTGAAAAACTCGTAAGTTTTCATATAATATCCTTAGTATTTAGCGATACTAATCAATCAATTATACAAAAATCAGCAATAGATTAATATTTTTGCTGAATAAAAAATTTGAACGGATAGTTTATTTTTTTAAATATAACACAATATATGGTATCTGGAGAAACTTTTACAGCAATAGATATTGGTAGTAGTAAAATAAAAACCATTATCTGAGTATTTAATGAAGAGAAAAAATTAAGAGTGCTTTGAGTGGGTGTATCATCATCACTTGGGGTAAGAAAGGGAAATATTTTGGATATGGATGAATTCAAAAATAATATTGATGCGAGTTTATCAGAGGCAGAAAGAATGACTTGAGAACAAGTAAGTCATGTTTATTTAAGCCTTTCTGGGACAGGAATTGATGTGGCTACAAATAAATGAATTGTGGCAGTTATGGATTCAGAAATTACAGAAGAAGATATTAATAGAAGCCTTGATATGGCTCAAAATTGAGTAGATTTACAAAATAGAGTGGTTTTAAAAGTTATTCCAGAACAATTTAGTTGTGATTTTGAGTCGGGAATTAAAAATCCAATTTGAATGACAGCTAAGAAATTAGAAGTAATTGCTCATATTTTCTCTATCGGATCAAATGTATTGAACAATATTAAAAAATGAATTTTTGATGTAGGAGTTGATATAGTAGATGTTTATCCAAATCTTATTACTTCTGGAGAAGCAGTTTTAACAAAAAGGCAAAAAGAGTTATGAGTTGTATGTATTGATATTTGAGCTTCTACAACAGGAGTAACTGTATATGAAGAATGAGCTTTGATATATTCTGGAGTTATTCCAATTGGATGAGAAAATGTAACGAGTGATGTTGCACTTGGTGCTAGAGTATCTATAGATTTAGCTGAGAAATTAAAAATTGAATATGGAGATTTAGGATTATGTAAAATTGAAAAATGAAAAGACGAGGAAATTGAACTAGAAAAATTATCTAAAAACGAAACAGGAACTCTGTCTATGAAATATTTATCTGAAATTACAAGAGCTAGATATGCTGAATTATTCTACTATGTAAACAGCGAGCTTAAAAAAATCTGAAAAGATTGAATGTTACCAGAATGAGCGATTATTACTGGAGGTTGAGCAAAAATGAAATGAATTCTAGAATTGTCTAAAGAAGTTTTGAGATTACCTTCTGCTATTTGAGTTCCTGAAGATTCTGATTTTATCAGTGGTACTTCTATTTCAGATCCACAATTTTCTTCTGTTATCTGAACTCTGCTATTATCTCAAAAATATAGCACACACAAATGAAGCAAACTAAACTTTTCTATCGGATGATATTGGAATTCACTGAAAAGTCTGTTTTACAAAATTGTTCCAAAAGGATAAACAAAATCGTAATGAACGCAGATCTGCGTTCCCTACATTAATTTTTTAATACTTAATTTATAAATATATGGCTGTAACAAGGAAAACTGATGAGAAATTAAAAGCATATCTTAGATGAGATTTCACAAAAAATCCCATAGAAGAAATAAATGTTTCTGATTATATTTCACCAATTGCAAATATTAAAGTTATTTGAGTTGGATGAGGTTGACAAAATGCAATTAACAGAATGATTGCTGCTGGACTTGAGTGAGTTGAATTTATAGCGATTAACACTGACGCGCAAGCTTTATTTACATCAAAAGCTCAAATTAGAATAAATATCTGAAGAGCTACAACTCGCGGACTATGAGCCGGAGCTAACCCAGAAATTGGTAAAAAAGCAGCCGAAGAATCAAGTGAAGAAATTAAACAAGCGCTTGCCGGAGCCGATATGGTATTTATAACTTGTGGAATGTGAGGTGGAACCTGAACAGGAGCTTCTCCAGTAATTGCAGAAATTGCAAAATGACTTGGAGCACTAGTGGTTTGAGTTATTACAAAACCATTTAATTTTGAATGACAAAGAAGAGCTATCCAATCTCTTGATTGATTTGAGAAATTAAAAGAAAAAGTAGACACTCTTATAACAATTCCAAATGATAAAATTCTATCTATAATTGATAAAAAAACCCCACTACTCGACGCATTTAATATAGTTGATGAGGTTCTAAATCAATGAGTACAATGAATTTCTGATTTAATTACTCATCCAGGACTTATAAATGTTGATTTCGCTGATGTGAAATCTGTAATGCAAAACGCAGGTAGTGCTTTAATGGGAATTGGATACGGTTCTTGAGAAAACAGAGCAATTGAAGCGGCTCGCGCTGCAGTTGATTCTCCACTTTTAGAGCTTTCTATCGCCGGAGCAAAATGATTATTATTCAACATTACTGGTTGAACAGACCTTTCTATGTTTGAAGTTGACGAAGCAGCAAGAATTATTACAGATTCTTGTGATCCAGAAGCAAATATTATCTTCTGAGCAACTATCAATGATAATTACACAGGAGAAATCAAAATTACTGTTGTGGCTACCGGATTTAACGAAGAATCAAACAAGAGACACCAAGAAGCACCAAAAACTTCTCTAATTGGATCTCAATTCTGAAAAAGAAATATCCAAACCCCAGCCCCACAAACTTCTATGAAGCCAATATCTAATTCATCTCTCCTAGACGGTCAAAACGACCTAGATGTTCCAGCTTTTTTGAGAAATAAAATGAAATAAGAGATTTATTTAAGATTTAAATATAAAAACCTCATCGTAATTGATGAGGTTTTTTTTGACAGAAAAGAAATTATATAGTATTCTTAATGGAAATAATTATATTTTAACTTTTATACTATGGGTATTGATGCACCACAATTTGATGAAAATCCTACACTAAAAAAAGATAATGATGACATTAAAAAATATTCCTCAAAAAAAGAAGGTTTTTCATTAAGTAGAATAATAATCAAACACTTGATGCAATTGACCAATTTGGATGATTAACCTTAAAAAATGTTCAAAATAATTGAGCTAATGACATAGAACTTACGGCCCCGCCATCATATAATATTTTTGCAATTGTTGGAGGAAGAGAATTACTTATGGGAAATAGTCTCACATTTAATAAAGATATTATTTCTGTACAAGTTATTACACCTGAAAAAAATGAAACAAATATGCCACTTCAATTTTCTTGTAAATATCGTGATGATACTACTACTAATTTTATCATAAAAAAACCTCTTTTAGAACAAGAGATTAAACCAAAGCCTACAACAGAACAAAAGACTGTAAATAACCAATTTTATGAACAAAAACAAAAGCCAATAGAACATATTCAGCAATCAATAATACAATGAAATTCTACAGATAAAATAACTTCGCAAGAAACTTCACATAAAATAGTACCCCTAAATCCTAATGATCCTAAAAATAAACCCGAGATAAGATTACCTAGACTTCATCCTCAAATTCAAACCGCTATTAACGATATACAATGAGAACTAAATAATTCATCGATATCAAATAGTAAAATAAGAGCATTTATGAATAGATCTATTATGAAGCAAGTTCCTCTAGATTTCCCTATCCAAATCCCAAGAGATTGTCGCGTTCCTCCAGTTCAAGATTTGAGATGAAAAACTATTAAATATGAAGATTTAGTTTCAAGAATTAAACAAAGTTAAATTAATTTACCTAAACTATACGATAAAAACGGACAAAGTCCGTTTTTATTTTTTTGAATTTCTTTTGACTTACTTGAAAAATAGTATATCTTTCGCTTATCTTGTATATTATATAAATAAACAAACTTTTATTTTTAATTTCATTTTTATGTGTAGTAAAACAAATGTCCTTGAAGTGAAAAAATTACTAATTATTACATTAATATCTTCAAGTCTGTTACTTGTGGGATGTTTTAAAGAAGAAGCCGTAGCTCCGACTCCTATGGTACAAAATCAAGTTACAGAGAATGTAGGGACTTGAAGTGTAGAGGTGAGTTCTGGGGCTGTAGAGGAAGTTAGAAATGGAAGTACAAAAGATAAAAAGGGTTATGAGTTAATTGATAACTGAAAAAACAAGACATTAAAAATAGATAAAATGTCTATTTCTTTGGATTTTCCATCTAATTTAGTTATTCAAAATAAAAGTTTGTCTTATTTAAAAGAAAATGAAATAGAAATTTCATGTTCTGAGAATGAGGGAAATACAAAAATATGTCACACTAGTATTGAATTTAAAGAATACACATGAGGAACTTTGTGGGTAGATTATGGAGAATATAATTTTTCTCCTGATTGACTTTGACAGGAACAAGCAATTGAAAAATCTGATGTTGAGAAAATAATAAAAAATAAAAGTTGTTGAGAAAATTGTATATACTGAACAATAGACTGAATTCCAACATCTACAAAAATAGAATGGACATGATATGAATGATTAAATTCACCTGTAGTTAAAAAAATAGTATATTTGGATAATTATGTATTATTTCTTAACTTAGATATAAATTTTCTTCTTGAAAATGAATATATTGAATTACAGAAGAAATTTCCAAATGCAGAATTTCCAAATGCAGAATTTAAAAAAATGAGTGATTATTATGAAAACAATGTAAAACAAATGAAATTTGATGAGAAAATTATAAATTCAATTAAAAATAATTCACCTGAAGATATTAATCCGAAATATCAAAAACAATTTGATGAATTGGTTAAAATAGTTAATAGTGTTAAAATTTTAAAATAATTATGTCTTCTAAAAAAATCGGACTGCGTCCGATTTTTTTTGGTTAGTTTTGACTTCTTTTTAAAATCCATATAATGGGATTAGTTTTATTTTTTATAATTATAAATATGAATGATATATTTAAAGAATTATGAATAGAAATACATAAAGAAGATGATTGAAGTTATTATGCTGAAGTTAAGGCATTGCCTTGATGTTTTACTATGTGAGAAAATTTAGAAGAATTATCTATAAATTTAAAAGAAGCTATTGCAAGTTACTTATTAAGTATGCAAAAAGATATAAAAAAATTTGATTTTAAACTTCAAATTAACGAAAAACATTATGCCTAGATATTCTCAAATTTACCCAAAAGATTTAATAAAATTATTAAAGAAATATTGATATATAGAGCATTCTTGGGTTGGGAGTCATTGTACTATGAAAAATTTAAAAACATGAAAAAGAACTACAATTCCAGTTCACAATAAAAGTATTTGAAAATGATTATTAAATGCAATTTTAAAACAAACTAATTTAGATAAGGGAATTTTAGATGAAATTTAGTAATTAACTAATTATATGACCTCAGACCTACTTACAAAATCAAATTATTATCTTGAAAATGGTTCAAATCTTGGAAAGCAAGATATAGTCTCTCTTCAAGAAATTTTAAGAGAACACAATAGGCTTTATTATAATGAGGAGTCTCCGGTTATAACTGATGAGGAATATGACAGGCTTTTTAAAATTTTAAAGAAATTAGAGGAAAAATATGGTATAAACTACGAAGAATCTGCAACCTCTAAAATTGATGTTTTAGTGAGTAATCAATTCCAAAAAGCAGTTCATATTTACCCGATGATAAGCCTGGATAATACTTATGATAGTGAGGATATTTTGGATTTTGAAAAAAGAATTTTAAATATTTTAAAAAAGGAAATGGAGCTTCCATATGTAATTGAGTTAAAATTTGATTGACTTGGGGTTAGTTTGACTTATAAAAATTGAAAATTAATAAAAGCTCTAACTCGTGGGAATGGAATTGAATGAGAAGATATTACGATAAATGCAATGCAAATTAAATCAATTCCAAGGGAAATTCCATTTAAAATCGAAGAAGAAATTGAGGTAAGATGAGAGGTTGTTATGCCGATTTTAGCTTTTGAGAATTTAAATAAACAAAGATTAGAAGCCGGAGAAAAACTTTTTGCTAATCCTCGCAATGCCGCAAGTTGAAGCCTTAGACAACTAGATTATAATGTTACAAAATCAAGAAATTTAGAATTTTTCGCATATAGTTTCCCTTATTTGGAGAAATGATGAAATGTAGGGAACGATGGCAATCGTTCCCTGCCAGAGTTTCAAAAATCTTTCTCTTACTTTAATGAATTACAATTCTTAAAATCCCTTGGATTTCAGGTTTCGCCGTATTTTTTTGAGGCAAAAAATATAGGTGAAATTGTAAATGAAATAAAAAGACTCTGAGAAAATAAACCAAAATTTGCTTTTGAAATTGATGGACTTGTGATAAAATTAAATGATTTATCTCTTTGGCAAACACTCGGAACTACCGAACATCATCCAAGATATGCTATCGCATACAAATTCCCAGCAACAAATGTGAGAACTACAGTTCTTGATATCGAGCACAGTGTCGGAAGAACTGGGATTATCACGCCAATTGCTCACCTCAAGCCTGTAAATGTAAGCTGAGTTGTTGTATCAAAAGCAACACTTCATAATTATGATGAGCTACATAAAAAAGATGTGCGAATTTGAGATGAAGTTTTTATCGTGAGAGCCGGAGAGGTAATTCCTGAGGTAATAAGTGTGATAACTGAAGCAAGAAGTTGAAAAGAAAAAATGCTAGATATCCCAACTAATTGTCCAAGTTGCAATACTGTTTTACAAAAAGACACCGGAAAAGTGGCCTGGTATTGCCCAAATAAAAAACTATGTCCAGCTCAAACTTTGGGTTCTTTTGTTTTGTTTGTAAGTAAAATTTGAGCAAATATTGATGGAATGGGTGATAAAATTATTGAGCTTTTTATAGAAAAATGATATATAACAGATTTTGCATCTATCTATAATTTAGAAAAATTCAAAGATGAGATTTTGGCATTAGAAGGCTTTGAAACCAAGAAAACCCAAAATTTATTTGATGCTATTTCAAATTCTAGAAATATGAATTTAGCCAATTTTTTTGTGGCTCTCGGAATTCCCCAAGTTGGTAAAAAAACCGGAAAAATTCTTGCGAATTATGTAATTTCTCTTACTCGTCATCCTGAGCGAAGCGTAGCGGAGTCGAAGGATCTATTATTTGAAATATTAACCTCCCTAAATCCTCAAGATTTACAAGAAATAAAAGATATAGGACCTGTTTGAGCACATAATATTGTTTATTATTTTGAGGAGTACAAAGAGCCTGTAATAGCTTTATTAAAAGAAATAAATATAATCCTTCCTGTAAAACCAAACTCAAATATTACATTTAATTCCCAAATTGCAAATAAATCATTTTGTGTGACTGGAAGTTTTTCAGAAATCTCGAGAGATGAAATTCATAAAATAATAGAGCAAAATTGATGAGAGACAAGAACTTCTGTTTCAAAAAATCTAGATTTTTTGATTGCTGGAGAAAATGCCTGATCTAAATTACAAAAAGCTACAGAATTTTGAGTGAAAATTTTATCACTCGATGAGTTTAAAAAAATGATTTAATTTTGCCTTTTTGAGGGTTTTATGGTATATTGAATATAATTAAATTTAATTTCTAATTTTCTAGTATGAGTTTTGCTGATTTATTCGTATCTAAGGCCCACGCGATAGCATGAGTATCTACTAAAATTATACAAAATACAAAAAAAACTACTGCCCCGACTGCAGAATCTTCTTGAGGTTTTTTTGATACTGTTGGGCTTTGGTTTTCATATGCGGTTAATATATTGATTTTTGTAATAATATTTTTTCTTATTCTAAAATTAATAAGACTCCTTTATGAAATTTATACATCAAAAAGATTAGTTTACATTCAAGTAAGCCTTCCAAGGGCTGATAGTAAACTTGATAAAGAGAAAGAAACAAAAAAAGATTTCAAGGAAAAAATAGGAATAATGTCTATCTTTTATAAAGCGGTTCATAAAATAAATGAACTTAGTTTTGTAGATGCAATTTTAAATATGATTTTCAATCATGCAAAAATTTCGCTTGAAATAGCTTATAATGAGGGACAAGTTCATTTTTATTTGGTTACTTATAGAGAATGCTCAACGCTTGTAACTCAACAAATTACTTCAAATTATCCGGATGCTGAGGTAAAAATTATAGACAAAAAAGATTATATAGATATTAAACCGGCAGGTTATACACTAAAAGCTGTGAGTTCTGGAAAAGTAAATACTGATATTTTCCCAATAAAAACTTATAAATATTTTGAAGATGATCCACTCTCAAGTATTACAAATGCATTTTGAACTCTTAAAAAAACAGATAAAGCTGTATTTCAAATGGTAATTAAACCTCTTGGACAAGCCTGGAATAAAAAAGCCAAAAAGTGAGCAAGTCTTGTTGCAAAATGACAATATAAAAAATGAATAAAAGCATCTCTTTGAATGGAATTAATCCAAAAAATTCTAGATCCATTTTATTGGATTTTAAATAGATTTATAAATAACGAGGAAACTGCTGGCTCAAACGCACCTGGAGCGAGTGGGTGAGATTCGTATAAAATATTTAATCAGGCAGAACAAGAATCTCATAAAGCAGTTTGAGAACTTGCTGGACAGCAATGATTTCAAGCATCCATTAGATTTTTGGTTGCTTCTTTGGACGAAACGAGTGCTAAGGAATGACTTCATAATCTGCTTTCTGTAACTTGAATTTTTACAGATGAATATAATAATCAACTCGATGATCCGAGGGTTTCAGAAGATTTATTTAGTTTTATTTTGACTCCAATTAGATATATAGCTTTCAAATTTAAGTTAATTTGACTTTTGCAAAATAAAAGTGTTTTTTCAATAGATGAGCTCTCAACTCTATATCATTTCCCAGATATTAATTACAATAAATCTCCAGTAATAAAATGGCTTGAATACAAGATGATTACACCACCTTCTAATCTGAAATCACCTCGTGAGCCTTTAATTTTAAATGATTACAAAAGAGATAATTTTTGAAATATTTATACAAAAGATTGATCACTTCTTAAGGTTGATGAAAATAAAAATTTATTTAAAGATGAAAATAAAAACTTTGTATTAATAACGGGCGAAACTGTAAATGTAGAAAAAGAATGAGATAGAAAATGAAAACCAACTGATGACTGAAAAATGCCAATTTCTGAGGAAGCTCAGAGATATATTTGAGGATTTCCATTATTCAAAGATTGAGTATTAATGTGAGTTAATGAATATAGAAATATCAAGACTCCAATTTATTTTGCCAGAAAAGATAGAGGAAGACATCATTATATTATCTGAAAATCGTGAGGTTGAAAATCAGTATTTATCGGATATCTTGCTCGTCAAGATTTATGGGCTGGAGACTGACTTTGTATCATAGATCCACACGGGGATTTGGTTGAAGATGTAATTTCATTCACTCCAAAAGAGAGAGCAAAAGATGTAATAATTTTTGATCCATCAGATACTGAAAGGCCTATGTGATTAAATTTACTTGATATAATTAGTCGTGATCCAAATCTAAGAGCAATTGAAAAAGATAGAGCGGCAATGGATGCTACTAGTATTTTTATTAAAATATTTAATGAGGAAATTTTTGGTCCTCGTATTCAACATTATTTCAGAAATGGTTGTTTAACTCTTATGGATGATGAGGACGAAGGAGGAACTTTAATTGACGTTCCGCGTCTTTTTGTGGATGATGCATTTATGAAATATAAAGTTTCAAAAATTAAAAATCCAGTTGTAAAATCATTCTGGGAGCATGAATATGCAAATACCGGAGACCGCGAAAAACAAGAAATGATACCATATTTCTCTTCTAAATTCTGACCATTTATTACAAATACGACAATTAGAAATATTATAGGTCAGCCAAAATCTGCCTTTAATTTAAGGGAAATTATGGATAATCAAAAAGTGTTAATGGTAAATCTTTCTAAATGATTAATAGGAGACCTAAATGCCCAACTTCTTTGATTGATATTTGTATCAAAAATAAATATGGCAGCGATGAGTAGAGCTGATATTGCAGAAGACAAAAGAAAGGATTTTTATCTATATGTTGATGAGTTCCAAAATTTTGCAACTGACACTTTCGGAGAGATATTATCAGAAGCTCGTAAGTATCACCTAGCTCTTATTATGGCCCACCAATACATCGCACAAATCGGATGAAATAAGAAAAATGACGGAAAACCATCAATTAAAGATGCAGTTTTCTGAAATGCCTGAACTATTATGTCATTTAAAGTCGGAGCGGAAGATGCAGAGTATCTTGAAAAAGAATACGCACCACTCTTGTCTCAACAAGATATAATTTGAATTGCGAATTTTACAGCTTATTGCAAATTAAATATTGATAATGCTACAACTCGCCCATTTGATATGAAGACATTCTGGGATAATACCTACAAAAATAAAGAAGTAACCAAAGTTATCAAAGAATATTCTCGCAAAATGTATTGAAGAAAAAAAGAATACGTAGACATGGAAATCGAGTCTCGCCTCTGAATAATCAAGAGTGAAGAACCAAAGATTGATAATGAATCAAAAGCGAGTGATGAACCTAAAATTTAATTCCCCGTACCTGTCATTTCGAGCGTTAGCGAGAAATCTATTAATTTATAAAATAATTCAATTATTAATATGAGAAAATTATTTAAAATATTGTTTTTAATAACTCTGCTTTTTTCTAGTTTTTCGGTTTTTGCAATCTCTGACATTAAGACAGTTGACGCAAAAGCATCTAGTGATAGATGAAGTTATTTGGATATTTTCAAAGAAAATGAGCATTTTACTTGAGATTTTGTGTGAGAAAAATGAGCGAGAAATTTACTTCTTTCTGTTGCAAAAGATGCTAAAAATATTTTTATAGCAATAGCTGTACTTTATTTATTTGTGACTACTATAAAATTATTTTTCTGAACCGGAGGAGAAGAAGATATTAAAAAATGGAGACTTTCAATCCTCTGGGTATCAATTTGAATAATTATAATGCAAGTATCTTATGTCGCCTTTGTATCACTCTATGACAAATGAATTTCTGAATCTACAGCAGCAGGATTCTCGAGTTCTGTACTAAATCCTATTATAAAATTAATGAGTGTTATGGCATCTTTTATTTTTATTTCTGTGGCAATTTTATCATTTTATGGAATTGTGACAGGTGGATGAAATGAAGAAAAATACAAAAAATGAGTGCAAGGAGTAATGGCTGCGATAGTATGATTTATACTTGTAAAAATTTCTACAACTCTCGTAAATAGTATTTATTGAACCGTAAATTGTACAAATACATGACTCGCGACAACTTGTAATTGACAAGCACTTTGAAATCCAAATTTATCAGATACAGTTAAAATAATTAGAAGTGTAATCCAATACACAACCTGATTTATTTGAATAATTGTAATAGTGCTGATAATTTATACTTGAATGACAATTCTAACAAGTTGATGAAATGAAGAAAAAATGAAAAAAGCAAAATCATCCCTTATTTATATAGTGATTTGAATTCTTATAATAGTACTGAGTGTTTGAATTTTCCAATTTATTGGATGAGCGGATTTAAATTGAGTTATTTGAAGTTTTAGTAATTAAAACAAGCTTTGTTGAGACTTAATTAAGGCTTCTGTTTTTACTGCTCTTTCCTCAATATATCACCAAATTCTTTTTAAATCTTCTTTTAATTCATATCAATAAATAGTAATATCACTCTCTAAAATTTCAGATAAAAAATCTTTAATATAGAGCTTTGCTGTGTCTATTTCATAAACTTCTTTTTCTCATAAATAAATACTAATTTCATCTAGTGAAAAACTATTTTCTCAGATTGTAGAAATAGATACTTTTCAGGTTTTTAGTATTTTATTTTTCAAGTTTTCAAGTTCGTTTTCTTTTTCTATTTTTACAACTTTAACTCAAAGGGATGAAAAATTTTTTACTTCTTCTTGGTGAGTTTTTGGAATTAGGGATTTAAATTCTAGTTTTTTAAAAAAAGAAATACTATCTTCATTAATAAGTTTTTTTGAGATAAAATCAAAGTCTGAAAGTGAAAAGTCACCAATATCTACATTTGTATCAATTGTGGCTAACCTCTTGCTTAAAAAAGCGATTTCTTTGCTATGCTCTAGTATTTCTTTTGTCTTTCCAGTGAGGCTTTCAATGTTCTCATAAATTTGTTCTAGAGTTCAAAATTTATTAATTAACTCTTCGGCTTTTTTTGGTCAAAAACCTGGAATTCCTGGAATATTATCTGAACTATCTCCACAAATTGCGAGATAATCAACTATGTATTTTGGATCAACTCCGAATTTTTCTTGAGCTTCTTTTGTGTGAGAAATTTTTCTTTTCATAGTATCATAAACCGCGACATTTCAATCTATAAATTGATATAAATCTTTATCTCAACTCAAAATATAAATGTCATTTTCTTTGTCGGTTCTTAATTTTTCAACTAAAGTTCAAATTATATCATCAGCTTCAAATCACATCTTTGAAATTGGATTAATTCCAAATTTTTCTAAAAGTTCAAAAATTAAATTTTCCTGAGTTTTTAAATCTGTTGGCATTCTATCTCTTGTGGCTTTATATTGCTCATAAATATCATGTCTATAGTTTTTTCATTTGCTATCAACTACAAAAATTAATTTATCTGGTTTGTCTTGTTCTTGCCAAGACAAGACCATTTTTGCAAGTCCAAAAACCGTATTAACCGGAGTTCAATCTTTTAAAGTAAAGCTTGGAACAGCATAAAATAGCCTATAAATAAAATTATACCCGTCTATAATGTAGATTTTTTGTTTCATAAAATGAAATTATTTATGACCTGTACTTCCAAATCATCATCTGTCTTTATTTCACATAGTCTCTACTACTTCAAAATCCGCAATATCAATTTTCACAAACATTCACTGCCCGACGCGAGTTCCAGCCTCAAGTGTAACAGATTCTGATCTCATATTTAAAAATGGGAATTTAATAGTGTCTGAGTCTCCACAATAATCTTGGTCAATAATTCCAATTGAATTTGTCTGAATTAATCCAAATTTCTTAAAAGTAGAGCTTCTCGGAGAAGTTTGCAAAACATATCCAGCCGGAACTTCCACAACAACTCAAGTTTCTACTAATTTAAATTCTCCCGGAGCAAAAGTAATTTCACTCACACACTTAAAATCAAAGGCACAAGCTCAAGCGCTCTCGTAATTAAGAGCCTGTCAATCACTAGTTTTTATACGAACTTTCATAAAAAATAAGGTTATTTAATAAAATTTTTAATTAAAGTAATTAACTTTTTGTTTATTTCTTCTATGGTCAAAATCTCTCAAGCTTCATTTTCGCACTCAAGAACGACATAATTTTTAAAATATTTTGGTAAATATTCTTTTCAAACTTGGAGAGAATATTCCTGATGTTTAATATCTTGCTCAGCTAAATCAAGTCATCAACTAAGATTATATTCTCTGTGCTGATCTATTTTTTTATTTATCATTTTCTTAATATTTTCCATCGATAATGAAAGAAAAATAATTAAGTCTGGTTGTGGTAATCCTGCTTTATTAAATTCAAAATCATACACCCAATCAAAAAAATGATGTAATCAATGAATATCTCATTTTTCTAAAAACTGAGTTCATCTATGAACAAAATTTGCCGTTGAATATCTGTCTGAAATCAAAAAATCATTATCTTGTATTTTTTGTTTAATTTTTGGAGATTGTTCAAATCTATCCAAAACATAAAAGCTACTTCAGATATATCAATTTACTTCTGAAGGATGACCGTAAGCTCAGTTTAGGAAATTTTCCACAAATCTACAAGATCATTCTCAATAAGCTGGAAAACTAATACTATCAGCGGAAAATCAATCTTTTTTTAGATTTTCAACTAATAATTTAGTCTGAGTTGCTTTTCCAGATCCATCAACTCATTCTATTACTATAAATTTATTTTTCATTAATTTACATAGGTTAATTCTTCTACTCTTTTTCTAAAGGCCTCACAACTTTCTTGAGTTTCTATCTCACAATTTTTACCACATTCTCCACAAGCTTGAGTAGCTAAAATAACAAATCTATTTTCTGTTAATTCAAGTTCATGTCTAAAACCTAATCAATTTCACATAATTTTATAAAGTTAGTAAATAAATATCATTTTGTAAAAAATTAACTCTTAATTCATAGGGCAATTTTTTTTGCTTCTATTCTTTCAGCCTCATCTTTTCTAGAGGTATTTCCAGATCATACTCTTATATATTTTGCAAATATTGGAGCTTTTTCTTGAATTTTTTCATATAATTTAATAATTATATCTCTGTAGCTATGATGAGCTTGCGGAGTAGTTCTAAGCTCAATTAAATAAGCAATTTGCCCTGGATCCATTTCGTAAGTTGTTCTTATAAGGTGTCACAAGGCTGCAGTATATTCAGCTAAATACATATTTTCTTTAATAACCTTTTTTCATAAATCAACCAATTTCATCATTATAGTATCATACATTTTTTTAAATTCTTCCATTCCAGGTAGGTCAATATATTCTGGGTAACTGTATCAATGAATTGCTGTAACTCATTGCCAAATTTGCTTTGTTGCTCTATGTCTTTGTAAATCTCTATAGGCTCAAAAATCAAGTAAAAATTCGGCAAACACGCTTGTATGTTGTAAAGCCCTTGGCATTCTATCAAATTTTCATCTTTTTCATAGTGCAGTTTCCATTAAATTTTCTTTTTCTACTTTACTCATTTTCTCTACATTTTCAAGACATTCTTTATAACTTGGTCAATATTTTCTAGCTGATTCAAATAAAATAGAGGCCAAAATATCATTATCAAGATTTCAAATATACACTATATTTAATCTATCATCCTCACTTATTCATTTATAAATTAGGGTTTTAATTTCTTTATTTTCAAAATAATTATCTGCCCAAGAAGATAAATTTGAATTTCTCTCTATATCAAAATTATTTTCTGCTACGTGATTAAGTAATCCTGGTGATATTTTTTTTGCTTCTTCCCAAATAGATTGTCAGATAATTCTAGCTTCTTCAAGTGGATGAGATAACATATATGAAATGTGAGATTCTAGTGTTCTAGTCTGAAAACTACATCATAATTTGGTAGCAGTTCCAGATGGAAGTAAATATCTACAAATATCGAAAGTTTTTGTATTTAGAGTTGAATTAAAGGTATTTTCACTTGTAAAATCTTCTCTTTTAAAAATTGAATTCTTTATTAAAGCTTCTTTTACAATAATTAGTCATTTCTCATAAACCTCAAATAATTCATAAATTGAAGATTTAATTTCTTCTTTAAAACTTGATTTTTCAATTTCTGGAGGAAATAAAATATTTTCTTTTGAAAATGGCATATATCTAGTGGAAGTTTCTTGAAAAGCTCATAGTGCTGGGAAAGGTGATTCAATAATTTTCGTGAAAACCTGACTTACTCACTCTGCAGCAAATCTTATAACATCTCAATCTTTTATAGAATTATGCCCATATTCTACTCACCATTTTTTTAAAAAAGAAGTAGCTCTATCGTAGAAATATTGTAATTTAATATCATTTTTTTGTTTAATAGTTTCAGCTAATTCTTCTAATGAAATATATTCATCATTTCAAATTTTTCATTCCTTAAAGGCATTTTTTTGGTCTTCAAAAATTTTTAAGAATCTGTCTCTGAGAGATAGATGACTTCTTGAATATTGTCATAATAAAAATGCCCAAACTTGGCTAGGAAGAGTATCTTTTGCACAATAAATATTTTTATCTGTATTAGTAAAAAAATACTCAATTACTATTTTTTCATTTTGAGTATATTCTCTTTGATTAAGTAATTTACTTAGTGTTCAAGTTTTCATTTAGGGGGTTTAAAATTAGTAAATTATTTTAATAGATCCTTCGACAAGCTCAGGATGACACAGAGGAGGCTCGAAATGACAGGAGGTTAAATTTTCTTCTCTACAAATCCGGTCCAATTATTCGTGTGATATCTTCATACTTTATCGTAAGTTTTTTCTGGAGGAGAACTTATTTGAGAAAAAGTAATTTGAGCAATTTCCATTTTTGGACGTAGAATTATTGGTACATTATTGAGATTACTAAGTTCAAATGCAATATTTAGAAAATGTCATGGGTTAATAAGTCCTGCAGTATTGTGAACTACAAGTCAAATACGAGCTAGGCTTGATTTACCAGATAATTGAATTAAATAATTATTAGATCAGAAATTCTCCCAACTAAATCATAGAATACTTACTCCTGGATGAAGTACAAATTCTTTTCAGTCTTCGACAATTACTTCCCTCATTTGAGGTAAAATCTTATTAACTGGATCTATAAATTGTGTAGAATGAGAATCTGTAATTAAAAATTTATTTCATAAAAGCAAATCATAACTTGCTGCTTGAAGTCTTTTTTCATCAAAATTTTCAATAATGATTTCTCAATTTTGTGTGGCTTTTCTAATGTCAGTATCCGATAAATACATAAATAAAAAGTTAGAAAATTTAATTAAATTCATTCTAAAAAAAAATCCAATTTTTACAAAAGTTTTTTTAAAATAAAAATTATGAGTAAAGAAAGTCAAATTTTTTCCAAGAAATATATTTTGATATTTATTAGTTTTTGCTATAATTAGGTTGATTTTAAATATCAAAACTAATGAATAAATCTTGATCAATTCTAATTTGGACAATGATATTGTCGCTTTTTGTTGTTATGCTTTTTATTTCTATGGATTCAATTTATAAGAAAAGTGCTTATTTTACGTCATTTTTTGAGGAAAGAAATGTGGATGATGTTGACCTTTCAAATACTCTGGATTCCCTAAAATCAAATCCTGATGACTCTGTGATTTCTTGAGATTATTCTATAGATTCTTTAGATTATAACGGAACTACAACATTTACCTGATTTTTAGCAAATAAGGAGTGAACCGAATTATTAATAAGCAATAGATGAGCAGATAATACTCTAAGCTGAAAAGTAAATTATTGAATTTTAAATTACAAAGTGCTCTCATTTAATTCTGGAAATCCTGCCAGTATTTTTTCCTCTTGAACACTAACTTCTACTTGTGCGCTATCTTCTACTTGATTAGTTTTATCTTCTACTTGATTTAATTTAGACTCTGCTAAAACAAATAACGTATTGTATCTTGAGTGAAGCTGATGACTTGCAAGCTATAATTTGCTAAAATGAACTACAAATTTATTACCTCAAAAAAATATTTATAAACTTTATAAAAACACCTGAAATTATAAGAAATTTATAAGAAATTTTGAAATAGAAAATTTTTGAGTAAAATCATTTTCTGAAATAGACTACACTTGATCTTTACTTTATCAATAATTAGTAAATATGGCAAATTCTGATTTTTATGATACACTTTGAATTTCAAAATGAGCAACTGAAGCTGATGTAAAAAAGGCATATCGCAAACAGGCAATGCAATGGCATCCAGACAAACACAAATGAGACAAAAAAGCAGAAGCCCAATTTAAAAAAATTAATGAAGCTTATGAAATTTTAAAAGATCCAAAAAAAAGAAAACAATATGATACTTTCTGAAAAGCCTGAAGTCAATTTTCTGGAAATTCCGGATGACAGGCTTGATTTGGGGGTTTTGAAGATTTATTTAAAAATGCGCAAAGCTCTAGAAATACTAGTTATTCTTCATTTGATTTCTGAGATTTATTTTGAGATACAAGGGAAAATTTCTATGAACAAAAAAGAGAGGCTCCAAAAAAAGAAGCAGTCATAGTTGATGTAGAAAAAACTTATGAAGTGCCAATTATGGATTTAATTTTAGGTACAAAACTTGGAATAGACACAGTCTATAATGAACATTTAAAACTAAAAATTCCCGAGTGAACAAAGCCTTGAACAAAATTTAAAATAAAATGAAAATGAAGAAAAATCTGAACTAAAACCGGAGATATGTACGTAATTGCCGAAGCCAAAATGCCAAAAGAAATTCCCGATGACATAAAAAAACTTTTAGAATCAATAAAATATAGATTATAAAAAATGCACAGTGAAACAAGTGCCCTTGGGGCAAAAAAATATCTACTTTTAGACAGCATAAGATCATGTCTCAATGTTTGAGCGATGATGAGAACTTGTGATGGGGCTGGTTTTGATAAAATTATTTTGACCGGTTTTACTCCAATTCCCCCAAGAAAAGACATTAGCAAAACTGCAATATGAGCTCAAGATTCAGTAGATTGGGAGTATTATGATGATATTATCTCAATTGTAAGTGAGCTAAAAGAGAAATGATTTAAAATAGTAGTTCTTGAGCAAAATGAAAAAAGTATAGATTTGCGTGATTTTGTGCCAAAAAAGTGAGAAGATATCTGTATAGTACTTTGAAATGAAATAGAGTGAGTAAGATCTGAAGTTATCAAAAAAGCTGATTATCTAGTGGAAATCCCAATGTTTTGAAAGAAGCAATCCTTAAATGTAGCTACTTCAGCTGGAATTTTAATGTATAAATTCGTTTAGATTATTTTTTATTTGACTGTAGAATATCAGCTACCATTTCTCAAATTTTTAATTTTCATAGCTTTTCAGCTGCGATTTTTGAAGTTTCCTCAGTGTTGTAAATTCAAACTTTTTGTACTTTAGATATCAAATTTCATAAATCGGCTTTTGTTTTATCAAGATTTGTAATCCAGAAAAAAGATGATACTACAAGCAGTGCTGTCGCGAAAGTCTTAGTTCCAAAATTCCATTCAATTCCAGATCTAAATGTCAAAAATTGTTCCCTAAAAAATGAGCCTAATAAAAATAAAATGGCTACAAATACTCAAACTGGAGCATAATTATACAAAAAATACAATCAAATTATAGCCACAATTATATTAGCTGTAAATATTTTAATTTTCTTTAAATTAACATTAAAAGATTTAGCTGTAGAAAGATTAAAATCCAAAAATGTCTCTAAATCTTCAAAGAAATTATAGGTTTTTTTGTATTCAGCATAATTTTCAGATAAAATAAGGGTCATTAAATATCTTAGCTTTAATAAATCCTTTTTATTTATAGTAATTTTTTCTGACACTATTCAATAAATTATAGGTTTTAAAAATGGAGAAAAAATACTTTTATTAATAGCTAAAATTAATTTTTTAAATCAAATTATAGAATTTATCTCCTTTATAAATGGATTTTTCTCATTTAAAATAAAATTTCATTTAAGAAGTGCCCACTCATTTCTGTTGCTACAAGCATCTTTATTCCAATAAAATAATCTCTTTATCTCCTTGTAATTTTGATTTATAATTTCTGTTTTTATATATTTCCAGAAATAACCTCTTTCCACTGAAGTTATAGCACTTAAATTTAGTAAATCAGAAACATTTTTATAAAAAACTGCTTTATTTTCATAGAAATTTTTAATTTCAGAATCTATTTTAATTTTTAATTCATGATTTTTTTTCTTATTTACATAATCTATAATTTGCAAATCCCTTATATTTGTCTCTTTTAAATAAAAAATAGTGATTTCAGAAAAAATATGATAAGTATCTTCAAATTTTGTCTTTATTTCCTTTAAATTAAGATAGAAATAAGATAAAAATAAATTGTTATCAACTTTATCAGACAGGTATATTTTCTCTAAAAATCTTTCCATTTTATTCTCATCAAAATCTTTTATTTCAAATTCTACTTCCTTTATTTTTAGATTATTATAAATTTCTTTTATGTTTTCAAAGCTAAAATTTTTGCTAAATTTTTTTAAAAATTTTTCTATATCTTCTTTTTTAGTTCATTTATACATTTTCAAAAGAGCTTTTGCAAGATATTGTTTCTCTTTTTCGAAAGCCATTATTGACTTAAAATAAATATAGACATCAAAATATTTTGAATCTTCTAAATAATTTTTCAAATTATTTATCCAAACTTTTTCATATTGTGCATTATGATACATTGAAATAATTACAGTCTTGTTTTGTGAATTAAATCACTCAGAGATTTTTTTTGTTATATTATTAATAAATTCTGCGAATTTTTCCTTGAGCTCATTTGATTTTTGATACAAAGTAAATGGTGATGGTGATTTTAAAATATCTTGAAGTTCCTTTAAAATATCCTCAAAATTAATTTGAGAGTCTATATCAAAATCTTCAGTCTGATTTGGGATTTGAACCACCGGAACAATCTCTTTTTTTGAAAAATCTGTTCACATATTTTTGTTTTTATTTTATAATACAATTATTCTATCATACTTTTTCCAAAATTACAAAAAAAGTTAACTTTTGATTAATTTTTTAAGAAAATTTAATATTTTACTGTTTCTGCGCTTGTGGGATTTTGTACATTAGTTGAGATATTGGACTTAGAAATTTATTGAGATTGTTTCTAATTTCTATGTATTCACTATATATAAAAAGTAAAATTATGTGGCTTGGATAAGTGTTTTCAAATTCATTGAAAGCAACTAGAGATTGCTCATAGACGTCTTTTGAGTGAGTAATTTCATTTTGTATTTGAGAATCATTTTTGACTAGACGAGTCTTAAATTCATTTACAGGGTAATCAGTTTTTGAGGCTCCGGAAGAATATTGCATAAAACCACTGATATTATTTCTTGAATCTACTTGAAGATAATCAAGATAATATCTATAATTACAATAATGATAAGTCACATTATCTACAAGTGCTTTTTTATATCAAAAATCTTGACTATTTTCGGAAGTCGCACATTTATATTCTGAAATCATATTTTTTAGATCTTCATTCTGGGTTTTGATTTTGGCTGCTATATTAGAGTTGCTGTCATTTTTTTTAATATATTTTAGAATTGAATTACCTATTTTTAGCTTTGTTTTGAGAATTGCACAATTAAAAATTTTATTAACTGTTTCTCTATAAACTATTTTTGATTTTTCAAATGGTCCTGAGGCAAGGCTAATATCTACAGTTCATCAGGCTCCTATTTTATTTAAAAAAACATTATAAATGCTGTCTGAATTATTATCAGCCGACGCTTCTGTAAACGGAATTTGTTCTACTTTTAGGAGAGATTCTCATTTATTTAGTGGACTTAAGTTTTCACACATTTTTAAAACATAAATATTTTCGCAATATTTTTGGTATTGCTGGCTTCAATTTATAGAATTATTACAACTTACAACGCCCTCAGCAAAAGTTGAGGTTGTGTATAAAAAAAGAAATGTGGTAATAATTATTTTTTTCATAAAAAAATTAAAAAGGTGTTTTATAAGTAAATAGATCCTTCGACTTCGTTTCACTTCGCTCAGGATGACGAAAAGGTATTACATCGCTCAGATTCTAAATATAATTTCTTTTTCGATGAATTCGCGGTCGCGTCAGTATTTTAGGCGAGAAAGTTCTTTGAAGGCTTTTGCGAGTTTTGGGTCTCATTTATCGAGGTATGGATTAACTGGCGTAACACTAAATGCCGGGCTTGGTTGTCAGTCTATTGAGAGTTTCATTGTGGCTTTGAATTTGTCTATATTCATTAGATCTTGATTTGAAAAATTTGGAGAAAATTGTTTTGCCATAAATTCGGCATCTTCAGGTCATATTTTGTAGCTCATAAGAGATCAGACATTTCAGAAAATTGCGTCTTTTAAGTTTGTGTTTGATTTTGTGAGAGCATCACTTTTTTGAAGTTGTCCGAGATATTGGTGGGCCACAATTAATCCAAGGCGATATTTACGAGCTTCTGACAAAATAGACTCAATCGAGTCTGTGATATAATTCTGGAACTCATCAATATACAAGAAAAAATCATTTCTTTCTTCTTTAGCTATAAGTTGTCTGCGCATTGCGGCTATTTGTATTTTTGAAACTATAACAAGTCAAAGAAGCGTTGAATTAATATCTCCGAGCACTCATTTTGAAAGATTAACAAAAAGGATTTTATTATTTTGCATAATATCATAAACATCAAACGAACTTTTTACTTGCCCGATAATATTTCTCATCATCGTATTTGTGATAAATCACCCAAATTTTGCCGCCCAAAATGGTATCATTTCTCATTTTTCTCTCTCTCACATTTTCGCAAAAGTATAATTCCACCAAGATTTTACAATTGGATTCTTAAGTGTTCTTGTTCTTTCTTTTTGGAAATCATCATCTGTAAATAATCTCACCAAATCCGTCAAAGCTCATCCTCCTGGGTAATCCATAAGGGTTAAAACTCAGTTTCTAAAATAATCTTGAATACGAGGTCAAAATATTTCATTTCAAAATAATTTTAACATTATATTCATCGAGTCTTGCGCCACAGCCTGCTTCTCGTCCTCACTATTTGCCTCAAGTAAATTAATTCAAAGAGGTCTTGCAGTATCGGCTGGATTAAAATATATTACATCGTCTGCTCTATTTCTCGGCACAAAAGGCAATAAATCCTCGGCCAAATCTCCATGAGGATCGACAACCGCAATTCATTTTCCATTTTGTAAATCCTGACGAGCCATAACTTGCAAAATACTAGATTTACCCGTTCAAGTCTGACCAATAACATAAAAATGACGGAACCTATCTTCATTTTTGAGTCTAATTTCAGTTCTAATTCCTCTGTAATAATTCTCTCAAAGAAGTAGTCACTCATCCGGAATATTTGCTGGAGCTTTTACGATTTTAAAATTTTGCCATTTTATTTCAGGAGTTTTGTTATATTTTGAATGTGGGAAATGGTAAAGCGATGCTATTTCTTCAATATTTAGTATATTTTTTTTCGCAAGAGGTGAGCTTTTAAAATATCTAAAAATATAATTTCTAACAACCAAATCAGAAGAAATTTTGTCTTTTTTAAAAGAGTTAAAACCTGGCGAACTAAATTGAGAAAAGGCTCAAATTATATTTTTGAGTTGAGCCTCGGCAAGAAGTTCGTCATCTCCAGCTGAAATTACTCTAATAATTACTTCATACCCAACTTTTTTCTTTTTTTCCTTCATTAAAGTTTCCTTGTCATTATCTTTGTCATCTTTGTCTTCTCACTTTTTCTCTTTTGGATCTGAGAAAATCAGACTCAAAAAAGAAATAATCCAAATTAAAGGATTTAGTGAAAAACCTTTAAATCATTTTTTTAATTGTTTTAAAGCTTTCTCGGTTTTGTTTTGCCAATCATCGGAAGACGGTTTTAGAAGAATTTGGACTGAACAAGCCTCAAACTGACTTAATTTTGAAAAAGCATTTGTAATGTTGTTTATAGGATCACTCTCTAATTTTTGGTAAGTTTTTATTGGAAGAAAAAAATCTTTTTTAAGACTGAGAGAAATTGCTTTTACGACTTTTCTGTTTTTGAAAATATTATATTCCTGAACTTCATCGATAATAGCGTCCGGATAAAAACCTGTAATTTGTTTTTCTACTAGATTTTGAGCTTTTTTAGGGACTACAAGATAGAAATTAATTTCTCTATTTGCCGCTAAATATTCTAATGATATATAGTCTTGTCCAAAAAATTTTGATTTAAAAGAACCTGAATAAATAGTTTTTAGCGAAGAAAGAAGTTGCTCCATCAAAGAAATTTGCTCTTTAAAATCTCTCACAGTTTCTTTTTTCTCATCCATTTCACTATCCTTTTTTGGTATCAAAATACGCAAAAAGGTCATATTTAAAGACCTTTTAAAATCTGATTTTTTCCTCAAAGAAAAATAAGCAAAATATCCTCAAATTGCGATAATTAATATAACTAAAATTTCTATTGTCATACTGTTTTAATAAGCTAAAAATAGTATATCATAAAAGTCCGAAAAAGCAAAAATAGAGATTTAATTTTATTTCAAAATTCCCAATATTTTCGCAATTATACCTTTATTTTTTTCAACCTCATTTCAAGCTAATACTTCAGGTTTTTCACCTATTCAAGCTCAGAGAACATCAAAATTACCAAGTGCGGCTAATCTTTTATCTTGTTGCTTTCTAGACAAAGTATAGTCAGATATAGTTGTTGGTTTTCAGGCCTTATCATTTCTATTTCTTGTTAAAACAGCTCTTCATTCTAAACATACCATAATATAATTAGTTAAAAATTAAAAATTTTAGTCTCATCTGATTTTCTTTCTTTTAGTTCATAACCTCAGAGTTCGAGTGTTTTTGGGGAAATAACAATTCTTCTTGGAATTCAAATTAAATCTGAATCATTTGCTTTTTGTCCAAATCCAGCCTTTTCTCTATCATCAATTATTACTTCTCATCACTCACTTTCTATTTTTTTAGATAACTCTATTGCCTTGTCTAAATTGTCTCAAATTACAATAATATAGTGCGTAAATGGTGCAATATTCTCTGGCCAGACAAGTCAAGATTTGTCCATCATAAATTCCGCGATTACTCACATAACTCTAGAAATCCCTATGCCATAACATCACATAAAAACTGGTTTATCTTTTCAGTCTACATCTGTATATTTCAATCCAAAAGCATCACTGAATTTTGTTCCAAGTTTGAAAATATTTCAAACTTCTGAAGTTTTTACAATTTTATATTTATCTCATCCGCAACCCACACATTCAAATTTTTCTCAAACTATTTCATCATTATGAGCTTGTCCACATTTTTCACAAACATAAATATTGTCTTCTCAAATTCCAAGGATTGTCTGAAATTCATAAGAAAATTTTGAGAAAGCTCAACCTGATGCAAATGCATACAATGTATCTTTTCCTAGTCAAAGTCTATCAAAAATTCTTACATAAACTTTTCTTACTTCTTCAAAATAAACCTCTAAATCTTGCTCACTTTTATGAAAACTATACAAATCTTTCATTAAAAATTCTCTTCATCTAAGTATTCCTGATTTCGCTCTCGCTTCATTTCTAAATTTATTTTGAAATTGGTAAACACTCATATTATTTAGGTCTTTGTATGATTGGATAAATTCCTGCATAAGTGGTGTAACAACCTCTTCGTGAGTTGGATTTAATCCATATTCTTTTCCTCCAGATCCTTCAAATTTAAAAAGCACATCCACACTATCCCATCTATTAGTTTTTATCCAACTTTCCTTATTAGCTAGCGCTGGCATCAATATTTCTTGTGCTCAAAGTGAGTTTATTTCTTCTCTTACAATATTTTCTATTTTTCTAAGTACTTTTAATCAAAAAGGTAAATAATTGTATACTCCTGCCATTTCTTGACGAATAAATCCAGCTTGAAGTAAAAGCGAAGTAGATCTATTGTCACTTACTTTTGGCTCTGATTTAAGAGTTTTAAATGGAAATTTTGAAAGTTGTATCATATTAATTTGGTTTAGTTAGCGGAAATAAAATACTGTCTCTAAGATTTTCTTGTCCAGTTAGAAGTGTAATTATACGATCTATTCACATACCAAGTCCTGATTGACAAGGCATCCCATATTCCATCGCTAGTACAAAATCATCATCTGGACTTGTAGCTTCTTCATCTCCTGCAGCCGCATTTTTAGCTTGCTCGGCAAAATTTTCTCATTGTTTGATTGGATCAACTAACTCACTATATGCTTTTACTGCTTCCCATCAATTTATAACTAGCTGAAATTGCTCTACAATATTAGGATTGTCGTCACTTACTCTCGCGAGCGGTTGCATAGTACGGGGGTAATTGTAGACAAAAGCTGGTCAAATTATTCCAGGTCTTAATACTTTTTTGTAAAGATAATCAATTAATGTATTTAATCCCATTTTATCCATTCTTTCGAATTTCAATCATTTGTCCATAATATCTTTTCTAAGTTTATCTTCATCTCAGACATTATAAGCAGAAACATCTATTCCTGAGGCATCACGAACTCATTTTATATAATCAATTCTCTCCCAAGGAGTTGAAAAATTTACATCATTCATATTTCAGTCTTTGTCTTTTATTTGTACAATTTTACCTAAATTTAATTTAGCAAATAAATAATCAAACATTTTTTCTATAAATTTCATATTATCCTCGAAATTCCAGTAAACAGCATAATGTTCAACCATAGTAAATTCCTGCATATGAGAAGGATCAGATCATTCATTTCTAAAATCACGAGCAATCTCAAAAACACGCTCAAATCTTCAAACTGTAGCTTTTTTTAGGCTTGTCTCTGGGGAAATACGAAGAAAAAAATCATGGTCATAATCATTGTGATGTGTAATAAAAGGGGCGGCAGCTGCTCCTGAGGCTGAACTTCATAAAACAGGGGTTTCTATTTCAATAAAATCATTTTCATCGTAAAAATCACGAAGTGCCTTAATAAAGCGAGATCTAAATAAAAATCTCTCATAACTTTCTTTATTCATAATTAAATCCAAATATCTTTGGCGATAAATAGACTCTTTGTCCTGTAATCAATGAAATTTCTCAGGAAGCGAGCGAATAGCCTTTGATAAAAACTGAAATTCACTCACGAATATAGTTAATTCTCACTTATGAGTTATAAAAAGTTCTCATTTCACTCCGATGAAATCCCCAATATCCACAAGTTTTTCTACAAATTTATAAGCTGACATTTCCTCAGGGGTACCGGTACCC
>CAZKUA010000008.1:45756-55570 GCA_964555845.1 uncultured Candidatus Peribacteria bacterium | reverse complement strand
CCCCCGGGGGGGGGGGATTTTTAAAATCAATTCAAAGACTTTTTCTCTTCTCAGTACTCTATATTTCAGTTTTTATGAACTATTCCTATGGATTTAACTTCATCGTTATCGGTTTTTTTGTAAGCAAATCTATCTAATGATCTAATTATAATTCATCCCTCCGTAATTGAAAAATTTCAATAATAAGAATGTCAGTGTAATATTATATTTATTCATTTTTGTTTTAAGGCTTCTAAACCATTTTTTAATTTTTCTTTAATTTGTTCAATTGCTACATTTGCAAATAAGCCTCAAGATAAATAAGAATCAGATAAAAATAAATATCTATTATCTGTATCCAAAAATATATCAAGAATTTCTCAAAATTCTTCTAATTTCTGAGGATTATATCATTTTAATAAAACCTTCTTTAATCAATCTTGAAATATTTGATTTATTTTATCTACTCAGTATTTAAGAATTAATTCAATCATTCCTGGCATAATATCAGTATGAACAAAAAGAATATCATCTATTTGCTCTACAACTTTCATATTACAAATTATTTCTAACAATTCTCTTCATTTTTCGCTATTTTTCATATTAGTTAGAATTTTTGTTCTATCTAATTTATTTGGTGGATTATAAGATGAATTAGTACGAGAATAAATGTTATTTAATTGCTTGAGTTGCATTTCTTTTTCGTCTTCATTTACAAATTCGATTAATTCCTCAATTCATTTGGCCTTAATTCAATAATCAACATAAGTACGTCATCCAGGCAAATCTCTTCATAATAAAAATGAAATAACCATATTATCGTGATTTCAGGCTACTATATTAATGGCTCATCAACTAGCCTCGGCTTGTTTATTTAATTCGTTAATTTTGGTTAAAATCTCAAATCAAGAGGCATGTCTATCCCCTATTATATCTCATAAAAATACTAGCTGAGTATTTCATCAAATCCAATTAGAGTTTTTTGAAATAACTCAAAGAGCGCTTAAATTTCAATACAAAGCGTTAATATTTCAATGTAAATCTCACACTGCCATTACTTCCGTGGGTCTTAATACATTATTTATTTCTACTAATCCCACATTTCTTCTCGCTTCATTATTTTCTAATAATTTATTTATCTTATCTTTGGGTTTTTTTGTTATATCACTAAATGGATCAGTTAAAACGAATTGCATCGACATTCCATCATTATTTTCAGGAAATCTTCTTGTCATATTCTATATATTAAGTTTAATATAAATTGAGTATATTTTATTTTTTTAAAATGCAAATTTTATTTCTAAATAATAGATTTAGATAAATTTGTACAAAAAATACACAAATTTTAAATAAATCTAATAAAATCAAATTTTTATTTGACTATAAAATCATTTTATATACAATGCGAGCACTTTAAAAATGTCTTAGTGGCATTTTTTCTTTAACTATTATAAATAATTACCTTAATAATGCCAAATACTACATCTGCTAAAAAAGCTTTAAGACAAAGTATTACAAAAAAATCTAGAAATAAACATTTTAGTGCTTTATATAAAGAGAACATTAAGAGCTTAGAAAGAGCTATAAAAAGCAATTCAGTTGAAGAAGCAAACTCTTTATTATCTAAAGTTTATTCTTCTATTGATAAATTAGTAAAAAAGAATATAATCCACAAAAATAATTGATCTAGAAAGAAATCTAAATTTGCAAAATTTGCAAAAACTTTATCTTTAAAATCATAATTAATGGGTCATAAAGACAAAAGAATTAATGAAGAAATCAGAAGTCATACAGTTAATGTAATAGGTATTGATTGAGAAAAATTGTGAGTTATGCCAATTTCTAAAGCCTTACAAATCGCTGCTGACGCAAATGTGGATTTAGTAGAGACTTGAGGAATGAATGAATGAGTTACAATAGTTAAAATAATGGATTATTGAAAATTTCTTTTCAAACAACAAAAAAACATTGCCAAAAGCAAAAGTAGTTCTAAAAGAAATGAAATAAAAACTCTGAGATTAACATACAAAATGTGAGACCACGACTTAGAAGTAAGAAAAAATCAAGCAATTAAATTCGCAAAAGAAGGGCATCCCCTAAAGATTAATTTAATGCTTAGATGAAGGGAAAACCATTATGAAAAAGCTGCAGTTGAGAAAATAGAACAATTTATAAATTCATTAACTGACATTTATAAGTTAGAATGAAAAATAATAAAGACAGGGACAATGTTTAATGTAATGTTAAGTCTAAAAAAATAATTTAAAAATAATAAAATTTAATTTAATAATTTATGAAAGCAAAAACTCACTCTTGAGCTAAAAAAAGAGTTAAAATTACTGGAACAGGTAAATATATATTAGCTAAATCATGTAAAAGACATCTTTTATCTGACAAATCTAAAAAGGCTAAAGGAAGAGAAAAATATGGTAAAGTTTCTGGAACAGCTAATGTAAGAGAAATGAGACAAAGTCTACCAAATTGACTTTAAAACTAAATTTAACTATTATTTAATTTAATAAATACATTATGACAAGAGTAAAAAGAGGTCTTCAGACCAGAAAAAGACATAAAAATCTTCTAGCACAAGTTAAAGGTTTTAGAATGATGAATGGTAATGTTTTCTCTAGAGCAAAAAACGCACTAGCTAAATCATGAACTAACGCATATATTGGTAGAAAACTTAAAAAGAGAGATTTTAGAGGTCTTTGGACTATAAGAATCAACAATGCCGCAAGATTACATGGTTTAAATTATTCTACATTTATAAATCTTTTAACTACTAAAAAAGTGGCTTTAAATAGAAAAGTTTTATCAAATTTAGCAATTACAAATCCTGAAGTATTCAAAAATATTGTTGAATTCGTGAAATAATTAAATTATAAAACTTCAATTAAAAAGAATACTTCTCGTTTGGAGTATTCTTTTATTTTTTAAAAAATAAAATATGATACTAGATAAATTTTTTGAGAGACTCGATAAAATATATTCTCAGGATGATGTTAAAATAACTAACGATGGGTTTAATAGTGAAAGAATTACATCTTTTAGAGTTAATACTATTAAGTCAAATAATGAGGAAATTGAAGAATTTCTAAGCTCAAATAAAATTGATTTCAAGAAAATTGATTTTATAGAAAACACTTATATCCTAGATAAAAAAGATGAATTTTTCATTAAAGGATCGCCTATCTTTTATGATTGAAAAATTTATTTACAAGGAATTGCAAGTCTTATTCCAGCTATCATACTAAATCCAATAACGGGAGATAAAGTCCTTGATGTAACAGCTTCGCCAGGCTCTAAAACGACTCAAATTTGCGCTATGATGTGAAATAAGTGAGAAATTATAGCTTGCGAGAAAAATCAAATTAGATTTGATAAATTAAATCATAATCTAAATATTCAATGATGCAATATCGCAGAATCAATAAAAATGGACTCAATTAATTTAAAAGATAAATTCAAAAATTGATATTTTGATAAAATCCTTTTTGACGCTCCTTGTAGCGCAGAGTGAAGAATTAATCTCTGAAATGAAAAATCTTACTGATTTTGGACAGAAAAAAATATATTAGATAAACAAAAGCTTCAGCTAGAAATATTTGAAAGTATAGTACCACTCTTATCTTCTGGGTGAGAGGTCGTGTATTCAACTTGCACAATAGCTCCTGAGGAAAATGAAGAGGTTATAAATACAATTTGTGAAAAATATGGACTCGCTATAGAAGAAATTAGTCTAGATTTTGAATTTACTAGACCGGGTCTTACTGAATTTAATGGGAAAAAATACAGTGAGGAAATGAAAAAAACTTTAAGAATTCTACCATCAAAAATATCTGAAGGATTTTTTATAGCGAAATTAAGGAAAATATAAAATAGACTTTTTCTAGTTTTTCAATATTATCATTAAAATAAAAACTAACTAAAAAAATTTATGAAATGTCAAAAATGTAGAAATCTTGATACAAAAGTAATTGATTCGCGTATCACAGAAGATTGAAAATCAATAAGAAGAAGAAGAGAATGTGAAAAATGCTGAGCCAGATTTACAACTTTTGAGAGAATGGAATTCGTGAATTTTTTGGTAACAAAAAATAATTGAGAAAAGGAAATGTATGATAGACCTAAACTTCAAAGAAGTATATTAAAATCATTTACTAAAAGGAATATTGAAATGGATAGAATTGAACAAATGATTAACGATTTGGAAAGCGAGTGGGCATCAAATAAAAAATGAATTACATCAAAACGTATTTGAAAAGATGTCTTAAATAAGCTAAAATACATAGATGATGTGGCTTATATTAGATTTGCTTCAATTTATCATAATTTTGAAAGTGTGGATGATTTTATTAAATTTATAAAAATTGAATTTGAATAATATGATAAATGTTGTCAATTTAAATTATAGTAAAAATATTTTTCCTCTCATAAGTCAAAATCTAGTTGACTCAATAGAAAAAACAGTAAATGAATGAAAAAAAGTACTTCTTTTTTTGAATAAAAGATGAGAGGCAAACTCTCTTATTTGCAAGGATTGTTCATCTCAAATAAAATGCGATTTCTGTGATATATGAATGACTGTGCATAAATATCCAAAAAAAATGTTAATCTGTCATTTATGTAATCATGAAAAAAATATTCCCGTTAGTTGCCCTAAATGCAAAAGTACAAATTTGGCTCAAGTATGAGTTGGAATCCAAAAAATTGAAGAAAATATAACTAAATTATTTCACAAATTCAAAATTCTAAGACTTGATTCTGATAAAATAAAAAAAGAGTGAATAAATAAAGAAGAAATTAAAATTGCTAACTTAATTATAGCAACTGAAATTATAAATACTATAAATATTGCTAATTTATGACTTGTCGGAATTCTCTTGCTTGAGTCGGAATTTCTGGTGTCAGAATACAATATAGAAGAGCAAATTTATGATAATATTTACTACAATATCAAGAGATGATCAGATATTTTAATTCAAACTTATATTCCAGAAAGCAATTTCTTGAAACTGATTACAGAAGGTAATTATAAGGATTTTCTAAACTATACCCTAGCTGAAAGAAAACAATTTTGATATCCACCATTCAGAGAGTTGGCTTATATATGGGTAAAATCAAAGAGTAAAGAAAGAGTAAAAGATATAATAGTTAAACTCAAAAACAAACTAGAGCTAGAAAATAATTGAGATTTTACTATTTTTTATGATAAAGAAATTTTTTCTAAAAAAGCTTCGCTTTTTTATCAGAAAATAATTTTGAAATGAGATAACTTAGAGGATTTTCTAAATACTATAAAATTTGAAATTTTCAGAAACAAAGAGATAAATATCGAGTGGAAATAATTAATTGCCATTCCTTATGTCATTCTCGGGCTTGACCCGGGAATCTATTATTTAGTTTTTCTTTATTTTTATAGATTCCCGCCTTCGCGGGAATGACAGATGTGGCGGGAATGACAGAAGAAATAAGTAACAAAATTTATTTAAATCTCAACCTCTAGGTTCTCTTCTAATTCAGACAAATTATCTAAAATAAAATCAAAAACATAAATTCAATTCCCAACTATTGTAGATATTCACTCACTTTTTTCATCTCAAATCATAATTATTACATAAACTTTATCTAAAATAGAAATTTTAGAAGCCTCACTGACAAAGGAAAAACTATTTTTGTCATATACATCAGCTTCATAAGCTATTCTTGCCTTATCTACTAGTTCATCACTAAGTTCTTTTTTTCAAGAAACACAAATTCAACCAATACTTAATCAGAATTTATTGAAATCATAATCTTTTTGAAGGTGATAATTTTCAATAAACAATGCTCATTTAAAGAATGAATCTATATTTTCCTTTCTAAATTCAGTATTTTCAATTCTAGGATCATACTGCAAAAATGTATTCGGTAAAATTATATCTCAAATTGTATGTTCATTGCTTATTCAAGTTCCTGACGAGATATGGAAAATAAAATTTGGATTAAATTCAGTGTAAATATACAATAAAGATTTATCAATAGATAAAGAATTATCTTCTACTACAGCCAAAATTTTATTTCAAGCTTTATATAAATCAATGCCTTCATTATTCTCAATTTTAGCAAGTTCATACTTTTTAATTAAATACGAACTCGTAATTTTATTTGCAATTATTCAAAAAATCATAAATTAGTAGTAAAAGATTAAAATATAATCTTATTATAAGAAAAATTATTAAATAAACAATAAATATATGAAAGATTTTTTAAATATCTTAAATAACAAGGCAGTAGTAGTATTTATAATGCTTTTACTTCTAATAATTTGAATTTTAATTTGAATTATTATCTGAAAAATTACAAAATATGGCGAAGTAAAGCGCTATAAAATAGATGCAATAAAAAGGTCGAAATCGGCTATACTCTGAGAAGTTTATGAAAAAATAATTCCCTTTTTAAAAAATTTCACATATAATCCAAAAGATATGGTTTTTATCTGAAAATGATTTGATTATCTAATTCTTGATGGACTTTCCTCAGGAGATCTTAAAGAAATAATATTTTTTGAAATAAAATCCTGATCAAGTAGTCTAAATAAAAACGAAAGAATGATCCAAAGGACCATTCTTCAAAAAAATATAAAATATGAGGAATTCAGAATTGAATAAGTAATAATTATTTCCGGAAATAAATTATTTTATTTTATTCCAAATAAGCGTCAGGTCAAAGAATCTCATCAAACGAATTCTTTGTGTTATTTACTGCAATGTCACTTCCAAAATGCATAGAGATTGCCTCTCCAATTTGTCTGTGTAGTTCATTTTTTTCTCTTCCTTCTGTCATAATTTAATAGATTAAGAATTAATATTTTATATTGCTTGGCCAGCAAAGAGATAGTAATATATTTTTCCAAAAAGTGCAAGTGAAAATTTAAAAAAGTCAAAAAAACCCTAGAAATCAAGATTTCTAGGTTTTTTTACTAAAATTTAGTTTTATTTAACTTTTTTATAAAAATAACAAAGTTCATTTCAGTTGTAGAGTTTTCTTTTTTTCCAGTTAGAAAGATTAATTAGAGAGTCAAATTCTAAGTTTGATGTTATAATTCATCAGTTTAAATTTGGGTTATTTTTCAGGATTGTGGAGATATTTTTATAGATATTTTGTAAATCTCTTGGATTAAGTCTAAGTCAGTATGGTGGATTAGATACTAGAGTTCACTCTAAATTTCGACTTCCAAGATATGATTCCACTCATTTTATTTCAAATTTTATAATATCGTCTACATTTGCATTTTTAGCATTAACAATAGCTGATTCAATTGAATATTCATCTATATCTGATGCAAAAATATTGTAAGTTTTTCATGTTATAACTTTTTGTTTTGCTTCCTCTATAGCTTCATTATAATATGATTCTGGATACCAGCTAAAATTCTCAAAAGCATATCTTCTTCAAATTAATCCTGGAGCAATATTTTTAGCAATTAGTGCAGCTTCAATAGGAATAGTTCAGCTTCCACAAAATAAATCATAAAAATTATCTCTAAAATTCCAACCTGATAAAAGTACTAAAGCAGCAGCAAGAGATTCTTTAATTGGTGCTTCGTGTTGTCCAACTCTATATCATCTCTTATGAAGTGCTTCTCAGGTAGTATCTAGAAGAATTTTAGCTTTATTATCAAAAATCATAACCAAAATATCATTTACAGGAAGCGTATCATCTTCATTTAAAAATTTATCTTTTACTCCGGTTATCTTGGTTACTATTGCTTTTTTTGTAGTTTTTTGAATTGCAGGAATACTCTCTAGACTTGATTTTACAGAAACTCAATTTACGATAATTGGGCTATTTTCGTTAATATAATATTTCCAATCAATTTTAGCAACTAAATCAAATAAATCGTCAAAATTATTTACATATCACTCAGAAAGCTCTAGATAGACCTTATTCCCTACTCTACTCCAGATATTTAACCTAGCTAGTGCCAATAAGTCTCATTCAAAAGTCACAATTCTATCGCGAGTTTCAGTAATTTTATACCCAAATTTCTCAATTTCCTTCTTTAAAATTGATTCAACTCAAGGTATACAAGTTATATTATATTTCATAAAATTAAGTTAGTTTGACTAACTATATATATTTTTAATAATTTTTACAGTTTATTTTGAAAAAACTAACATTTGCGATTTTGATAATTTGGATATAATCAAATTAATAGATTTCTCGACAAGCTCGAAATGACAGAAAAAAGATTAAAACCAATAAATATAAATTCAATATTTTAAATGAGAAAAATTGAGAAAATTATAGAGCATATTCCAAAAACTCCGGGAATTTATTTGATGAAAAATAAATCTGGAAAAATTATTTATATCTGAAAATCTGTAAATCTAAAAGCTAGAGTTAGCTCATATTTTAACGGAAAAGCGAAGCTAAATTTTGCGAAGCAAAATATGATAAAACAAGTAGATTTTATTGATTTTATTGAGACAAAAAATGAGTTGGAAGCACTCGTGCTTGAGACAAATTATATCAAAAATAATAAACCAAAATACAATATTTTAATGAAGGATGATAAAAATCTAACTTATATAAAAATTACAGATAGCGAAATTCCAGAAGTCTACAAAACAAGAATTAGAAGCAATAATTGAACTTATTTTTGACCATATACGAGTACTCTAAATGTATCTGAAATCCTGAAAACTATTAGAAAAATATTTAAAATAAGGTCTTGTAAAATGGAGTTTTGAATTTGAGAAAATGGGAAAATTATGATTACAAAAAAATTTAGTAAAACAATTCCCTGTCTTGATTATTACATTTGACTTTGTCCCGGTCCGTGCCTTCTAGATGCTCATAAAATAAATATTTATCAGAAAAATATAGAAGCTTTAAAAGATTTTTTGAAATGAAATATTTGAAAAATAATAGCATCACTTGAAAAAGAAATGAGAGAAAAAGCAACCAATTTAGAATTTGAGGAAGCATCTAAAATAAAAGAGCAAATTAAATATATTACCGAGCTAAAAGAAAAGCAGGTTGCACGCGATATAATTTCATGAAACAATGATATTTTGGTTTATCTGACAAAATACAGTAAGAGTTATATTTGACTCACGCAAATTAGAAATGGCGAAATTATTGGAATAAATAATTTTTTGATTGAAAATAAATTAGAGGAGGAGAAAAATGAGATAATTTCAGATTTTTTGAAGCAACATTATGTAGGGAACGATTGCATCGTTCCGAAAATTGAATGAATAAGAAAAACGGAACAATGCAATTGTTCCCTACGATTGATTACAAACGAAAAAATTTCAGATAAACTTCTTGTAACTTACCTGAAAAATCAACATATTTCAATTGAAAATCCATCGATTTGACCAAAACTTGATATTATAAATTTCACAAAAAATAATTTACTGAATTTCGCTTATAAACAGGAACTTGGACAGATTTCCAAAAAAACTCTTACAAAAAATACTCAAATTTCAATTCTTGAAAAGCTCGGATACGAATATAATAAAAAATCTGATATTATTTTTGAATGTTATGATATTTCTCATATTTCTGGAAATTTTACCGTAGCTTCAAGAAGTGTAATTGTAAACGGAAAATCTGACACATCAAAATACAAAAAATATAAACTCAAAACAATCGCAGAGTGAGAAATCAATGATTTTAAGTCAATGGCTGAAATCTTAGAAAGGCGAACTCTCGAGGCAATCAAACTAAATAACTGGCCAGATTTGATTATAATTGACTGATGAAAATGACAACTAAGTTCCGCAGTTTGAGCCATTTCTGAAAATTTTCCCTCACCCCCAACCCCTCCCCCAGAGGGAGAGGG
>CAZKUA010000008.1:0-45746 GCA_964555845.1 uncultured Candidatus Peribacteria bacterium | reverse complement strand
AAATTAAAGCCCCCTCTCCCTCTGGGAGAGGGATGGGGTGAGGGCTACCAAATATTTGTTCTATCGCAAAACGCGAAGAAGAAATATTTATTCCAGGAAAATCAGATCCAATTATTTTCAAACCAGGAACTCCAGAGCTAATGCTGCTCCAGAAAATCAGAGATGAGGCTCATAGGTTTGCAATTTCTTTTAACAGAGTGAGTAGAAATAAGGCAATGAAAAAAAATATCCTAGAAGAGCTCCCATGATTTGGAGCCAAAACAAGACAAAAACTTCTGAAATTAGCTGGAAGTGTCGATAATATTGCAACCATTCCAGAAAACGAAATAGAAAAAATTCTCAATAAAAATCAAATTGAGACCCTAAAGGATTATTGAATTATTTAGAAAGACCCATTCGACTCCACTTCGTTCCGCTCAGGGTGACGAGATAGTGGTTTTGTTCGTCATCCTGAGCGTAGTCGAAGGATCTTTCAAATTAAAATGACATATTTTTTTAAAAATGACAGTTTCAGATTCAGCTGGCTTGGCAGTTGCAGAGTTCTTCGGCAACATTTATGTTATCTTTGATTTTTAGATTTGTCTTAACTAAGCCATAATAAAGCTCAGCTAAGTTTCATACATTACTATCAAGCGTATCATTTTCTATATCAATTTGAGAAATTACAGTATTATAACTAGTTTGAACTTCGCTAAATATATCTTTTGTGGAATTAATTTCTTTTAATCTTCTAATATATTCATCGGTTGTTTTAGCTGGATTTTGGTTATATTTAGCTCTTTTTCAGTTTACAATCATTGTGAAATTACTATTTTTTGGGTTGGTTAAATCACTTTTTACTTCATCAAAAAATGTCTCAAAATAAGAAAGAGTTCAGGTAATTCTGCGTCAAGTCTCTTCCGCAAGACAAGCAGGATTTCATTTACAGGCATTTGTATTTTCTAGATTTTTTAGCATACTAGAGGCTCCGTTTGGACTAATTCACTGCTTACCTAATTCTTTTTTTAATAAGTTTTTTTCTACTTCAGCGTATTTTTGTTTTCAGGCATCATTTCAAATAAGTAAATTCCAGGCATTTTTCCATGTATCAAATCATCCGTTTACTCACTTTCAAATATCAAAAACTCCTTCAAGTTTATTAAGAAGTCAAGATCAATATTCGGTTTTACAAGGGATTAATCCGTCACCTGTATAATAAGATAAAAATTCGTTTTTTAAGTTTAATTTTCCTACTGAATCTGCCTCACTTGTGGTGTATTTCTCGCCAATTATAGCATTTACATAAAATGAAAAAATATCACCGTTTATCTCTCTTAATTTTGAAAGAGTATCTCCGATTGTGTAAGTATTTTGGTTTTGCCAATCATATTTAGCTAAGAAATTATTTATAACATTTGAATCGGCTATTTCTATATCGAGAGCACATTTTTTTGTAACAATATCTCAGACTCTATTTATTTTATCATGTTGAGATTTGATAAGATTATAATCTCTATAAACCGGATCTACAAGCTCTCCGTCTGTCACCATTAAAATTGATTTAAATGAAGATGTAAAACTTCAAACATCAAGAATTTTATTGTAATCATTTTCTAATTTTGAGCTTGATTTATTTAGAGATTGTCTATATTCATCATTACTCTTACAAGTTGTTTTTGATTTATTTCAAATCTCAGATAACACAATATTTATATCATTAACATATTCTCAAAGGCGAGGAGATGGTCATCATTTAATACTACAAGAACCGCTTGCCTCAGCCATCGAGTAAGTTATTAGAAATATTGCTAATGTAAAAATTATTTTTTTCATATTAATCACAATGTTTTTTCTTAGTAGTATTGGTTATGGCAATTAGAGAGCTAATCCTCTCTAGAAGCTCAGAAGAAAAAGAATTAAATCTTATCAAGTCTTTATTAAATAAATTAAAATATTCATTTTTTATACTAGTATCAAGCACTTTCACTATGTCTGGCTGATTATATTGGTCTTTTTGAATTAATTTTAATTTTTCATTACAATCATTTGTCGTAAGTTCACTACAATTTGCAATTTGTAAATCCTCCATTTCTGCTGATAAATCATTTGGAGAATTGTATTTTAAGCCATATCAAGTAAATATTGTATTAAATAAATTATCATCTGAAAAATCAGCCTTAGATCATTTTCATTTATTAGTTCAATCTGGATTTTGTCTATCTTTGGCTTCCAGATTAAGAATTGGTGGTGGAAGACTTGTAACTATAATTCATAAATGAGCCATATCTGGTAAATTTAAATTTTTCAAGAGATCTAAACTGAAAAATTCTGTAGTCATATTTGATTGATTCATACTAGTTCTAGACTGTTTATCCATAATAAGAAAATGCTTATCAAGGATTCACTCTATACTATTATTTTTTCATCAACTTAATAAATTCTGACTGTAAATTTCTGTACTCATCTCGATACAATAGAAAGTATTACAAGGAAAAGTATCCAATAAGGCAGTATTTGCATTATTATTAGCAGAATTACTTGGTAAAACTCAAGGCTCAAGCTTTTTTGTTTTAGAAGGGTTTGAGCTAGTTCAAACTGTTGAACACGAACTATTTCAGGTTCCAATTTCTGATGCAATGTCTTGTAAAATAGCAGTATCTAGCTTAAGTTTGGTATCATTATTACAAAAAGAAAGTGAATTATTGTTTGAGAGCGTAGTTCAGATAGTATTTGCTATACTTCAAGTAGTAGTATTATTCCCAAATAAAAAGCCAGTATTTGAAAGAGCTTGGTTATAATTTGGTTGCGTATTATTCGATAAATAATCATCCATATCTGAAGTTAAAAAATTAAGTTCAGATCAATTATATGGGATATCTTTAGAAAAAATTACCTTATTAATTTGCTCAAGATCATACATAATATCATATCAAGAATTATTGATATCGCCATCATTATAAAGTCAAATTGACGAAATTACCTTAAATTCTCTAGCTTTTTTGTTTGCTTTCTGGTTTTTCTGGGCATACCAACTAGACATTCTATCGTATAAAGCTTTGAGTTCATCGGTCGAAATTGAGATTTTCTTACCATCTTCTCAAGTTTTCAAATGGCTTGTAATTGCAGTCAAATCTCAATCATTTACAATACTATCTATTTCATTTAATGTAAAATTTTTACTATCATCAAGATATGCCCTACACTCGTTGTCAGGACAAAAATTATTAATCTCCTTTACATTGTTATCTAATTCTTTTAAAAGTAGTTTCTTATTTAGTTCATAAACTCACGAGTCTACTTTTTTATACAGATCAAGACCAACGCTCTCATCGGAAGCATTGGCTTGAAATACACTAAATATTAGTATAGAAATAAGAAAAAGTTTTTTCATTATTTAAAAATTAGTTTTTTACTATCGGCTGACAAATTTATTGTACCAGATATTTTTGAATTTATCAAGAGATTTGAAATTTCTTCTTCAATATTGTCTTGTAAATACCTTCTAACAGGACGAGCTCAGTATTCTGGATTGTAAGTATTTTTTAGAATAAAATTCAGAGCTTTCACATCATATTCGATTTTTAAGCCTAAATCCTTGAGTCTATTATTTAGCTCAGCTAACTGTAAGACGATAATTTTTTTCAAAATATTTTTATCGAGCGGATTAAATACTATAGTTTTATCAATTCTGTTAATGAATTCTGGAGCAAAATATTCATCTAAATCTCATAAAATTTTCTCTTTAATTTTTTCGTAATCCTTAATTATTTTAGCTTCTTTATTGCTAGATAAATCAAATCAAATTTGGGTAGCTTTTGAGTTAAATTCGGCGCTTCAGATGTTTGATGTCATTATAATTATTGTATTTCTAAAATTAATTTTTCTTCATTTGCTGTCAGTCAAATTTCATTCCTCAAGAATTTGAAGTAAAATATTAAATATTTCAAAATTTCATTTCTCTAGCTCATCAAAAAGCACGATACAATATGGTTTTCTTCTTACTTTTTCGGTTAACATTCCTCAGTCCTCATATCCTACATATCCAGGAGCTGATCAGATAAGCTTAGAAATTGAAGCTTTTTCGCTGTATTCTGACATATCTATTTTAATCATAGCTTTTGGGTCTCAGAAAAATTCTTTCGCGAGCACTTTTACAAGTTCTGTCTTCCCTACTCAGGTTGGTCCAAGAAATAAAAAACTTCAAATTGGTCTATCTTTACTCGCAACTCAGGTTCTAGATCTTTTTATAGAGCTCACTATTCATTTTATGGCTTCATCTTGCCCAATTATACTTTTTTGTAAATTTCCTTCGATATTTTTAAGTTTATCTAAATCTTCTAAGCTGAGATTTTGAATAGGAATTCCTGTGATTTGATTTACGATTTTCTGGATATCATCTCTTGTAATATGTAGTTTTTGTTCATCCGGAATAGATTTTTTCTGTCTTTGAGCTTTTATTTTTTCCTCAATTTCTTTTTGTTTATCTTTGGCAATTATGGCTTTGTGATACTGTTGTGACATTACAAAATTCTCAATATCTTTTTGAAGTTCCTCAATTTTTATTTTTAATTCTTTAATATTTCCTTCATCATAATTATATTTCATACTTTTTGCACTACAAGCTTCATCAATTAGATCTATTGCCTTATCTGGAAGATATTTATCAGTAATATATCTAACCGAATAATCTACAGCAGCCTCTGTCGCTTCATCTTCAATAACCAAATTATGATATTGCTCAAAAGATTTTTTAAGTCAAGAAATTATTTGCTTAGCCGTATCATCACTTGGCTCATCTACCTCAATTTTTTGAAATCTTCTCTCAAGTGCACTATCTTTTTCAATATATTTTTGGTATTCATTAAGTGTTGTAGCTCCGATAATTGTAATTCTTCATCTTCACATCGCAGGCTTTAAAATATTTGCCACATCAAGTCATCCTTCTCAGCTTCCAGCTCCGATAATTGTGTGAATTTCATCAATAAATAAAATTATCTCATTTTCCATTTTAGAAGCTTCATCGATTATTTGTTTGATTCTTCATTCAAATTCTCATCTATATTTAGTTCAAGCTACAATTGAACCCAAATCTAGGTTTATAATACGCTTTCATTGCATAGCAAGTGGCACATTTCACTCAACAATTCTTTTTGCTAATCACTCAATTACGGCTGTCTTCCCTACTCCAGGCTCTCCAACAAGACATGGATTATTTTTAGTTTTTCTATTTATAACCGAAATTAATCTCTCAATTTCCTTATCCCTTCCTATAATATTATCAATTTTTCCATTTGCTGCATCAAGTGTTAAATCAATTCAGAAAAAATCAAGAGCCTGAGTTGGGCTTTCTTCCTTTTTTCAGGCTGGTTTTTTATTAGCAAAAAATGGATTATTTTCCATATCTTCAAATCAAGCGCTCATTCAAAGTCCTTCTTCCAAGGCCATTAAAATATTATCAATTGGATCAAAAACTCAACCATTTTTCTTAAAATTATTATTAATTACAACTAAATTTTGTTCAAAATCCTTTGGATTAACTCACAAAAAATCAAGATAACTTGCAAACCAACTCTCACTTGATTTCAACATTGCAAGGATAAAATCCTCAAGTCAAGCTTGTTTTTTGTTGTAAGAAGCAGCTATTTTAACACTACTTACAATTAATTCTTTTAGAGATTTTGAAATTCAAATATATTCTCATCTTCTTGTTGGAGAAAATATTTTAAATTGTTTTTGTGTTAGAACTTCTAATGTTATTTTCTCATTAATTCAATAAGAATTTAGAATTTCATAAATGCTTCATTTTTGCATTTTAATTATTTCAAGAAAAACATCTTCACTAAGAATTTCTTTGTATCATTCACTTTTTACTTTGTTTTCAGCTCAAATTAGAGCATTTTTATAATTTACAGAAAAGTTATTAAACATTTTTTTATTTTATTAAAATATATTCTAGTTCATTATAGCAGAAAATGCCTCAAAATCAAAATAAGAAAGCTATAAAAATAAAATAATCTTTTGACTTTTACTATAATTATGTGTTAGAATATTTCCGTTTTTTATAAATTAAAAAATTTAGAGTATGATGGATGAAGAATTTTTGACAGAAAAGCAGATAATAGAGATGGATCTCTTTATATTGAAAACTCTAAAAGAGCTCTTGCTAAATAAAAACCTAAGATTTATTGATGTAAGGGATTTTATTGACGATGAAGTTTTAAATTCTCTAAATTGTATAAAACAAGATATAGAAATGAGAATTATGTATAATTTTTGAATGTGATATTTATTATTAGACGAAGTTGCAGAACACGACCTTAATATAATAACCGAAAAATCGCTCAAAAAAAATATTGATCCCAATATTTTCTTCATAGAAGAAGATGAGAATAAAATATTTAAAAAAGAGCTATTTTATAATCACTTTATGGATGTGAAAATAACAGCGCAATGACTCAAACAAATTGAAGAGTTAGAAGAAAGACTCAAAGAAATAAAATGAATTAATTGAATACTAAACAAATTCAAAAACATATTTGAAACATTTGGCAAAATAAAACTTACTATCTGAGTTATAATTACCTCGATTTTAGTCTTAGTTATATCAATTTTTGACATTCAAATATCAGGTTTTATCAAAAATATCCCTCTCCTAAATTCCATAATTAATGTTGATATTCTAGAGACTTTTGAGAATATAAATGAAAATGACGAATTCTATAAGAAATTATCAGCCAAAATGAGCATAAGAAACAGTAATTTACTGAAAAATATTAAAGAAATTAAAGTGAAAAATATCAACCAAAACGAGAAAATTTTTAGAATCAGACTCAATGATCTATCTGAAAAACTCATTACAGTTAAAAAAGATTCAAGTTGAAAATTCTACATAGACCTACCCGAGGATTTGCTGAATTACAGGAATAAAAAATAACGATTTTCAAAAATCTTTTGAAAATCAAGAAAAAAAAATAGAATGTAATTACAAAACTTTTTATTTTGAAAAACTATCACTTCTGTCATTTCGAGTGATAACGAGAAATCCCTTTCTATATAATCTTATTTGCAATTAACCAATTTATTTCTCATAAGTGCTTTCTAAAGGGATTTCTCACTACACTTCGTTTCGTTCGAAATGACAGATTGGAATGTTTCGTTCGAAATGACAAATATGTTTTATTTTTTAAGCTTTTATATTATGAAAGAAACAATTAAAAAATCTCTTGTTTGAGGATTGGTATTCTCTCTAACTTCTCTAACTGTATTTCTAGTATACGCTACCTGAGTATTTAACCTACCAAGTCAAGTATGAACCGGAAGCTGACTCTCTGCTACCGAGTGGAATAAAATGGTTGGAAGTTTGGATTATCTCAAATGAGAGGTTGATAATCTTAAATCCAAAACAACATCTGAAGCTTGGATAGCACCAACACTCCTAAATTGATGGCTAAATTTTAGCCCAACAAGTTGGGATGTAGCAAAATATTATAAAGATTGAAATAATAGAGTTTATATAAAATGATTGGTTAGAGCTTGAACTATGTGAACATGTATATTTACTTTGCCTGTTTGATATAGACCTCTTTTGCAACAAATGTTTTCTGTAAATTCACATAATTGAACGGTTTATGTTTTATCTAGAGCTGATGTAAGATCAGATTGATGCGTTATTGCAGATTCATGAGCAAATGCCTTTTTTTCTATATTTTGAATTTCCTTTATTGCGGAACAATAATATAAAATCTAATGAACTTAAATAAAAATTTATGCGCAGTGAAACAAGTGCCCTTGGGGCGAGAAAAATTTGAAATAAAATACTACTTATAATTGCCCTTCTTGCGATATCTATTTTTGGGCAAGTTTGAGCGTATAATTATAGTTTTGATAATAAGACTTTATATATTGAAGATAGCTTCAAAGGTAAGGTTGATTTATTTGTGAGTAAAAAAATTCTATCAAAAACTACAGCAAATAAATATATAACTGCGCTTCAGAAAATCAATTATTCTAGACTAAATGCAAATAAACAAAATATTTATGATTATCTCTATTTCAAACTAAAAAGTTACGGTGAAGCTGTAAAAACTATCAATTCTGTAAATTCTACAAATCTTGCCCCATCAACTAATTATACAGACTCAGGAATCACTTTTTCATCAAATTATGAGAAAGATTATATTCAAGAATTAATTAAGTATACAAAAGATAATATAAGTGTTGATTCTCAATATATTTTTAATAGAAATTGAAAACAGAATTTGCTTAGTTTAGAGAAATATTATATTGTAGATATAGAAAAGCCTATTAATTTATATCTAGATATTCCTACTATAAATAATGAAGTTTTATTTGAAAAATGAGGTAATTTTTATATTTCAAAATCTGGATATAGTTTTGAACAAAAATTAGAAATAAGTGATATAAAATCAAAGGTAAAGTTATATAGTGAGTCTTCTGATTCTTCAATATTTGAAATAAAAGATTGATATTATTATGCTTACAATCTGCACAAATATAAATATATTCCAATTCCTGAGACTTGAATTTTTTTGAGTCAATATTCCCCAGTTCCAAATTTATCCGAAAATATACTTTTATACAAGAATTGAAATTATTATTTAGTTATTGAATTTGAAACTGTAAAATTATTCAAATCAACAATATTAGATAATATTTCAAATAAACAAGCTTTTTTGTGATATTTTTCTAAAGATTTATTTAGTTATACCGGATCTGATATAGAAACTCAACTTGAAAAAATTAAAAATAAATCATTAGAACTGACTCAAAATAGTAGTACTCAAGATGAAAAAATTTCAAATATTTACTCGCGGATTACAAGTAATATTAAGTATGATGATTTCTCACTTGATTTTATTAAATGAAAATACAGCGAAGATTATTTTATGAAAAATGTAAATTATGAGGTATTTTCAGGGGTTTGAGCCTTTAAAAATAAACAAGCAGTTTGTGATTGATATTCTCATTTATTTTTATATATGCTATATTTTTCTGGAATTGAAAATGCGTCTATTGAGTGATGACAAGCTTTAATAAATTCTAAACGGATAAGTCATTCTTGGAATAAAATCTGAGAATACTACTATGATTCTACTTGGGATATAGATTCGTTATGAGATAAATCGTTATTTGAATGGTATAAAACACCGTATGATAAATTCTTTGTTTTGAGAAAATCTTTATAATTTCCACTTGATTTTATTTACAATTCCAAAACCAAATAAAGTAATAAGAAAAAGTCAAAATATCACAAAAGTTGCATTAAATCATAGAACAAAAACAAGTAGTCAACCTAATAAAAGTCATATAACATTTGCAAGATTAAGTATCATTTTGAGTGGAGAAGATGAGGCATTTGAATCAATTTCGCCTAAATTATTTTTTGTTGCATATACATTGTTATACTCCTCAGAAAAATCTCACTGAGCCAGTGGCATAGCCGCGGCATATCAGACACTGTTAATAATTCACAACATTAATACTATTCAAAACCCTTCAGAAAACCCAAACAAAAATATTGAAATTCAAGAAAGTAAAATTCAAGTAAAAATTACTAGAAAATTTCAGATTTTTTTAGATAGGCTTATAAATTTTAATTGAAGTCAATAAGCAGGAATAGCCAAAATTGCGATAAAAACATAACCAGTCATAAGTTTTGTTTGAACTAAAATATTATCTCATGAATTATCAATAATTTTATCTAAAAATTTAATTAAAAATGTAATAACAAAAGTATCCCAAAACCCAAAAAAAATTATTATAGATGAAAGCATTATAAGTTTATGACTATAAGGTGGCTTAAATAAGATGTTTATAAAAGATTTAATATCTTCCTTTGTTGTACGATAAATATCCTTCCAATTCACTTCTTTTTTAATTTCAAGAGGTTTTATGAAAATAAATTTAACTCATTGGGTAAGTTTACCAAAATCAGCCTTTTGAATTTGAGTAACTGTGTATTGTTTAACTGATTCTAAGGTTTCTTTTGGTGAAATAAATTTTAATTTTTTAATTTGTGAAATATCAATATTTATCGTTTGATTTGAGTTATCAAAATAAATAGCAATAAAAATAATAAATAAAAATACAAGAATTGAAAGAATTATAATCGCAATAAGTGGACTAAAAAGTAATACAAATCAAGAAAATACAAGTCAAGTGAGAGCCCCAAGTCATGAAAAAATTCCATTTTTTGAAAGAAGTTCACTATATTCACTTGGATCTGCATTATTCATAATATAAGATAGACTTGTAACATCGCTTAGTTCCTTGATAATTCAATACAAAATAACCGCAACAAAAAGTAGAAAAATATTTAGGATTGAATTAAATAATTTCTTCAGCATTTCAGTAGAAAAAAAATCAGTACTTATAGAATCGATAGAACTTGTTGTGTAGATAAAATAAAGAAAAATTAAAGATGTAATAAGCATAAACACAGCTGAAACTATAAATAAATTTTTTGCTTTAAAATATTTTTGTAATACTCAAACTGGACTATCCACTACAAATGATACCGCATTTCAGATTCCTAAAAAAATACCAACGAGTAGTACAGAACCTAATTGTAATCAGAAGAAAAAGACAAGGGTAAAATGAAAACACATCCATACAAAAGAAGAAATAAATCAATAAATAAAGAAATTTTTTCTTCTTATTAAATCAAAATTACTCTCAACTGATACGAAATTTCACATAGTTTTAATTAAAATTACTTGTATAAAAAAATTATATCATATAATACTAAATATTACAAAAAATAACGCAATTATGTACAAGGAAGGAATTTACAAACAAGTAAACGCAAATTACTGAATAGTGTCAGGCGCTGACTCTATGGATTATTTTGTATTTAAAACAGGAAGAGCAGGTGCATTTAACTGAGATTTTGTGAAGATTAAAATTTTGAAAGAAGCAACAAATGGAAAGAAGGCAGAAGCAGAAATTATAAACATTATTTCAAGAACTACAAAAGATTTAGTTTGAATTTTTATTAAACAAAAAAATAAAGATTTCGGATTTGTGAGAGTTTATAATACTTTTTATTGAAAAGATATTTTTATCTGAAATCAAAATTCTCTAAATGCGAAAAATGATGACATTGTAATGGTAAAAATAATCTGATGAACAGATAAGCCAAATTGAGTCATAAAGAAAGTTTTGTGAAATAAAAGCTCACCTCAAATTGAGGAAATGATAATACTATATAGCAATAACATAAGACAAGAATTTGATGAAAATGTATTAAAAGAAGCTCAAAATCTCAAACAATTTTCTGATTATAAAAATAGAACTGACCTCACAAATGAACTAATTGTGACAATTGACTGAGCCGATGCAAAAGACCTCGATGATGCAGTTTGAGTAAAAAAACTAGATAATTGAAATTATGAGCTTGGAGTTCATATTGCCGATGTAACTCATTATGTGACTAAATGAAGTTCACTTGACAAAGAAGCCCTAGAGAGATGAACAAGCATTTACACTCCTGGTCGTGTAATCCCTATGCTTCCAGAAAAAATATCTAATGATCTGTGCTCTCTAAATCCAAAAGAAATGAAAGCAACCCTGAGTATTTTTATGGAAATAGATGCTCAAACCTCAAAAGTCCTATGAAGAAAAATTAAGAAAACCTACATAAAAAGTAAAGCAAGACTGACTTATGATGAGGTAGCTCTCATAATTGAAAATAATTCCCCTTCTCGTCATCCTGAGCGAAACGAAGTGGAGTCGAAGGAACTATTTACTGAAAAAATACCCAATAATAAGGATGATTTAAATTTAATAGATTTCTCGACAAGCTCGAAATGACAAATTGGTGGTCGAGAATGACAAGACAGTGAAATTATAGAAATGTTAAAACTAGCATTTGAATTAAAAAAATTAGTATATGCTCGTAGAAAAAAAGAATGAAAAATAGAATTTGAGTTTGAGGAGGTAAAAATAGAAATGTGAGAAGATGGAAAAGTAAAAGAAATTTATAAGCTAAAAAGAAATGAGGCTCATAAGATAATCGAGGAATTTATGATTCTTGCTAACGAGCAAGTTTCGGAATTTTTTTCAGAGAAAAAAATTCCGTTTCTTTATAGAGTTCATGAAAAACCTGAAGAAACAAGTATTGAAGAACTTAAAAATACTCTAAATTCCAAGTGAATTTTCTTTGATGAAAAAAACATAAATCCACTCTTGATTAGTCAGATTATAGATAGTCTAGAGGGGAAAGCTGATAAATATTTTCTGTCAAAGCGCATTCTCCAAGCCATGGCGAAAGCAAAATATATGGACGAAGCTCTGTGACATTTCGGACTTTCTCTAAAATATTATTCTCACTTTACATCCCCTATTAGAAGATATCCTGATCTTCAAATTCACAGAATAATAAAGGAATACATAGATAATGAACTTACAAAAAACAAACAAGATAAATATAAAAGAATTCTTAAAAAAATAGCAAAACAGACTTCAGATAGTGAAGTAATAGCAGAAAGTATTGAAAATAAAATAAAATTCCTGAAAACTATAGAATATATGTCTGATAAAATCTGAAGGAAATACAGCGCAACTATCTCATGACTATCCCCTATTGGAATATATGCCGAGCTCGAAAACTGAGTCGAGGGATTTATCCACAACAAAAATTTTATTAAAGAAATGATCTACGACACCGAACAAAAATGCTTTATAGAGTCTAAATCTGGGCAAAAATTCGATATCTGAAAACCCCTCCAAATCCAAGTCCTCAAAGCCGACAAAAAAATGTGATTTTTAGATTTCGGGATAATTAGCTAAAAGTTTTTTGAACTATTCCATTTTAAATATTCCTTTTCATTAATATAATCCATAAAATTTACTCAAAATTGTGTAATTCTAATATATTTATTTCATTCTATACTATTAGAATATTCTTCAATTAAATTATTTTGCATTAAAAAAGAAAGCCAATTTTCCGTGTTATCATAAGGATAATTATCTATATTTAAGGATCTAGTTTTTTCAAAATAAGCAGATATATCAATATAATTTATTCAAATTGTTCATAAATTTTTTAAACTTTGCATTAATTCAATTTGGCTTCAAAATATATAAATATATACTCTATCAAAAAATGATTCTTCTTTTGTTTTTTGTAGTTCACTTTTATTTTGTTCACCAAATGATGTATTATTTTCTCAAAATAAATCATCTAAATTTAATTCATCCTTAATGTCTTCTTTATTTTGATTTATTTCTTCTTTTTCAGTTTCAAATTTAGTTCATCAAGGCAACGTAAATTTTTTAATATTATTAATAAAATTTTTAATTTCAACCTCAAATCTAAATATTCAAAACAATATCAATAATGGCCAAATAATAACCTTTATATAGTCTAAAATTAATTTACTAATTTCAAATTTTAGAAAATTGAAAATAATTATTAAAATTGAAATAAATATTAAAATTAGTATTGTATTTATTAAATATTTTTTGAATTTTTCCATATTATTTTTTATAAAGAATTAACCTAAAACAAAAAACACTGACAAAAATGTCAGTGTTTTTTGTTTTTATATATCCAAATTCGCTACTTGTTTTGCTCTGGATTGGATGAATCTTTTGCGAGGTGGAACATCTTCTCACATAAGGGTTTTGAAAACTTCGTCGGCTTTTTCGGCATCTTCTATGGCTACTTTGTACATTTTACGAGCGAGAGGATCCATTGTGGTTTCCCAAAGTTGTTCTGGATTCATTTCTCAAAGCCCCTTGTAGCGTTGGATTCACTCAGTTGTTACTCCGAATTCTTCAATAATTTTTACTTTTTCTTCATCTGAATATACATACCAAGTTTGTTTTCATTTAGCAAGTTTGTATAGCGGTGGTTGAGCTATGAAAATATTAGAATTTTTAATTAAATCTTTTAAATATCTGTAAAAGAAAGTGAGTAGTAAAGTTCTAATATGCGCTCCATCTACATCCGCATCTGTCATTATTACTATTCTGTGATATCTTAATCTTGATAAATCAAAAGTATCTCAAATTGACGTACCAATAGCTATAATTAAGTTTTTAATTTCTTGATTTGCAAATATTTTATCTAAACGAGCTTGTTCGGTATTAAGGATTTTACCTCTAAGTGGAAGAATGGCTTGGAATTCTCTATCTCTTCATTGCTTAGCTGATCATCCGGCAGAATCTCCCTCTACAATATAAAGTTCTGATTTAACTGGATCTTTACTAGAACAATCTGCCAATTTTCCTGGAAGAGTCATTCACTCTAAAGCTCATTTTCTAATAATTGTATCGCGGGCATTACGAGCAGCGAGTCTAGCGCGAGAGGCAAGAAGTGATTTTTCGATAATTAATTTCGCAGATCTTGGATTTTCTTCAAAAAATTCATAAAGTTTTTCTCACATTAATTTATCTACTATTCATCTAACTTCACTATTTCCAAGTTTTGATTTTGTTTGTCATTCAAATTGTGGATCAGCAACTTTTACGCTTATTACAGTCGTAATTCATTCAATTACATCTTCATTTGTAAGATTTATATCCTTTTCTTTTAAAATTTCGTTAGCTCTCGCATATTTATTAATTGTACGAGTTAAAGCAGTTCTATAACCAACTAAATGAGTTCATCCTTCTGGAGTATGGATATTATTTACGAAAGTTATAATTTTGTCTGTATAATCGTCTTTTTTGTATTGCATTGCAATTTCTACATTTACTCAATCAACATTTTTATCAACATAGAAAATGTCTCCGAGCTCTTCATATCTTTTATTTAAAAATCTAACATAAGACTTAACTCATCCCTCAAAATAAAATCTATATCTTTCTCAATTTCTCTCATCTGTTAGGGTCATTTGAATACCTTTTGTAAGGTAAGCTTGTTGACGAAGTCTAGTCAAAACTGTCTTAAAATCAAAATCTAGAGCTGTAAACATTTCTGCATCTGGGTAGAATTTAATTGTTGTCCCCGTTCTGTCTGTTTTTCAAATTGGCTTAGCATCAGCAACTGGAACTCATCTAACATATTCCTGATAATAAATTTTTCAATCTTTATGAACATATGCTTCTAATTTTGAAGATAGAGCATTTACTACAGAAGCTCAAACTCAGTGAAGTCAACCAGATACTTTATATCCACTTTCTTCTCATCCAAATTTTCAACCCGCATGAAGCACAGTCAAAACAGTTTCAAGAGTTGATTTACCTGTTTTAGGATGAATATCAACTGGTATTCATCTACCTTCATCAGTTACCTCCATTGATCAATCTTTTCAAATAACTAAATTGATATGTTTACCAAATCAAGCCATAGCCTCATCAATAGAATTATCAACAATTTCCCAAATCAAGTGATGAAGTCATCTCTCATCAGTCGAACCTATATACATTCAAGGCCTCTTTCTTACTGGATCTAATCATTCTAAAATCTGAATATTTGAAGCATCATATGATGTTTTTGACATAATTTATAATTAAAAAGCAAAATAATAAAAATAACAATCTAGAAATACAGGACGAGATTGTTATAATCACAAATTGATATTAATCATTTTTTGAAAAAAGTAAAATATTTTTTAGGGAAAATTTATTTACACTAAATACTATTTATAAATGAATCTATTGAAAAATCTTTTCATTTTGAATCTCCTGGATACATAAGTTTTGCAAGTTCAAAAAGAGATGAAATATTTCAAATATGATTCTTTAATTTATCTGGAAGATTATCGTTTTTTTTATCTCTTAAATCATTAATTTTTTGATTAAAAATTTCTTTATCTGTAAATTGTTTTTCTAATTCTTTTATATCTGGATTAGAGCTATCAAAACCTGGAATTAGGGCTTGTCAGATTGATTTTAGTCAAAGTCTCATTTCATCATTTGATAAACCATCTTTTTCATCAATTTTTCAATTTCATTTTTCTTTTATTCTGTCTATAACTCTACTAATTCCTCAAAATAAAAATCAAAGTCATACTTTTTGAATATATTCTCACATACTTATGACATTAATTGCTTCATTTATATCTTTACAAGTCTCTTTCTTATCTCAATAATGAATTTCATAAAAATTTCAAGATTTTGAAATATTTATATTAAATCAATTAGGAAATGAAAGATTCTCATTTTTTCATTTTCCTGAGTCAAGATTTTTAAAAATTTCACCATAAAATTCTGTTCTATTATCTGAAGGAACGTTAATTATTGAAGAAGAGAAGTTATAATTTGAAGGAATATTATTATTTTGATTAAAGGCTTTTAGGGCTGGATTTCATTTTTCTAGTTCACTATTAATATCTTTATTTGATAATCATTTCCCTTTAAAATCAATAATTTTTCAAACATCTGCAGATGTATAATAACTCATTTTTTTAGCTACAATATTTCATTGTTTATATTTGGAATATAGATCAAGAATATATTTCTGATCTGGAATACTAATATGTCTAGAATCCAAAAGTTTTCTTATTTCTTGTTCATTTTTTCATTCTATTTGTCATATATCAAGACCTCTCTCACGCAAATAATTTGTTAATTCAAAATTAACACTATCGTTTTTAATATTATATCCTTCCTTTGCAAAATCGTTAATTTCTTGTAAACTTAATTTTTGAGTCTTTGTTCAATCTAAAGTTTTATTAAAATCACTAATTACTTTAATTAAAGAGAATGAACATGGATCATTATCTAATTGCTTATCAATATATTCAACTAGAAGTTTTCAATGTTTTTCTCATAATCTCGCAATTGCTTTTTGTTCAAATTCTTTCTTTTTTTCATTCAATTCTATCCTTTGTAATTTTCATAGAAATTCATAAAATTTCTGATTATCTATTGGACACATTCCACCTTTTATTTCTTTTATTCATTTGATAAAAAATCTTCTTTCTTTTCAATTTTTTAATAAAAAATCCTCAAAATCTTTTTGTTTTCATTCTTTGTATATTTTTTCGATTCATTTATAATCTGAGGTATTTATAATTTTTTTAAATACTTCTCAATTAGTATTAGCTTTAGCTTCTGTGATATTAAAAGTCTCACTTATTGTTTTTCAAATATTTGAAGCTTGATTTTCTAGAGTTTGTATAAGGCTAGGATCTTTAATTTCATAACTTAATAAAAAATTACATTTACTTAATAATTTCTCATATTCTCATTTTTGTTTTTCTGTTAATTTATCACCATTAATTAAATAAAAATCTTTTATTTCTTGATAATTTTTTGAAAGAGAACTTTTTATATTAGCTATATTTTCTTTTGAAGATTCACTTACCTTATCTTTTATATTATCTACAATTCATTTTTTTTGAGTTGTTTTATTAATATTTTTTAAAGTAAGCTCAGAAACACTGACCTTTTGATTGAATTCATTAATATTTTTCTCTTGGCCTAAAATATTATTATAATCATCTGCCAAGTTTTTTTCTTCAAAATCTTTTCTTCTTAAGATATCTTTTACTTCTGCAACTAATCTATTAAATTGCTCTGGCGGTAGACTTCTAGTTTTAAACTCATCTAAAAGTTTAATGGCAGCCGAGCGTACCTTATCTTCTTTGACTTTATCTTTTTTGCCTTTATCTGTTTTTAAATCAGGATTTCCATCACTTTTTACATCAACGGATTTTATTTCATCTGCCCAATTTTTATTGTATGTTTCGGTCATATTTATTTTTTTAAAATTATATATTTTTTAAAAATGCACTTATTGAAAAATCTTTTCAATCAGATTCTTTTGAATAACGAAATTTCGCGAGTTCTTCAAGTGATGAAAAACCTCAAATATTTTTATCTCTTAACTTACAACTAAAACTATCATTATTATTTGTATTTCTTTTCACATCTTCAATTTTTGCGTTAAAAATATCTTTATCAGTAAATTGTCTTTCTAATTCTTTTATATCACTTTTTGTACTATCAAATCCCGGAATTAAGGCCTTTCAAATTGAAATTAATCAAAGTCTCATTTCTTCCTTTGATAAACCATCTTTTTCTTCTATATTTCAAATTGATTTACTCCTAATTTGTATTAATATTTTTGATATATCTCAAATCAAAAATCAAAGTCATAATTTTTTGATATACCTTCACATTTCTACAACATTTTTTACTTCATCAAGATTCTTACATGTTTCTTTTCTATCTCAATAATTGAGAATAAAAGAATTCCCAGTTTTAGAAATACTGAATTTAAAACCATCATTAAATGATAAATTTTTTATTTTTCAATCTTTTCAAGAACTAATATTTTCTAATAAATCATCAAAAGATTTCTCTTCATTATTGGTTGAAATAATAATTTCCCTAGATGAAATAAAATTATGGTTTTCAGATTTTTTATTTGAAACTGATGACGTATTTGAATTTATTTTATCCTCATTTGTTTCCCTAGTATTTTTTCATTTATTTTTTGGGTCAACAACTTTTAAAATTTCATCAGATGATAAAAAAACCGGTCTATATTCGATATTATTACCTTTTGGATTCTTTAAATATAAATCAATTAAATAATCTTGTTTATTTTTATCAATTTTCTTAGAATCAAAAAATTTTCTTAATTCTTTTTCATTCATTCAATCTATCTCTTTTATATCAATTCATAATTCATTCAAGAAAAATTCTAATCTAGATTTATTTTTACTAATTTTTTTAACTTCCTTTTTAGGAGAAGCCTTAGGTTTTGAATTAGGAATAATTGTGGCTTTTACAGTTTTAGCTACGTCACTTATTTGATCTCATGTATTTTTTCACTGGCTTTTTACCATTTGAGCAAAACTAGGATCTTCAATTTTTAATTTCGCTAAAGAATCTCATTTTTTGATAATTTTTTCAAATTCTTCTTTTTGTTTTTCTGATAATTTGTCTTTATTTTTTTCATAATAATCTTTGATTTTTTGGTAATCACCTAAAAATATTTTTTTTGAATTTTCAAAATTTTCCTTAAGAGATTTTCATACTCATCACATTTTTGTTCAGGCAATCTTATCTATTAATCATGCAGACCAATCTATTGCTGCATCTGTAACTCATACGCTATTTATAGTATCATAAAATGATTTAAAAGTAGATTCAAAACTGTTAATTTTTTCTTTTAATTTTATAATTTCTTTTTCTTGATCTAAAACATCTCAAAACTCATTTCTTAGTTTTTCCTCATCTATATCTTTTCTTCTAAGAACTTCCTTCATTTCTTCGACTAATTTATTAAATCGTTCAGCTGGAAGACTTCTAATACTATAGTTATTTATCATATCAATAGCAGCCGAGCGCACTTTATCTTCCTTATCTTTACCAATTTTAGAGTCAGGAGTTCAATCGTTTTTAATATCTGTAGATTTTATTTCACAAGCCCAATTTTTATTGTATGTTTCACTCATAATTTATGAAATTAATTAACTCCCTTAATTTTACCATATTTTCCATTTAAATGCAAAAAATAGCCTCATTTTCATAAGGCTATTTTAAAACTAAACTAAAATAATATGTATTTATACATTATTTTATATTTTCTTTTTGAGATAGAAATTTTTCAATATTTTCTTTTTTAACTAATTCTTGGGTTTTTTGAAAAAATACTTTTTTATTATCTTTATAGTCTTTTCTCCAATCAAGATATTTTTCTCAAATATATTCCATAAATAAATTCATACTAATTATACCGATTCCACCTATAGATAAAGCAGGAACAGCCTCAAAAACAATTCATTCTAACTTATATCATCATATATTTTTTGTATCTGCTCTCAGTGCATAATAAGTTTCAGAAGTTTTCTCAAAAATCATTTTTAATACTTGTTGTATTTTTTCTACTTCATTTAAATTATTAGGTTGCAAATAAATTTTTTCTAATCTTCACCATTCTCTAACTGGAGTTATAGCAAGTATATCTATATAATTTGGAATATTTGCTTCTTTTATTTTATGAGCTATATTAATAGCTGAATTTAATTCCTCTTCATATAATTTTCTTAAATCATTATATTCTTTTGATTTAACGTGGGTTAAATCAGGAAGATTTTGATTAATATAAAGTTTTATTTGTTCTGGATGTGGTTTATATCCTTCATAATAGTCATATAATGCAGTATCTCAAGTTCTAAATAAAGTATATCTTATTTCTTCTATACTCCTTCCATCTGTTAAATATGCAATTATTTCATCTTTAGCTCTTGATAAATTATCTGGATTTAAATGATCTGGCATAATTATCTGATTATCTATATGTTTTGTTTCATGTAATTGAGCTTCTATTGCATAAGCACGTCATTCCTTTTTTCAGTTAGCAACTGATATAGTTCAAGCTAATTCTGGAATATTTGAATGCGGACTAGCAAATCATCAACTTGATGACGCTATTTTAGCTAATTCTTCATTTCAATATGACTCTAATAGTTTATAATCATCTACATCGTGAACATAAAATGTAAAATTAGCTCAATTTATTTCCATTGTTACATCTCATTTTAGCTTACTTATATCAGTATTACACGAATCTGCGATTAATTGTTTTGGATTATTTATATATTTTGGATCATTAGCATACTTATGAACCATAAATTTTTTATTTACATATTTTTCTATTCAAGCAATAACTTGTTGCCTTTGCTCAATTGATAATTCTTTTAAATTTGGTGAAAATTCATTAATTAAAATACTTATCACTTCCTCTGGTTTTCAATTTATATAGTCAAATTTTTCTGCTGATTTTTTAACTTCTGTTGGAAAAGTTGCAATTATATCTAGTTGAATTTTTAATTTTTCTCTCCATATTTGCATAGCTTTTTGTTTTTCCTGGCTTGGTAGTTTCTTTATAAATTCGAGTCAAGTTTTAGAATTAAATTTTTCAGGGAAATTTAATAAATCAGAGAATCTTTCAAATAATGGATTTTTCATATCCGTATATATATTCCTCCAAGGATCTCTTGAGGAAATCTGTCTTGGTTCTATATCTATCTTTTCAAAAAGTGCATAAAAGTTATTAATTACTCTCTCAGTTTCTTCTTTAGATTTAGTTTCATCAAAAATAACTTTATTTAAATCAAAAAATCAGCTTTTTTCTAATAAATCATAATCAACATCTACATATGTTTGATATAATTTTTCTAATAAATTTGAATTTAATCTTTTTTTAATTGCTATTTCTGCTAATTCTAATTTATGACCAATCAATCAATCGAATGACATAGAAAATACAATTATATTATAAATTCAATCTCAATATTTTTCATACAATGAAATTAATTTTTCAAAATCTTTTGGTTGGTATTTTTCAAAATTATTTAGTGAATAATTTTGAATTAAAAAATAAAAAGTTTTTACATTAATTTTTGAAATAATTTCTCAGAATTTTGGATCTCTTAACCATATTAAATATTCAGTTAAAAATAAAATAGGTGAAATATTATTAAGGGTAATAATTTTTGAAAGTGAAATATTTGGATTTATTATATAAATCATCATATACTTATTGATATTATAACGCATTGTAGACTCTTCTAGTTTAGAAATCAATAAAATATCTTGGTATATATTAGCATAATCGTTAGGATCAATCTTTATTTTTAATTCTTGACAAGTTTCTTTAAAATAGATGTCTATTTTAGAATGAATTTTTTCTGCTTTCAAAATTTCTTCAGGTGTTATTTTTGGAATTCATATTTTTTTATTTCATTTAAGTACAGAAATTGTTTTTGGAAATTTTTCATTTACTTTTAGGGTTACCTTCTCTCTTCATACTTTACTTCAAATCTTTATTCTCTCAAGTAATTCTCAAGCTTTTGGTATAAATCATTTCATAACTTCAAACATTTGTATTACTTTTTCATTTTTTGCTAATTTCTGTATATCTCATATTTTTGAAAGTCTATCTATGGTTTTTCATAATTTAAACATAATCTTTGCGTATTTCGGTCATTTTGCAATTGTTGCAAATCTTCACCCGACAACACTTAATTGTAATCAGGCCATACAATACATACTAATATTTTCTGGAATTCCCTGAATACTTCCATCAAAATTTATTCATGATCTTGCTTGTTTTCAATCATCTAATCATCATACGATATCTCAAGTGACTGGAATAACTCAAAATAAAACTCTCATTAGTATGACTAAATCCGCCATTCACATTTTATCCACATCCAAAAGTTTTTCTGAATATTTATTTTCTAAATCTTTATATCAAAGTGAATTAAAACCAAATCAAAATCATTTTTGTTTTCGGTTTTTATTTTGATTTAATATTTTATTTCACTGGTCATAAATTTTTTTATTTAATCAAAAATCAAAATATATTTTTTCGTATTGTTCACTTATCTCTTTATCAAAAGGTTTATTTGCTTTTTTAAATTCATCAATAACTATTTGTTTAATGTTTATTCATCCAAAATTCATCTTTTTTTCTTCTAAACCATATGAACGGCTATAGCGATTATTAAATAAATTTTCAAAAACTTTCAATCCATTATTTTTATCTAAATTATTCATTCAATTTTCTAGTTCACTATAGGATTCTTTTGTTATATTATTTCATTTGAATTCAAAAGTTTCTGCTCTGGTAGTTTTTAAAAATTCTTGAAGGATTGTAATTCTATTTTGTAATTTATTTCAAATCATCATTGATCTGTAATAATTATCATCCTTTCAATTTTCAATTCACATACTCATAGATTCCCTTATTTCTCTTAGATCCTTTACCATTCACACATTAAATCATTTTAATTCTTCAAACATTATTTTTATTTCTTCTATAAATCTCACTTTAACTTCTGGACTTAGAGAATTTAAATTTAATCAATAAAAATTCTTTAGATAATTATTCAAAAATATTTCGTCATTTATTCATCATTTAAATAACTCTAATTCCATCCTGAATTTTAGGTCTGTATTTTGTTCTGGCAATTTTTCTTGAGATAAGGGTGTTTTATCCCCATTTCAAGGCAAGGCCTCCATTTGTTTTGGTTTTTCTGACATAGAATTAAAATATAGTAAACTCCTCTAATTTTATCACATTTTCCATTTTAATGCAAAAAAATAGCCTTATTTTCATAAGGCTATTTTGATTTTGTTTTAATAGATTCCCGGGTCAAGCCCGAGAATGACAGAAGGGGCAAGAATGACAGACTATATTATCCTACAAGTTCTGTGATTTTAATAACTGCAGCAAATATTGAGAATGCAAACCAAAGTACAAAAATTCAGGCTATAGCAACCGCAAGAGGCTCAATCCATTTTACAAGAATTCAAATAGAATTGTCTACTTCTCTAGTATATTGAGTCGATATTTTATCACAAACTTTATTTATGGTCGAAGTTTTTTCTCCGGCTGAAATCATTTGAATAAAATCATTTGTAAAATATTTATGCTTTGGGTCTATATTTTCAATACTTTGAGTAATTTTATTACCTGACGCAACGCTTGCGGCTACCATTTCCATGGCCTCAATATAAATTGCATTATTACTAGATTCTCCGGTTAGGGTAAGAGTTTTAATTATAGGAATTCAAGCGCCTATTAGAAGTCATAGATTTGATGAAATCTGGGAAATAATATAATTTCTGTAAACATCTCAAACAAGTGGGATATTAAGATATAATTCATCTAAAGCCCTTTTTCATGAATATGATTTTTGGTAAATTTTTAGGGCAAAATATCAGATAAAAATTACAATAATTATTGCAACAATATTATTAGAAAAAAACTCACTCGTATAAATTAGAGTTCTAGTAGAAAATGGAAGTGAAACTCCGGTAGTTTCAAAAAGTGGTCTTAATTTTGGGATTACATAAATCATTATCACAAATAATGCAAAAATCAAAAACACTAAAATTATAATCGGATAAGTTAGTGCTCATTTAACTTTTGCTTTTAGATCTTCTTGTTGTTGGAGTTGTCTAGCAAGACTCGAAAATGAACGTTGCAAAGTCCCAGAACTCTCTCAAGCTTCCACTATTGCAACTTCTTTTTTATCAAAAGTGTAAGGTAATTTTTTCATAGAGATAGAGAAACTATCGCCTGATTCTATAAACAAGAGTAAATTTTGAATTTCTCTATATAATTTTGGATTATTAGTTTTTTCTAAAAAAGAGTAAAGAGAGTCTATTACAGTCACTCATCAATCAATAAGATTAGCTAAATGTTCGTATAATAAAGCCTTATCTTTGGTAGTAATTTTATGCCAAAAATAAACTTCTACTTTTTTTTCATCAACTGTTTTCATTTTAATTTTTATTTAGCGAAATAATACATTCACAAATTTATAGAAGCAGAAACTGGTAAGTCAGTTCTAGAATCAAAAGGAAATGCAACATTTTTTATAACATATTTAATATTATTCTCATTTGAGCTTAAATATTTCAAATATTTATTTAATAAATCTAGTTTATTAGCTTCAATATTTATTGAAATATTTCACATCATTAATCAATTTGGAAGTTTAGATCATTTATCAATAGAAACATCATTAATAGCAATTCCGTCTTTTGAACCGAAAATACTATCAATTATTTTGTCTTCTCTAAAGCTAGATCCAAACCACGCAATATCTTTTTTAGTTTTTTCATCTTTTGCGATATTTTCTTTTATAGTAGTAAGTTCATCAAGTTTAGTTTTTAGCTCGCTTGATTGAGTATTAGAAAGCTCTAAATTAGTTGTGGCTTCAATATTTGCAAAATATAGGTTTTTCGTAAAGAAAAAAGCTACAATTACTGCAATAATAAGTAGTATTGATGCATACATACTTTTTTTGTTATTTTCATATAACATTGAATTAGTTTCCATAAAATTTATAATTAAATTATATTATTTAGATAGGTTAAACGAAATCTCAAAACTTCTTTTTAAGTAATCTCAGCTAATATTACTCACTGGATTTAAGACAAACATATTTTTGTTCTCATCTCTGTAATCTTTAATAAAACGAGAAATTTTTTCTACTGCATCTTTTTCTTTTGTTAAAGAAGCCACTGCTGAAGTAGAAATTTTTCAGTCTTGGTAAGAAAATCCAGAAAAATCTAAGCTATATTTTTTTGAAATTAGCTTAAGTTCATCAATATAAATGTAAGCTTGCGATGCCAAAATATTTTTCTCAATTTCTGGCATAGCCGATTTCACTGTATTGTAAGCTACAATTTCTGAATTATCTTCAAGTTTTGTAATTTGGTCTTGAAAACCAACAATATCAGTTTTTGCTTTTTCTATGCTTCTTCATAGATTTAAATTACTTACATATAAGTAAATACTTGCAATAATTACTAAAGTAAATAAAATTGCAGAAATAGTTAGATAAACTCAAGATTTACCCTTTAGTGTGGCTTTCATATCTTGAATTACTTCTGTACTATTTAATAGATTTGTTTTTTCCATATATTTATGTTAGAAAATAATCTAAGTACATCTTATCACAAAACGAAAAAAAATGCAAAAATTTACACTATAATTATAATTTTAAAAATGAAAATTAAATTAAATGGCTTAAATAAGCTAAAAATAAATATTAAAAAATGAGATATAATTTTCCTTTATTGAGACTTATGAGCTGGAAAAACTACTCTAACTAGTTATCTTATCAATGAAATTCTAAAAATTGATGAAAAAATAAAAAGTCCAACTTATATTCATTACAAAAAATATCTAGACCATATTTATCATTTTGATTTATATAAATTAGAAAGCTACGATGAATTTGTAAATATCGGCTGAGAAGAAATTCTTGACAACAAAGACAATATCTCATTTATCGAATGGCCCGAATTAATAGAAAATGTATATTCCCCTACTTACAAGATATATATAACAAAAGGAGAGTGAGAAAATGAGAGAGAGGTTGAAATAATTAATTGTCATTCACACACCTCTTCTGTCATTCCTGCGTAAGCAGGAATCTACAAAATATATTAAGCCAAAATACAATGAAGATTCCCACCTTCGTGGGAATGACATTAAAAATAAATTAAAATTCTAATTCTTTTAGTTCAAAAGTAGCGTCATCATTGGTTGTGAGGATGACTTTGGAGTCTACAAATTCTAGGTATTTAATAACTTTGTCGGTTTCATAAATTACTTTTCTATCTCTGGTATCAATGTTATTTAAAATTAAAATATCTCATTTTTTGTCAGAGAAATTTAGGATATTTAATTTTTCTTTGTCTTTTTGGTTAATTAGTCAGATAATTTTTCAGTCTGAAACAATAATATAATCATTAAAAATAGTATTTTTGGTCTTGCCACTATTTGTGGTATCATATAAATAAGTTCAGTTTACTGTATTTATAAGATATTTTCAGTCAAAATTAGTCTTTTTCGGATAAATAATTTTCTCATTAATATTGAGGGTATAATTCATATTACTTGTTAGGTCGTACAAATAAGAGAAACTTCAGCTTTTTATTACAAGAAGTAAATCATTTTTATTAAAAATAACTTCATCAGTTTTCTTTCACTCAATATTTAAAATTGGCTTTATAATTCACTTTTCTTCTGAATAAACAGAAAAATCTGGATCATAACTATAATAGTAAACTTGACTTCATTTCACTCCGATAATTGTTTTTTTGTCTTGAGTATCAGTCGAACCAGACTCTGTATTTATTTGTTTAAATTTAATAAGCGCTATTTTTTCTTCGCTTGGAGTCTTAATTTCGCTTAAATAAACTAATTTCTCAAAAGATAATTTTATAATTTTATTGTCTCATCTTTGTAAAGTCGTACTAAGACTAACTTCTTTATATCAAGTGATATTTGCTGAAATAGAATATGAAAAAGGTGGAACGTTTCCGATGCTACATTTTTTATCACAAATTATACTGTATTTTTTGTACTGTGACTCCATTTTTAAAGTAACTCCAGTAAAACTTCCGGTATCAAAAGTAATAGTTGCTACATTTGCAACAAAAAAATAATAGTAAATTCAAAAAATACCTCAAAAAATTATAGTAAGAATAAGTAAAGCTGTAAGCCTATTTGACACGAAAAATAAAATTAAAAAATAAAAATCTCTTTACAAAGTTTTTTATATAAATACACTCTTTTTATATAATATTTTTTTTGTTAATAAAATCAAATGAAAAGAGAATTAAAATTTTTGCTTGATAAATTCAGAGCTTGAGAAAATATACAACCGCTTCTTGTAGATAATGATGAAATTTGTGTGATAATCAATTATTTAAATGATTCAAATATTGAGTCAATTCAGGATATAGAAAATGAATATATACAAAATGTTTTTGTTTTCAAAACCGAAGAAAAAAGTTTTAAAATAGAAAAAACCAGAGAAATTATCGAAAAAGCATCAATAAAACCAAGTTGAAGCTTTAATATTTTCATAATTGAGGAAATTGATAAATTCACAGACCAAGCTGGAAATAGCTTACTTAAGGTATTAGAAGATGTTCCAAAATGAATAATTTTTCTCCTCACTTCAAATTCTAAAGAAAATATTATCGAAACTATAACATCTCGTATCTTATTTTTCTCAACAAATTCAACAATATATGAGCTAAATGACGAAATTAAAGCAAAAATTGATAATTTTTTCAGAGGCTCTAAAAATGAGTTTATATCTTATATTTTCTCCTCAAAAATAGAAAAAAGTGAATATCTAGCGATACTTTATTATATCAAAGAAAGGCTCAAAGAAAGCGATCAAGATGCCTTAATATACAAACTAATCGAAGAGTCTATACAAAATATTTACTCCACAAATGCAAATGCAAAATGGATTGTAGATATGGTTGTATTGAGTTTGAAGTAAGATTTTTTTGAAAAAAGCTTGACTTTATATGTAAAATGTCTATAAATAAATAATCTTATTTAATAATTTTAATAAATATGAACAAAGTTAGAGAACTAGGGGCATCTCCTAAAAAAGGAGTAAATGCAGGTAAAATAAACCAAACTGTTTGAGTAACAAAAGAAAATCTATTAATTCTAATGGAACCAACTCATAGTAAAAAATGAATTAAAGTATCTTTTAAACATACTATAGAAACTCCTGAAGAATATACAGAATTATTAGTATTTCTAAATAATAATTGAATTGAAGATCTTACAATTAGACTACCAAATGGAAAATTAATTGAAAATCCAAAAGAAGCAGTATGACAAGACACATTTATATTTCATGATGTATGAATTATTTCACTACTGAGTGAATTATATAAAAAAAATATTCAGGCAAATGTAATACAAAAGTGAAATGTAACATTTATATCAAGTACAATTCATTAGAAAAACAAAAAAAAGTGATTAAAAATCACTTTTTTTTTGTTTCTTACTATAAATTATTTTTGTAATTTCTTACTTCCCTTTTTCAAGAATTCATTCGATATTTAGAATATTTATTTCAGTTCTATTTGGTGCCAGAGCTCAAGTTTTTACTAATCTGTCTTTAATTTTTTCACTTGTTGTATTTTCATCAACTAACATCCTTGTTTTGTCTTTATTAAATAATTTTTCTCAATCTTCTCACAATATTCTAATTAATGCTTTTGAAATAAGAATTTCATCATTTTGTGATAATTTTTGTGATAGATTGATATTTTCAGCTCACGGATGACCAAGAGAACTTTTGTGTTGATTTATTAAATAGATAAATTTGTCTATTTTATCTCAGAAAATATCAAGATGGAGAGATTTTAAATAAGTTAAATTAAATTTAATTGTTTCATCATTTTTAGTCATTGTATCCTTATAATCTGGAATTCTTGATTTTTCTTTTTGTTCTAATTTTGTAATTTCTTCTTCCTTCATTTTAATTAAAGCCGTTTTACTTTCTATTTCATTAATAAGTATCTTAATAAATTTAATTATACTTTTTAAGGAATTTATTTGAACTGATTTTTCTTTCTCTTCGTTTGTTAATCACTCTCATTCTATTTCTATTTGATTATTTATAGCATTAAAAAGTAAATTTGGATTATTTTTTTGAACCTTAAATTGATCATAAAATTCATTTAATTCATCTTGATTTTGTGCAATATTCTTTCTATATAAGGCGATATCATTTCTAAGTCCATCGAGCCTAACTAAATTCTCATAATTTGGCTCATATTTAAGTTTTGAGGATATTTTTATTCAATCTTGTTCAAGATATTTTCCTGGAGGAATTTCTCATATATTCCAAACTTGTTTTACTCAATCTTTCTCATAAATTAATTCATTTCATTTTCTAATTACATCATCAGTTAATTTCAAATTACTAAATCATCAATTTAATATTGCCTGTCTATTTCTTGCTAATAACTTGTCTTCTGGTCTTACCGCGTCAGAAAGTTTACAATTATAATCAATACCCAAACTTATAGCAGAAGATTCAAGATTTCAAAATATTTCCTTTATATTTGCTCAATCTGGAATTTTTACTTTATCACGGTTTTGTAAAACTACCCTCACCATCAACTTCGTAGCACCATCACTTTCCTCGCCCAGATCAATACCAGGATTTATCTTCTTATATTTCGCAACCTCACTATCATAAATAACCTTCAACTCCGGATTTTGTTTGAAAAATTCGGATTTGTCTTTAACTCAAAGATTTTTGTAAAACGCGTCTAATCTGGTTTTTGCTTGTTCTATTTTTTCTTTTTCATTTTTATTTATTACAACCTCTTTTTTATCTACTATATCTTCTTTTTTATCTACTATATCTTCTTTTTTATCTACTATATCTTCTTTTTTATAAGTTTCATATTCATCTAATAGTTCCTCAATTGTTTTTGAAATCGTTTCTTCATTGTCTTTTATTGCTAAAATAAATTTTCATTTATTAATTTCATCTAAATTATTATATAAATTTAATATTTCATTTTTTTTATCTAAAAGATTTAACTTATTTATTAAACCAATAATACTATTTTCAGTATTATTTTCTATCTTTTCTTGATTTTGAGGTATTTCTGTATATTTCTCTTTTATCTCACTCATATATAATAATTAAAAGAATTAATAAAATATGTTTATATCTTATCATAAAAACTCTTAAAAATCAAAAAATCACTAAATTATAAAATTTTCATTTCAATTAATATTTTTTTTAATTCAATGCTATTTTCAAATAATACTCAATTCATTCATAATTTTATGGAAGATTCTATATTTTTAGGATTATCATCAATAAATAAAATATTTTTAGGATTATCTTTTGATAAATTGATTATATGTAAAAAGCTTTCTTTATCTGGTTTTGAAATTCAAATATCAAATGAATAAACAATATAATCAAATAAACAATGATAGTTATATTTATCATTACAATATTTTATCCATTCTCTTGCATGAACAGATAAGAGTCATAATTTATATCAATTATTTTTTAGTTCTTCAATAATACTTCTGGTTTCTCATATTTCAATAAAATTTTCTCTAATTAATTCTTTGAAAACTAAATTATTAATATTCCAGTTATTTAATGTTATTAAATCTAATAAATACTCATCTTCTGTTATTTTTCAATGAAATAATAAACTTAATTTAGGAGTAAAAAAACTTTTATTTATGATTTCATGATCAATTCATAAAATATTAGATAATCTAAACTCTACTCACTTTAATCATTGTAAATAAACCTCTGATAAGTCAAAAATAATTGTAGAAATATTATTCATTTTAATGATTTATAATTTCTAAATTTACATTATCTTCTACTAATAAACTTGCAGTTCATCATATAGGAAATGTAATAAGAGGATTTGTATGTCAAAAATCTGTATTTGCAATAATTGGAATATTATTTAATTCTTTTTTTGTTTTAATAATTTTTATTAAATTTTCTTTACTTATTTTAGAATTTTTTTGAAATCTTCAGATAACTATTCAATTAACTTTAGAAAAATCTTTTTGATGAATGAGAGATTGAATAAGGCGATCAAATAAAGGTCAATTAGTTTCTTCATCTTCTTCTAAAAATAAAATACTATTTTTAAAACTTGGCATATATTTTGTTCATTGAAGGCAAGCAAGACAACGAACATGTCATCAAATTATTTTTCAAGTTGCTTTTCATTTATTAATAATCCAATAATCTTTATCTTGTATAAAATCTCTATTTTCTTGGTCTATAAACCAAAAATCATCACTCCGTGAATAAGAATGAATAACTTTAAAAGACTTATCTTGAGTTAAACATTTATTAAAATATTCCAAATTATATTCAAATCATTTTTGCATTGCCCAAGTAGAAAAATGAGTTCAAGAGTATGTAATTATTCATGTAATATATGTAATTGCATTTGTAATTGCTGTAATATCAGAAAATCAACATAATATTTTAGGATTATTTTTAATAATATTAAAATCAATATAATCAAGTAATTGATTCGTATTATATCATCAAATAACAGTAAAAATAGCTTTAATATTTTTGTCTAAAAATGCTTCATGTAAATCCTCAATTCTAGATTCAATAGAAGATGAATTAAATTCATCCATTTCCCATACATGCTTTCAAAAGGTAATTTTATATCACTCTTTTTCAAATTTTTCTATTGCTAATTTTGTATTTTTTTCTCAAACCAGAGACAAACTTCTAGCTAGAGCTACAACTCTAATTTCATCTCATTTTTGTAATTTAGCTGGAATAATCATAATTTTTAATAATTAAAAAAATAAAATTTTATAATAAGATTTTTATTATTTTATCTTCATCAGATAAATCTGCTTTATTCAACAAATCATTTTCATATGATAATATATATTCTTTTATAAGAATTAAGCAATTATTAGTTCAAAAAGTATCTTGTTCATAATTTTTACAAATTTCTAAAATTTGATCTAAATTTAATCATAATTTTTTTATAAAATATAATATTCATCTCATATATTTTCTTAAAATTCTTCATTTATTATTTGATGCTATGGGCTTTATTCATTCATTTAAAAGATGAATACTAGATATTATACAATCTTTTAATTTAGGATGTAATCATGAGTTTATGTTATAGTATTTTTCTATATTTGTAGTTTGAAATATATTATTAAGTCAATATAACTCCAATAATATAGTATTAAGTCACAAAGCTATTTCTGTTGTATATATTTTTTTATTATCTTCTATAAGTATTATATTTCATATATCATTGAAAATGTCATCATTTCAATGTCTTAATGCAATATTAAAATTTCTTCAAGTTATTTCTCATAATCAAAGTTTATGCCTATAATAACCTTTAGGTTTTGAATCAAATTCAATTTTTCATTTGTATCATAAAAGCTGCAATGCCTGTAATAAATCTTGATCCTCAGATGAAATTCTTATTAAAATATTTTCCAAAGGAATTTGTAATCAATTAATAAGATAATCTAAGATAAATTCACAAGATTTTTCTAATCATCAGTCAGGTTTTGATATACTTCATAAACTAGTAAAACAACTTCACCATTTTGGAATAATTGAGTCATCAAATAAATTTTTTAAATTATGTGTTCTTAGACATTCTTGTTGCATAAAATATCAATTAACTCAATCAAAATTTCAAGATAAAAAATAGGGTTTTAATACACTTATATGAGAACCTATAAATATAACGCTTTCATCAACTCAAGATCACAAAAAAACCTCATCTATTCTTCAAAATCAATATTTTTGTAATAAATCTAAAAATTTTCAAATAATTTCTTGTCTATATAAATCTAGATTATCAATATTATATTTTTCTCTTCAATATGAATTATATTCTAGTAATCATAGTATTCTTTCTTGAAAAATATTATCGTTTAGAGCACTAGTATTATCATCTCATTTATTAGGAATTTGTAGGTTAGAATTACATAAAGTATAAAGATTATCCATTTTTAATAATTTTAAATGAAATAAAAGTTAAAAACTTATTATTATAGAAAAATTTTTCTAATCTTTTTCAAAAAAATAATAATATTTTTGGAGTTCATATGGGCATAAAATTTCAGAATTTATTGATTTTTAAATCATCTATTTCTATTCAATTAATATCTTCTATTATATTTAAGATATCATTTTTACTATAAAATATTTCTGTATCAAGTTTATATCACTTTAAAAAGGGTATTTTTTTATTTAACCAAGCTTTTAAAATAGGTCATGAATAAAAATTTGGAAATCATAAAGCTATATATCAATTATTTTCAGTAACCCTAAACATTTCAGTAAGAATTTTTTTTATATCTTCATTGTTATAATGTTCTATGGTTCAAATATTCCATGTAAAATCAAAAGAATTATTTTTTAAATCCATATTAAATATATTTCACTTTTTAAATGATATATTACTTATATAAAGCTTTTCAGCTAAGAAATTTGCATATTTCAAAGCACTTTCTGAAATATCAAATAATGTAATTTTTTTTACATAATTTCAAATAAGCAATGATGATTTTCATGATCAAGATCAAGCTTCTAATATATTTTTATTTTTAAGATTAATTATAATATTATTTCTTATAAAATTTGTAATTTCATTATAATATTCTTCCCACCAAAAAGATGAGAATTTTTCAAATTTATTTTTTTTTAATTCTTTTTTAAAAATATTATTCCATATATTTTCTTCATGTTGAATAGCTTTTAAATCCATAATTTCTAAGGATTAGGAATTAAATGGGTTCTCGGAAATACAGTTGCCTCATAAATATATGGTTGATTTGTAATCCATTGAGTAAGTCTTTGCCAACCAAGTCAAAATCAACTTGTTACTTCATAATCTAGAAAATCTCTTGTTTGTAAATATGGTAAATAATCATTTTCTGGCAAATTAAAAATTTCAGCTTTTTTTAGTAAAACATTTTTATCTTTTATTCTTTCTCAAGCTCAAATAGTTTCCCTATATCAATATAATATGAAATCCGCATTTTTAGCAACAGGTACTCAATTAATTTCTTCTTCTGCAATAGCGTGATAAAACGGAATTTGAAGCATAGGAAATTTCTCAACTATTACATTTGATTTTAATATTTCTGTTAGTTTCACTTCTTCCCAAGTTCAAAAATTTTTTAGGCTAAAGTCTTTATATTTTTCATCTCAAGTTTCTTTATATAGCAGATTTAAAGCTTCTCTAAATCAAATTCTTATTGGTCATTTATTTACTAATTTAATTTTATTATTCAATTCTTCCTCTGTTAAGAAAAATAATAAATTTTCTTTATTATTTTTTATTAAATAATCAAAAATATATTCAAATAATCACATAAAAACTTTTATATCTCATTCTAAATCAACTTTTCACTCATATTCAATATGTTGAAATTCTGATAAATGAGTTGCATCAGATTTTTCTTTTCTAAAAGAATTATAGATACTAAAAACTTGATCTAATCATTTTATAAGTAAATTTAATTCAAGATAAAATTGAGAGCTTTCAGATAAAAATATTCTTTTATTATTTCAAAACCAACTTGGAATCTCTATGGGCAATGTATCAGTTGTATAATCAAGTTTTTGTCCAGCGTACACTTCTCAAGGAGAAGAAATCATAAGAGTTGTAAGTGGTAAGTTAGTCCATTTAGCTCAAATTTTCATAAAATATTGTACTGAAGCGTTAAAAATTCAATCATCTATGTTTGCAATATGAAAAAACATTTCTTCATTTTTTACTCTTGAAACTCTATTTTCAAGTAAAGAATTATCTATGGTTTTATAATCTATAATTTTTGAGGCATTTATATTATTTCACAAATATTTAATAATTCAGTTATCTAAAGCTTTATATGGCATTATTTACAATATTAATATTAACATAATTATATTATATTTTATAATTAAAATATCAAAAGATTTTTTAAATTAATATTTTTTAAATTTATCTATCCATAATTTTGCAATATTATATTGAGCCAATGCTCCAGAAAAATTTTCATTTTTTCTTAAATCTATTTCTTTTTTTAATTTTTCTATTTCTACTATTTTATTATTTATTTCATTTTTAAGTATTTCATTTGTTTTTCCTATTTCTATATATTGTTTAACAAGTTTTTCTATTTCATTAGATAATAATGAAATTTTATTAGTAAGATATAAATGTTCATCTAGTTTTGCGGATTTTTCATCTAGTTTTGCGGATTTTTCATCTAGTTTTGCGGATTTTTCATCTAGTTTTGCGGATTTTTCTTTTAAACTATATTCCTTCCCAATCCCATTTAGTGCGACATTTCATACTCCTTGCATATCTTTTAGGAGTGAATTTGATAGAATTTGAGTGTCTGAGGGGATTATGTATTTTAGGGGTTTTAGTTCGGGATTGTCGTTTTGGAGAGTGAGTTTTGCTCATCAAGATGGGAGATTTGGATTTGTGAGAAAAAGGATTTCGGCAGTGCTTGAGGCTGCGAGTGGAGCTAGGGCTTGTTTACCTTTTTCTGAGACATTTTTATAAAAAACTACAGATCAGGCGTTTACAAGTAATCTTCTTTGGGTTTCTCTGGAATTAAAGGTAAGTTGTTTTTTTGATTCATTGAATAATTTGAACCATTCTTCTACGGCACCAGGATATTTTTTATCAAAATCTTCAATTTTCGCTAACCATCTTTGTTTTTCACTTGCTTTTTCATCTAAATAAGAATTAAATTGCTCCTTGGTAAGGGCTGAATTATTTGGACTTCTAAGCCAAATAGAAAGGTCTTGCATATTATATAATTTCCCTATAACATCCTTGTAATTTTCTCTTGTAATATCAGGAATTTTTTCTTTTAGTTCTGGTAATAGTTCTCAATTATTTACAATTTGACTTAAATCCTTTTTAGATTTTATAGAATTTATTGACTCTACTTGAAAAATATAATCTTTAGGAATTTCTCATTTTTTTCTTGCTTCAAGGTTTTTGGCTGAAAGTGAAGCTACACTTTGTGCAAATTCTGTACCCATTCACACATCAAGTAAGAATTTCTTTACATTTTCTGGATTATTTTTTTCTACTAGCATTCCAGAAGATAACTCATTTGAGGCTAGAAGTTCATATTTATCCAGAGCAAAGACTGGTTGACTAGATAATAGCGAAAATAATGATACTCAAGTTAACAATTTTCATAAATTTTTTTGAGTATTTCAAGTAATCTCAATTATTGATTGAGTTTCTTCTTTTTCTTTTATTTCCTGATTTCAAACATTTAAAAAAGAAGATTGTAATGTTGAATTATTCTTATTTGAAAATTGCGTCATATTTTAAAAAAATTAAAAAATATTAGTCCATTATATAAGAAATAGTAGTTTTTGTCAAAAAATCAGGAAAAATAGTTTGACAAAACTGATTTTTTTCTTATAAAAAGTATATTATAACTTAAATAATTATTAAATGAATACTTTACGTAAAGAACAGTTATTACAATCGTGATTAATAAAAAATAGAGATAATATTAATGATCAAGTATTTACTCTAAATATTGATATATTACAAAAATTATGAAGAGAGAAAATAGATAGTTATTTAGAGAGAAAATTAAAAAATATCTCAATAGAAGATTTAAAAGTATTACAATATAAAATTGAGAAGTTTTACTGAATTATATTTGATGATAAGATAAGTTTTTTTGGAAATTTATTTTCTACAATAGTTAATTGAGTATTACTTCCAGATTATATTAAAAACTGGGAACAGCCAGATATAGATAAAGAACTTGATAGAATACTCTGAAATATAATTCATAAGGTAGATTTAATTATTTCAGAAAATTGATTTTATGGTGTAAATATTTGATCTGAACAAAGTTTTATAAATGAATTAAAAAGTTTGTGATTTCTATATGAAAGAGGTTTTAAAATTTGATGAAATTTTGGGATAAACCATTATTATCTAAATAAGGAAGAGTGAACTTATGAGAGTTTTTTTAATATTGCATTAACAAAAACAGAAAGGGTTGAAGATGATGATCCAACAATTATAAATTTAAAAAAAGAAAAAATAGCGGATTATGGCAAAATTATAAAAGAACTTACTGCATATTTTTGAAAGCCAAAAAATGGAAAATTTACAATAGCTGATCCAGATTATAAAGGTTTTTATATTTTGGTTGAGAAATTTACAGATAGTTGAAGAACTTATTGAGATTATGAAGATAGTTATTGTGCTTTTACGATAAATAATCCTGAATTAACTAATGATATAAATCCTGAATTAATAAAAGATTTATTTATAAGAATGTTAGATTTAAATAATTTGGTTATAAATTTTATATGAGATATAACAAATCATGAAAATGAGAAAAAGTTTCATTCATTTAGTAATAATATGATGCTTTATGGAGAGGAATTTTTTAAAGAAGTTCCAGATAAAAAAGAAGAGAAATTAAGAGAGAAATTTAAATCCTTGCTTGTAAAAATTAAAACTCCCGTTTATTTTGATGAGATAGGATGACAAGATAATGCAAAAGAAGAATTAAAATGAATGATAGAGTCTTTTAAATATGAGCAAACGATGAAATCATGGGCTACAGGGAGTGTACCATGATTAGTTCTTGAATGACCTCCTGGAACCGGTAAAACACTTCTTGCAAAAGCTTTTGCAACTGAAATAGGTAATAACCTAGCAAATGTTGAAGTATATAATATAAAACTTAACGATATATTAAGTGGTGCTCTTATAAATACATGAACTAATAATATTTGAGATTTATTTAAATTTTTAAGATTGAAGATAACTAAGGAAAACAAATATTTAATAATAATTTTAGAAGAACTAGACGCGCTATTCAAAAAAAGAGGCGATAGAGGTAATGATAAAGAAGATATAAAAGTAGTAAATTCTTTCTTAACTGAATTATGATGATTTGAAGATTTGGAAAACGTAGTATTTATAGGAACTACAAATAATTTAGAAGCAATAGATAAAGCTGTTATTCGTTCTTGAAGAATGACTCTTCAAATAAAAATAGATTTACCAGATAAAAAATGAATAGCAGAAATATTTGATATACATATAAATGCAGCCAAAAAAAGAACTGAAAGAAAAATATTTGTTGATAATATAGATATTTCAAGATTAATTCCTTTATGTAAATGATTCTCTTGAGCTGATATCAAAGAGATAATTCGTTTAACATTACACACAAAAGCCAGAGAAGAAATCGCTTGAGCTCCAAGAGATTCACTAATAGTCGCGACTCAAGATATAATTTCAGCAATACAGAAATTTAAGACAAAAGGGAATAAGGACAAAAAGGAATATGGATTTGGATTAAATTAATAAAAAAGATTGTAGAAAATTCTACAATCTTTTTTTGTTAATTTCTAAATTCCCTTCCATAATCTAAAATACCCATTTTTTCTTTTAATTCTGTAAGTAATTTTTGTCATTCTATTCTGGCATTTAAAGATCATTTTTCGATGGCGGAAATAACTAAATCCATATTATTTTTGTAATATTCTCTTCTTTCTCTTATTGGTGATATTAGCTCTTCTAGTACTTGAATTAGGAGTTTTTTAATTTCTCAATCTCATAAAGAATTAGGTCATCACTCAATATATCTCTTTTTTAAATCTTTTATATGTTTTTTGTCATTATAGAAAATATCTAAATATTTAAATACTACATGTTTTTCTATATTTCATTTTGATTCAATACTAGTTTTTCCAGTATCTGTGTACATACTATTTACTCAAGTTGTTATTTCTTTTAAAGTAGCTGTTAAATAAATAGTATTTCCGAGACTTTTACTCATTTTATCATTTCCATCAGTTCCAACTAGTCTTGGGTTTTCAGATATTAAAGCAAGAGGCAAAGGATAATTAGTTCCATACATTGTGTTTACTTTTTTTATAATTTTACGAGCAAGTTCAATATGAGGAATTTGATCCTCTCAAACAGGGACTATTCAACCACGCGGTAGCATAATATCAGCAACTTGACTTACTGGATAATTGATAAATCCGAGCGAAATTGAACTATTTTCCTTGCTTCATCTAAGTTCGATTTTTTTCATTTCATCTTTTAGGGTTGGGTTATTAGTCGCAAGAGAATAAGGTACAAACATTGTAAGAAGATTGAAAAGTTCAGCAAATTCTGGAACATAACTTTGTACAATAAAATTAGATTTGTTAGGATCGAGTCCTACAGCTAGCCAATCAATTACCATATCAATAACAGAAGTTCTAAGTCTTTCAGTCTCGCCGAGATGATCTCCAAGAACCTGATAATCTGCAATTAAAAAATTATTTTTAATATTTGGACTTTCCTGAAGTTTAAGCCAATTTTCTAGAGCTCACTTATAATGACCCAAGTGTAATCTCCCGCTTGGTCTCATACCCGTGAGACAATTTAAAACTTTATCCCCCGCTTTTTTGTTTAATTCTTCTATTGATTTAATTACATGAGGAGTATTTTTAGTCTGAGTTGTAATCATAAAATATATGTATTAAAAGATAAAACAAATATATGAAAAATACGAGTTTTGTCAAAAAAAATACTTTATCAAAAAAAATCTTGAAAATCAAAAATTTTATGATAAAGTACATTTGTTAAAAATATTTTCTAACTTTAATGTTCATGAAATCATTTAAACAAGACATAAAATCCGGACTTGTGAGATGAGTTGTATTCCTAGCTACAATTCTCGCTGGATGAATAATCTACGCTGCTATCGGGAGTACTTGGACCAGTCCTGCCACTCTAGAAGTATGAGCCGGATCTGGACTTACAGCCACTTCTTGGAATAAGCTTCTTGAGAATTTTAATAATCTTGACTCAAGAGTAAATACTCTAAATACAACCATAACTAATCTTCCAGCAGTCCCACAATTTCTATGACAAGCTGAACAAAATGTGGATTTAATTGCAAATGATGCAACATGGAGAGATATTTCATGAGCTTCTGTAACATTTAATTTAGCTAATTCAAAAAAAATTTGAACAACAGCACATTGAATTGTAATGACAGATTGAACAAATACAGCATGATATAGTCATACTTATTGTTCTTTTAGATTTAATATTGACTGAGTATCTTATTGAGATCCTACTCGGTGAAATCAAATTATATGATGTTGAGGTGAGGCTTCTTGATATTGAAATCGGTGTAATTGGAATATGGAGAAAGTTATGGATTTAGCTGCATGAAATCATACTGTTAAAATTCAAATGAGAGGATACTGAACAAGTTACTATTCATGTCGTTCAGTAATATATGACTATTGAAGAGCTAGACTTTTCGTAGAAACTAAAAATTAAAATTTTTTTATTTCTTCTTTCTGCTATATTTCTCTCTAATTCTTTTAGCTTCTTTTTCTCCGAGTTTTTCTTCAAGTGTAAAGTTAAGCTGGGCTTCCTCATCAAAAAGTGAGGCATCGAAGTTTAGTCATCTTTCTAGTTTATATTTATAGTCATCATAATTTCAATAACTTACAATTAGCTCTTGGTCTCTAATAAGCCATAGGTGAGTTGCAACCTTGTTTATAAAATATCTATCATGAGATATGAATAAAATAGTTCATTTAAATTTAAGTAGTTCTCGCTCTAGTGCTTCACGAAAATCATAATCCAGATGATTTGTTGGCTCATCGAGTACTAGAAAATTACATTCTTTTTGTCATAATATTGCAAATAGTATTTTACTTATTTGACCTCCAGAAAAATCTCTCACTTTTTTGTCTAAATCATCTTTTTCAAATAAATAATTAGATAAAATAGCTATTAATTTCTGATCAATATAATCAAATCCAGCAAGCTTAAAATTCTCTCTAAGAGTTTTATTTTTGTCTAATTCCTCATGAAGTTGCGAAAAATAGCTAATTACAAGTCATTTTCATTTTGAAATAGTTCACTCGAGTGGTTCAATTTCTCATAAAATTGTCTTGATTAGCGTAGACTTCCCTACTCAGTTTTCTCAAATAATTCAAACTCTTTGACCGAGCGATAATTCCAGCTCTCTAATATAATAAAGAGGATCTTTTCTACCTATAAATACATCCTTAAAATAAAGAATTTTATTAACTGACATTTCCGAATAATTAAAGCTGAATTTTGGTTTACTTGCAATATATGGTTTTTCAATAATGTCTAATTTTTCAAGTGCCTTTCCTCTACTTTTAGCCATTCCAGCCCTGCTTCCAGCTCGGAATCTATTAATAAGTTTTTTTTCTTTATCTATAAATTCGTGCTGTCTTTCCCAATCATCGAGTAAAATTTGTTCTCTTTTTGCTTTTTCTTTAACATAATATGAATAATTTCAATTATAGAATTCCAGAGGTCTAGCTGGTGTAATCTCATAGGTCTTGCTGCAGGTCTTATCCAGAAAATCTCTATCATGAGAAATAATTATATAACCTCATTTCCATGTATTTTTGAGATAATTTTCTAGCCATTCAGTGCTCGCTAGATCTATGAAATTCGTAGGTTCATCGAGAAGTAATAAGTCTGGAGATTCAAGTAAAATTTTTGCGAGTGCAATTTTAGTTCTCTGTCATCAGCTGACCTCTACTATTTTCTTATCAAGTAAATCCTCAATTCCAAGTCAACTAGCCACACGGCTTATTTTATTTTCAAAGTCATATCAACCCATTACATTGAAATATTCCAGAGTTTGAGTGTATTTTTCTATTACATCAGTATCTCAAGAATTTTCACTCATTTGCTTTTCTAAAATATCAAGTTCTTTCTCAATTTCTAGAATTTTTGAAAATGCTTCTTTTAATTCTTTTCTAACGATTTTCTGCTCATCATCAAAATATATCTGAGCCAAATAACCAAGCGATAGCGACCCAATATTTTCCACTTTTCCACTAAATTCTGTAATTTCTCAAGTTAGGACTTTAAGCAAAGTTGTCTTCCCTGCACCGTTTCCACCTACAATCGCAATTCTATCGCGTTCGTTCACCAAAAAAGAAATATTTTTAAGTATTTCCTTCTTGTTTGTCTCATACAAATCTATGTTAATTTTTAGGTGTTTCATTTAAAATATTTATTAATTAACCTGATTATATTAATTTTTAAAAAAACACCAATATTTTATAATACTGGTGAGTTTATTTATTTTTTGAAATTTTTTAATGTACTAAATAGGTACCTTTTACTCAAAGTTGAGCTTTACTAAAATGTCAAAATCAATCTCTTACATCAACTTCTATACGATCTGGAGGGTTTATATTATGCTTGGTCTCTAAAATTTTTTTATAATCATCCTCTGATAAAGTAGAATATTGAAATTCTTCTTCAAACTCACCCGTTTTTTTATTCTCGACAGATGCCACAAAATAAACTCAATAAACTTTTGCCCTTGTATCTGAAGCAACTTTTTTTCAAGTATTTTCTGGTCATTCAATAAAATTATTTCATCAATTATCTCAAGAATTTTTCATATTTATTTTTTTTAAATTAAGATACTTTTATATAGTAAGTAAAATTTAAAAAAGTCAATTAAATTTTAGAGGAAATTCCTATTATTCCCAAAAATATTTCTTTGAAATTCAATTATTAATTATTTTAATACCGTCTTTTTCTAATTTTCTAATTTTTTCTCAAACTCACAAATTATATCCGCCAAGTTTTCAATTATTATTCACAACTTTATAACAAGGATAAATTTCAGTATCTTTGTTTTCCGATAGAATTCTTGCAACTTGCCTAGGATGAATACCAAATTTACCACCAATTATCTTATAACTCACAACCTTTCAAACCGGGATTTTTTGAAGAAAATCATATATTTTTTGATTCATAGAAAAACTGTTAATTATTATTTAAGGTCTGATTTATTTGAAAAATCTTAACTTTAAAATTTACCGTTTTTTATATCACTTCTTACCAGTAAATGGGTTATAATTGCCCCTACTAGAATAATTATCAAATTTAACTCTATTAGAACTGGTTTTATAATGCGGAGCAACATAAGTTCAGCTCTTCCTAAAATATCATCTACTATAACTCAATGCAAAAGCTTGATTTCAAACCAAAAGTAATGAAATTATCATTACTGAAAATAGTTTTTTCATAAAAATGTAAGTTAAAAATAATTATTCAACTGTTGACTCAATATCCATATTTCGAATTTTATATTGCATTGTATCATAGTCTCAGAATCTTGCGGCACTTTGAGTATCTTCAATTTGAGAATTCAGATTTTCTATTTTACTATTTGCATCATTAACTGTATCATCATAAGCACTTTGTGCCTCATCACGCTCACTTTCTGCCTGATCTTTTTCATCTGTTAAAGTTACATTCTCTTCTTCTATATCTTGTTTTTCTTGTTCAAGTTGAGAAACTTGTGAATGTAATTCTTCATTTTCAGATTGAAGCTGGTTGTATTTTTCTTCAGTTACAAAGCCACAACTACTGAGAAATATAACACATAAAATAATAGGTATTATTTTTTTCATAATTATTTAATTTTTAAAATTCTTTTAGTCATTTCAAATATTTCTCATCTAGTTGCATTTTGATTTGGTCTAAAATTAGTACTTTTATCAATAATTCCTAATTCTAATGCTTTATTTGTAGCCTTAATTTGCCATGAATTTTGAACATCCCAAAATTGGCTAGCTTCTGAAGAGGTGCTCGAATCAATACTAGCAGCTTTCATTACTATAGCCAAAGCTTCGGCTCTCGTAATATTTGATTCAGGCCTAAAATATTGATTTGTTTTACTAACTACTCCAAAATCTGAAGAAATTTCAATTGCCCTACATGACCAAGTATTAGGTTTTATAGAAGAAACATCTTTAAATATATTTCTACAAGAATATCAATCATCAAGATTTTTTCATAAAACTTTTACTGCCATTCAAATAACTTCTTGTCTTAATACAAAATCATTTATCCTATAATCATCTTGATTCTCTCTTTTTGTTATAATTCAGGCATTGGCAAGTATATCTCAATTTGAAATAATATTATTATAAGTAATTGTATTTGATTTAATATTATTGGTTTTTAGTTTACAACTATCTCATATAAATTCATATCAAATATTACAATAGCATTTTCAATTACTTAAATATCAGTTTATTTCATCAGGACAATTTATATCATAATCTTCATCAACCTTTTCTTTATATATTATATCACAAGTTTCATCATCATCTTGTAGTACCACTTTATCCCAAATATCAAGATCAAAATCTGTTCATAAGTTTATAACAATATTTTTTCATATATATTTTTGATATGAATTACATCAAATACCATATTTAATATGATAATATAATTTTCAATATAAATCATAAATAATTGCCTCTTTATCATCTTTATTTAAATCTATAAGTAAAAAATATACGTTATTTTGTTTTTTTTCACATTTCGGATTCGTGTCACCCTTAAATACATATCAATCCTTACATTTACAATTATTAGAAGTATCATCATATTCTGCATATAATCAATATATTGAACATGCTGATAATTTAGAAATACATACATCTGAATAATTACTATCCTTGCCCCATACATATCAATATGAACAAGAGCATTTTCATCAATAACTACTTTCAGCTCAGTATCCGAATTGATTTCTGCATTCTTGATTATTAGTTATACAAGAAATATATCCTAGGGAATCTTTTCAGAAAATGTATCAATATGAACATTCACAACTTTTAGTTAAATTATTATAATCTGCTCAATATCAATATTTATTAGTACAATAATTTTTTGCATGAGTACATATAGATTGTCAAAAGGAATTTGTCATAAAAACATATCATAATGTACATGAACAATTTCAATATCAATCACTTATGGCCATTACTCAATATTCTGAACAAGAGTAATATGCTCAAGCTGAACTTATTCAAAATAATAATAAATAAACTATTATAAGTAATAATATATATTTTTTCATATTAACTTAATTAAAATTTAAATACATCTTGGAAAATAGGAAATAAAATTTTAACAAACAAAAAATGTGTAATTATAAGTTTGTCTCCAACAAATCACTCATTGTTCTATCCAAAAAAAGTGGATAGTATAAACATTCGCTCTTATTCTTTAATGAGAACATGAAATATGTGATTTATTTGGCAATCTAAACATATTCAATTTCTTTAAAAGATTTGTATTTTTAAAGAAAATTTAGTATTAGTTTATCTTTTTTTAATTTTTTACAAATTTATTATTTTTTAATCATCAATAATGTTATTTACCTTAAATTTTATTCTATTTTGAATTAAAATAAGTAAATCTTCCTTTTCATTACTATCAGGAAACATATTTAACGTAGCTAAAACAATTGATTGAGTAAATTCTAATTCACTTCTTAATGTTTTTATTCTTTCAATAGATAAATTTGAAGTTGCTTCTAATTTAATTCTAATTTCATCAATTTCTTTCCTTAGTAAAAATATTTCATTAGGTTTTTCTTTTGAACTTTCAGAAGAATTATTATTAAAATTTTCGTCCATATTTTTTTTTATTTTTATATTTCAAAAAGTTTATCATATAAAAAATAAAAATCAATTTTTATTTGATGTGCAAAATTGAGATACTTTTAAAATAAATCCAAATGGTGAGAAACTTGCTAAAGAATTAATTAAAAAGGCGTTATTGGAATAATAAGTAGATTCCTGCCTCCGCAGGAATGACAGAATGTGGTGTAGGAATGACAAAAATTCGTGAAAATGATAAAAGTAATATTTTCAATATTTCAAAAATCCAAAAAATAAAAAAATCTCTTTTGAAAAAGAGATTTTTTGTTGTATAAAAACAACCAATACACCAGAAGATGAGAAAGTAAAAAGAATGTGTTTCTAATTAAAAAAAGATATTTTAATTTATCTATAAAAGAGAAATAATTTCTGAAATAAATCAGAGATTAGTTAACTTTTATGTATAGATAAAGGAGATAGTCCATCCGCAGGTTCTCCTACGGATACCTTGTTACG
>CAZKUA010000007.1:0-70760 GCA_964555845.1 uncultured Candidatus Peribacteria bacterium | reverse complement strand
TAAAACACTTCATATTAAATATGACATCAGTACAATTCATAAAATCTTAGGTAATTTATTTTTCATTAAATAACAATTTTTTAAATAAATATATTGATATTCATGATAACATTATACTTATTACTAATCATAATAAAACACTTTTTATATATAAATCTCAATCATCTTCAAATCTGAATGGAAATATATAATCTTGTATAGCCCTATATATTAATCAATATATAAAATAGTTTAATATAAAAAATATTATTACTAATATAAAAAATTTATAAACTTTTTTCATATTTGTTAATTTAATTTGTGTTTATTCTATCTAAATAATCTAAAACCTTCTTGTAGGTTGCTTTTATTTCTTCATTATTATATTCTCTGAACTTAGATATTTTTAATTTGACCAGATTTTTATCTGGTTCAAATAGATTATATAAACTAATACACTGCTCAAGTTTATCTATATTAGTTTCATTATCTAAACATTGTGACATATAATTCTTAGTTTTCTCGAAATTTAATACTTTGTTTAGATAAATTAATCTATAAAAATCAGTTCAATCATTATTTTCAAGTTCTACGAAAATCTTATCTTTTAAAAATCAATATTTTATGACTATTTCTTTTTCATATTCTTCTCATCATAATATTATAGACTTAATAGGGATCCTCATAATACTTTTATAATAACATGAATTATCATTTAGGAAACATCCAAATCTTGTTCCTAATAATGAATATAATATAGAAAATAATATCATTACTGATATAACGGAGACAAATGCTATTTTCTTAGTCATATTATTTAAATTTATATGATAAATAATATGGTCAAGTATGATTTGAGTCAAAAGATGCAGTCATATTTGAAACAATATTAACTTTTATTTCATTTCATCATCAAGCATATATAACGACATCATCTCACTTATAATTTTTTCAAATATAAATCGATGAATGTCATGATCAATCACTATTTTGCCACGCTACAATATCTCAAGGCTTTAAGGTTGATGAATCCATAGATACAGTAAAATAACTATTTAAATTTGAATTAGCTAAATCATTTGCAACAAAATAATTGTCGCTTCAGCTATAATATGGGTATTTTTCTATTCATCATCATATAGTATAAGCATCTCATACAAATATATTACATTTAGCCATATCTTCATTTCAAATATATCACCAAGTATCAATATTTTTATAATTAAATGGAACGTCATTATAATATAAAGGATTATTATAAATATATTGTTGTTCAACCCAATTTACAATATTATTTCTTATTTCCTTCTCCCTCCCCATCGGATCCACAAACTTCACACTATTATTCCCAACATAACTATATAAATTCACATCATCCCTCATCCCAATCGGATCCCTACTTATAAATCTTCCTAAATCAGCAGAATAATATCTCGCCCTATAGTAATATAATCAAATTTCTTTGTCATATTCTCTTCCTGTAAATAATCTAGTATTTCCAATCTTCGACTCCTTAAATTCTCTCCAATTATCGGATTTTCAGTTTCTTATGTAAGCTTTTCAGAATACATCATACCTATATTCTTCTACCATATTACCTTTTTCATCAGTAATTGCAACTATGCTTCCAAGTTGATTTTTATAAAAGAAATAAATTTTAGATTTTTTATCTTTCTTTACTATACTTACAATCACATCATCAACACCCTTTCAATAGATATTTTCCTTTGTTTCTTCTAATTTAATTTTTCAATCATCTTTTTCATATAAATCTTCTTGAATTACATCACTGTTTGAATATGTATATTTAACGATACTATCTTCTGTTTCTTTTGAAATTCTACGACCAAGTACATCATAACTAAATTCTGACTTGATTTCTCAGTCTTTATTTGTTACTTTAACTAGTTTATTTCTATAATCATAAGTATAGATTTGTTTTCAATCATTTATGAGGTTTCAATTATTATCATAAGTAAATTTCGTTTTATCTAAGCTTGTATATTGATTAAGTGTATTACTTGTATAATTTGAAATATCAACTTTTGTTTTATCTTCTTTTTTATTTTTATCAGACTCTTTTATTTCAGATATATTAGAAGTTATACGATTTCATACAAAATCATATACAAAAGATTCTGTTGTACTTTTATTATTCTCGGTTGGCTTATATATGGCTTGTGTAAGTCTATTTATCTCATCATAACTATAACTATCCTGTCAATTACTTAGAATATTTGAATTGTTATCATAATTAAAAGTATATTTGTTTATTATTGAATCTTGAATACTCGTATTCTTTCACTTTTTTACTTCTTGACTTCAGATATTAGTCAATTCCTTCAATCTACCAAGAGAATCATAATTATAATTTGTTTTTGTATTGTTAGAATTAACTTCTCCTGTTTGTTCTAGTCAATCATAGATATATGACTTAATTACATCAGCTCAATTTTTTATTGTAGTCAATCTTCAAATTGAATCATAGGTTTTTCCGATATTTCTAGAAGAAGGATATAGAGTATTTAGTGGATTTCCAAGCTCATCATAGCTATATTTTACTTCTTTACCATTATTAGTTTCAGAGATTAGATTACCAAATGAATCATAAGAAAATACTAGATTACCTCCTAAATTATCACTAGCACTTATTAATCTTCCAAGTTCATCGTATGAATAATTTTCTTTTGTTACTCATTCAACTCAAGTTCAGAGTGTAATATTTCTCTCAATTAATCTATTAAGACTATCATAAGTATTTGAGATTATATTTCAATTTGAATCAGTTTTTTTAATAACATTTCCAAGTGAATCATAGCTATAATTTACCTCCTTATTATCTGTGTAAATTTCTTTAATTAATCTATTCAAACTATTATAAACATAGCCAGTTTTATTTCAATTTCAATCAATTACTGCTGTAAGATTACCAGATATATCATACTCATATTTTGTTTCAATAGTTTTAGAATTTAGAGTTTCAACTTTCTTAGTTACTTTTCAGATATAGTTATACTCATACTTAGTAATATTTCAATTTCAATCTTTTTTCTCAATTACCTGATTAAGATTATTATATTTGTATGAAGTCTGAATTGAACCACTTCAACTCGCAATGAAAGAAGATGAGATTAGCCTATTTTCTTTATTATATGAATATGTAGTTTCATTTGCCTTCCCATTACTTTGAATAGTCTTTTTAGAAACTACATTTCAATTATTGTCATAACTCAAAACTTGTTTATTTCCGAGACTATCTGTAATTTCAGTATTATTTCAATAAATATCATAGTTTAAACTTGTCTTATTTCATCTTGCGTCAGTTTTTTCCACAAGAAGTCATTTGTCATATCTATAGCTTGTTGTTAAAACTTGATTGTTAGTTAGATTATAATCCAACTGTTTTACAATATTTCCAAGTTTATTATATTCCTTTTCTTGTTTTGATAAAAGTTTACCATCTTTACTATACACTTCCATTTTTACTACATTTCAGGCATTGTCATAAGAAAATATAGTATATGTTCCAGCTTCATCTGTGATTTTTACAGCCTCATCAAATCAGTTATATTCAATCTTTTTAAAATCTCATTTTGAATCAATTATCTTAACAATATTTCAATTATTATCATATTCATATTTTATAGAGATTCATCCCTCTACACTCTCAATAATCTTATCAAACTCATTATATTTAAATTCTTTAATACTTCCGTTTGAGTAGATTATTTTAGAAATATTCTCATTTGCATCATATTCGTATTTGATTTTTGCAGTCAAATCCTTTGAAACTGGAGAATTAATTTCTGTAATATGATCGAGAATATCATAAGTATTTGAAGCCTCTAGGCTACTTCAATCATCTAATTTTAGAACACTTTTTACTTTATTTCAGTTTCAGTCATATTCATAAGAACTTGTAATTCATTCTGGACTTATGCTTTTAATTATTTGGTCAAATTCATTATAATTTATAGATTTACTATTTCAATTTGGGTCAATAATTTTAGTAATATTTCCATTATTGTCATATTCAAAACTTGTTTCAAGTCATGTAGAAAGTAGAGATAATAAACTTGAATCCTTTTTAACTATTTTTGTTATATTTCAATTACTATCATACTCCATACTAGTTTTTAATCATCCTGGATTAACAGTTTTAACAAGCTGTCATTTATCATTGTATTCGTAAGTTATCTCAAGTTTTTCAGAGTTATTATCTACAATTGATTTTATAACATTTCATTTATCATTTAGAGTATTTTCTATTACAAGTCAGTTTGATTTTGTTATTTTAGTTGGAGTATCATAATTAGAATTATATTCATAACTCGTAATTCTAGAAGTTTCTCAATTTACTTTTTGAATTAGTAATCTTCATTTATTATCATAACTATACTCAATACTATTTCAATTTGGTTTAACATCTTTTGTTATTCTAGAGTTGCTATCATATTCAAATTTAAACTCCACAATTCAATTTGCTGTAGTTATTTTCCTAGAAATTGTATTTCACTTATCATCAAAACTATATTCGGTTTTTACTCAATTTCTATTTGTAACATTATTCTTGATAACACGAGATGTTACTGGGTCTAGAATATATGAATAATAACCAGTATCATTACCATATTTCTGACTTATTACTCTGTCATTTTCATCATAAGTATTTTCTACATAAACTTGATTTTTACTATCTGTTAATTTAGAAATATTGTGATTAAGTTTTTCGTTAGCATTTCAGCTTATATACTCGAATTTTATCTCTTTTACACTTGTATCTTTTCAGATTTTAATACTTATTAAATCATTATTTTCACTATAGCTAAAACTTACTTCTTTAGAGTTGAAATCAATTATTTTCTCAAGTCTTGACCCCGTGTTATACAAATAACTAATTTCTCTTCAGAGAGTATCTGTTGTCTTAATCAAATTCTTATCATTATCATACTGGAAAGTAAGATTGTTTCAGTTCTTGTCTTCTATTTTTGATAATTTATTTGCTTCGTTAAAATTATACTTATTCCCATTATCAAACTTGATTATATATAATTCATTTTCTATATTTAAAGTAGCTCTTAAAGATTCATTTTTATACTCTGTATCAGAAACCTTCACAAACTCTCTTGGTGAGAAATTATCATCTAAATAAACTAGATTTCAATCTTTTCAATCATAAATCATCTGATTATAACTATGGCTCCAGTTGTGTCACAGATTTCAATCATAGTCCACTTGATTGGAATATTTTATTTTGAAATTATAGTCGAGTCAAACTCATTTATGAGAAATGAGAATATTATTATATCAGAAATCTCAAGTAGAGAGGGAGATTGGGTCGAGAGCATCTGGCACATAAGTTGGATTACTAACTATTCAAACATTAGTATCTCAAACTATATATCAACTCGTTACTGGACTAGTAATTGGATAGATTGGAGTATTGGTTGCAGGTGCTGGTTTTACATAATTTTTAATAATAAGAAACTCATTTCTTAAAATTTCTTGTTTTCAAAGATATTTATATCAAAATTCAAGAGTTTGCATAGTTGCAAGAACTCTTCATTTTCAATATTTATAATCTATATATGTTGGCTTAAATGGATTATTAATATCCATTACATCCGTGTATGGAATATTTAGATTAGTAAAATATCAATGAGTCGAATAATACCAATTATTAAAATACCAAAGATTTTGCCAGCCTATATTTGAATTATATTGAGGTTGTCATACAATTACTGGATGATCTAATTTTCTCATCCAAAGTGGTTGACTGTACTCAACAGTTTTTAATACTCAGCCTGGAAGTACTCAATTAGAATCTCAATCTTGCCACCCATGGTCTCAGCTATGAGAAACTAGAAGTCATCCATTTTCTACGAATTTATTCCAACTTGTTATATTCTGTCTGATTATTTGATAGAATCAAGCAGGTTGATCAGAGGTGATTATTATCGCTTTATAGTTATTCAAATCTATATTTGGTAGAGAATTTGAATTAATTGAATCATATGGAATCCCCAAGTAATTAAGTTCTTCTACATTAGCATCAGATTGCCACGGAAGATAATCTTGAATAAGTAAAACTTTATTTTTATCTATTGGAGTATCTATAGCATTTACCTTAGAAACAATTTCTTGAAGCCAAGATGTTGTTCATGTGTTTGTATTGTTTTCATCTATATTTACATTTTCTTTTTCTACTGATTCAACAGGCGTATAATTAACAGGAGGACGCGTAGTAGACGGAATTGTGTTGTTTAATTCTTCAGCAAAGGCATAATTTGTTGTTAATCAAGCTAGTATTAGACTTGATAATATTAGTTTCATAGCGATATTGCTATATTTAGTATTTGTTTTCATATAAAAAAATTAATTTATAAAAATATTGTTTTAGTATTTTTAAAATAAATCAAAAAGATTTATTGTTAGGAAATAATTTTTTTCCTGCAAATTAAATCACATATTTTATATAAATCAAAAGTTTTTTTGAAAATGTGGATTGATGTTTATTTTAAGCCAAGTTATAATATTTATTTCTGGAATTTTTTTATTACCTTTTCTTTGAGGATATTTGATTGTCAAAGGCAATCGTAATTTTTGTAGTAAGTATAAATAATATTTAAAACTTTATTATTTTCTACAATTTTAAAATCCCTAATAGGGAAGTTAGATATTTCTTCTGATCAAGGCGAGTTAGCTAAAACTGAATTCCAATCTGAAATATTAGTTTCATGAGTTGTTGATCAACTTAAATATGGATAAATACTTCATGAATTATAAATGCTCAAGATATTTCCAGAAAGACTTAGATAATTTCATGTAGTATTTATATATTCGTAAATTTTTCAATTTCAAGAACTAGAAATATAAATTTTATTTCAGGCTGTAAAATATAAGTTAGTTGGCTTAGATATACCATTTTCAATTCATAGAAATTTATTTATATTTTTAGTTCCAGTGTCATAAATTAAAATTCTATCATTTAGTGTATCTGTTATAAATAATAGATTTTCTGAATTTTTAAAATAAACTCAAAATGGAGAATTAAGCTCGGTTCAGGTCGCACTTGTTGTATTTAGAGTATTTCAAGGGTATCAAGTTCAAATTATTATTAATCAAGTTGAGGTTACTATGGTATTTCAAGTGAAATCAATTGTATATGATGAATCTGTAAAATTTGTAGGGTATGCAATTTGTTTGATTACTAGTTTATTTACCTCTCAGTTATCGTCAGTGGTTCCAGAAAAAGCATCACAATAACCTGTAAAAGATTTAATTCAGACGAAAGTTAAAGGGAGAAATGGGGCTTGTGTTTTTAGAAAATATCAAGTTAAATAGTCTCATCCAAAGCTTGATCAAGAATGGATTAATTCTAATTTCTGCAGAGAAGTTAACTTAATTAGTTCATTGTCAATTAAAATATTTTTTGTCTCATTTTGGAGTAATTTCTCATTTTTTAGGCTATTTTTTATGGCGCTCGATATAAAAATAGTCAAAGAAGTCATTAAAATAGCGGAAATACTGACAGCTATTAGAATTTCAATTAATGTAAATCAGGCTTTTTTTCCCATAATTTTACCATTTTTTAATCCAATTTTGGAGATTTTCTAAATCTTTTAAATATATTTTTGTATCTATGATTTGATTCTTTATATCAAGAAATATTTGAATTTCTCACTTAACCTCCTTTAGTAAAAAATCTTTTAATTCAAATAAATCATCTTTTTTGGCTGTTGCTGGCACTTTTATTACAAATTCTTTTTTATTTTCTATTTTTTCTGTCTTAATTTCATCCTTCACTTCATCACCTTTTTCTTTTTTTATCTCTTTTTCTTCTGGCTCTATTAAATAATTTATTTTATCTTTCTCATCAAAAAGGTTAGCTTCTCTTGCTTGTTGTCTTAGGAATCAAATAGTTGTAGATTTAATATTTGATGGCATTATTGCAATTTCTGACATAGCTTCATTAAATTGAAGATTTCAATCAATAATAAGTATCTTGTTTTCTTCAATAGAGTTGGCATATTTCTCGTAATCTTTTGGGAAAATTATCACATTAAATTTAAAAAATGAACTGTCACAACTTGCTATCATCATTAGCTTTCCTGTTTTTGTCTGAATTTTTCTTATAGAATTTACAAGTCAAAATAATCTTGCTTTTATTTCTTTTCTTCTTTCTTTTTTAACTTCTATAGCTTGTGGAATTTCTTTAATTTCTTCTTCAGGAAATTTTACTCCCTCTACCTCCCTCGAGATGGTTGGGTGAGGGATTTCTAAATTTTCTTCAATTTCTTCTGAATTTTGTATATTCGCAAAATTTTTTTCCATATCAAGAAGTTCTTTTTCTTTCATTTGTTTATTAAATTTCACAATATGGTCAAGTCCAGATGATTTTTGATTTAAAAATTTCTTGAGTCAGTCAAGTCCATGACCCGATACACCATATCCAATAATTTCTTTTTCTCATTTAATTTTTTGTTCATAGGTCATTGGCAGCGCTTTTTCTAAATCAAATTTCATATTCTGATAATTATCTCCAGAATCAAAAAGTCAGATCTGATTTGTTTGCTTTTTCTTTTCATTTTCCTTTAAATATGCCGTTATTTTTAAAACTGAAGCAATTAAACTAGCTCTTTCTCAGAGGTTATCTAGAGCTCAACTAAGAGTTAAGGCTTCAAGACTTTTTTTGTTGATAACATCAGAATTTGTTTTATTTATCAGATCTAGTATAGATTCATATTTTCCTCATTCTCTTCATTTTCTAATACTTTCAATTGGTCAATTTCCAAGTCATTTTATAGCCTTTAGTCCAAAACGAATAGTATTTTTGTTTATATATGTAAAATGTTTCATGGATTCATTAATATCGGGCGCGAGTACATTTATTTTTTTTGCTCTACACTCATCAATCTCCAAGGTAATTCTCTCAATATCTTCCTCATCTGACACCATAAGTGCCGTCATAAATTCTGTAGGATAATAAGCTTTTAGATATGCAGTTTGGTAAGCAATCATAGAATAACATGCAGCATGAGATTTGTTAAATCAATACCCAGCAAATGGCTCAATAATCTCTTCAAATATATAAATGGCTAGTTCTTTTGGATTTCATTCGCGCACTGCTGCATCTATAAATTTCTCTTTTTGCTCCATAAGTAAATCTACTTTTTTCTTACCAATAGCACGTCTTAGAATATCGGCTTCACCTAGCGAGAATCAAGCAAAAGCTTGTACGAGTTGCATTATCTGTTCTTGATAAACTGCAATTCATTGAGTTGGTTTTAAAATGGCCTCAAGCGATGCGTGTGGATATGATACTTTTTCTTTTCAATGTTTTCTGGCGATATAAGTCGGGATATAAGCCAAAGGTCCTGGACGATAAAGGGATACCATAACAATTATATCTTCAAAAGTATTAGGTTTTAGATCGCGTAAATATTTTCTCATACCACTTGATTCAAATTGGAATACTCCAGTTGTATCTCCGGCAGCAAATATTTTAAATACCTTTTTATCTTCATAGTCAATTTTTAGTAGATTTATGTCAATTTCGTGATTATTTTTGATAATATTCATACATCTATGAATGATTGTCAGATTTCTAAGTCATAAGAAGTCCATTTTTAGAAGTCATAAATCTTCAATTGGGTACTGAGAAAGTTGAGTTATAACAACTTGGTCATCTTTTGGAGGGTGTTGCAGAGAACAGAAATTTGTCATCTTCTCTGGCGCTATAATAACCGCACAAGCGTGTACTCCTAATTGTCTTACGGATCACTCAAGTTTTATTGCATTGTCTATAATTTTTTTATATTTTTCATTTGAATTATATAATTGTTTAAATTCTGTGCTTTCTTCTAGAGCATCTTTTATTTTAATTCAAGGTTTCGCGGGGATTAATTTTGCGACTTCATTCATCTCTGAAAATGGAATTCAAAGTGCTCTTCAAATGTCTTTTACTGCTGCCCTGGCTGCCATAGTACCAAAAGTACAAATTTGCGCCACATGGTCACTTCAATATTTATTTCTAACATATTCAAGAACCCTAGATCTTCATTCATCTGAAAAATCAACATCTATATCAGGCATAGACACACGAGCTGGATTCAAAAATCTTTCAAAAAGTAGTCAGTATTTGAGTGGATCTATATCTGTAATTCATGATAGGAATGCCAGAATTGCACCCGCTGCAGATCATCTTCCAGGTCCAACTGGAATGTCATTTGTTTTTGCCCAATTAATGAAGTCGGCCACAATTATAAAATACCCATTAAATCCCATCAAATCTACAACCACAAGTTCATATTCTAGTCTATCTATTATTCTTTTCTGGTCATCTCGTAGTGTTTTAATGAATTCTTGTTTTTTGGGAGTGAAATAATTTATAGCAAGCTCTTGTAGTTCAAACGCTGACATTTGAGATAATTTTTTCTCAGGCGGGAGAATATCCACTTTTTTTATAAGTTCAAATATAACTTCTTCTGAAAAATCATATTCATATCTTGTGTTCAATCACTTCATACAAAGATACCTTAAATACCACTCTTCTTCACCTAAGCTTTTTAAATTATCGCACTTTTTTTCTAGCTCTTTATATTTTTCATATTTATTTTTTTCCTCTTCTTCTAGCTCATAAATAGGAATTAGCGTATTTCCATAAGGAATTTTAATATTAATTTTTGAATTAATTTCAGAAGTATTAGCATAAGCTTCTGGGGCATAAGAAAACAATTCTCTCATTTCCTCATCTTGTCTTAAACTATAATTTCCTTCTATTAGTGTAGATCTATCCGGATCATCTAAACTTCTTCAATCTCATATACAAAATAATAAATCTTGAGCTTCCGCGTCAGACTCATTTATATAATGACAATCATTTGTTGCCACAATTTTAAAGCCGTATTTTTTTGATAAATTTACAATATATTCATTAACTTTATTTTGGCTAGGTCTATCTGGATGTTCTTGTATTTCTAGATAAAAATCATCCTTTCCAAAAATTTCAAAATAAAAATTAATTCTCTCAATTATATAATCTTCACTTTTTCAAGTAATAATTGCCTGAGCTATTTCTCATAGATAAGAGCCTGATAGTCAAATAAGATTACTTGAGTATTTTTTTAAAATTTCAAAATCTATTCTTGGTTTGTAATAAAATCAATCCAACCGCGAAACTGTAGTAAGCTCTAGCAGATTTTTAAATCATTCTATATTTTTAGCTAATAGTACTATTTCATAAAATTCATTATCCTTGTCTTTATTTTTAATTCATTTTTTTGAAATAGAAGTTTCAAGTCATAAAATTGGATTAATTCAGTTATCAAGACATGATTTATAAAATTCAAAATATCAATATAAATTTCCGCTATCTGTTATGGCTAGCCCTTCAAATCAAAGCTCTTTTGCTTTTTTTACAAAATCCTTTGGCTTTCAGAGTCATTCAAGAATTGAATAATTTGTATGTACATGTAAGTGAACGAAAGACATTAAATTTTTAATTAAATTTTATAAATCAATTTTCCAGTTTTTTAGGGTTGTTTCTAGATCAATTTTGTGTTTTCATTGCTTTGAGTTATCCACCCATTCAACTATGCTATTTATTTTCATTGTATCACTTGCGAAGGTTGTATTAATTTGAATATTACGAGTAAAAGGAGTGCGACAAGATTTATTAACTAAATTGGAACATAACTTATTATCCCATGCAATATTTGTAGCTCGTGTTTGATAAATCATTCATTCACTATCAAGATAAACTCAACTATTTGTAGATCATGACAAATACCAGAGCGCTCAGTTTTGATACAAAATATTTCATGTTAGTGTAGAAACACTCATTGCTCATATACAGCTATCATTATAATCGGCTACATTCCAGCAATTTTTGTAATCACTTGAGAATTTAATCCAGTTAGTATCGCGAATATTGGTTACTGCCTCTAGTCATTCTCTTGCGATATTTATGGCTTTAATTCTGTTTTCAGTTGTGGTTGCGAGTTTTTGTCAGGAATTCACAATTTCATAAGTTCAAACTATTCAAATAGTTAATATTACGATAACAACAACAACTTCAATAATTGAATTACCTTTTTTATTAAACATAAACTATGAATTGTTATTTGTAGATCAAGAGCTTGTTTTTTCTGGAGTTGGAGTTGGGATAACCGGTGTTACAGTTGGAGCTGGAGTAACTTCAGGAGCTTCTTTAACTATTGTAAATAAATTTGTAGATAGAAGTTCGTCATTTGTTCAATAATATTTAATTGTATATAGATTTATCCCATCATTCATAGTTCCATAATCTTTATTTGCAAAATAATACCAAGTAGAAGAGAATTGAGGAAATTTTGTTAATCTAAATCAATTTATTGAAATATATTTTACCACTCATTTATTAACTTGTCATACTATTTTTACTACATTTTCAGTGGTTTTGTATGGATTACCCGCAGGTTCTATAATTCTAAAATCTTTATCACTTATTGGATAAGATGTTACTGTTGGTTTTTCCTCTTCTTTTTTAACATCTCATCAATTTGAATAAATTATTATCACTCATTTTGTAAGTAAATTATTATCTATATCATAAGCCTTATAGACAACATTATTAACTGAATTTCATAGATTAAATCATTTGAAACTAAATTTATTTTCTCACTTATTTATAGATACTTCTTTGTCATTTAGGGTAATTTTTTCTACATCGACTGACATTATTGTTCATTCAATATCTACTAATGGTCAGTCAACTGTGGCTTCGTCTGTAGGATAAATGAAGGAAATATATTTTTGATTTTTTAAAAGTGTAGAACCTGAACCCGCAAGTCCAGATCAAGATAAAGATCAACTTCAGCTTCATTCAAGATAATTTAATCAATTATGTCTTACGAAAAAATCCTCTTCTTTAAATAAAACATCAATTGGCACAACTTTATCATCAAGTTTTAAGGCCTCATCTTTTAGGTCATTATTTAAAATTGTTATCTTTTGTCCAACGCCAAGTGATACTGATTTTTCCTTGTCTGAGGCGATATTTAAAGTGATTTTTGCAGTTCATTTTAGTACAAAAACATTACTTGCGATAGCATTTTGGCTGAATGCTAATACTGAAGAAGCTTCTGGATCTACTGTAAAATTTTTTAATTTAACCTGAATAAGGCCAGTATTAACCTCAGTCCAAAAATCTGAATTTAGTAAACTAAAAACTTGTTTAGAATTGCTCAATCATTCATATTGTAATTCTCATCTTTTGTCTAAATAAGAAATTGAATCATTATCAGGAAAGCTAATTTTTGCTTCTCCACTTTCAATTTGGACTTTATTATCCGTTGAAAACATTTTTGTACTTCCATCGATTTCTTTTTTTGAATCTCCAGACATATAAATATAAATTTTTGAATTCTCCAAAGATGGCTCTACATTTATATAATTTCAAGTTCTATTCACTGTATTATTGCTTCCTCAAAATATAAGTTTAACAATTAAAATAATTATCCCAATTGCTATAATTATAGGTAAAATAAATGAAGAGTAATTATTAGTTTGTACCCCGCCATTTCTCATTCTTGCCATAGAAAATAAATTAAAAAATATTATATTGCACTCAATATATTTATTTTTTAAATCTAATCAAGGGAAAATGTTTGTTTTTTGAATTTAAGTGAAAAATTTGAGTTTTTTAGATTTTTGATATACTCTAAATTAGTTTAATTTAATTCAAATGACTAATTCAAATTTAATAGCTTCATATTCAAAAAATCCTTCAAATAAAGTTATGATGGAGGATTTTACTGTAAAACATTTTGAGGAAAGTAGACTTTGTGGCGACACTATTGAGGTTTTTTTGAAGATTGAAAATAATTGCGTTTTAGATTTTTCTTTTATTTGAGAGACTTCTATTATCACAACCGCTTGTGCTTCGATTTTTTGAGAGAGTATTATTGGGCTTGATATTTCTGAAATTCTAGAATTTGATTTTGAATATATCAAAAGTCTTGTTTGAGATATTTCTCCAAGAAGAAAATATTGAGCAACTCTAGGGATTTTAGCCACCCACAATGCAATTCATAAATATTTAAAAGATTGAATTAGGGAAGATTTTAGTGATGTAATTGAATAAATAGTAGATTCCCGCCTTCGCGGGAATGACAGGAGGGGTGGGAATGACAGAAAGGGTGGAAATGACAGAAGAAGCGGGAATGACAGGAAGTACAAAAAAAGTCTGAAGACAACGTAAAGGAGGAAAGTTGTCTCACAGACTGGGCGGTAGTATAGGATAATTTTATTTTAAGTCAAATTTAATTTTCTTCTATTTCAAAAGTCTTTTTATTATCCTTGTACGCATTATACCAAAGACTATCTACAAATATTTCTACAACTGAATTAAGATGAGTTATAAGCAATAAAAATACGACAAAAATTATTGCAATTAAGCTTATAAAAAATATAAAAAAGAATTTCGATGAAATATAAGCAAAAATTGTAGAAACTATAATTGGAAAAACAAGAAACATTACAACTGTTAAAATTATTCTTAAATAAACTAAAAATAGTGTAAAATATAGCTTAGAAGTTGTTCACATGTTATCTAAAGTCATTCGAGTTGATAGACTTATGGCTTCAAATATTCATTTTTTCTCAAAAATAATAAAAAATTTAGAGTAAGCAAATAGTATATTTATTACAAAAGATAAAAGCAAATAAATCCCAAAAACAATACTTATTACAAATGCATAATTTTGCCCGAAAATCCTGAGCGTTAAAAAATAAAATGTAATTATAGAAAGAAGTCTAAAAAATCCCATAAAATTATGAAATTCAAAAACTGGTAGAAAATGAAGTAATCATTGAGAAATTCAATAAGATAGTCTATATTTTCCTGCCTCTTTGTTATAAAAAGCATCAATAAGACAGACTATTCCACCTTCAGCCAGTGGCTTTACAAACATATAAAGCACGAATCAAATAGCTAAAGTTATTAATACTTCTATAAAATATGATTTATGAACAAAATCAATTACAAGAGAGAAAAACTGGTCTTTTAGTTCAAAAATATAAATATAAGTAAATGCTATTTGATAAAATACAATAACGCTCAAATATAGAGTTGATAATAAGGAAGGGATAAAATTAAATTTCTTAATCGTATTAGTTTTGTTTATAAGTTCCCAAGACGGGGTAATTATGTTGTGTTCCATAATTAAAATGATTTTTTTAACCAGCTAAAAAATGAACTAATACCTTTTTGACTATAATCAATTATTCTATCTTCCTTTATGTAAGAATTTTTAATAACATCATAACTATAATATTTGTATGGGATAAGAGAATATTCGTGAATATTTTTGATATTTTGGTCTATATAAAAGAAAGAATATGGATTAAAAAATGTTTTTACAACAGCCTCTCTTTTTAGAACCTCAAGAGATTCTTTTTTAATTTGTTTTAATTTTTCTGGATCTAGCTCACTTGCTTTTAATTTCTCTAGAAGTAAGTCTAGGGGTATACTTTTTAATTTAGAGAAATTAAATCATATTTTAGCTTGAGATGAATGATAGAAGGGAAATATATTGTAATCAAATAATCCATGATTTACTCAAGCGAGTAGCATATCATAATTTTTTTCTCATTTTGAAAGCATCGTATTTAATTCTTTTTGAGTTATTTCTTTTATATTTAATTCAATTCCAAGTAATTGTAGCTCTTCTTTAATTCTTTTTGTATAATAAGAAAAATAAGGTCATTCATTAACAAAATACAAACTAAGAGTGAACTTATTATAATTTTTATCATAAAAATATGAATTATCCAAAGCTCAAACTTTAGCAATTTCACCCTCTTTTTCCAGATTTAGTTTATCTGTACTTTCTTTTGAAATAGCCTTAGTTTTACCTAAATTTGCTAATACTTCTTTTTGTTTGTTTTCTAGATCGTCTTTGTTTTGGTAGTAATATACCGTTAGAGTTTCTTTTTTAATTTTCTTTCAATTTATCTCAAAATATAGTGAGTAATTATTAGCTCAAATATTTAGAGTTTTAAATTCTGTAGTAGCTCTAAAATAGAATTTTGTATTTCAAGTAACAAATGATTTAAGCTTGAAATCATTTATATAAACTCAAGTTACCCCGGCTGGAACATTTCCAGAGATAAGCATTTCCGAACTTCCTCAGAAGCGGAAATATATTTTTTTAGAGCTTGGAGTTTTAAAATAAGTGTTTGATGGAATTTCTGTAATTCCAGATTGAGGTTTTAGTAATGTATCATATTTTTTATTAATTTCTCAAAGTAGATTATCCTTTTTATAAAAACCAAGAGAATTAACTATTGATACAAAATTTTTATTTGTAATTTCAGGGATTATTGACTCTTCTCATAAAAATGGATTATTTACCTTTTTTCAATTTTTGTCACTATATTCTGGATAAGCGGCATTTTCAAGTTGAAATAATACTGTTTTTCTCAAGTCAAGAGAGCCCATTTTCTCAGTATTAAGGAATAGTCCTATATATTGAGGGAATAAAAAATTATATTTTCTATATCTTGGAGATACAAATAATTCTTTTTCATCGCTCGGGAAGATTATATTTAGCGTATTTTCATTTTTTAAAAGATTATTTTTGTCTTGAAAAAACTTAAATATTATTTTTGAAATATAATAATCACTATCATATAATTTATTTAAACTCTTTGTAAGAGTAATTTTTTTGGCGCTATATTCAGCATCAAACTCTTTTTTTGAGAAATCATAAGCTCAACTTGTTATAAATGATAAATTTTCAGTTGAACTATTATTTTTAAATTTTTCTATTTGATCTTTTTTTACTACTGGTATAGTGAAGACATCTAGAAGTAAAACATCAGCATTTTTAGAAGAAAATTCAATATATCATCAATTGTCTCTAATGTCAATATTATCTAAAATACTTTTTAATCATTTATTAATATCAGTATTTTTTAGGGTATTATAAGTCTCTATAATGTCATCTTTTGTTATAGGACTTCCATCGCTCCATACTGCGGAATCCTTTATGTAACATTTTATTTTAGAGAAATTTTTTCAAAGATCACAATTAGCTAAATCTCACTCCATTTTTTTGTTTTCAAAATTATATCTAAGTAGAGATCTATACATAAATTGAAGTATATAATCATTACTTTGATCTACTCAAAAATCCAGTGGATTTAGACTTGGACTATTTCAGACAAATCAAACACTTAAAGTTCATCATTTTTTTGGAACAACTTTTGAGCCATCATACATATACACATAAAGAATGTGAAATGTGGCTAAAATCACAAAAAGTAATGATAAAAAAAATAGATATTTTTTTAATTTATTATAGATGGTCATCTTAATCAATTTTAGATTATTATGCTAAGAAAAAGAATAACAAAGCATTAATTACAAATAATACTCAAAAAATTATAGTTGCATTGTGTAGTATTTTTTCAGGTCACCTTTTTTCATATTTTCCAGCTGATTCACTTCAGAAAGTAGTTAAAGATAGACTACTTTTTTTCGGCTGAATTAGTATAATAAAAGCAAGAAGTAAGCTTATTACGATTTGCGTTATTTTAAGAATTTCTAACATAGATTTTAAATTAATTAATTAAAAATATTAAAGTTTTTTGTTACCCTTTTATAAAAGTGTTGTAGATTGTATTAAAAATAGTAAAAATTGCAACTGCAATTATAAAATTAGCAGTTCCGTTTAATGCAAACTCTACTCATTCGATATTTAAGCCTTTTATAATTTGTTCTAATAAAAACAAAATTATACCATTTATAACTAAAATAAATAATCAAAATGTAAGCAGTATAAAAGGTAGTCAAATTATTTTTAATATTGGTCTCACAAAAAAGTTTAATACTCAAAGTACAACTCATCAAATGAAAAAAAGTTTTAAATCTCATAAAGCTTTTACATCAGGAAGAAAGTAAGTTATTGCAAATAAAATTAATGCATTAAATATAATAGAAATAATTATTTTCATATTTTTAATTTTTAAATATAATAATTTCATTATATATATTTTTTAAAATTATCAATAATTTTGATTTTTTTTGTAAATAAGATATTATAGGAATATAAAATAAAATTATGATTAAAAAAATATTAGTTTACATCTTTTTGATAATTTCAGTTTTTTCTTTTTCTGGATTAGCTTTTGCAATCTGAATTCCTGGTAGTGCTTCTTCAGAAGAAGCTAATGATACTTCTGCAAGAATGGATGCAAGTACTCCAACTTGATGATGAGATTCTTGAGATGAAAATGATATAAGCTCATCAGCCTTTATGTTAGATGTGTCTAAACTATCTCCTTCTGATACTAAGTATGAGCTTTGAGCAGAGGGAAATATTAAGGAATTATCATTGAAAATTGTAAGGATATCACTTGTTATGTTGCCTACACTTTCTTTGCTTTTTATGGTAATTGGTGCAATTATGATGATAACATCAGGCGGAAGTTCTGAGAAAATCACAAAATGAAAAAATATTGTTATTTATAATATTGTAGCCATAGTTGTGGCATTGCTTTCTTATTCTATTGTAAAATTAATAATTTGGATTCTATGATCAAATTAATGAAAAAAAATATAAAATATATTCTATTATTTATTATTGGCTCATTATTACCGGTAATTACTTTTGCTAATACATCTAATTTAGATTTTAAAAATGAATTTTGACTTCCTGGTTTTTATGAGGGAGATGGTATTATAAAGACAGAAAATCCGATTAAATTCTTATTTGTAATAATTAAAGAAGTAACAAAGTATGTTGCAATTTTAGCAATTATCGCGACTATGATTGGATGACTAATGTTTTTGTTTTCAGCTTGAAGTGATGAAAAAGTTAAAAAAGCAAAAAATGTTATTATTTACTCAATTATTTGAGTTTTAGTATCTATTGCATCATTTACACTTGTTGATATAATCAATAACTTAACCCTAAATTAATTATGCGCAGTGAAACAAGTGCCCTTGGGGTAAAAAAATTAAAATTATTTATACTAGCCTCTAGTCTTTTCTTAAATTTATTTATTTTTAATTATGCGAGCGCCGATTTTTTGGGTGATTTTAAAGATAATGTAAAAGGCCAATTTAACTGAGAATGATTAAAAAATGAAATGATAGTAAGACCAAGACAGACTTCAATTGCCACGCCAAGTACCAAAGTTGATCTTAGTCTATGAGTTGATGAAAATAGCGTTAATTTTGATGATAATTTTATAAAAGTAGTAGAAAGATATATTTTTTGATTACTTTGAATGGCTTCTGTTGCTGTTTTTATGTATATTTGATTTTTACTGTTTAGTGCAGAGTGAAAAGAAGAAAATTTGAAAAAATGAATGAAATCTCTTGTTTATACTTGAATATGACTTGCGGTAATCCCACTTTCTTGGATTTTAATTAAAATAGTTACTTGATTTAACTTTTAGAAAATATGAAAAAAATAATAGTTATATTTTTGTTTATTATATTTGGACTTACCAGTGCTTTTGCAGCTTGAAGTAATTGTAAATATGATAAAAATGCAGCACTTAGCACTTCACTTTGATGATGTGTGCCACAATGAGCTATGGAATCAAAAGAAAATAAAGGGATATTGGGATGAATCTTAAGTATTAGCTCAAATCAGTGATATCAAGTAGATAATGTAAAAAATAAAATTATTTATGTTACTCAAAAATTGGTAATTTTAGCTTGAATTCTCGCTATTTGAGGTCTGGTTTATTCTGGATTTACATTTGTATTATGACTTGGAGATGCAGAAAAAGTAAAAAAAGCAAAAAATGCCCTACAATGGTCTTTACTTGGATTTTTGATTGCAATAATCTCACAACAATTAATAAACGCAACAATTAATTTTATATACTGAATTTCATAACTAAATGCAAAAAATCAAAATAAAAAATGCTGACATAGTTAAATTCATATCTTATTTTATAGTTTTTTTTCTTCTTTTCTTTTGATACAATAAGACGAATTCTCCTACATTTTCTCAGGATTTTAACAGCGCATCTATTTATTCTCAAGAAGAAAAAAAGGTTGTTTGAAATGAGGGGTTTTTTTTGTGAGAAAAAAAACAAGAAAAGCCTTATTTAACAATTAATTTCAAACCAGATTATATAAAAATTGACCCTAATTTAATTAAAGTTCTGGACTTAAATATTAAATCTAAATATTTTAAAGAAAAAGTAACACCATTAAGCCTTGTAATTGATTGAGAAAGAATAGATCCTAGATGACAAGTATCTGGGAATAGCTTAATTCTGACTAGTAAGGCAAAAATAAATAGTGAGACTATTAAAGTTTTTGTGCATGAGCTAGGTCATATTGTTGATATTTATTATCTAAATGATAATGCTTGATTTGATAAATCTGAGGATTTCTACAAAATTAGTTGGCTAACTTATAATATCAAAAACAAAAATGCAAAAATAACTGATTTTGTGTCAGGTTATAGTCTCTCAAATAAATATGAGGATTTCGCGGAAAGTTTTGTTTTCTATATTTTCCATAATGAGGAATTTTTACGTAGAGCAAAAACTAATTATAGTATAAAACTCAAATATAATTTCTTTAAAAATTATATATTTTCAGAAAGTGAATTTAATAATACCTCTTTTTGAAGCTGAAGTATCGCCACTTATAACTGGGATTCTACCAAAATTTGAATAAATTTAAAAAAATACTTGTATTATATTCGTTAATGAATATAATAGGTCCAGTTAAAAAATTTTTCTCCTTCGAAAGCTAGAACCTTATCTCATATTTATATGAGATAAATCACAATTTGTAATTAACATTTAGTTTTTATTTTTTTGTAAAAACTAATTCTAGGAGACAATATTTTTCAATTTTTAATATTTAATAATTTATAATAATATGAATGATTTTTTTAATGAGCTCGAATCTGATTTAACAGGTAAACCAAGTGAAGATGGTACTGTAATTATCCCTAAAAAAGACGACGCAGCCGAAGCTCCTGAATATTCTTCTACCATAGAGGATAATTATGACTTTTTGTCAAAAAATAAACAGGCAAGAGAAGCTAATCCAGATAAACAAAACTGGACAAGTAATTTTGCAGATAGAGACGGTTCTCCTTCAATATTTCCAAATGTAAAACCTCAATTAATTCCACTTCTTGAAAAATGACATACAAGAATTGTTGTAATCGGATGACATAATGAAGTATGAAAAAATATGAGTATGATTGAATACAATGATGAAATCATCTTGATTGACGGTTGAATTCAATTCCCAGAAAATGATATGCTTTGAGCTAAATATAGTCTTCCAGATATTTCTTATTTAATTCCTCTAAAAGATAGAATTAAGTGAATTTTAATCACTCATGGCCATTTAGACCATATTGGATGATTAAAACATATTCTACCAACTCTTGGTTATCCTACAATGTATGGAGCTAAACTTACAATTTGACTTATTAGAAAACAATTAGAAGACGCTGGAATCCTAGATAAAGCAAAAATGCATGTTGTAAACCCAGACTCAGATTGAATGTTTCAAGTTTGATCTTTTAAAACTGAATTTTTTAGACAAAATCACAATATCCCAGATGCATGTGGAATTTATATTGAATCTCCTACTACAAAAATAGTTGTTACTTGAGATTTTAAATTTGATTTTACACCTTCTATTGATAAACCAGCCGATCTTACAAAAATTTGAGAAATTGGAAAAAGATGAATAGATATATTATTAAGCGATTCTACAAATTCCCTAAAAGAATGATTTACTCAAACAGAAGCGGATATTTGAATAGAATTACACAAAATAATATCAGAATCAACAGGTAGAGTTATTGTTGCGACATTTTCATCTCTTATCTGAAGAGCCCAACAAGTTATCGAATCAGCTGAGAAAAACTGAAGAACAGTCTTTCTGAATTGAAGAAGTATGGTTGAAAATATAAAAATCTGAAGAGAGTTATGATATATTACATGTAATCCAAATTCTGTAAAAAGACTTACAAATGTAATTGACCAAACTTCAGACGAAAGACAATTAATTTTGACAACTTGAAGCCAATGAGAACAATTTTCAGGACTTTACAGAATGGCATACGGAGAACATCCAATAGTAAAAATTAGACCATGAGATTCTATTATATTGTCTTCTACTCCAGTTCCTGGAAATGAAAGATGAGTTGTAAATCTTATGAATGAACTAATTAGACTTGGAGCGAGTCTTTATACTAAAGATTGAATGGATATCCATACTTCAGGACATGCAGCTAAAGAAGAGCAAAAATTGATGATAAATCTTATAAAACCAAAATATTTTATGCCATCTCATTGAGAATTATTCATGAGAGTAGCACACAAAAAAACCGCAATGAGTCTCTGAATTCCAGATAAAAATGTAATTTTAGCTGACAATGGTTCAATTATTGATTTCGACTCTGAAAAAAATGTAAAAAAATCAAAAACTAAAATAAATTTAGAAGAAATTATAGTTGATGGACAATGAATTTGAATTGCGACAAGCCATGTAATAGCTGCGAGAGCTCAAATGATGAGATCTGGAGTTGTGGTGATTATCTTTAAAGTTGATGAAAAAACAAAAGCCCTTCTCGGACCTCTTAAAATAGAGACAAGATGACTTGTATATCTAGATGAAGTAAGAGAAGTTCATAGAATGATTATCAAAAAAGCTCGTACTTCTTTTGAAACTACAGTTAAAGATATTCCAGATATTGAAGACAAAGAACTTAACAAAATAGTTAAAAAAGACGTGGAATCATTCCTCTCATACAAAATAGAAAGAGAGCCAATGGTAATTCCTGTTATAATTAATTGTTAGAAATAAAAATATAAAAAAATAAAGTCAGAAAATTGACTTTATTTTTTTATATGTTAAACTTTCGATGATTTTACTTTTTTAACCTAAATATTTATGTTCACACTAAACCACAAACTAAAAACTAAAACTTGATTTACTCTAGTAGAACTCATCGTAGTAATCTCAATTCTCGCAATTCTCGCAACTATAGCATTCCTTTCATTTTCTTGATATTCATCTTCTGCTCGTGATTCTACTCGTATATCAGATTTGAAAAATATAGAAATATGACTATGAGTATATAATGCAAAATCAGGAGTATATCCAATTCCAGAATCTCCAATAAATATAGAAGCAAGCTGAACTGTAATCTGATATCAATGATATTTCTGAGATACAGCTAGTAGTATAATATGAATTAATAAAACTCCAACTGACCCAGTAGATAATACTAAATATACATATTCAACAAACTCAGACAAAACAAAATATCAATTACTATGATTTCTAGAACAAAATAATAACCTCACACTAAATCAAAATCTAATAAATCAAGCTAATGCTCTTGATTATAGTAAGAGATATCCGAAGACTATATGAAGTACTATCTGAATACTTCTTGATATCGATAATAATCTAATTACTTGAACTAATACAATAGACACATACACCTGATCTACTACTTACAAAATAGTATTCTCAGACTCAGATACCGTAACATCTAGTTGAAATATTGTATTTTCTAATATTTACAACAGAAGAGATGAGCTTATCAAAAACACAACAATGGCTAATTTAGACAAAAGTCTTATAGGACATTGGGATATGGAGACTTGTAGTCCAAATTGTACCACATCTTGATCAACGGTAAAAGATCTAGCTTGAAATAATGATTGAATAGTTAATTGAACACAGATTGTTTCTACTTGATGAATTTTATGAAAATGATTGAGCTTTAGTTGAGATATAAATTCATATATTAAGATATTAAAAGATACTTGAAGTATTTTAAATAATGAGGAAATTACTGTAAACGCAATATTTAAAGCAAAAATAACTTCAAAATGGTGACAAATTATATGAGATACTAAAGTTTATTGAACAGGTTATTGCAATAATTTTCATATATGATATAGTCTAAGTACTTATAATCCGCCATTATTAATGGTAAATTCTTTTAACAATACTCTTTATTTTAGCTCATATCTTGCAAATGATATTGATAATAAATTTATTAGTATTTATTATGTAAGAAAAAATTGAATTTGAAAAACATATCTTAATTGAGTTAAGATACATGAAAAAGTTTATGATAGAACTAAATTTTTCCCAAATTCAAATCCTTTTATAATATGAGCCTGATCTTATTCTACCTGATTTGTCCAGACTACTTGAATTATTGATGATATAAAAATCTATAATCGTGCTTTATCAGATATTGAAATTACACAACACACAAAGATTACGGGGCTTTTAGAGTAACTAAGATATTTTAAAAATTAAATCCAAAATTAAATCCACCTTTGGTGGATTTAATTTTTTGCATTTTTCTAAATTTTTATATAATAAATTTAACTTATAAATAACCACAAAAAAAATATGAATTATTACGAAGAAAGTTTAAAATTACATGAGGAGCTTGCTGGGAAACTAGAGGTAGTTTCAAAAAGACACATTCTTACAAAAGAAGATTTGAGTTTACTTTATACTCCCTGAGTTGCCGCTCCTTGTCTTAAGATAAAGGAAAATAAATGAGATGTATACAAATATACCATAAAATCAAATACAGTTGCGGTAATATCTGATTGAAGTGCAGTGCTAGGACTTGGGAATATTTGACCAGAAGCTTGACTTCCTGTAATGGAAGGGAAGTGTGTATTATTTAAGGAATTTGCTGGAGTAAATGCTTTTCCAATAATTCTTGATACACAAGATACTGAAGAAATTATCAAAACCATAAAAATGATTGCGCCGACTTTTGGATGAATTAATTTAGAAGATTTTTCAGCTCCGAGATGTTTTGAGATAGAGGAGAGATTAAAAGCTGAACTTAATATTCCAGTATTTCATGATGATCAACACGGAACTGCAGTTGTGGTACTAGCTTGACTTATAAATTCACTCATTATTACTGGGAAGAAAAAAGAAGAAATAAAAGTAGTAATAAATGGACTTGGAGCTGCTGGAACTGCTATTTTGAAGCTTCTTAATTTGTATTGAGTAGGCAATATTATAGCTTGTGATAGTAAATGAATTGTATCAAAAAGTAGAGTTGATTTAAATTCTGCAAAAATAAAAATTCTTGAAATATCAAATCCTAATAATATCTCAGGAACTTTGCAAGATGCAATTAAATGAGCTGATGTATTTGTCGGAGTAAGTATTGCAAATGCAATTACAAAAACGGATGTAGCTACTATGAACAGAGATTCTATAATTTTTGCTATGGCAAACCCAATGCCAGAGATTATGCCAGATGAAGCAAAAGCCGGGTGAGCCAGAATTATCGCGACAGGAAGATCTGATTTCCCTAATCAATTAAATAATGTACTAGTTTTTCCTGGGATTTTTAAATGAGCTTTAATGCATCGCCTTCATAAAATCACAGACCAAATGAAAATAAATGCTGCAGAAGCATTAGCTGGTTATGTAGAAAATATGAGTGAAGATAAAATAATCCCAAATCCACTCGATAAAAATGTTGCTAATATTATAGCTGATAGTATGGTGAAATTATTAAAATAATAATAAAAAAGTCTGGAAAATTTTCCAGACTTTTTTATTTTTTAAATTTTATTTAGGTATTACTGATTCAACGGCGGCATAGGTTGCTTCTTTTCATTTTGGTACTCTTATTGAGACACTGTCTCATAATTCGGCTTTTAGGTAAGTTATGACAGCAAGTAAGATATTGTATGATTTTCCGTCGGCAATTACTTGATATTTGTCTTTATTTTTTGCGATAATTCAAACTTTTGTCTCGTATTCGATTTCTTCAATTATTTTGTATTGGATTTTTCCATCTGGTTTTATGATTGCCTTTAGCTTACTTCATTGAACGAGATGAGATTTTGATGCATAGTTTTGTGGAATTGGGTAGATATTTGAGTCAGAACCAAGCATAGATTCTCCTGTAAATACTCACTCAACTATTTTATCTTCTCCACTATCGTACGCGTTCAGATTTCATAAATCAAATTCAAAATCTTTTCATAGACTTTTTGGGTCTATCATGGTTGCAAGAATTTTTTTAGCTGAATTCATTGATTTCTCAGATGAAGCTATAAAATCTTTTATAGCAATTAATTTTTTATTATCCATCATATTTTTGTTTTTATTAAATATTTAGCTTTATTATATCTGTTTTTTTATTTTTCCAAAAAATATAGTATTTACATTTTATGTATTGTATTTATAAAATAGAAAAATACCAATTTACAATTTGTGAGTGAAACATTAAAGATATAAAAATTCAAACTCAAAGATAAGGTCAAAATGGGATTTTATTTTCTTTATTTCGAGTTTTAATTAGTATTATTATCCCAAATATACTACCTAAGAAATAGGCTATTAGAAGTCATAATAGAGCAATTTTAGTTCATCAAACAAGTCACATAAAAACAGCAATTCTCAAATCTCATCATCACATCCAAGCTCATTTTGAGACTAGTATTTGAAATAAGAAAAATGAGAAAATTAATAAAGCTCAAATAACTCAATTAATTAATGGAATATTTAAAATATTGCTTGAAAAAATTGAAAAATAATTGAAAATATTAAAATCTTTAACTGTTGACGAGACTAAAAGTAGGAAAAATAATATAAAAATTGATGGAATTAGGATTTCATCAGGAATTTCTAGATACAAAATATCATAAAAAGTAAAAATGACAATTACAAATGATATAAATAAGAACAAAATTAGTTTCGATATTTCAACTAAATTAAAAGAAAAAATTAAGTTTGGGTCAACTAAAAACATTCAAGTCAGCAGAAATAAAACTCACATAGAAAGCTCTAAAATAGGGTATAAGGGTCATATTTTATTCGCGCAATGTCTGCATTTTCATCTTAAAAATACATATGAAAAAAATGGAATTAAATCAAGAGTTGTGAGAGTATGCTGGCAACTCGGACATTCACTTCTTCCTCAAATTATTCATTTTTTTCATGATCTCCATCTAAAAATCAGAACTGAACCAAAGCTTCAAAAAATTAATCCAAATATAAATAAATATGCGTAAAAAATTGTAGTCATCATTTTAGTTTAAAAATAAATTATAACTGTTGTTATTATATGTTTGTATTTCTTTTATCAAAGCCTCGTCTATCCCAGAAACTTTGAGAATTTTCTCAAGTTTATTTGTTTTTATAAAATTAAGAATTTTCTCAAAATTTACACTTTTTTTAATGTCAGAAATATTTATTCAAATTCAAGAAGTCACTATTAATTTCAATTTAAAAAACTCAGTAATCATCTTATTTGTCTCATCTTTTTCAAAAAAAATCATATTATTTATATAGTCATCATAAAGTATCTCATTTGGCACTCAGGCAGGCGACAGAGTGTAGATATAGACTAATAAATTCAAAATATTGCTTATATTCTCAAAACTAAGTCAATCATAGTTAATGGCGTGTTTAATCTTGTAATTATCCACATTATTAATATTTCATTTTAGAGTTACTCCAAAATTTACTATATTTCAAATATCTATTGGATATTTTAGTTTTGATTCTTTTATCCAAGCTGTTATTTTTCAGAAATCTCTTGAAAATAAATATATTATATTTTTTGATTCTTTAATTTGGACTTTGCGGAGAACTATAGCATCAAATATAAACATTCTTTAAAATTATCTAATAGCTATTTTAGAGTCTGAAATCTCAAAATTAATTTTATAAACTCATTTATCATTTCATAAAATAATTTCTCAATCTTTTGGAATATAAAAGGCATTAATTTTAGATTCTTGAGGTTCTAATTGTCCTATATATTTGAGAGATTTTACATCTTTATAATTCCTAGAATCTGCTTCAAATACCCAGATTTTATTATTTAGTAGAATATAGATATAATTAAGATTTCAGGCTGTAAATATTTTTGGTGAGCTTCCGGCTTCAGCACTATAATTAGCCGGTAAGCCATTTATTACAATCGATTTTTTGGTGTAAGTTGGAGTTGTAATAATTTTATCAATTGATAAATCTTTTTTTAGAAGATAAAATCATCCGTCAATCGCAAAATCATATAAATTTAAGCTTTTAATATCATTTTCATCAATAATTCAATACTTAGAAGAAAACCCACTAATTCCAGGCTTGTGTCTGAAAATTTGATTTCCAGTTGCAGACAGAAGATAGAGATTTGAATTAAATGTTTTAACTCATTTTACTTCCTCCCAAGTTTTTTGTCATTCTACATTAACATAACTAAATTCTTGTTTATAAAATTTCAGTAATCTGTATGATTTTGTAAGAACAAAAATATCTCAATCCGGAGAAAGATCCGATGCAATAGCCTCTTCTCAGTCTGGATAATTATAACTTTTTGCCTCTTCTCATTTTATATAAGGTCCTATTATTCCATTTTTTCATACAAAATAATATTTTTTCTGAAGTTCAAAAATTCATCCAAGAGAGAAATTATTTAACTCAATTAAGGCTTTATCTTTGGTTAGCTCAAATGATTCTATTCAGTTAGCTTGTTTTTTTAAGATTGAAATATGGTCTAATAATTTTTTTACATCATTTAAAAATATTTGCTTATCTCTTACTTCAAATATGAGGTTTTCAGCATTTTTAATATTTGCATAAAAAATATCTTTATTTCCTAAATCTTTGTTGGTTCTTTCTAGAATTAATTTAGCTTCAATAAGTTTATTTTTGTATTCTACAGGGACTGAACTAGATACATTTTGTGAAATTATTCCTGAAATAATTAAATACAAGAAAAACACAGAAACTACAACTCCCGTCGAAAATAATCCTATTTTTATATATTTATTTTCAAAATCTATTTCTTTTTTAATTCTTTCTATCCAGTAAGATATTTTCTTATTTTCTACCATTCTATCCTTTAAAACAAGGAAATTATTTTTGATTTTTTCAATATAATCAGCCCTATTTTCTATTACCTTTTCTTGTGAATTATTTAATATAACAATATCATATTGTCATTCTGTCTCTTCTTCTGCGATAATTTTCTCTATTATTTCTAATTTTTTAGAAGTGTCATCAATTAGTGAAATCTCTAAAATATCATCTTTTGAAATGTAATTTAGAAGCTCGATATTTGAGATATAAATATTGTCTCCAGTATTGATAATTCAGCTAGAAATAAACGAAAACTCAAGATTTTTTCCCTGCATTCCATCTGCAATATTTATGATTTTGTTGTTTTTAATTAAATAAGCCGAATAATTTCATAAAATTGAGAAATGTAGAGTTCAACTCGTTATTATTCACACGAAAATATTTAGCTCAGACAGGTTATAATCCCTTGATAATTTATTGATTTCTTTATTTAATTTGTCTAAAGAAAGCGAAAAAGAGTTATAAGGATCTTTTGATATATTTGTAAGAAGAATATCTATTGCGAGGTTTTCAATTAAATTAACCAGATTTTTATCTATAAAATTAATCTGAATTATCGCTTCAAGACCAACATCAATGGCTATTTTTTTCGTTGTTACAAATTTTTTTTCATTTAAAATTGGTAATTTATTTCTCTTGATCTCTATGTTTAGCATAAAGTTTTTTGGGTTTATTAAAAATAATTAACTATAAATCATCAAGCATTTTAAGAACATCATCTGCAGAAGCTGCATCATCATCAGCTGCTTCAGCTTTTTTGATTTTTTCTCTACTTTCTTTTGTTTGGAATTCTTGCCATTCAATTAAGTGTTTTTCATTTAAATTTTTGATTTCGTCTTGATATTTTGACTCAAGTTCTTCAAGTTTTTTTCTTTCAGTCTCCAATATATCAAACAATCTATCAACCTGCTCATCAGTCATAGAAGGCAGAATATCAAACCAGTATTGTTTTTCATTATTATCCATTGATTCTGTGTTTAGAACCAATTTTGTAAGCTCACCATATTGATTTGCTATCTCATCTAAAATATTAAAAACAAATCAGTCTTTTGTTATTTGTGCCATTTTTGTAAAATTAAAAATTAAACTAAATTTATTATAGCGTGTTTTGCTTTTTTTCAAAATTTTTTTTAAAATTTGCACTCTTTTAAAATTACAAAAAAAGAGTCTCAATTTTTGCTTTTTATAACAAAATATGATAAAATAAACTCATTACAAATATAAAAATAAAAATGAATTCCGTAGATAGATTATCACATACAAATACTTTTGAACAAAATCTTGAAATATTAAAAGAATATACCGAGGGGTTATTGAGGTTAAAAATGGAAAAAACTAAAGATAAAGTAAAGGATAAAGTCGATGATATTTTAGAAAATAGAAAACCTAGTTTATTTGATAATTTTAAAAAATTACTTCAAACAGATGTAATGGATTTATTTTGAAATAGTGCTGAAAATCAGTCATTAGATAGTTATGAATCACATAGAGAAGATAGAAATGATTATATCCCTTATGATTTAGAATTTTGAGAAGCCATATGAGAATCTTCTAGATTTGCTGAGATTTATCCTGGATTTAGAGGATATTTTATAAGTTGAAAAAAATCTTATTTTGATAGAAGTTCAAATCTATGGTCAAAGAAGAAAAAATTATCAGATTTAAATTTAAAACCAGACACTACTAAGAAATCTTATACTTACGCTGGAATAATAGTTTCTTGAACTATTTCAATTCCGCTTCCAGATTGAAGTTTACCAGACATAGAAAGTCTGCATTTTAATTGAAAAAATGTACCAATTTTTCAAATTGACCAAAATAATTGTATCTATATTACATCGAGTGAGAATCAATATGTGAGTTTTAAATTCTATACTAATCAAAAATTACCTGTTATAGAACCAATTTCAGAAGATAGCGAGAAAATTATTTTTGATAAATTAACAAAAGAAACCAGGAATTTACTAGATTCTTTTGGATGAAATTCTTGAATTGATTCTGCCGGAAAAATTAGAGATTACATAATAAAAACCAAAAAATATTCCGCTCATCTGCAGTGAACTCTGAGAAATAAAACAAATTCTAAAAATTATATCACAAATCTTGATAAATCCGAAGAGCTAGAATGTTTCTCAGCAAATTCGCTTTTTGTGGCTTTGTGTAGAGAAATATGATTGAAAGCAAGATTAATAGTATGAAATATAGTGCAAACTTTAGACAAAAATTGAAAAAGTCTACTTTCTTCAAATAATTGACATGCTTGGAGCGAAGTATGGAATGGACAAAACAAAAAATGGATTAGATTTGATGCGACTCCAACTCAGAAAGAAAACTGAAATGATATTGAGCAAAATATGGATAATTGAGAAAATGAAAAAACACCAGCAGAAATGATAAAGGAATTATTACAACAAGCTCGAGATGATAATATAGCGAAAGAGTGAGAAAAACTAAAAGAAACCATAGAAAAATTAGAAAAAGCTAGTTCAAAAGAGGAAATCAGGATATTATTAGATAATTCCTGATTAAGTACTTTTACAAAAGTGGCTATAAATAAAATCTGAAATGAAGAAATAATCAGACAAGAAAGGGGGCAAATCCAAAAATTAGATGATGAAAAAGAAATTGATAAAGCTGTAAAAAATTCTTTACTTGATGATGAATTTAAAGATAAACTTAGGGATTATGCGAGAGAATTAAAGAAAAAAATTCAAGAGGAAAGGAAAAGAATGTATGATGAGATGCAAAGAATGGGATTTAGAGAAGAAGAATTACAATTATACAAACTCTATAAAACACTCGAAAAAGAATTAATGCCAGAAGTAAAAAAACAAATTAGAGCACTCGTTAAAATACTTCCACATAAATTTAAAATAATAAATAATGAAAATGAATATTTTACTTCGGGCTCTGGTATTGGTAGCATGGGGAAATTAGTAGAATATGAACTCATACATGATGCAAAAATATTTACAAGAAATCAAGAAATAAGAGAATCAAGTGAGATAAATATGTTTGAGACTATAATAATAGATAGATCTGGAAGTATGGGATATTTTACAGAAGATAATTCTCCACTCAGAGAAGCCGTAAAGGCTTCAATTATAAGAGCTAAAGTACTCGAATATTTTAAGGTAAAATTTAGTATAATAATTTTTGATACTGCAATGGAGGAAATAATGGAATTTGGAGAAAAATTTAGTGATAGAAAGAAAAATAATATTCCATCAAGATTAATGAGGGCAATTGCTAAAAGTGGAGGAACTGATATTTGAAAACCTCTCACCTATACTCTGGAATCTATGAAAAAATATGCTCACAAAAATTGATTAAAATCTTTTGGAAATATTTCATTCTTATGAGATTGATCTCCGACTGATTGATTAAAAGACAATTGATTAAAAGCTCTAATATCTCAAATCCGAAAATCCTGATTCTGACTCACTGCCTACTATGTAAATGGATCAGCTCAAAATATAGATTGATTACAGGAATACTTCTGAACCGAACAAAGCTGATGAACTGTAATTGTAGGAAATGTATCAGAGCTTACAGATAAACTAATCGGCTCCTACAACGAAAATCTTAAGAAAGTTATAAAAAAATACACAAAATAATAATTTTAATTTTAACCAAAAAACATTATGACAGTAGATAAAAATAGTTCAATTTTGCCTAAAATTCAACAGCCAACAAATCCACCACAAACAACCAATTGACAAAACAAAGTCGTAAAGACCAAACTTGTCAAACTAGATAATCTAATTGAGGGATTACAAAAATCATTATTAATTAATGACACTAATATTCCAATATTAAGACAATTTCATTATGGCAACACGGACTATGATATATTGATAAAAAATAATTTTGAAAAAAGCTTTTCTTATCTTTTTGGTTTAGTAAAAGATAATACGTCATCTAATAGTTCTGGTAGATATATCTCAAAAGGTCTTTTCAATGATAAATTTTTATTTAAGATTAAACAAGTCTATACTCAAGATGATTTCTATATTTTTGAAGATACTGATTGAAATTTTTTTCATGCAATGATTATGGATTTTGATAAAAACTGAATAAATTCGGGATCATTAAAAATATGAAAACCTCCTATAGATACAGAGAGTAATAAGGTTAGATGATTTATAATAAATAATACAGCGACTTCTATTGGACTTATAAAAGATAATAAAACAATTTCTACATTAGTTTGAGATTTGATAGTTGTGGTTAATAAGGATTTTTGAAGCGTAATTGTTGTAAATGAGAATTTATTAGAATATATGAGACTTGATGAGAATTGAGTGCAGACCCCACAATGAAATCCTATGGCTCATCCTTATTGAACTATAGAAAAAATGAAAATTGATAAGAATTCAAATTTTTTGCTTTTAATATCTAAATATAGTGCTACATCTAAGTTTAGTATAAGCCATAAACTTCATATAGTAAATAGGAAAACACTTGAAGAAATACAAAGTTTTGACAATATAGTTGATATTTTACAAATTGATAATAAAAATGATCTAACTTGTCTTTCAAAAGATTGAAGCCTTGTAAGTATAGATACGAATTTTGATCAATTTCCAGTTTGATTTGTTGACTCAGGAACTATCTGAAAAAAGCAAGTAACTGAAATAAAAAATATTGCTCAATCTCAATTAGAAGCTGTTCTCTCAAATGGATGAATTAAAATAGATATGAAGGAATTAGATAGTCTGAAAGCAAAAAATGGAAATTGAAAAGAAAAAAATCATGAATCAATCACAAAACTTTGGGAGACAAAAGTTTGAGAAAAAACTTTAAGAGAGTTATTTAATGAGGCGGATAATGAGGAAAAAATAGAAATAGTAACAAGTGCTTTATTCCATATAAAATATGACCCCGCAGTAAGTGCCGTTCCTTGAATAACTGATAGTATGGAATTAGAAATAAATAATAAAATATTTGAAATAAGATTGAAAGTTTTGAAAGAAAAATTAAAGAATATAAGCGATACTTTAGAACAAACTAAAAACAGCAATGAAAATGAATCTTATAAATATTTTCCTACTCTAATATCGCTCCAACTTCAATTGAATGAACTTAAAAAATCTAGATCTCAAATACCAATTCTAGATGAAAGTTTAGATAAAAATATATCTGAAATTAGTTCAATTTTAGATTCTGAGATATTGAATTTTAGAACAAAAAATGAGTGAGAAATTTCAAAAACAATAGATAATAATTTTGATAAAATAAAAACTTTCTTAGATTCTATATATTTTCTAGCTCAAATCACTCAAGTATATAGCACTGAACTTTATTCCCAAACAGAAACTCTTATTGATTTTTTGAAAAATGATAAGAAAAATGATTATAAAAATAAATTAAAAGATATAATATCATCTAGAGTAACAGAAATTCAAACTCTAGAAAAAGCTAAAAAATTAGAAGAAGAAAATGCGCTAAAATTGCAAATTAAAGAAATAGAAAATAATATAAATGAACTTTGAAAAATAATCGATTCTGTAGAGGAAGAAGAATATCTAGACATTTTAATGAAAACAGATGCTCTTTATGTAATAATAAAAAAGGATTTAGAAAAATTACCAAAAAGTGAAGCTGAAAAATTATATGTGAGTTTAAAAGGGCTTTTCTTAGAGAGAAAACAAAAAATCAGACTAAAAAAACTTGATTCAAAATGAGTTATTCACTCGCTTGATGAATATGGAATTGATACGGCTCTTTATTTTTCTGATAGAGTGAAAAAACAAATCTGATTTAAAATAATGTGAATTAGAAATGCCTCTTGAAATATAAAACTAGAGATTAATTATGATGACGGAACTATATTTAATATTGATAGATATTTACAGGATTCCTCAAAATATTCTCATGCTATTGCTTTTGACAAAATAGAGACAGAAATGACCCAAAAAGATTTTATCTTATTACAAAAAAATCTGGCTTCTTGGCAAAAATCAGGAAAGAAAAAATTTGAAGAATTAAAAAAGAAATTTAGAGAAACAAAAGAAAAAGCTGAAAAAAAGGATATTTCAACTCAAATAAAAGAATTAAAACAAAGTTATATAAAAGCTCGTTCGATTGAAGTATTTGCCAATAATCTTGCTAATAAATTAAATCTAAATCCTAGATCTAGACTAGAACTTCCAAATACTAGATTTATAGTACTAGATGAAGAAAAAAAATTATTAGGTGATATGAGTATTGGGCTTGATATTCAAAAATCAGGACAAAAATGAATTGATATATTGGAATGACCTCCATGAATTGGTAAGACTGAAATTTGTAGATTTTTTGCTGCAAATACAAATAGAGAAATAATAATAGTACAATGCTCGAAAATGGATCCAGAAAATTTATTTTTCTCATCTCAATTAAAAGCCTGAGAAACATCTAGACAACCAGCAGAATGGATTTCATACATGAAAAAACCTGGAACTTTAATACTTTTTGATGAGATAGACAAGTTAAACTCTCAATCTTTTGAGAGGTTGCATAGTTTATTTGACTCAGGTAAAGCAATTTATGACCCACAACTTGGTTGGATAAAAGCAAATCCAGATTGTTTATTTGTATGAACCAGAAATTCTTACGAAAAAATGTCTAATCCAATAGTTTCTAGATCTGTTATTCATATGGTAAAAGCGCCGAGCGAGTTAAATGAAGCCTTCAAAGTATCAAAATATACCGGAATCGAATTTTTTGAAAAACTGAATTTTGAGGAATTCAAGAAATTATTTACATGAGATATAAACAATTATACTGATGTAAGTATTGCCAAAATAACCGAAATATTATCTGATATAAAATCATTAATTAAAATATTTAATTTACTAAGAATTAAACAAAATTCTGATAATTATCAAGAAAAATTTGAATATGAAATATCATACAGAGATGCCGAGCAGATATTTTGAAGATTTAATAAATCCCAAAATACTTCATTTAAAGAAAAGGCACTTGAAATATTGGTTCCAAAAGCTAGAGCAGTAGTATCTGAGAGTGAAGAAAAAGATATTCAAGAAAAGATTATGAGAGATATTGTAGAGGATAGTATTGATTAATTTAAAAGATAAATCACGATGAAAAATAATCTAGATACACATATTTTTAAAGACAGTGCTGATTATAAAACTCTAGAAAATATACTAGAGTCCTTAGATCATATAAAACCAAAGTTTATCTCAAGGCAAGTTTATAATTCTAAGAAATGAGATATTTTAAGTAAGACTTGATTCGATAAATATTGAGATTTTTATGATTTATATTTACCAGAGGATTTAAAAGTATGAGAACAATTATATATAATTAACTTATTAAACAAAAAATTTAACCTAGAAAGATATTCAAAAATCGATGAAATAATATCAAAAACAAAAGTAATAGTATGAGTAATAACAAGAGTAATGTGAGATAATTCTGAAGAATATCTAAAATCTCTTTCAAAAGAATATGGCCTAGATGTAGAAATACTTAAAAAAATTTCTAAACATAAATTAGTACCAAATAAAGAAACAAAGGATTTTATAAGACAGATAAAATCTCAAACCACTTCAAAAAAATTAAAAACAGAAGAAGATTTTGAAGTTTGAACAAGCGAACTCTCTAGGCTTTTTTCTAAAGAATTTAGCCTAACATTTTTTAGAAAATGAATAAATATGTTAAGACTATGAATGGAGACTATTACTCAAGCAGAGCAAGAAGGCCTAATATGAAAAAAATGAAAAATTGTTTTACATGACGAAACTGAAAATTTAGATGAAAAAGAAAGATTACTTAGAGATAAAATATTAATTGATGATTTAAAAGAAATATTATTTAAAATAAGAGAAACTTGACGTAAGGATTTAATAGAAGAAGCAGAAATAAAAGTTACAAATACTATTATTTGAGTTTTATTTGAATATCCATATCAATTAACAGAAAATGATTATGGTTTTCAGCCAAATAAAATATTATCAAGTAAAGAAATTTATTGTATATGATATAGTTTATTGTGACATGCTTTTTTAAGTGAATTAGGTATTTCACATAAATGATTGATTATACCTGGGCATTCAGCACTTGAGGTCAATATTTGATGAAAAAAATATTTCTTTGATCCTTCAAAAGCTAATCAAATAATTCAGTTTGAATATTGAAGAAAAGTTTGAATATATAAGAAAATTAAGTCAATAAGTGATAGTTTTTCCTTTTCAAATTTTGGTAAATCTTGAAATGTTGAGGAAGTTTTATTATCTCAAATATATATTAATAAATGATATTATTCGTTAAGGAAAACAGAAGCATTAAAAATGTATGATAGAGCTATAGAATTAAATCCTAGAATTAATTGAGCTTATAATATTAAATGAATTATTTTATGAAAAAATAAAGCTTCAAAACTTTATGAATTTACAGGTAAGTTATTAGTTTGAAAAGAAGATTATATAGAAATATTATATAGAAAAGAAAAGAAGAAAATTAAAGAGTTAGTAAAAAATAGAGATTATGAAGGATTAAGAGATTATTTATTAAGTTTTTATTAAAATTTAACAATTATCTTAAATTTCTCTCAAAATCCTCTAGTGCTAGTTTTCTCATTGATATTTGGTTTTTCTCATATTCCGTCATTTCTCAGAAAGTCTTAGAGTTTCAAATTGGTTCAAAAGCATTTGACCATCAGAATTTATTTCATCTTGGAGTCTCTGGGATATATCAATCTAATTCTCAATAACCTGTAATATATTTATCTCAAGTATACATGCAAACTCCAGTTATAGCTTTTGCCGTCCTGTCACTAACTCATCTCATCATTTTAAATATTACATCAAGTCATGGTCAGCTATCATCAACTATATATTTTACAAATGGTCCAGGAAATCATTTTAACGAATTTATAAACAATCAAGTATCTTCAACAATTACAGGTCTTCCTAAAATGCCCCAAACATCTTTTGCCTTTCTTTTTACAATTTCTAAAACATCCATTGACTGGATTTCTGGAATATCTCAGCCATATGCCTTATCTATTTTTATTAAATCTAGATTGGTATATCATTTTAATTCCACTCACAAAATAGCTCTCATTTCCTTTAATTTATGAGGATTTGTGGTTCAAAAAGTTAAGTTGTTCATAGTTTTTTTAATTAATATTAAACTGATAATTCTCTAATCAAACAATCCAAAGCTATATTTACTCTATTTATATCGTCTTGGTAATAAATATGTGTGGTAGATGAAATAGTTTTATGGAATTTCAAAAAATTTTCACATTCTTTTTTTGTAGATGAATATTTTATAATATTTCTTTCTAAAATTTGTTCTATTAATACAGAGACAGAGTCAAAATAACTGGCATTACATCTCGCTTTATCAAAATTTATTGATCTATGTCTAATATCATCAAAATCATCTAAATAATTGGATCTCAGTATTTTAAGTCTTCTAACGATTTTCTCTTTTTCTTCTGGAGTTGTTGGGATTTTAAGTGTTTTATGCTCCATTCATTTCTTCTTTAATAATTGATTATATTTGTTCAATATTTTAAATTTGTTATGTCATTTATATCAACTCATTCAGATAATATCATCTACTTCTAAAGTGAATGATTCTACTTTCCTTAAAAAATCAATTTTCTTTAAAGCGTTTCTGTATTTATTGGCACATCTTATAAGAAATGGATCGCGTCCATGTTTATTTATGCTTATTTCTTTTTTTAGAAAAAGGGCCAATATTCTTTGTCTTATTTTATCTTCTAAAGAATTCACATCTCTAATGTCAATATTTCCACGAATAATTTCATTTATTAAATCTCTTTTTCTAAATACTAGAACTTTAACAGGATCAAGTATATTATGCCTGTGCGGAAACATATTTAGGATTTTATTTCTATCTGCAAAGCTAAGTATGTTTCATTTTGGAACTTTGATTCACAAAGCTCATTTTAAATCTTTTGGATATTTTTCTCTTAATATATCTGGCCGATATTCAGCCTGTTCTTTCATAACTTGTGCTATTTCTAAATTAGAAAGAGTACAATTAACTAAAAATTTCATATTTATTTTTTTAAATAATTAAAATTTATCTCCCATTCAATTTCTCTACAACTCAATTCATTCTCTTTACTTTTTCTGGGTCTAGATTTAGAAAATCTCACTGTTTATTAAGATGGGTAGATACAAGAAAAATATCTGCAAATTCAGAAGAATCTATAATATTTTTATCGTTAGTTCCGCTGGCAATTCAGACTGGATGGTCTCCACTAAATTCTCTGATTTTTCTAAGCTTTTCAATATCTACGGCTTCTCAAGTTCCGGGTCCGCTGGTTGTTGTTACATCAAGATATTTTCTTCATTGTGCACAAGCAAATTCTAGATTCTCAACTGGAGGCTGGTATTTAAAAGCCACTCATCAGAAAAGTATTCACTCCCATTCTAAATAATCTATTCTTTTCTTGTTAATATCTTGATTGTTATAACCTGGATTTATTCACTTGATTTCAGGATTATCTACCCAAATTCAATCCACCCTACATCATCTCATTTGCATAAAACCAACTTCATTAACTGTACCATACAAATTATGTCATAATAAATTTATTCACATCCAAATTTTCTCAAATTCTCCTCTTGTTTTTTCAAATATATCAACTAATTCAAACCAAGAAATATTATGATTTATCAAAAAAACTCAATGCAAATTATTCTCAACTGCAATTTTTACATTTGTTATAGTTTGCTCCAAGCTATCCGCGTGAATTACAGCAAGCACCGATACTTTATCCGGAAATGATTCTCTAAATTTTGTGGTCATAATTACAATTTATTAGAATCTAAATTCACCTCAATATATTTTTTTCTTCAAAATAGTCATTCAGTATAGAATTGTTTTTTCTCCTCATCAAATTTTATGCTTTTTTCAGAAGAAAAATGCTTCTTTCAGGTTTTATCAAGCAAAATATTTTCTAATTCTTTTCTTGCCTTAATTAATCAAATATTTTCAAAATAATCAAAATTAAACCAATCAAAATATTCTCATTTAGGTGTAATCTGCTTTCAATTTATATTTATTAAAATTGCTCACTTATCTTTTATACCTGCTACAATTATTCATGTTTTTTCTAATTTACTTGTGTTAAAATGCTCATAAATTTCTCACTCTGGAGAAAGTCTCTTTCCAGTTTTATCAAATAAAACACATCATTTATTTATTGATTTTCAAACAATTAATCAAAATTCTTTTAATCCACTAACATCAAATGAATCAAAATATTCTCACTCCGGAGATATTCTTTTTCAATCTCTATCAAATAAAATCCCTCCATGCCGTCTTATGTCTTTGGTAATTAATCTGATTTCACCAACAATAAGTCAAAATTCATCAAATCTCCATAAATCAAATCAGTCGTAAATTCTATCTTCATGAGGAGATATTTGTTTCCATGTTGCATCAAATAAAAGGTTTTTCTCTCATTTTGTTACTTTTATTACTCAATATTTTTCTAAATTATGTAAGTCAATTCAATCATAATATTCTCACTTCGGAGATATTTGTACTCCATTTTTACCGAGTAATACCTTTCATTCTCATATTACTTCTGCCTCTATTAGTGTAATATCTTTTAAATTATATACTTTGATATTTTTATAAAATTCTCCCTTAGGTGTAACTTGCCAACCCATTTTATTTATTAGAACTTCTCATTTTCATTTAATTTCTGCTTTTATTAATCAGATTTCTGTCAAACTAAGACCTTCATAATATGTATTTTCTTCAGAAATTTGTCTTCTCCATTGATCAAGTATAATCCATCATTTTCCTCTTATATTAGCCCACAGCATATACATTCCTTCAAGTGAAATCGACTTAAATTCTAAATAATAAATTCATTCTGGAGATACTTTTTTCCCATTTGTATCAAGTAATATCAATCATTTTCCATTTACACCTACTGGTAATATTCATAAACTCTTAATATATTCTAAATCAATTTTTAAATAAAATTCTCCCTCTGGAGATACTTGTTCTCATTTTTCATTTAGTATTATCCATCATTTTCACTTTACTTCTACTCATATTAATCAGATTTCTCTTATTTCTGGTTTTATTAAAATATCACTAAACTCTTTTACTTCTCAAGTTTTTAGATATTTTATAAAATATCAACCGTGTTTTGAAAAAATAGATATATCTTCGCCATTTGAGAGAAGTCAAGAAACTGCTCTTTCTTCTAGTAATACCTCTTGTGTATTATCTTTAACTACTTTTTTGTAGATGTGCAGAGTAAGACTATTTTTTAATGTATCTATATTAATATCACCTAAGCTTTCTTCTGCAGTTCTTGAAAATAATATAGCTTTATAAAATACCTGTAACGCAATAGCGAAAAAATCATTATCTTCTAGAAGATTCATTAAATCACTATATTCCTCGATTGTAATTATGCCAAGATCAGTTTGTGCTCTTTTTATAATACCAGAAAAATATGCCTGATTCAGTCACTTAAATTGCTTCACACAAAGTTCAAATCCCTTCAAAAAAGCTTCTTTACTAATAGCTTCTTCCGTGTTTTTACAAACTGGAGTTTGTATCATATCTTCCGGAGATATATTTAATTTTTTTGCCATAAAATATTTTGGTTAAATTAATTATTTTTTATTTCAAATCTACAGGCAATTCATTTTCATTTACTGGCTCTAGATACTCTTTCATTTCCTCAATACGAAATTCGGCAAAAATATGTTGTTTACTTCAAAAAAATCACTTTTCTATTATATAATTTCTTTCAGAATCATAAATATATTTATATCATTTTTTCAATTTATATAAAACTCAATTTTCCCTGAAATGAATAGTGTATTTATTACCTACTTTTGATTGTATTATATCGCCCACAATTAAGTATGAATTTCCTCAAAAAATCAAAATATCGAATTTTCAAGTTTTTTTATCGAAAATATAAACTCAATTATTTCAATTTTCTCTAGTTATTATAGTTGGTTTTCAATTTAGAAGGTTAGCTATATCAAAATATTTAACTTTAGTTAAGGCACTATCTATGACTTCTAATCTAGATTCCTCTTTATTAAATCTTAAAAGACTCATTCATTCACTTGTACTTATCGAAACCAAATTATCTCACACATCTTTTATCTCAAAGCCATGTTCAGAATATGAATTTGCAATTAGCTTTAATCAATCTGGTTGTTTGATATATGTATTATATACATTAATTTTCTCTGATTCTTGTCAAAGAGTAGTTGTAATAAATTTATCATTAATTAGAATATCATTAAATTCATTTGATGAAAGCCATTTTACAGACCAAGAATATGTGTTATTATCTTGTTTTTCCGATAATATTTCCAATAATCATTTTTTTCAATTTTCATTTTGAGTTTTTAATGTAGTATCTAGATTTCAAGATACTGAAGGAATAATCTCTAAATCTACAACTCATAATATTTTCTCAACCTCAAAAAAATATTTTTTATTATAAAATGAATATAGATATCATATTTGTTTAAATTCAAGTCTAGGATTAATATTTTCACTTACTCAAAAAATCATTCAATTATCAAGTATTTTTACACTTTCTAGGTCTTTGCCTAGGAAATATATTTCTCAATCAGATACCGCACAAATTTGGGTTTTAGAATTTACTTTATATTCAAAATATCTAGCTTCTGGAACAAGGTCATTTCAATTTACTAATTCTTTTAAATTCTCACATTCAGGAATAATTAATTTGTATTCTTCTAATTCGTTCATTAAATGATGTACAATAAAAACAATATCTAATTTTTTCTCAGATGTATTTTCAAAATAAGCTTCAATAAAATATTTATTTTCATTTCAATATAATAAATTCACTTTTGAGAATATATCTTGGGCTATTTTAAATGATTTTTTATCACGAAAAAATCATAACAAATAATCTCTTTCTTTTGTAGTTATTGGCATATCAGAAGCAAATCTCTCATAAATATTTACAGTAGTAGAATTTGGCTTTTCAATATCGAGTACAGCTCAAGCCTTTTGTTCTGTTAGAGCTATTAATCTCGCAGTGGTTCTAGCTTTTTTTACATCTTTAGGACTTTTACAATATTCATGTTTTGCAGTACAAATGACATTCCCCTCTGTCATTTGAGGATTTGTCTCTGGAGCTGGTAGTCATTTTGCTAGTGCTATTACTGCCTTTCCGAAATTTCTATGTTTAGAAATTATATTTTCTTGTCCCATAATTAATTAAATTAAAATATTAAAAGTATTATTTATTTCAAATTTACAGGTAATTCATTTTCATTTACTGGCTCTAGATATTCTTTCATTTCTTCAATACGAAATTCGGCAAAAATACGTTGTTTACTTCAAAGAAATCACTTTTCTATTATATAATTTCTTTCAGAGTCATAAATATATTTATATCAATTTTTCAATTTATATAAAATTCAATCTTTAAAATAATGGATATAATATTTATTTCCTATTCTTGACCTTATTTGATCATTATTAATTTCAGTATATCAATCTATTATATTAATTAAAATATCTAATTCTCAAGTTTCCTTATCAAAAAGTAAAACCCCTCAATTAACTATTTCTTTAACCATTACAGTTGGTTTTCAACTAAGAAGATTATCTATATTTATAATATCCATATTCATTAAAGCGCTGTCTATTGCTTCCAATCTAGATTCTTTCTCATTAAATTTATAAAGACTGTCTCAGTCATCTGTACTTATTAAAACAAGATTATCTCACATATCTTTAATTTTAAAATCATGGCTAGAATATGAATTTGCTATCAGTTTTAATCAATCTGGTTGTTTGATATATGTTTCATATATATTTATCTTTTTTCACTCATTTTCCTCTCAATTAACTGCTGTAATAAATCTATCATTTACTATAAAATCATCTTCATTTAATATAAGTTCTTTTATATTCCATAGTAGCTTGTGTCCTTCTTGTTCAGATACTTCCAGTAATGATTTTTTTCAGTCTTCATTTTGAACTTTGAAAATATCTTTAAAATTAGAATCATTTAGACTTTCTAAATCTACAGCCCGAGGCATTCTTTTTATTGGTGAAAAATCATTATTATCGAAAACACACAGGTATCATATTTTTCGACCTTTTTCATACTCTTCTACACAAAAAATCATTCAATTATCAAGTAATTTCACACTTTCGAAGCCTATATCTAAGATAAATATTTTTCAATCAGACACCGCACAAATTTGAGTTTTAGAGTTTATTTTATATTCAAAATATCTAGCTTCTGGGACAAGGTCATTTCAATTTTTTAATTCCTTTAAATCCTCACCTTCTGGAATTATTAATTTGTATTCTTTTAAATCTCCAATTATAGATTCTAAAAATCTAGTAAAATCAAGATATCAATCTTCATTTTTTAGAAGATAATTCACTGCTCATTTATTCTCATCTCATTGCAATAAATTTACTTTTGAAAATACATTTTGAGCAATTTTTCTAGATTTTTCATCACGGAGAAATCATAGCAAATAATCTTTTTCTTTCTGAGTTATTGGCATACCAGAAACAAATCTGCTGTAGATATTTACAACTGTAGAGTTTGGTTTTTCTATATTTAGAACATCTCAGGCTTTTTGTTCTGTTAGGGTTATTAATCTCGCAGTAGTTCTAGATTTTTTTATATCTTCTAAATTTTTACAATATTCTTGTTTAGCACCATCAATAATATCATCTTCTGTTATTTTAGAATTATCCTCAGAATCTGGCAATCACTCTGTAAAAGCGAATAATTCATCGAAATTTTTAGCTAATTCATCTCAAATTTTTCCGTAATCCATAATTAATTTAATTAAAATATTAAAAGTTTTTTATATTAAAGTTACAGGTAATTCATCTGCATCTATTGACTCTAAATATTCTTTTGTATTCTCAAAACTTTCATCTAAATAAATACGATCTCAAAATAATCATTTTTGTATATATTCAGCTCAATAATTATGATTGTATTTATATCAATCTTTCAATCTATACAAAACTCAGTTTTTCCAGTAATGAATAAAGTATTTATTCCCAACTCTTGATCTTATTTGGTCACTATTGACTCTATGAGTGAAATTAGTTTCTTCAATTAACATCTTAACTATTCAAGTTTTTTTATCAAAAACATACAATCCAAATCATCATTTATCAACTTCTTCTTTAGTTATTACGGTTGGTTTTCAGCTAAGAAGGTTATCTATTATAACGGAACTCATATTCATCAAGGCACTATCTGTTGTTTCTAATTCATTCCCCCATTTATTATATCTATAAACACTTTGTCGTCCATTTGTTTTTATTAATATAAGATTATCTCATAAATCATTTAGTGTAAAATAAGAGTTTTCTTTTTTTGCTGAAGTCGTGTTTACTCTCTTTAGATATCAACATGCGATACCAATATCTTGTAGTTTTATATAGGTGTAAAAAAAATCCGTATTTTCTCAACGAGAAATAGAAGTAATAAATTTACCATTTACTATAATGCCATTATTATTTTCTGCTAAGAGTGTTTTAAATTCCCATTCATTTTCCTCTTTGTTTTCTTTTGCCATTTCTAATAATCACTCTTTTCAACTTTCATTTTGAGTTTTAAACACAATATTTAGTTCAGATGATAGAGATGGAACAATATCCAAATATGGAATTCATGGCATATTACGAACTTCAAAAAATCATTTTTCACTATAAAATTCATATAAATGTCATGTTTTTCTTTGTCAAGATAATAAATCTTCTCATTCATTTTCACTTATTCAATGTATGAGTCAATTTTTAAGCAATCCTGCATTATCCAAAGAGTCATCTAGAAAAAATATTTTTCAATCAGACACAGCACAAATTTTAAATTTTCAGTTTAATTTGTATATATAAAATTTTTCTTCTCATTTTAATTTATCCAAGCTTGATTCATTTTTTTCTTTCATTTCTCTAATATCCTCAGCTTCATCAGGAATAATTAGCTCATATTCTTTTAATTGTTTAATTATATATTGCACAAACCAAAAAATATCTAGTTTTCAATCTTCATTTTTTAGAAAAGATTCTATAAATTCACTATTTTCATTTCAATATAATAAATTTAATTTAGACAATATATCTTGAACTGTTTTTTGAGTATTATCATCACGAAAAAATCGTATTAAATAATCTTTTTCCTTTTGAGTCATTGGAGTTTTAAAAACTAATTTAGCATAAACGCTTAAAGCAGAAATATTAGAATTTTTAATATCAAGCGTATCTCAAGCTCTTTGCTCTGTTAGAGCTATAATTCTGGCTGTAGTTCTAGATTTTTTTATATCTTCTGGCGTTTTACAAAGCTCATTTTTAGCCCCATCTATAACGCTATCTTCTAATATAGTTATTTCACCTAATATTTTAGTGCATCATCCACAAAGTGCTGATACTGCTTTTCAGAAGCTTTCTTGTTTCATAATCAATTTAATTAAAATATTAAAAGTAATTTATTTCCCCAAACTAAATTTCAGTCTTTCGTAGAATGTGCGAGTTTTTGTGAAACTTTCTGTGGCTAAATTTTTGTAGAATTTTGATTTTGAGTTTTCGTAGAGTCTGAGGTTTTCGTAATAACCATTTAGGTGATATACGAGATAATCTAGGTCATTTAGAATTTCGTAGAATTTGTCATAACTCACTCTTCCGTCTGAATATCTTGTCAATAATTCTTCTTTTAGACCATTTACAAATGTTTGAGAATCTTTTAATCTTTGTATATTTTCGGTATTTTTTAGTGATGGATTTTTAAGCACTATTTCGTCTAATTTATCTGATTCTAGACTATTTCTTATTACATTTGTTTTGAAAAAATCTTTTTGAGGAACTTTTACAATATCCATATTATTTGCATAAATTGTATTTAAATAATTTTCATAAGTCGTTCTTTCTCATAAAATACTATTTCCATACCGATTATTTCTGTATTGATTAGAGCAATATGTGTCATTATTGTAATTATAATATCTTCTACAATCGTCATAATTATTATAATTTGAATTATAATTATAATTGTAGTTTGAATTATTGTAATACTGATTATAACACGCAGTATCATTGTTATAATTGTAATATCTTCTACAATCGTTGTAGTTATTATATCCGGAATAGTTGTAATTGTAGTTATAATTTGAGTTATAGTATTTACTAGAACAATAAGAATCATTTGTATAATTATAATATCTTCTACAATCGTCATAATTGTTATAATTTGAATAACTATAATTATAGCTATTATTTTTATAATACTCGTTATAACACGCAGTATCATTGTTGTAATTATAATACCTTCTACAATCATCATAATTGTTGTAATTTGAGTAATTGTAGTTGTAATTTGAATTACTATTGTTATAATACTGGTTATAACAATAATTATCATTGTTATAATTATAATAACTTCTGCAATCGTTATAATTACTATATCCGAAAGAAGTAGTAATTTTTATTGAAAAAAACACAAAAGATATTATAATTAAAAATAATATTTTTCTCATATAAAATATAGGTTAAAAATTAAAAGGAAATTTAATAATATATAACTTTATTTTTGTGTTTGTCAAATTTTATTAATAAATAAATTTTAAAAATGAGCAAGAAAACAATATTTTTAGCTATTTTCTATAGTATTTTATTTTCAACTACTTTTTATATTTCGTGAATTTCCTGACTTTTTGACTCAATTCTTCTTTTGGCTTTCTATAGTATTTTATTTTATGGGATTTATTTTTTATATTCCAAACTCAGAAAAAGGAAATTAAAATCAGCTAGAGAATATTTACTATATTTTTATTCAAGAATTGCTGTGTTTATGCTGATAATTTTATGATTTTTTTGATCTCTTTTTTATTACGAAAATTCAATAAGTCCAGCAAAATTACCAGAATATACCATTTCAAATGGTAAAAAAATCGTAAAATTTCAAGGAATGGCACACATTTGAAGTGATGATTTTTATGGCAATATTAGAAATAATGTAATTACTTATAAAAAAGATTGATTTGTGTTATTTTTTGAATGAGTAAAACCTGGAAATGCCGTAAACAACGAAAAATTTAATAAAATGCTTGGAATTAAATTTTCTAAGCAAACTTATATCGATTTATCGAAATTATATTGACTTAGAGAACAAAGAAATAATGAATTTCTGTGACTGGTAAATACAGATGATTTCAATGTTGACACTACAATTGATGAGATAGTATCACAATACGAAGCCAAATATTGAGTAGTAACCAAAATGCAAAACCAAATAATTAAACAAGAAACCCCATTTGATGTTGAAAAATATGTAGCTGAAATTGTCTCTACTTTTAATGATAGAGAAATGAAAATTCTAATTTATGTAAATAGAGCGATAATGAATTTTATAGTAAAAAGCCAAACAATCCAGGATTTTGCCCTAGAAAAATCCGGAAGCAAAAATGTTTTTGATATTATTCTAAACAACAGAAATAAAATACTAGCCACGGAAATTCAAGAAACAGAACACAAAAAAATGTACGTCCTATATGGATTACTTCATTTCAAATGAGTATTTAATATTCTCCAAAAGTCCGATCCAAACTGGCAAATTGTGAGTGTAAAATATTATTATCCTGTGAAGTAGAGACAAAAAAATAAAATGTGATTGACAAATTTTATTTTTTTCTTATAAATAGGAAGATTTTATATTTTAACTTTTAAAAATATGATAAAAAATACGCCAGAAAATTCAAGTTTAGATCAAGAATTTGGAATTTATAAAGAAAATTCAGCAGCATTAATTATAGATTGATATCAATTTTTATTGAAATGAAAAGCCAAAGATAAAGTTGAAGAAAATTTTTTATCTCTAAATATGGAAGCCGATCATGAGACCTTGTATAATCCAAAATCTAAAGATTTTGAACTTTACATTTTACCTATTAGTAAAATTCCATGACTTAATCATGAAACTAGTGATAAGGTTTGAGAAATATTGAAATAGATTAAATTCTAAATATTTCCAAAAAAAATTGCCGTAAGGCAATTTTTTTTTAATCTAAAATCTCAGAAACTTTCTTTTTAACTTTTTTAGCAGGTCTTCACAAATTTTCTGTATGCATTCATTTTAAAAAATTACTTAAATCAGGTTGTTTTCATTCATTTAATAAATCATTTTCTGTTCCTAAGATTTTTTCTCAATCTTCTGGATGCATTCATTTTAAAAATTTTGCTATAGCCTGGCGCATTCAGTTATCATTTCATAAAACTATAATAGTTTTTCATCATTCTTCAGGGTTCATATTTACTTTTACAAATGAATTTTTTCATTCCTCTGTAATCATTCATTTTAAAAATTCAGATACATCTGGAAGCTCTCGTTTAGGAATTACAACTTTAGATGTTGCTGTTATTCAATCTAAACGTTTATTATGATTTTTCATATTTGTAAATATTAAAAATATTAATTTCTTTATAAGAAAATAATTTGATTTGTCAAATTGAATTTTGACAATGGGAGAATTTTTATTTAGAGTGATTTGTAGATTCCCGCCTTCGCGGGAATGACAGAAATTAAAACAGAATAACAGAAATCAACTAATTTTTTTGCTTTTTTTTGCTTTTTTGCATTATTTTATATAATAAATTTGTATATTAAATTTTTTTAGAAAAAATGGCGTCAAAAAGTAAGAAACAGAGGTCTAGATATAATCAAGAATTTAGGAATGTATTTTTTGGAATTGCATTGCTTTTTTTGTGAATTTTGGGATATTTCTGAGATGACAAGTCAGTTATTGGCTCTTATTTATCTTCATTTTTGGACTTACTTTTTGGTAATCAATTTAGATTTATTTTCTCTCCAGTTTTAATACTTTTGTGAGTTCTAATTTCATTCAAAAAACTTTATTGGAACAACACAAGAATAGTTGGACTTATGATTTTCTGGTTTTCACTGGATTCAATAATTTGATTATTTTTTCCAAGTGTGACAACCTGATTATTCGATATAAGTGGGTTTTTAGAAAGTATGTTTTGAAGAATTCCAGCTGTATTTTTTGTTATTTGAGGATTATTTTTATCTCTATATTTCATTTTTAAAATTTCGTATATTCAGGTTTTAAAAAATATACACTCTAATTTGCCTTCTTACTGAGCCGTAAAAGAGAATTTATCAAATATCAAAAATGATTTAAAAAAAGACTTAAAAGAAACTAAAAAATCAAGAGAAAAAGATGAGAAAATAAGCGAAATGGATTCTCTTAGAAAACAAATAAATGACATTGATAAATCAATTAAAAAAGAGAAACCAGAGAAGGTGAAAGTTGAAATTATTGAAAAACCTAGAAAAGTAGAAATAGAAAAAAAATCAATTTTTGAAATGTTTAATAAAAAAGATGAGAAAAAACCAGTTCAGACAAAACTTGATTTTACGAGTTGGGATTTTCCAAGCTCGGATTTGCTCAATATTATCAAAAATAAATGAGAAATTGATAATAGAATTGTAGAACAAAAATCCCTTGAAATTAAAGAAAAACTTCTTCAATTTAAAATAGATGTAGAAATGAAATGATATACAGTTGGACCAACTGTTATACAATACAAGCTAAAACCAAGAGAATGAGTAAAACTTAATAAAATTGAAAATCTTAAAAAAGATTTAACTCTTTCACTCAAGGCAAAAAGTATCCGTATTCAAGCTCCAATCCCAGGACTTGGACTTGTTTGAGTGGAAGTTCCAAATGAAAATAGACAAATTGTTTGAATTAGAGAAGTTATTGAAAGCAAGGAATTTATCTGAAATAAATCAAATCTTGTGCTGGCAATAGGTAAGGATATTAATGGGGATTATGTAGTTGGAGATTTATCAAAAATGCCCCATTTACTTATTGCAGGTCAGACTGGATCGTGAAAATCTGTTGCGATGAATTGATTTATTTTGAGCTTACTTTACAAGAATTCTCCAGATATGCTCAGGATGATAATGATAGACCCGAAACGCGTTGAACTTGGGATTTATAATGGTATTCCGCATCTTCTTACTCCAGTTATAAATGATGCAGAAAAGGCTCTAAATAGTCTAAAGTGGGCAATTGCTGAAATGATGAGAAGATATGATATTTTGACCCAAACTCGTTCTAGAAATATTGAAGAATACAATAAAAAAGTTCACAAAAAAGACAAGCTTCCAAATATAGTAATAATTATAGATGAGCTTGCTGACCTTATGATGAGAGGAAATAAAAAAGAAGTTGAGTGATCAATAGTTAGAATTGCACAAATGGCGAGAGCTGTCGGAATGCACTTAATTGTAGCAACTCAAAGACCATCTGTTGATGTTATTACCGGACTTATTAAAGCAAATATCCCATCTCGTATTGCATTTACCGTGGCGAGTTTGGTGGATTCTCGTACAATTATTGACAAGATGTGAGCTGAGGATTTACTCGGGAAATGAGATATGTTATATTCTCCAAGTGGATCTGTTGATGCCGAGAGAATGCAGTGAGTATATGTCGAGACTGACGAAGTAGAATCTGTAGTTAATCATATCAAGCGCACAATTGACCCTGCGATGCTCGAAAATATTTACGATAAATCAATAGTTGAATGAGAGACTAGTAATTTTGATTGAAGTATAGTTGCCTGAGAATATGACGAAGATCCAAAGATTCTAGATGACGCTATAAAGGTTGTGAGAGAAGCTAAAAAAGCCTCAACTTCACTTCTCCAAAGAAGATTAAAACTTGGTTACGCTCGCGCTGCGAGAGTCATAGATATCCTCGAAGAAATGTGAATTGTAGGTCCACCAGATGGAAGTAAACCAAGAGATGTGTATTAGTTTTTTAAAAAATCCAAATATGAAAAAAAATATAGATACAAGAAAAATCCAAATCCTCAAACTTATTGTGGAGGAATATATCAAAACAGGGGATATTACTGGTTCAAAATCTCTTATTAAAAAATATTCTCTCGGTGTAAGTAGTGCGACAGTCCGCAATGATATGGCACTTCTGGAGAAAATGTGACTTATTTTTCAGCCATACAATAGTGCAGGAAGACTTCCTACAACTAGATGAATTAGGGTTTTTGTTGATTATTTAATGGAACATATGCCCCAGGTTTTTATAGATGCAACCCAGGAATTAGAAGAAAAAAACAAAATAAATCAAATTGATGATACTCTCTATTTATTGACTTCAAGATTAACTAAAATAACCTGAGAAATAACTTTCGCCTGTATTCCATCAGAACAAACAAATTATTATTTAGGACTTTCAAATTTTCTCCAAAAAAACACAACTTTGCTTTGAGATGAAGTTTATAATGTCATAAAAGTTCTAGAAAATAAATATAATTTTATTGATTTACTGAAAAATCTTGAAATCTGAAAAAAAGTAGCAGTTTTTATAGGAGAAGAAAATATCATTCCAGATCTCGAGAGTTGTGCGATGATAGTGAAAAAGGTAGAACTACAATGAAAAGAAATTTATATTTGAACTCTTGGATCTCTTAAAATGGATTATGCCTTTAATATAGCAGCTCTGAAAAATATATTATAAAAATTTTGTTTTTTTGAGAATTTTACTAATATAAAATAAATAATTAACTAAATTACAAAATATGGAAAAATACAGCTTTAATGAAATTGAGAAAAAATGGCAAGATAAATGGGATAAATCAGATTATTCTCAGGCAAAATCTGACTCAAAAAAAGAAAAAATGTTTATTTTGGATATGTTTCCGTATCCAAGCGGAGCCTGACTTCATATGTGACATATGGAAAATTATACAGCGACAGATATTTATTCACGCTATATGAGGATGAAATGATACAATGTTCTTCATCCAATGTGATGGGATGCATTTGGGCTTCCGGCTGAGAATTATGCTATCAAAACCGGAGTTCACCCAAGTATCCAAAATCCTCAAAATATAGGAGTTTTTACTCGTCAAATTAAGGCACAAGGTTTCGCTTACGATTGGTCCCGCGAAATAGATACTTCTGTACCAGAATATTATAAATGGACTCAATGGTTTTTCTTGTTTTTATACAAAAATTGACTTGCATACAAGAAAAAAGCAAAAGTTAATTGGTGTAATTCTTGTCAGACAGTTTTGGCTAATGAACAAGCAGAATGAGGAATTTGCGAAAGATGTCAGAATGAAGTTATACAAAAAAATCTAGAACAATGGTTTTTTAAAATAACTGATTTTGCAGAAGAACTTATAGATGATCTAGATACTATAGATTGGCCATCATCTACTATTGCTGCCCAAAAACATTGGATAGGGAAGTCAGAGTGAGTAGAATTTGATATTGACATAAAAAATACAGAAGAAAAAATAAAAGTCTATACGACTAGAATTGATACAGTTTTTGGGATGACTTATATTGTTATTTCGCCAGAAAGTCCTATTGTTAAAAATCTTAAATCAAATATAGAAAATTTAAGTGAAGTAGAAAAATATATCAAGGAAACTGGTAAAAAAACAGAACTCGAAAGAACCTGACTAAATAAAGAAAAATCCGGAGTAGAACTTAAATGAATTATAGCAATTAATCCATTTAATAACCAAGAAGTAAAAGTCTTTATTTGAGATTATGTGCTATCAAATTACTGAACCTGAGCTGTTATGGCGGTACCCGCTCATGATGAGAGAGATTTTGAATTTGCAAAAAAATATGACTTGGAGATAGTTCAAAGCATAAAACCAATGTTAGTTGAAACTAAATGAGACTGAGCATTTAGAGAAGATAAACCAATTATAGAGAGAAGAGTGGTTGGTGGAATCGTAAAACATCCAACTGAAGATAAAGTTTTAATTCTTGATGTAAAATGATTTAATTGGAAGACATTTGTAATTTGATGAGCTGAAGATTGAGAAAAAGAAGAAGGTGCTATTTTAAGAGAAATAAAAGAAGAAACATGATTTAAAAATTTTAAATCAATCGAGAAAATTCCTTGGGAATTAGAATCATATTTTTATGCTGCACATAAATGAGTTTCAAGAAGAGCTTTTGAATGTGCTTTTATTGTTACTCTTGAAAATTTAGACCAAGATAAAATATCAGATGAAGAATTAGCTAAACATGATTTAATTTGGATAAATACTAAAGATATTTTAAAAACTATTAATACAGCAGGTCACTTATTTTTCGCCGAAAAATTTTTAAATCCAGGAGCTTATTGTGAAGATTGAATAACAATAAATTCAGAAGAATTTGATTGACTAAAATCAGAAGTTGCAAGAGTAAAAATGTGAGAATGGCTTGAAGAAAAATGAATTTGAAAAAGAAAAATAAATTATAAACTTCGTGACTGGCTTATAAGTCGCCAGAGATATTGGGGCGCTCCAATTCCTATTATTTATTGTGAGGATTGCTGAGAAGTTCCAGTTCCAGAAAAAGATTTACCTGTGAAATTACCTACAGATGTTGATTTTAAACCTACTTGAGAATCTCCTTTGACTAATTCTAAAACATTTCATGATGTAGTTTGTCCAAAATGTGGTAAAAATGCAAGAAGAGAATCTGATACAATGGATACTTTTGTTTGTTCTTCATGGTATTATTTAAGATATAGCGATCCAAAAAATACGAGTGAATTTGCAAGTAAAGAAGCAATGAAGAAATGGCTTCCAGTAGACATGTATATGGGTTGAGCCGAACATACCGTTTTACATCTTCTTTATGCAAGATTTTTCACAAAAGCATTAAATAAATTTGGATATATAGAATTTAGGGAACCATTTTCAAAACTTCGTCATCAATGAATGATTTTGGCTGAAGATTGAAGAAAAATGAGTAAATCTCTCGGAAATGTAGTAAATCCAGATGGTGTTGTAAAAGAATTTTGAGCTGATTCTACGAGACTTTACGTTATGTTTATGTGAGCACTTGAGGATATGAAGCCTTGGAATTCAAAAAATATTATTTGAATGAAAAGATTTCTTGATAAAGTATGGAATTTGCAATATAAAATTTCACCTAATATAAATTCTAAAAATGAACTTGATGTATTAGTGAATAAAACTATTAAGAAAGTATGAGATGATATTACTAACTTCTGATTTAATACTGCGATTTCAGCACTTATGATTTTCGCTAATTCACTTGAAAAAGAAAATGAAATAAAAAAAGAATATTATGAAAAACTACTTATTTTACTTTCTTCATTTGCTCCCCATATTACTGAGGAATTATGGCTAAATATCGGAAATAATTGAAGTATTCATGAGCAAACTTGGCCTAGTTTTGATGAAACAAAATTAATTGATAAGGTCGTAAAAATTGTTATTCAAATAAATGGAAAAGTAAGAGATGAGATAGAAGTAGAACTAGATACAAGTGAAGAAATTATTAAAAAACTTGCTTTTGAAAGAGAAAATGTTATAAAGTATTTAGATTGATATGAATTAAAGAAAGTTATTTATGTAAAAAATAAACTTCTTAGTATTGTAATTTAGCTCTAAATTTCATCACATAATTTTTCATCTGGCACTGAATATAAATATCATTGAGAATATTGAACTCCTATCTTTTCTAGTTCAAATTGTTTTTCTTTACTATCTACAAATTCTGCAATTACTTCAACTCAATAAATATCAGCCATTTGTTTTAGCATTTCAATATTGTGTAAATTTTCTTTATTTAAAAGCATTCATTTAACTAGTCCTCAATCTATTTTTACAAAATCTGGTTTTAATGATTTTACTCTCGTAGTATTTGACATTCCAGAACCAAAGTCATCAATTGCAATTTTCATTCATTTATTCTTTAGGGTTTCTATAACTTTTATAATTTGTCATCATTTATCTACGGCAGTTTCTACTACTTCTATTATTAATCTACTTGGATCTATTAAGCTATCATCTACAACTAGTATTAAAAAATTCATGAATTCACTATTAAGTAAACATTCTTCGGTTAAATTAATTGAAAAACTATGATTATTTCAAACCATTTTTTTAATAACTTTTTCTATCATTATTTCGGATAATTTCAACATTTTTCCCATATTTTCAGCAATATCAAGAAAGAAATAAGGAGATACTATTTTCCCATCATCATCTCTGTACCTTATTAGACTTTCATATTTAATTATTTTTCATGTTCTATTATCTCTAATTCATTGAAATACAGGGAAAAATCTGTCTTCTTTAATTCAGTGTATTATTTTTACTGACCATAATAAATTATTTTCTAATTCCTTTTTGTATAAATCTTCCATTTCTTTAGTATAGAAATACAGTCATCCCTCTTTGTTTGATTTATAAAGTGCAAGTAGTGCTTTATCAAATAGCTTTTCTTTACAGTGACTACATCAGCCATTAAGTATTATTTTTAATTCACTTTTTTCCTTATTTTCTCATAATTCTATATCTATATGAAAATTATTTATAATTGCCCTAATTTCTTCTATTACTTCAAATAATTCTTTTGAAGATTCAAATTGTTTTTCTGTTAATAATCAGAAATATAAACCTGATAATTTATATAATTTAAATCAAAGTTTTCCTTCAAATAATCCCTTAAATTTTGCGATAATATTATTTATAAAAGTATCTCAATTTGCCCTTCAATAAAATCAATTAATTTTAGAGAAACCATCAATCTTTAATATAAAAACTAATTTTTTTCATGGAGAATTACAATCTTTTTCAAATTCATCTTTTCAAGGAGAATTACAATCTCCTAAAAATTTTAAATCATTTGGCAGTCAAGTTCTTCTGTCTACAAAACTACTTTCTCAGACTCAAAGTATTGATTCGACTAGACTTGATAGTCAGTAATATTCTAAACTATGCCTTTTTAGGGTCACTAAAAAATTATTTACATAATTTTTTGATGACAAGTCTATCTTTAATTCCTTATTTATTTCTAAAATTATTAAAACAACCCTTTTAACATTTTTAGGTAATGTCTTGATGTCTAAATTTTCTTGAGGTGCCAAAAAAATACCTTCTTTAATTTCTTCTCTAGAGCAGGTAATTCTATCAAGTTTTAGCTTTAAACCCATAAAAACACTTTAAATATAAATTATTAATTAATTATAATATATGAGAAATTAGATTTTAGTCAATTTTTATTTATAGATATTTTTTATTTTATTTTTGATTAAAAAATATTTTAAATATACTCAATTTTAATATTAAAAATTAATTAATTATGATTAAAAAAAGAAATTATTATATCTCATATCTTAAGTGAATTGCGATGGTATTTATTGTACTTACTCATCTAATTAATCGGTCAAATATTAAAATAATTTCTGGGAGTTTTTTCTCATATTTTAATGATTTAATCAAAATCTGACCGCTATTTTTTCTGGTTTTATCGGGAAGTCTTATAATTATAGTTTATAGCAAATATGACTTGAAAATATCTAGTTTAAGGCTTTATAAAAGGAGCTTACTCTTACTTTTGGTTTACTATTTTTTTAATATTTTAAAATTCTATACTTTTGATTTTGCAAAAGAACCTTATTATTGGCAATTTATTGAGAGAAATACCTTTAATTTAACTTGAATTCTAACTTTTCAATCTTATGCAGTTCCAATTCCAATTCTAATTTTGTTCTCAATATTTCTTGCAATTACACCATTATTTCTCTACATTGTGAAAAATTTCAAATACAATAAGACAATAATTTTAGGGATAATCTGATTTTTTCTAATCCTTAATTATGGTGTTAATTTGCCACAAAATAACTTTACTAACTTGCTTTATTGAATTGATACAAAACTTTTTTCTTTTAATTTGTGGATAGTTCCATATTTGATTTGAATATTTTTGTGAACTCTCGGATTTGAAAAAAGAAAAAAGGAAGTACTTCTTTTTTTCTTAATATTGTCTATATTTTTTTGAATTTTACACTTTTTAAGTGGCAAAACACTACTACTTGAGCCAAATATGTATCCGCTCACTCTTTATTATACTTCTGCTAGTTTTTTTATAATGTTTGCGTTTATCTATATTTTCAGCTTTTTAGAGAAAATAAAAAGCAAACTTTTAGCGAGTTTACTTTCTTTTTTAAGATATATTTGAGATAATAGTCTCTGGATTTATATTGTTCACTGGATTATAATCGATTCTACAATTTGGATTTTTTTTCCTCAAGTTAAGTTTATTTGGCGGACAGTTGGGATTTCTACTTTTACCTATTTTCTTTATTTTATGAAATATAGGTTTGATAAACATTGATAACTCAGTTTTTATCTTCATATTTCTCTGTAGTTGTCTGGATATATCCTCTCAAAAAATCAGTTAAATTTTGTCATTTTTGTTCCAAAATATATTCTATTTTTTTCTTTTGACTATCGGTAACATAGAAGTTAATTGGGCTTCAATATTTCTTTCTTTTAATCATATTTACATAAATTATTTATAAAACATTTTTACTATATACAGAATGTCCCCAAAATCAATTCAATTTTTAATTTTTTTCTCCTCTGTCATTTCGAGCTAATCACCTTCCGTCACCCTGAGCGAAACGAAGTGAAGTCGAATGGGTCTATTAAAATAAAATTTCAATATAATTTTATAGGAATTTTTTAATTAATAGATCCTTCGACTACGCTCAGGATGACAAGGCTGGTATTCAATAAAAACTCAAACTATTCTCAAAAATTTGATTTTCTATTTCTTCTCGGGATTCTGGTCTTAATTCTTTGATTTTTTCAAGGACAAACTTTGTGTATCCTGACGTATTTATTTTCTGTCACCTAAAAGGCTCTGGTGTGAGATATGGCGCATCAGTTTCAACCAGTATTTTACTGAGTGGGATTTTTGAGGCAGCGTCTTGAATATCTGAAGCTTTTTTAAAAGTTACAATTCCAGAAAATCAAAAATAAGCTTCAGGGGAATAATCCATAATATCCTGTGCAAACTCATAATTTTCAGTGAAGCAGTGAATTACAAATTTCTTAATTTCAGACTCTTTTATATATTTTAGCGTATCATCTCTAGCATTTCTTGTATGAATTATTACAGGTAAGTTATATTTTTTTGCAATTTCAACTTGTCTAAAAAATAATTCTTTTTGTTTTTCCTTTTCTTCTTCGATTTTGTCTTCATTAAGATGAAAATAATCAAATCATATTTCTCAGATAGCTACTATATTTTCTCTTTCTTTTTCAACTAGTTTATCTAATTTCTCAATTTCAGTTTTAATATCTAAATTCTCTCAAACATCCGTCGGATGAATTCAAACTGTCGCAAAAAATTGTGGGTATTTTTTGGCTAATGCGATAGCGTCAGCGCTTGTATCACAATCACTTCCAACCAAAGTTGCGTATTTTACGCCATATTCTTGCATTATTTTAACCTCATTTTCTATATCGGCAAAATCCTTAAAATGAAGATGAGAGTGAGTGTCAAAAATCATATCTAATTATTTAATAATTTATTTAATTCTTTTTTGTATTTTATTGCATCAATTTCGAGTTTTACTTCGCTCATTCCAGACAGATCATGCGCTATAATATTTCTAATTTTATGAAGTCTCCAAATCTCTTGGATATCTTTTATCATAGCCGGTTTTTTCTTGAGTTGATCTCATAAATTCCCTTTAATTCAATAATCTCTTAATATATGATTTAGAATTTTATCATATTTAATTATTTTTTCACTATTTGAATAATTATCGCACTTTATAAGCTCATCTTTATAAAAAGTGATTCTACTTTTTGATAATTTTCTTGGCTTAGAATATATAACCACAAAAGCTATTCAAACACCAATTATTATCAAAAAAATTCCCCAAAAAATTAATTCGCTCATACTTTATTTATAAAAAAATATTGCCAATATTATAACGATAATTATTCATCAGAAAATTAATGCTATCATATTATTTATTTAGTTTTAACCCCTACATAATAGAGGATATTAAATAAAATCAAATTTTTTCTTGCAATTCTTTTGTTTTTCAGCTATAATCCTTTTATATTTTTTTATTGCTAATCATAAAAATTATGAAATCAACACTAAAAACTCTAGTTTCCAAAATCGGAAATTGACTACTAATCTCAATCTGATTTATTCTCGGTATTTGAATATTTGGAATAATATATGCTACATATACATGGACAACCCAAGCTCCTGTAACTTCTGGTTCTCCTCTCACTTCCACCATCTGGAATGATATGGTAAATAATATGGGTTATCTAAAAGAAAATGTAGAGTGAGTTGCAAGTAAATTTTGAACTCTAACTTCTTGAAAAATGTGTACAACAGACTGAACGAAAGTAAATTGTAATTCTGATATACCATCCGTTGCTTCACTTCAATCTCAGATTGACGCACTTGCAACTAGGGTTTGTCCAACTTGATATACAATGTCATCTTCAAATACTGCAAATATTTGAGAAGATATATTTCCATCTTTTACAACAATAGGTAATATTACAGATACGTGTGATTGATGAATTGTTGCGGCGTATACTTCATGTCCAGTTACATCTAATAATACATGTACAGATACTTATTATAGTTTTGCAACAGCTACTTATTATAATAGAACTGTGACTTGTAGATTTGCATATGTCTGTAAATAAAATTAAAAACTTCAAATTTTCAAAATCCATTAAATCCACCGGAGGTGGATTTAATGGATTTTTGTAGAGAATAATTTGCATTTTTGGTAAAATCTATAAAATGAGAATTACTTAAAAGTAATTTTGGAATTATGATAAAAAAAGACTGAAAAATCTACTATACATTGGTTGAATCAAAAAAAATTTCAGATGAAAATATTATAAAATCTGCTCAACTTCTTATACAGGATTTAAGGAAATCAGAACAGATTTTAGTTCGTAAAAAAGAAATTTATGTTTAGTGTTGTATTATCTGAAGAGGTTATTTATGATATAGACAATTTTATAGACTCATATAGAAAGATTTTTTTAAATAGATTTTTAGATACAGGAATTTTTAATGAAGATTTAATCAGAAAAAATTATATAGAATTATCGAAAGAATTTAGAAATAATATATATAATGAAATTGATATTAAATTAAAACGGGAAAGAATCTTGTGAAAAATGGTAATTGATGAACTAAAATATTCAATTTTTATTATTGTTTGAAATTATAGTATTTTATTAAATTATATTGAAAATATTGAAGATAAAATCAGATTTGTAGAAAATATTAATTTTTATAAAAAATAATATTTCATAATTTATATTTATCTTCTTTTTTATTCTAATTTTATTAGAAAGAGAAATTTCTAAAATCAAATTTAAAATTGAAATTTTGTAATTTTTGGATAACTTATGTAGGTTTATTAATAAAATTAAAAAAATGTTAAAAATTGCTTGATGACAACGCTTGTCTTGAGAGGTAGTAATAAGTGGTTCAAAAAACGCTAGTCTTCCGATAATTGCGGCAAGTTTGTTTATGGATAAAGTTACCCTTTCTAATGTACCTAGAATTGGAGATGTTTTAACTTTTCTAGAAATTATTAAAAGTCTGAATGTATGAGTAGATTTTGTATGAAATACTCTAAAATTGGATACTACTGCGATATCTTTAGATAATTTTAATATTGAATTAATCAAAAAAATAAGAGTTTGAATTTTACTTTTACCAATTTTACTTTACAAATTCGGAGAGGTAAATATTCCATATCCTGGATGATGTAATATCTGAAAAAGACCAATTGACGAACACATTAAATGACTTGAGGCAATTTGATACAAGAATTTAAATTGAGAAGATTTTGTGAAATTATCATGAGATTTATGAGTTTGAGACAGGACCCTAAATTGATGATTTGCGGTTACTGCTACAGAGAATTTAATTACAGCTAATGTACTTAGATCTTGAAAAACTACTCTAGCTTTGGCTGCAATTGAGCCACATGTAATTGATTTAGTTAATTTTTTGAAAAAAGCAGGAGCAGATATTGAAGTTGGATTTGACCACACAATTACTATTAATTGAGTAAAAAATCTTAAAAAAGAAGTGGAATATAGTGTGGTTAGCGATTATATAGAATCAGGAACTTTTATAATATTTTGAGCGCTTTGTAGTGATAAATTCATTGATATCGTAAATCCAAGAATTGCAGACCTCTCAAGTTTTTTATTAAAAGCAAAAGAAGTTTGAGTAAAATTTGAGGACCTATGAAATAATAAATTAAGAGTTTATAATTCAATAAATAGCTTAAAAGCCATAAAAGTTCAAACAAATATTTTCCCAGGATTTCCGACAGATTTACAATCTCCATTCTCAATTTTACTCACACAAGCCGAGTGAATCTCAAAAATTCAAGAAATAATGTATGAGGGAAGACTTAATTATCTTGTAGAAATTGAAAAAATGAAAGGTCACCCTGCAATCCTAAATCCACACGAAGCCCTAATTTTCGGTAAAACTCCACTTAGAGCCACTACAGTTTCCAGCTGGGATTTAAGAGCCTGAGTAGCCATGATTATTGCTGGATTGATAGCAACAGGGGACACATACATTACAAATGTAGAATATATCGACAGATGATACGAAGATATTATCGGCAAAATCCAAAAACTCTGAGCTGTAATCGAGAGAGTAAAAGGAGAAGATAATTAATTTTTCTCCGTGTCATCCTGAGCTTCCACTCCGTGTCATCCTGAGCCTGTCGAAGGATCTATTAACTTATAACTAACCTTTATTTTTATGAATATATTTTGATTTTTTCTTTTGCTTTTTGGGATAATTATAGTTGCTAATCCTGATATAATAGCTTATTTGATAGGTTTCTTGTTTATAATTATTGGGGCCAATATGGTTTTAATGCAATTTATTTTCAAAAAATCGAACAAGGAAAGTATTAAATTTTGAAGTTTTGAGATTTTTAGAAATAAACCAAAGAAATAAATGATTTCAGATATTTTTAAAATATTTCTAATTGGAAGTTTGGCTTTTGTTCCGATTTTAATTTGGGGATATATTTTTTCATATATTGATAATTCTACACTTAATTCTCGTAGATTTGTATCTTGAATAATCGCTGGATGATTTTCTGTCGTTCCGGTGCTTTATTCAGAGCAAATTTACAGTTTTTTTTCCGCATCTTTTCTAAATATTTTTGAGCTAATTTGAACAAATTGAAATTTTTTATATGTTATAATTTCTTTGTTTTTTCTTACTTTGATTATAGCTACGATTTTATTTTTAACTTCTTTGATTTTCTTTAAATGAAGTTTTGATATTTTTAAAATTTACTGAAAAAACTTAGTTTGAATTTCAATTTTTATTCTAATTTTCGCTATTTTAAATAAAATAATTCCAAATATCTGATTTCTGGATATGTCTATTTCAAGTCCAGCTTCAATCTGAAAAAATGTTTTTAATACTCTCGGACTTATTATTTTATATTACATAATAATTTGATTAGTTGAGGAAATTTCAAAACATTTTAGTTTTTTACCAAGTTCAATTACAGAAATTGATTCAGTTCAAAAATGAGTCTTGCTCGCTACTTTTATAGCGCTCGGATTTGGCTTTATAGAAAATATTTTGTACCTTTACAACATTTCAATTGACAGATGAGTTATTTCTGGAGATTTTGCAACTACTTTGATTTTCAGATCTATTTTTTCTCTATTTGTTCATATTTTCTGCGGAGTTATAGTTTGATTATATTTTTCTAAAGCTTACTTATTTTTTGGTAAAAATTTCTATTTCTACACCAAAACATTTCTATTTTGACTACTTTTTTCAATTACACTTCATGCAATTTTTGATATTTCACTCACTCTCTGATTTACTCCAATTATATTTATCTACGCCATTTATGGCTATTTATACATCACAAAAACTTTTTATAAAGAAGAAATTTAAAATTAAAGTCATATTTTTTGCAAAAATAGAAAAAATATGATAAAGTTATACTAGGTTTTAAAAATAAAAATAAAAACATTTATGAATTCAAATTTTAAAAATCTTTCAATTTTGAAGAAAATTTGGTTGTTTAACCTGATTTTAGCTCTATTTTATTTCTCTACTTTCTATGGAGTTAGATATTTTAAATCTTCAATACTAGAGTATTCAAATATTGTCTCAGATCCATTTGATGGTACAGTTTCGCCAATATCTTATGTGCCAAACTGGTTAAAATCCAAAAATACAAATAAATCTCTTAATTTTCAAGAAGATGTATTTTGAGTTGATGATTTTATAGAAATTCCAAAATATGACCTAAATAATTTACAAAATTCAGACACTCGTAATAAGGAGGCACTTTTGGCCAGATATACTTATCCCGTGCTTTATATGGGAAGTTATAGACTAAATTATGAGGAATATGAATGAAGCCATCCAGCTGTTGATATCAGAGCTCCAATTGGTACTCCGGTACTTTCTATTGCCAATTGAGTTGTTATAAAAGTTAAAAATACAGTCTCTTGAGATTGAAAATATGTGGTAATTAGGCATGACAATATAAATTATAACTGAACTGTTCAAAGTCTTTATTCTTCTTACGAGCATTTATCTGATATTTTTGCTGTAGAGTGAACCAAAATTAAAAAATGAGATGTGCTTTGAAAAGTGGGAATGACTTGAATAACAACAACTCCGCACTTGCATTTTCAAATAGATAAAAAAGCATCTCCATTTCATCCATATTGGCCATTTAGTTTTGCTGATGCAAAAACGCTCGGACTTGATTTTTTCTGAGCTATAAATGTATGACTTGGTAAAGAAAATGCGATGGAACTAACAATTCATCCAATGGAATTTGTGCAAAATAATATAACTAAAATTAGCTTACTTAATTCTGCCCCAATTGAACAAGTAAATAATTCTAATATTGTTAAGACACAAATTCAAGAAAATAAACAAGATACACCAAAAAGTCTTTCTGTAGAAAAAATTCCAACCTCAGCACAAACTGATACAGGACTACTAAATAATCTAAATACCTGAATTACAGAAAATTCCGCACCAGTAAAAGCTCCAGAGAGTATCATCAAACCAAAATTAGAAGACGGTCAGATTTTTTATGATATTCCAAAAAATTCTAAATTCTTTCAAGCGACAAAATATTTATACGATAATTCAATCTCAAAATGATATGAGACATGAAATTTCGGAATTAATAATTCAGTTTCTAGATGAGAAGCATTGATTTTTATTCTAAAATTATACAAAATAAATCTTGACTCAACTACTCAAATTTCATTTAGCGATATTTCTTCAGATTCTTTCCTAGCTCCGTATCTTAAGAAATCGATTGATTTATGATTTATTACAGCAAAAAATAAAAACTTTAGACCAGATGATCAAATTACAAGAGCAGAATTTATTACAATTCTAATAAAAGCTTCCCAAAAAGAACTCGTAAAAACAACGTCAACTCAAAACTGAACTAATTTTTCTGATATTAAGCCAACAAACTGGTTTACACCTTACGCATACACTTTCAGAAATTCATTCCCATCTTCATCTGGAGATAACAAATTTGAACCAAACAAATCCTTCTCTCGCGGTCAAATAGCTCTGATTTTATATTCTTTTTCGAAGAAGTAAATATAAATAACATTTATTAATAAATAATTAGTTTATGAAACAAAGTAATACGGCACATATATTTATGAAAAATATATACCAAACTCAAACATTAAATGATGCTTATTCTCAACAAAGAATACCATTAATTGTTGCAAAATGAATTGAAATTACTGTACATTCTATTCCTGATAAAAATGGAAATCCAACTTCACCATATCCTGATAATTTAAGATTAGTTCTTAATGTTGGTGATATTATTGAATTTTGACATAAAAATTGAAATTATTTTTGAATGATTAATTGAACTGCTATAACAGTTAATTGAAAAAGGGCACTTTGGTTATGAGATAATGAATTAAAAGAAATTAATATTTTAAAATTAAGTAAGAAATATGATACAGGATTAATGGTTCAAGAATATTTAAGTTCTGCACAATGAAAAAATGAGGTAAATATGCAAAATATTAGAGAAAAACAAAGAAATAATCAAATTGAATTTTTAAATTATCATCTTGAAGAATTTAAAAAAATAGAACCAAATAATTTAGAATCTATTTTAGATTGGATAAATTCATTTCAAGATATATTAAATAATTTACAAGATAGAAAAATTAAGGATAAGATATACGATGAATTCTTAAAAAAAGGCTTTAAATCAAATATAAATACAAATAATGAATTTAATTCTAATAATAAGGAAAAATTTGCTTTATATATTGTATGACAATTTCTTGAATGACTTAAAACATCAACAATGAATATAACTTTTTTTATAAAAAAATATATTATTGAATGGAAAAGTATATTTTGATCTCAGGCACAATTAGATATTCAAAATATTGAAGCACTAAGAAAAAATCTTTAATCATAAAAAAATCTCTCCGAAAAATTTCGGAGAGGTTTTTTGGTTATTTGAGATTAAATTAATTACTAAGATTATTCATAACTTCTCTATATTTTTCATAATTTCATGCTAATTGTAATAAAATATAATATTGCATAAAAAAATCAAAATGCTTAAATTCTCTTTCTAAAAGAACCTTATAGATATTTTTAAGATAGCTATCTTTTTCTAATATGCCGAGTATTCTTGGATGGAAATTAGCCATTTGTTTTCAAAATCATAATTTTTCGTATTCTAATGCTCAAACTCAGGCAACAATCTTATCATGCAAATGTAATTCCTTAGAATCACTAGTTTCTCATATTTGATATTCATCTATTAATGAAATAATATGCCTACCTTTTTCTCCTAAAATAAGTTGTATTCTTTTTTGAACACCTAATCTATTAATTTTTTATCATCTTTTGTATAATCACAATAAGGTGTTATATCTGGAACTTCTGGAGGATATTCAATTAAATCATGATATCTTGCCATTCAGGCAATTCTTTCTGGATTATTAACTCTTTCAGGAGTTCAATCAATTAACGCAATACAAACTCTCTCAAGTCTTAAGCAATGCTCTCTACAGTTTCACATAATACAGTTGGAACTCATCTATTTTTATATCAAGCTCTTGGTTTAGTAAATAAATGATTCATCATAGAAAAACCATCATATCATCCATTTTGATATCAAGTTTTTCAATCTTGTTTATCTATATATTGTTCCCATTTCTCTATGTCTGTTCAAGGAAGAACTTTCATAATATATTCATAATAAAAATAAAAAGTTATATGGACTATATAACTTTTTATTAAATTGTCAATTTATCTCTTCTCCAAAATACTTCTCACATAAAGTCATTGAACTTGGAGGCGGGCCCATTCGGTTTTTCTGAGGAATTTTAGGGAAGATTCTTTGCTAGGATTGCTTTTAAAACAATTAATTCTAATCATTTCGCTTAGTTTCTCAAATCCATATTCTTCAATAAGATAATCTAAAATCGTAGATAGACTAACTCAATGTAATATCGCATCATTTCTATTATTTTCATTCATATTTTAAAGTTTAATTATATTCTTAATCTTCTGAATTTCTTGCATTTCTAAAACTAAATTAATTCTTTTTAATTAAAACAGTGGAGTATAATAGGTCATCAACTTTTTACCTATACAATATTATAAAAATCCTTTTTAAGACTTTCAAGATCCTTAAATTGAATCACTTTCATTCAAAAAGCTTTAGCAGCAATAATATTTGTTTCTCTATCATCTATAAAAACACATTCTTCCGGTTCAACACCTATTTTTTTCATTGCATACTCGAATATTTCAATTTTTGGTTTTACAGAACCTGTTTCATATGAAGTAACCATAATATCAAAAACTTCACATAATTTATAAGTTGTAACTACAGTTTCAAACCAATTTTGTATCATATTAGTAATAATTCCCAACCTGAAATCTTTTTTAAGATTTTTAGCAAATTCATAAACATCTTCTCTAAAGCCATCCAATTCTATAGCTTCTTCAAGTAAAATCTTCGAATCCACTTCTAAATATTTACTCCAATAATTCCAAAAATCCCATGAAGAAATAGATCAAATGCAAGCGGAATCCCAAAACGGCTTTCATCCTAACCTGATATCATCATTAAGCTCTTTTTGATATTTTTCTTCAATATGTTTTAAGAATGATAATAATTCTCATTTCTCACTAATAACTCATCAATAGTCGAATATAACCGTAGAAATCTTTTTATTCATAATTTATGAATTAGAATTAATATCAATATATTATTAATTTTTTAAATAATTTCAAATTAAATTTTCTAAAATGGTGCCGGGGATGGGACTCGAACCCACACATCTTGCGACACAGCCACCTCAAGGCTGCGTGTATACCAATTTCACCACCTCGGCATTTTTTAGTAAGATTAACTAGCAGTAGTAAAAACTACTTAAATATATATTACAGAAAAAGTTTTTTTTGCAAATTTTATTTTTAAACTGAAATTAAATTTGACAAATAATAATTAATGAGTATATATTATAAGTTAATATTTAATATTTTTTAACTATAATTTTATGTGAATGAGAGATAAGGCTCAATGAATTTGAGCTAAAACTTTGGATTTAGGTAAACTAGTTTGAAGTAAAGTTTCTACTTTAGCTGAGGCTAAAGTATGAGAAATAAAAGGGAAAGTTTGTAAAAGTATTGATGAAGTAAAAAAGGGTGATATTTGAACTCAAACTCGTGTTATTTGAGAAGAAATTGCTGAGTTGGGTTCTATGGTATGAGATAAGGTATCACAGACTATAGAAAATGCAAGAGAAAAACTTTGAAAAACAGAGATTTGAGCTAAATCACTTGAAATTTGAGATGATATTGTAGATTTAGTTAGATTATTTTGAGAAGAATTTATAAATCTTGCAAAAGAATTACAAGCTGAAATTATTGAAATATACAATGAAATTATTTGTGAGTGATTAAATACATCATCTATTGCCTTAAATAATTTAGATGATTTTAAAGAAGTTCAGTATAAAGAGACTCTTGCAATGTTATTTTTAGGGAATGATACTAATTCATCTAAAATTACAAAAACTATTCCTTTAACTTTAGTTAAATCAATCAGTAAAAAAGTAACACTTAAAACATGTGATATTAATAAAGCTATGGCTGTTTCAGATTTATTTTGAGTAAGAAAATCTCCAGCAGTGGTAATCTATAAAAATGGACAACCTTACAAAAAAATTGAAAAATTAAAAGAAGTTAAAGCTTATTTAAATAACTTTGAAGCTTAAATATCTACTATATATGTCAATTTAACTGAAATTTCAGAATAAAGCATGTTTTTTTGCAATTCTTAGAATTTTATGATAAAATGAGAATATGTTGAAAAACTACAAATTATTTTATATATAACTATTATTATTATGGCAACTAATGCATGAGACACAGGTTTAGATAAACCAGAAGCAATTATTTTAGAGGAAGCTGAAGGTATTATACTAGAGGGTTCTTCATTTGTTGAAAAAACAACACAAGAAGTACAGTTTGTTACTGCTGAAATTATGGATCCATTTGATATTGAACAAAAAATGGATGGTGATTTATGTCCTACAGTACAAAAATATCCAATAGATCTTGTAAAACTAGGTATTTCTTCTGGTCAATCATTATCAAGTGATTGAATGGTGAGACATAATGTCGCAAGTTTAATTAAAGAACTTACTCAAATGTCATCTGTTGATATTTCAAGAAATTTTTGACTTGAAGCTAGTTCAAAAGATGTGGCTATTAATAATTTATATTCTGGTTTTCTAACTCAATTAAATCAACTTACAGAATCTCTTGATTGATATGTTAGAGAACAATGAATAGTTGATTGAGAATGAGTAATGTCATTGCTATGAGGCGAATTAAGTCAAAAAATTACTAATGTTGAATTAATGATTTCTTCTATAAAAGATTGAACAAACATTAAGTTGGCTGGAAATATAGCTAGCAAAACTTCAAGAGTAAGAAAATTATTTAGTTTTTTGAATTTTCGTAATATGAAATCTGTTTGAAAATGATTACAAGCAGGTCTTGAATGAGATATTAATAAACTTATTACTCTTCAAGATAAAAGATGAGACATTGGAGATATAGTTGGTAAATTTGAAAATTTTGGTGAAGAAGTAAAAGAACCTTTTGCTTATCTTATTAGAACTGAAGCGATGCTTCTTTGATTTGAACAATATTTAACTTGAGATTTAAAGACTGCTATAAATAGCTCAACTGAATTAGATGATAATATTAAAAAAATTCTTATAGAGGAAGTAGATTCAAAATTTGTTCCTCATGTTAGACATTATATCTGACTTTGTGACCTTAGCGTTAAAAATATTGTTGCTCTTGTAAAAGAAGCAAAAGAAAATTCTAAGAGATTAGCTCTTTGATATGAAAGATCAGTATTTACTCTTAATTTAGCCATTCTTACAACTTGATCAGCAAGTCAAGTAAATAAAGCAATAGAGCTTACAAAGAAATTATGAGAAATTGAAGCAGATGCTCAAAATTGAATAAAAAAATGATTAGATATAGTTTTACAATGATGATTAGATATAGAACAACTTAGAGCAAAACAAATTGAATGATTAAAAACATTAATAATAGGTGTTGATAAAAGTATTGAAGTACATGCCCAGGAATTACTTAAAATTTGAAATGAAATAAAAAAGAATGGAGCAGATTTATCAAAAATGATTGAATCTGGACATCAAAAAGATCTTTGAACTTCAAATTTAAGATTACTAACTAGAAAACTTAAGATTACTAACTAAAATAATATGCTGATGAATACAACATCAGAACCATCAAAAGATAATATGAATCTTGATCTTGTAGATCAAAGCGGAACACACGTCGAATATAAACAAATTGCTAATACAATGAATATTGTCAATAACTCTGATATCAGATGAGTTT
>CAZKUA010000006.1:0-75289 GCA_964555845.1 uncultured Candidatus Peribacteria bacterium | reverse complement strand
CTTATATAAATAATTTAGAGATTATTTATTTCAATATATTGTTTAATATATTTTTGGTTATGTTAAGGAACGGGAGAAACTGATTAGAAAAACACTTCTTTTTCAAAAGTGCTGGACCATTGTATAAAAAAACCTCCACAAGTCAAAAAAAAATTTAAAATTGTTTTTCTTAAATTTTATACATAATGAAAAGTGTTTATTAAACCCATTTTATGATAAATTTGAAAACTAAATTTGATAAATATATTTGATCAAAAAATTATCCCTCAAGTTATGAACAGGAATTATTTTCAAAAACCCAAAAATATTGCAGATATATTTCCTGGATTCCAGGTCTTAAAATGGTAGCTGTTTGTAATTCACTATCAATGTATGCAACCAAAGATCCATCGTCACCCTGAGCGAAGTCGAATGGGTCTATTAATTATCCTCATTTAAAAGATTCTTCGGCTACACTTCGTTCCGCTCAGAATGACGAATATGGAGGTGGTGATATAGATTTATTTATTGTTACAGCCAAAAATAGACTTTGGTTAGTTAGGGTTATGGTGACTTTGGTTTTTCAATTGCTCGGAGTAAGAAGGCATTGAAACAATATTGCAGAAAGGTTTTGTTTATCTTTTTTTATAGATGAGACTGCTATGAATTTCTCGAGTTTTGCGATAAAAAATGATGTTTATCTGTATTTTTGGATTTATTATCTCAAACCAATTATAAATAAAGACCTCACTTATGAAAATTTTATAAAAGCCAATAAACCCCTCGGAATTGACCCAATTAATCTGCACAAAGATAATAGAATTTATGAGATTCAAACTTGAAAACAGACCCTATCATTCCCACTTCCTCTGTCATTCCCACGAAGGTGGGAATCTATTAAAATAATCTCATCCATATTAGATTTCAAAAATTATCTTCTTAAAAAGATTTTTTTGCCAAGAACATTAGCTCACAAAAAAAGACTATGAAATCCTGAGGGACTCATAGTCGAAGAAAATATTTTAAAGTTTCATGATAATGATAGGAGAGTAGAGGTGAGGGATGGGGTTTTAGGATCTTAATTAATCAAATTAACTAAAAGTTTTACCATAATATCCTTATCTTTTGGGTTTGATTGTGCTATTAGAAGAGTTATTGCAACTAGAGCTCTATCATTTATTTTCTTATTTCAGGCACTGTCAAAAAGTATATTATTTTTTGCTAAAAATAATATAAATAAAAATGCTCAACTTCTCTTGTTTCAATCACTAAATGGATGATCTTTTACTACAAAATAAAGTAAATTAGCCGCTTTTTCTTCTGTTGATTCATATAATTCAGCTCAATCAAAAGTCTGGTAAATATTTCAGAAAATTCCCTGTAATCACTTATCTTCTCTTAAATTCGCAAAAAGATCACTTGCCTGACCTTTGCTCATTAAATCTTTTTTTAAAGCCAAAATACTATCATAAGCTTCTTTGGAATCTAGCTTATAATCTAGTTTTTTTGTTTTTCAAAGTTCACCTAAATTATCTAAGTCATAATTTTGAAGTAATAACCAAGAATTTGTATAATTTGTAATAATATCTAAAAGTCCCAAAGCCTCATCTTTTGATAAATCTCAAGATTTAAGCGACTTCTGAATTAAATTCACAGCACTTTCCAATTCCTTCATTCACTTTTCTTGCAACCTTTTTTGGTTCAGAGAATATCAATTTATAAGATAATCCTTTAATATACTTGTCGCCCAAATACGGAACTTCGTAGCTTCTCAAGAATTTACTCTATATCAAACTGAGATAATCATGTCTAGATTGTAATAATTTATTTCTTTTGTCTGAGTTTTTCATTTTATAGCTCAATGTTTAGTGGTATGTTCCAAAATGGAACTTACCATATTTTCATTTAATTCTCAAGACTTGAAAATATTATTTATATGTTTGGTTATAGCAGGTCTATTTACTCAAAATAATAAAGAGATCTGTTCTTGAGTAAGCCAAACTGATTCATTTTCAAGATTTACTTGAAGATTTGTTTTTCAATCCTTAGACTGATATATAATTATTTTCTCCATAATATAAAATTATTAATAAATATACACCAAGTATATAAAATAATCTTTTAAAGTCAAATTTATGTATTAAAATCAGAAAAAACCTGTTTATTTTCATGATTTCACTCTATTACAATTTTTACAAAGCATTTGGCAATTTTCAGCACTTGTTTTACCTCATTCGTGCCAAGGTGTGATATGGTCAGCTTCCATTTCGTTTATTTCAAAATGATCATTACATTTCGGACAAATTCCAGCTTGTCTCTCATATGTTTCTCTTTTTTGTTTATCTGTAAAAGCGCGAATACTTAAATATTTTTCTTTTCTAGTTAGTACATATTCATAAATTCAAGATTTTTTGGTTACATCTTCATCTTGCATAAGGCGAGTTATTTCTGCTTCAAGTTTTTTTGAATCAAAAAATTTATCTTTAAATTCGTTATAAAGCAGTCAAAAAGCAACTCATTTCATCTCTCTGCGGTAGTTTGGAAAAATCACTTTTATCCAATTTACTACATTTTGAAAATATTGCCATAATTCGCTTGCATTCAGATTTTGTTGATTTTCTGCCATATATTGCTCGATATTATCCGAGCTTATCCAAGATATTGCCGTTTCTAGATATTCTTGACGAATACTTGAGCCACTTAAATAATCATTTGCTATGTTATAAGCTGGACAATTTGATTTACTGAAATGTTTTTTTGCATCAGTTAACCAAGTTCCCGTATAAATTGCATTTCTTAGCTCTTGATCTGTGAGTTTTTCTCCTGCAATATTTATAGTTTTAAACCAATCTAGTTTTTCCTTGTCAGTTCATTCACAAAAATAAACCATTAATTTATAATCAAGGATTTGCTCCTTTTCAGTGTCTTCCAGATTATGAAAATACTGATAATCTAGCGAAAATTTACCATCCACATATTCACAAATACTTATAGTTCTTTGTTGTCAATCCAGCACTTCATAAGTTCAATCCGTATTTTTTACCCAATACATCACATTTAAAGGGAAATTCTTTCTAACGGTTTCTATTACATTATCTCTTTGTTTATCTTTATACACAAATTCTCTTTGGTATTTTGGGCGAATATTTAGCCTTCCGCCAAATCCGACAACTCACTCTTCATTATCGTTTACATATCCATTTGCAACTTCTCTAATTGCAATTTCTTTTAATTCTATTTTCATAAATAAATATTGTTAAAAAATTAAAGTTTTTTGTTTTTGATAATTACACGAGCATAAATTTCTTTTCAATCTATATGAAAACGAGTTACTTTTCCTGTTAATTCTTGCACTAATACTCTATCAATTCAAATAATTTCAAATTGTTCTGGATTATATTTAAGTAAAAAGGTTATAGGAACACCTATTTCTCATTTATAATCCATAGGAATATTCTTTGTTTTGTTTACATTTATTGCATTATAATTATCATATTTTAGATATTCTTCTTCGTTGTATGTTTTATATAGAATTAAATCTTCATGTCTTTTTTTATAGTCTAAATTGGCAAACCAAATTGTACTTGCCACAAAAGCATATTTAATTCAGTTTTCAATTTTATGATATTTTTCATAAGTATCCGGTATTCTAAACCATATATTTCTACCATCAAGAGTGGCTCAAGACCATATTTTATTTTCTTTTATAAGCTTAAAAATTTCTTTATATGTTATAGCATTTAAGTTCCCTAAAATTATGAATTTTTTATCATATTCAAAAAGTTGTGCAACATATTCTCTAAATAGTGAAAATGGCGGGTTTGTAATTACTATATCGGCTTCTTTTAATATTTCGATACATTCAGGACTTCTGAAATCTCAATTTTGTTTTAGAGGAGTTTTTATAGTATCAAGTTTATTTATTTTTCAATCATTGTTTATATCTCATACAATTTCTAATTTATATGAGGGTTTTTCTGTTTCATAATGAGTAGCGACTAACTTTTTTAGTCAAAGATGCTCAAAATTTAAAGCGAAATAATTCCAAAAGTTACTTTCTTCTGGATCGTCACAATTACAGAAAATAGTTTTTCATTTAAAATGTTCTTTGTAGTGACCTAGTTCTTTTTCTATGTCTGATAATTGTGTATAGAATTCATCCTTTTTAGCAGTATTTGCATTATTTAGATTTTTATTTTTAGATTTCTTTTCCATATAAAAGGCGTATTTATCAAATAAACACGCCAAAAAAGACATTGGAATCTTGGCTAACAAAAAGGGCAGTTTTAATAAACAACTCTAGTCGTCAGCCAAGATAACTATTTTTCTCCCATAATAAACATTAAGGGCGAGAGCAGTTGTAAAACTGCCCTTTAATTTTTATTATGAGAAAATAATAATTTAAAAATGTTATCTTGGCTTTTTTATATTAATTAAAAACCCTAAAAAACAAAATAATTTTTTAATTTATCTTCATTTAACTTCTTATATTAAAGATTATATGATAATTTTGCAAAAATATGGAAAAATGATATAATGTGAGGTGTTTGTTAATAATTTTATTTATGGACTTAAATCGTATTTCTATATATCTCACTTGAAGATTTCCTCCATTTTATCAAGAAGCTTTTGATAAATATGAACTTATTGAGCTAATAAGAGCAAATTCTCCAAAAAGTATTTCCGATGATTTTTTTAAATTTATTGATTCACAAGATTTTTATTCAATGTCTTTGAATGCCGTAAAAAGACATGATGAAAAATCTTTAAAAAAGATAATAGAAATTTTGAATATTCCCGAGGATGCAGGATGATTATGAAATGATAGATTAACTAATTTATCAAAAAATATTATTAAACCATTGATTTTAACTGAATGAAAAAGTGATGAAAAAATTCTAAAAACAGCTTGGTTAAAAATAAACTGATTAGATGATTTTAATGAAGATAATTTAAATGAAGTCTATGACAATAATTCTTTATTTAAAATAGAGAATTGTGATTTATATAACTGAGAAAAATTACCAAAAACTTTAGCAAATGCAGAAAATTTATGAAATATTATTTATTACTGGAAATGAGAAAGTCAAGTAATATGATTATTTGATAGAGATGATGCCTGATTTAAGGGATATCATAAAATTGATATTAGAAGGGCAGATTTTGAAGAAATAAAAGATGAAGATCAAAATCATTTAAAAGTTAAAACTAAATTATGAAAAAATTATGCAACTTGATTGGTTTATCCTATTCCTTTAAATAGGCCATGATACGGAAAAAGAGATAATAAAAAGTCAGACTGAAGTATTGAAATAGAATATTATATATCAGATAAAGATATTGAAAAAATTTGATTTAAAGATTCTATAAAACCAATGTCTGATGATTGATTTAACTATACCAAATTAGAAATAAAGCAAAAAGAAAGTTTCTCTAAAAAAATAGTAGAAAGTCATAATGAAATTAATTTTTCAGATTTTAAAATTTTATTTGATAAAATTAATGAAATATTATAAAAAATAAAATCCTAGCAAGCTAGGATTTTATTTTTTATTTACACTTAGGAAGTTTTGTTGGTGTACTTCTTTTATGTGCTGGAACAATTACTGTTTTTGGTCCAGGTTTTGATGTAGTCCTTGTAGGTTTACATATAGTTTTAGTTGCCATATTATTTTATAATTAAATTATAAATTATTTTCAATTTATTAAATCATTTAATGATTCAATATTATGATTTTCTAAGAATGTTTCTAAGTGCATATCACCACGAACTCATAAATCAATTCAATAGTTTTGCTCAATAGTTCAAATATGTGTATCACCTCTTTTTTGTCTTAATTCCCCGTTTTGATTACGAGAACGGTATCATCTCATTCCGGCTGCATCTTGTGTCATAGTTATTACTAAGTTAAGTTATAAATTTATATTTTTTATCAAAAAATATAAAAAACTTGAAAATCCTAGAAAATATATATAATTCAACTTACTTACTAAAGGATTACATATAATTCTTTACAATTTAGCTCTTGGGATTTTCTTATTTCAAGAGCTATTTTTGTAGCTTTTATCATAAATATTATATTAGAAATATATCCAGAGTATATCGACTTTTATATACCTTTATTTTATAATATGAATTTTTCCAAAAAATCAAACTATTTTTGTACTAATTCCTATATTTTAGTAAATTTTATTTCATCAAAAAGCCAAAATATATAAATCAATTTATATTACTTTTTTGACTCAAAATTTATTAAGAAAATACATTAAGAAAAACTTTATCGTTATAATAAGTAGATTCCTGCCTCCGCAGGAATGACAGAGATGGCAGGAATGACAGAGATGGCAGAAATGACAAAAATCCGGGCCTAATTTCAAAAAAAATATTTATGTAAACTTATTTACTGATTTTATCAGATAAATTATCTAAAGGAAAATAATTAAGATTATTTTCAGGATTTTATGGAGAATATAAATCACTTTTTTTATAGAACATAAATCTATCCTTTCAATAATTGTCTTTTATAATTTCAAATGGTTCGTGTTTTTTGAATTTGAAGGCGTTACTGATAATTATTGTATTGTCGCCAATACTTGAGAAAACATAATCTTCAATTTTCACTAGATATTCAGTAAGTAAGTAAACAAAAACATAATCATATCAAGCTAAATCTACTCAAATAAAATTTTTATTTATTAACTTAACATTTTTTATTTTTTTATTTTTATTTAAAAATTTTCAAAACAAAATTGCTGGCAAGTTAAGATCATATCCTACAGCTTTCTTAAATCAATAATTTTTAACAAAAAATCTCAATGCTTTACCATCTCAACAGCCTAGATCAATTATTGATCAAGTATTTTCTAATTTTAATTTTTCTTTCATTGTGGCAATATCTTTATCATAACTTGGTACATATGGTACTCATTTAGTTTGAATTATTGCTATAAAAGAACCAATAAGATAAAAGGAAGTAAGTAAAATTATAATAAAATAAAAACTAGCTAAAATAACCTTAATTAACAAAATAAATAAAAACATATTTTATAGAATAAAAAAATTAAATTCTTAGCTCTATTCTGACTCTACCTAAACAACTTCAAATAATCTTCAAAGGCGTAAATTTAGTTTTATAAAAAATTTATAGTCAAAATATGGTCATCGTCTGATCAATGTGTAATAAATCCACTTTCAAACTTATTTACTGATTTTATCAGATAAATTGTCTACAGGAAAGTAATTAAGATTTCTTCAAGATTTTATGGAGAATATAAATCACTTTTTTTCTAGAGTTTTTAAATCTACAATGGCTGTTTTCTTTGAAAGACTATAATAATTCATATGAGTTATTGGATTTGTAAATGAATCTTTATTTTCTAAAAAATAATTTATTAATTTTTTTTGTCTATCATTTAAATCGAGATGTGCTAATTTTTTTAAATTATTATGATTTTGTTTAAATTTTATAGTTATCTCTTCTTTGAATTTATTAAGTGCTAATTTAATTTTTCTAAGATTATAATTTATGAAATAATTAGCGTCTAAATCATCTTGTTCACTATAAATATATGATTTTGCATAATCTATTTTTGATTTTTTGATTGTTGATGATAATGGAATATATGAGAATCCAAAATAATCATGTTTTAACAAATACCAATAAAATAAAGCCCTTGCCGTTCTCCCATTTCAATCACAAAAAGGATGTAAATATCAAATCCAAAAATGTATCAAAATTGCTTTTATAATAGGATGTACAAACATATCAAAACTTCATTTATCATTTGCAAAATCAATGAAATTTTTTATTTCAGTGGCTAGAAATTTTTCATTTGGTGGAATATGTGTAATTTTTCATTCAAATTCTACAATTATATTATCAGAATCCTTTCTAAATCTTCATATTTCATCTTTTTCAATTGTATCTTTTGTTAAAACCGATTGTAAATATAATAAATCTCAAATTTCAAGTTCTTTTTTAATTAAATCATTTTTTATATAATTCATCGCATGAAAATTATTTAAAATCATTTGTTCATCTTTTGTTGTTGGTTTTTTTCACTTTTGAATCATTTCTTTGGCATTTTTTGTTGTAGTTGAAGCTCATTCTAATTGACTTGAACTTATAGCTTCTTCAAGCGTTCAATTTGCTATAAATAATTTTTTATCAGTCTCTGAAATACTAGTAAAAAAGGTTCAAGAAGTATTTTTATCAATTTCATGCAAAAGCTCTTTTGAAAACTGTAATTCTCAAAACTTAAAAAAATTTCATGTTTCAGTTTTTATTGGCGATATTATGTTTGGAATTCTCATAATTTTAATTATTCCCCATAATTCCTTATTATCATTAAATCATTCAGGAATATTTTTATATTTAATCTTATCCCAATATAAATATTCTTCATCAGAATATTTATTTAGTTTTTCTTTAAAGTAAATATCAATCTTTTCTTGTGTTATGGATAATTTTTTTATATCACATTTTTCTAGTAGATATTTTTCTTGCATAGGTATAAATTAGGTGTAAAATAATTTTGTTACACCTATTCTACACCTATTTCTCTTTTTTGCAAATTTTTCTCCAAAAATTCTCAAAAAGATTTCACACAAATCATTTGCATTTTCCCGATAGTTGAATATAAATATCGAATTTTCATAATGAAATCATAAAATCTCTCTGCAACTTCTTAATTTTCCACCAGCATTCATCTACAAGCAGCATTCATCTACAAGTGCGAAAAAATCCACGACTAGTCGTGGATTTTTTCTGGAGTTTTGGGAGATTAAATAATTGTTTTTTCTGATTTTTCTAATTTATCACCATTTTGGACATAGGATACTAACGGTACAACTCCAGCTCATACAGCAACAACAACTCATCCTACTGCGGCTCATCTTAATAGTCTTGTAGATTTAGAGCCTACTAAGAAAAACTCTTTTATTGCAGTTCTTAACGCAGATGTTCATGCTTTTGCTCATATTCAAATTGGTGCTGTTACTGGTCATCCTAAGAGACTCATTCAGAGCAAGATATCTCAAGCAGCACTTGCTACGAAAGCTCAGGTATTTGCAATTCATCAAATCATATCTCAAGCTGAAAAAGCTTTAAAAGCATCCTTTGCGTCCCATCAAGTTCAAACAATTGGAACAAATCAAACTCATATTCTTCAGGCCGTATGTCATACTTGATTCCAATTTACATCTCAATTATCTTTTTTAGAAGTTAATGCTGTAATAGTCGTTCAAATTCAAGTAAGAATTAAAGCTCATTTATAACTTCAAAATCTGAAAAATTTCTTTTCTGGAGATAATTTAAGATCTTTCAATTCAAGATCATATCACATCATTTCCTTAAATTTTCAAGACATTTTCAAATTCGCTTTTTGATGTCTTAATGCATCAACAAGATAGGCCTCATTTTGAGTTTTAAATTGTTCAAATAAATGCTTTACATCTGTTTCAATTTTAGAAATATTATTTGTTTTGATTTTTATTTCTTCATCTATTTGTAATATTTTGTTATTCTTTGGGTCTGTCTGAATTAATTTGGTTTTTTCTGTCTGTAGGACTTCTATTTCGGAATTAATTCCATTTACCAAAATACTTTGATTATCCATTGTTTTTTGAACTTCAGCTGAAATTCTTCAAAATTCTCTTAAATCTCAAGCTCTTATATTTTTAAAAGTTTTTATATTATTAGCATTCGATAGTTGTCTTTCTTCTAAAGATTCTATATGTTTTATAAATCATTCAGGTCATTTATCTACAAGTAAAACAAATTCCTTATAACTTTCACTTCATCATTTTATAGCATGTATTTGTCTATCTAAAAAAGTCATTTTTCCAATTTCATCTGGAGTATGATTCGATTGTTCTGATAATTTACTAAATTCAACTTCTAAATCTCCAAGTTTGTTTTTTGCTAAATTAAATTCTTTTAAAGAAGTATCTTTTTTAAATTTATTGAATAAGTTAGATACCCTATTTATTACAGAAAATTTTTCGGTACTATTCATTTGAGTAAAAGGTTTTACGGTTCCTTGCCATAATTGATAAGTTCTTGCTCATAATATGACTCCAGGATTTCAAGTATTTACTTCATTATTATTCTCTCATTTTCAAGAATTCACAGCCATAGTTCCTCAAGTCGCAGCTCAAATCTCTGCTATATGAGAACTATCAACACTTTTTACTAATTCTTGATTTCAAGATTCTAATTTACATAAATCTCAAATTGTAGTTTTGTCATTCACTTTTAATTCTCCTGATTTTATTCTTTTTTCAAGATATTTTTGAATTGCTTCCATTTCTGATAAATCTTTTTCTCCAAGTCACATATATTTTGCAGCATCTCACTGTCCCATCATTTCGGCTCATTTTCCTACCAATCAAGAAAGATAATTTCTTCATTTTGTTATGAAAGAATTTACAGGATTTATAAAATCATTAACTGTATCTCATTTTATTTTATTAATAGTTTCTGGTCTTATCTTGATTTTATCATCACTTCCAGAAATTTTTTCAGCAAATTTAGTGAAAGCTTCTTTTTCTTCTTTACTTTCAGGAACAAAAAATTCTTTAATTTTATCCCAGTATTCTCCTAATTTATCTTTTCACATAAATGCTCAGATTGCAACAGCAGCTAGAATTCAAAGAATTCAAAATTTCTTTAAAAATCAACCATATTTTCATAATCACATTTTGTCAAAAATTCCATCTGTAATTCAATCTTTTTCGCCATCTTTACTATCTCATCCACCAAATAATCCTCCCCCAATAAAACTAAGTGCCTTATAACCAACGAATGCTCACAAAGCTAATCAAATTGCTGATTTTCCTGGATTTTCTTTCATCCATCATAAAACTCATTCACTTTCTTTTTTGTCTAATTTATAATCTTTTTTGTCTAATTTATCTATAAAACTAGTTGCAGCACCAGATACTTCTAGTCATCTTGATTGGAGATTTTGCCAATTAGATTTGAAATATTCACTTACTTCTCAGTTTCAAGCTGAAATTTCAATTAATTTATTAAGTAAATTATAACTTGTTGGAGATAATTTATTTTTTGCTTCTGTGTTATTGATTTTTGCCAAATCTTCCATACTAGCAAAACCTCATTTTTCAATCAAATTATATTTAGAAAGTTCTGGAATTAAGATAATCACTCAAACTCAAATTGATTCAATTAAATTTTTTTGAGACTCAAGATTTTTAGTTAAATCCAAAGTTTTTAGAGATTCTCAGTAAGCAAATGATGGATTTTTCGCCTTATCCAAAGATCATTTAAGAATATCAATTTTTAATCAAGCCTTATCTGTCACTGCTTCTCATTGAGCTTTGATAGATGAGGTAGTTCTTTCTTTGATTATTGGTTCTAAAATTCTAAAAATCTCTCATCCATTTTTTTCATGAATTTCTTTTTTTAAATCATCAAGTTCTTTTTGAGTGAATACTAAAGTTTCTGTAACTTCTGGAATTTTAATATCCTCTCGAAGTTCCAATTTTCTTCTTAGCTCTTCTTTGGTGTTTATTATATGTTTTATTTCTGGTCTAATTGGAGTCATAATTTTATTTTAAATTATTATTTTTTTAAACACTAAACTCAGTTTTCCACTCATCAAAAGACTTTGGTTGCATAGTTTGAATGTCAGATGATTCTATTCTCCTTGTTATAACTTTATGATTTTTTATATCTGATAAATAAAAATTTAATTCTTGTAATGTATATTTTTTATACAAATCTAAATCCTTTTTATTTTCTTTGGTTTCTTTTGGTATCAAATTTTCTATTTTACTATTTAAAATCAACCTATCTCATTCATTTACAAATCAAAAATCTGCAATTAATTTTGAAATTTCTTGTTTAAAATTAAATGAAGAAAAATTTAATAAATCTCAATTATAATTTATATATGATTTATTATCTAAAATGGAATACCCTAAAATAGGCGTTTTAAAAGCAAAATCAGATAATTTATCAAATTCAGGCTTCGATAATCTGTCTCTATCATTTAAAATAAATGTTTGTCATTGAGTATCTTTTGTGGCATAAATATTAATTTGTTGATTTATATCAGTACACCATAAATTAATATCTTTTATAGCTGATTGTATTTGATTTGATGCTGTCATTCATTCTATCTGTTCTTTAACTCAAGAAATTCTATTTTGAATGGCTTGAATTAATTTATTCTCATGATTTGTAAAAGCATAAAATCCAAATTTAGCTTTTGAATTTAAATTATTTAATATCTCTGCAATTTTATTATCTAATAAGCTTTTTAAGGCTTCTTTCTCTGATTCTATTTCTTCTTTAGATTTTACTGGAGCTGGAGCTGGTTTTCAATTATCTAATGCTGCTGCGGTTGCGGTAGCTCATGCTGCAGTTGCTAGAGCATTAGAAGCTTTGTTTGCTGGAGTTGGAGTAGCAGGTTCTTCGATTAAAAAATCAATAACTTGATCTACATTCATTTTTTCAACTCTTTTTGGAAATTCTTTTCAATGTTTTTCAATTCATTTTGTATAAAGTCCTGATAATTTTTGGTTTAGTTCTTGGCTTTCTTCTTTGGAAACTGGTTTTCAGTCTTTTCCTGTTAATTTATTTGGAAATCAATCTTTAGAATTATATAATTGCATAAAATTGCTATCAAGAATTTCATTTTGATTTCAAGCTGCATCAATAAATTTAGTGTTTCTGAAATTTCCCCATTCAATTATTTTTGCCATTAATTCATCAATAGATCAAGTGATTTTATTTGGAACTCATTTGGCTTTTGTCCATGCCCAATCAACAACTTCTTTAGAATATTCAATTCAAGCCTTGTATGGCTCTCTCGCTCAATTTGTTCATTCAATTAAATCACCGATATATTTTCCTGCTCAAAGTGCTTTATATGCTCATACTGAAGCTCAAACAGCCAAAAGATTCATTAAAAAACCTCCGTCTTTTCATACTTTAAATCAAAATATTTTTCAAAGAATAAGTCAAATAGTAGAAAATAAAAGTAACGGATTTTTTGAAATTTCTTTTACTACATCTCATACTAATTTATCGGGATTTCTAGCATAATCAGCAGTTTTTTCTTTAGTGAATTCAATTCAAGTAGCTTTTTCTAATTCTTTTTTATTGTTATTCAAATTTTGATTATTTTCAGTAAAATAAGCATTTGCAACTAATTCAACTTCTTTATAGTCATTATCAATATAAGATAAAAGTATCATTTGCTCTTCCTGTTTAATATCATTATTACTTAAAATTTGTGTTCTTATTTCTGCCTTATTTCAATTTTTTAAATTAATTTGATATTTATTTGCAATTTCTAGGGCTTTTCCTTCGAAATTTCAACTTTTTAATGATGATTCAAAAACAAAAACCTTTTTTAATATGTCTTTTGATATATATTTATTTGTAACTTCACTATATTCTTTTTGTTCTTTTCAGTCTTTATCTACTATACTTATATTTTCTAGAAAATCTCATTTTTTTATTGAAAATCAATTTTTATAAACAAATACATTTAAAATTTGAGAAATAATTAAATATTTTTGAGGTTCTTTATTATCTTTTATTAATTCAAAAGCTTTTTCCATTCATTCTGAGGTTCTTGGAAATGATTCAATTTTATCTTTTAATATTCATGTTTCTTTTCAGGCATTAGCTATAACTACTTGTTTTTCTTCAATAATTTTTTTAATTCTCTCTAACTTCTCGGTATCTCAAGGCATTCAAAGTAATTCTGTATGTAGAGTGTCTAATTCTGCTCTTGAAATTTCCAAATGAACATCTTTTCATTCGAAAAATTTATCATTTTTGGTATCAAAACCAATATCTAGTTCTTGTTTTAATTGATCAAGACCATCGATTTTAATCATTTCTGGCTTTACTTGGGGATTTTCTTTTGTATTATTTGTATTATCTGCCATATAAATATTAAGTTATTTGTTAAATTCTTTTTAAGTTTATCATATTTTTTAAATAAGTGCAAATTTTTGAGCATACTTTTTTCTAATTAGTTTTTTGAAAGAAAAATAAATGAGATTCGTATAAAAAGATGAGTGAGATTTAGTAAAAAAACAAAAATCAATATAATAAAAAATATTTCTAAATGAATAAAATGACGCAAATAGATTTAACGGATTATGAAATAATCCAGAAAATAAAAGAAAATCCGGATAATTTTGGGCTTGTTATTGATAGATATGAGCAAAAACTCTATAAATATATAATGCGCTCAACTGATATTACAAATGAAGAAGCGGACGATTTGTTGCAAGAAATATTTATAAAAGTCTATAAAAATATATTTGAAGTAAAGGAAAATCTTTCGTTTTCTTCTTGGATTTACAGGATTGCTCACAATTATATAATAGATTATTTTAGAAAAAATAGCAAAATTGAGAAAGTAAGTTTAGATGATGAGTCATATAGTTTTCTGATAAACAACATAAAAAGTGACTTTGACCCAAGACTAGATTTAGATAAAAAAGAGATAAAAGAAATTGTGCAACTCGCTTTGTCAAAAATAAAAAAAGAGTACAGAGAAATTCTAATTCTAAAATTTATAGAAGATAAAAGTTATGATGAAATTAGTGATATTCTCCGCATACCAAGTGGAACTGTCGGGACACTTATAAATAGAGCAAAAACACAAATAAAACAAAACTTAAATTTTAATTTTTAACTATCACATTATGTCAATCAAAGATAAAATTCTTGGAAAAATCAAGAAAGAAGAGGTAAAACCAACTTCTTCAAGTTACTTTATAACAAAAAAATATTTACAAATATGAGCTTTGATATTTCTATTATTTGTAGGAATTCTTCTTACAATGCTATTTATGTCAGATTTTGGGGAAAATATGAGATTTTTTAATCTTCGTTATTTTCATTTCCCACTTCTTTGGATTTTAATAATTTTTTGAATTTGATTTTTTACATTTAAAGATTTTCAAAACACTGGAAAAGGTTATAAATATCCTGTTTTTGGTATAATCTGAGTCATTATCGCAATATTTATTTTTGTAGGATTTTTAGGTTATAGATTTGGGATTGGACACAATATGAATGATTATATGGGCTCACATATGAGATGATACAAGGATTTTACTCTCGGTCAACAAATGTGGCAAAATCCAAGTGAATGAAGAATGTGAGGTATTATTGAAGAAATTAAAAATGATAAAATCATTATTTCAAATATTAGATGAGATAAATTTAGTGTTACCCTTTCTTGAAGCGCAAACTCAGGTGACTTAAATATTTGAGACAGAATAAGAATTATCTGACAAAAAACCGGAACTTGAGAATTCCAAGCAACTGAAATTATAAATTCCGCTGGTATGTGAGGAGGAATGATGTGATGAAGATGAGGAAGATGAATGATGAACTGGAGATAACAAAAAATCCCTCGCATCCCACTTGTCATTTCGAGTTCCCTTCTGTCATTCCGAGTGATAACGAGGAATCCCTTTAAATCAAATCTTTTGAGACTAAAACTTAAAGAAAAGTTAAACTTGGGAATTATGTTTTCCAAGTGTGCATCAAAAAGGGATTTCTCACTTTGTTCGAAATGACAGTAGGAAAGTTTGAAATGACAGGTCGTGGAGTTCAAGATTACAAAAAGAAGTTTTTAAAATACAAGGAAGATTCCCTCCTACGAGGGAATGACAATATTTTTTAAATTTTAATAATTCTCTACCCAAATTTCAAAGTAAGATTTTGGATGATCACAGCTTGGACAAACTTCTAAAGCAGATTTTCCAGTATGTATATATCCACAATTCGCACATTTCCATTTTTTTATTTCAGATTTCTCAAAAACTTCATTATTTTTAATATTTTCAAGAAGTTTTCTATATCTTGTCTCGTGAGCTTTCTCAACAAGTGCTATATTTCTCCAGACTTTCGCAATTTCTCCAAATCATTCTTCATCCGCAATTCTCGCAAATTCTGGATAAAGTAAAGTCCATTCCTCATTCTCTCAATTTGCCGAAGCCTCCAGATTTTCGAGTGTTGTCCCAATTTTTCAAGCCGGATAAGTAGCAGTAATTTCTACCATACTTCATTCAAGAAATTTAAAAAATCTCTTTGCATGTTCTTTTTCGTTTAGTGCTGTCTCTTCAAAAAATGCTCTAATTTGTTCATATCATTCACTTTTTGCAATTTTTGCAAAATAATCATAACGCATTCTAGCCTGAGATTCCCCCGCGAAAGATTTTAACAAATTTTTCTCTGTCTGAGTTCATTTAATGCTTGCCATATTTCTTAAAATTAGAAAATAAAATACAAGGGTATTGTAATATTTTTTTGAGTAAAATCAAATTTACCAAAATAATCCCAAATTTTCTATTGACAAAAATATGTTTTTGATTATAAGTAGAATTACTGGAAATAATTTTCAGCGAATACAAATATCAAGACAAAAATAAAATATCCCGCAAGGAGGGAAAAATCATGGAAGCAACAAATGTTGTACCAAAAACACAATGGTCTGTTTCTTCGTTCCTTAACCTTATCTGGAAGCCAGAAAATCGGCTTTCCACAATGCTGACAATAATGATGACTGCAATACTGGTTGGTATCGCCTACTATGGGCTACACCAGCCACATTTTCAGATATCAATAGAAAGGTTGGTTTTAACCAATCTCATTATCGGGGTTTTCATTTTTGTACTATCATTGCCTAATAGTGGAGAAACTCTTTTTCTTGGTATCATTGGTATTATTATTTCTATTTGCGGTGTTATTTTTGGGAATGGTCCTGTTATTACAATAGTAGGATTTAGCTTTTGTCTCATGGCTCTCTTTGCAATTTTCGGAGGATATTTGTGGGATAAACACAGGAAATATCTTCCAGTGTTTGTTGTTATTGCCTTAACTATCAATACCTGGTCGATATCTTCAAGCTTATCCAAGCCTGATCCCAATTTTGTGTGGTTTTCAAAAGCGGATGGTAAAGTGACAACAGAGGAAGTAATCGTTCCCTTGGGATTCAAGACTCTGGAAGATTTGTATTTCCCGGTCGCAAAACTGGAACCGGCTGAAATTCCTGCCAAAATCAGTATCTTCAGCTCTGAAGAATCAGGATGGAGAAAGGAAGAGCATTTCGACGGGAATCTCCATGTCGAATTTCGACCTCAAAACCATGAGGCCTACAAGGCGATATTGGGACAAGGAGATTTTCATCAAATAAATATAAGGACAGGAATATCCAGAATGGACGCTCTGGAACTAGCCAATATGGAGATTTTGAACCAACTTGGTTTCGGTCTCCTTAGGTCCGAAGACATCAAAATTATTGTGAGTGGGATCTGAAGTTAGATTTCCACTCGTATGATAAAAAAATTTGAAATCCCATGGGCTGAGCGCCTGTGGGATTTTTTACATCACGGCATTAAAAAAATACCCAAGTAAAATCATAAAAAATCCGACGATTCCGAAGAATGTAAGGAGTAATTTCATGCTCATAACTTTCTTTAAAATCAAAAATTCTGGTAAACTAAGTCCAACAACCGCCATCATAAAGGCAAGTCCGGTTCCGAGGGGAATTCATTTCGTGATAAGAGCTTGAATTATAGGAAGAATACTTGTAGCATTGGCATACATCGGTATCCCTAGAATTACTGAGATTGGTACTGCGAAAGGATTTGATTTGGTGATATATTTTTCAAAAAATCCGGTTGGAACAAACCCGTGAATTAGTCATCAAATAGCTACTCCAAGTAAAACATAGGGCATAATTTTCCAGACAAGAGAAAAACTGTCCTTACTTACTTCTCTTAAAAATTTATTCCATTTTCTGGTTTCTTCTTTTACTTCAGGTGGGACTCATTTATTTTTCCAAATAAATTCTGCCACTTCTCATTCCATTTTTAATTTCCCAATTATAAAACCTCAAAACATTCAAAGAAACATTCAAGAGGCTACATAAATAGCTGTGATTTTAAGTCCAAAAAGTCCTATAAACAAGGCAACCGCGACTTCATTGATAAGGGGTGATGTAATGAGGAAGGTAAATGTGATTCCAAGAGGAATTCCAGCCTTCAAGAATCCAACAAACATTGGAATACTTGAGCAAGTACAAAATGGAGTTACAGCTCAAAATAGAGCAGAAAGTAAATAATCAAATCAAAACATCTTGTTTTTTGCCAAGAAATCTCTGATTTTTTCAATCGGTAAGAAATGATTTATTAAAGTCATTAAATGAACAATAAAAATCATCAAGAAAAAAATCTTAATACTATCATAAATGAAAAAATTCAGTGCTTCTCCAAGATGAGAACCATCAAGTTTGAGCAAAGAATAAGAAATATAATCAGCAAAAATTTGTATAAAATCAAACATATTTTATTTTTTTAAAAGAGATAAAATTTCCAAAACACTCAAAACTTTTCCAGAACTTACGACTTTCTCATCTATTACGAGAGCCGGAACGGACATTATATTATAATCCATAATTTCTGCAATATCTGTAATTTTCTCAATATTTGCCTCTATAGAAGCAATTTTAACCGCTGATTTTACATTATTTTCGAGTGTCATACAATTTGGACAACCAGTTCCGAGGATTTTTATAGTTTTCATATTTTTTAAAATAAAGAATTAAAATTTATCCCAAACTCTTCCACACAAATTCAAATAAATTTCTCATCATAGTTGTGAGTTGAGCTTCTTTTATGTGAAGTCAGATTATTGGGTAGTTATCAGTGATCATTATAAGATTATCTCCAAAAATTATCATAGTTTCTGTTTGCCCGAAATCATCTCGCAATACGCGAGTTTCCCTCATAAAATCCATATCATTTTTCTGTAATTCCTTTCAAATATTCTCTTCATTTGTGATAAATCTCAGTTTAATTTTAGCTTCAAGTCTTTTAGTTGAGAAAATTTTGTCCTCATAATTGTAAATCGCCTCAAGTTTTGTCTCGTCTTTTATGTTTTGTTTTTTGTATTTAGAATTGGAAATCATAAGTATTTCTCACACATTTTTTCTTAAAGATTTTTCTAGAAGTTCATAATATGCCTCTTCTCACTCAAAATAACTCGCTTGTGGATCTTTTTTGTGAGGATTTTTTAAGGTGTCCAAATGAGGCACTAACTTCTCCGCAAGATCTAATTTTTTTCTTAAATCTCTTGTCTGTTTATTAAGATTTGTTATTAATTTTTCTGGACTTTCTGGGAAATAAGTAAGTATATTTTCTTTATCAATTTTTAAAACTAAATTCTTCTGCACAAGTCTATCAAGTGTCTGATAAACTGTCGCTCTCGGTAATCAAGTCTCTTTGACAATAGTCCCGGCTATCGCATTTCCAAACTGCAAAAGACTCAAATATATCGTAGCCTCATTTTTATCAAGCCCCAGTTCCTCCAGATATTTTGCGTATTTTGATGACATAAAAAATTATGTTAATTACTAATTTCTTGCTATTATATCACTTTTACCCCAAAATTACAAATTTATTTGTCTATTTCTGACGACAAAAAATAATCTCTCTAATTAGCCAGAAACTCTTGGATTTTTTAAAAAAGAAATGATAAATTTTGTGAAATATTTTAAAATGATTACTGTCACTCATGTCAAGGCAACTTGATTTCTTCAAAAAGAAGAATTTAGCTTTTAACCTTTAGAACTATGACAACGAAATTTTTAGATACAGACGGTCGTGTAATAGATTATGAAATAGCCGAGGAAATGGCATATATTGAGAAGCCTTTTAGGGAAAATAAATTAGGAATTATAAAATCAATATTCATATGAAGAGCTTCCGAGATATTAAAATGACAAGAAAAATCAGGAGAATTCTTAAATAAAAAAATAGAGTTTGAAAAAGAATTAGAAGAAAAATTAAGACTTGCAGAGGAATTAAGAATAGCTGAAGAGAGAAAAGCTGAAGAAGATAGAATAAAAAGAGATAAAGAAACCGAAAGACTCATCAAAGAAAAAGAAGAATTTGAATTAAGAAATCCGCAGGAATTAAAGAAATTAGATATATATATTAAGTATCTTCAAACTCAACCTGAATTATGAGAAGCAATAAATTTCTTATATGACTTTGCCAATAAAGCGAATGCAGAACGCTCGGATGATTCATATATTATTTATAGAAAAGCTAGACGGGCTTTATACCAAAATTTCTATAATAGAATTGACGCGAGTGATAATATGCGAGAAATTCTTATGATACCAACTGATTGGAGAACAACTGAAGATGATGAACTGTTTTTGTTTATGTTAAGTGAAAAAGATAGAAAAAATGAAAATAGCTTTTATAGAAGTAAAAGATGTATAAGTATTTATAGAGTATGAAATATATTTAACAGTTATCTTGAAAAATGTATGATGAATAAGTCTCTAGCAAGCGCTATGATAATAAAATACTGTGATGATTCTTGATATAATTTAAAAGAATATTGAACAAAAGTCTTTATCGAAGCAACTTTAAGAAAAAATGGAGAGAAATGACTTCTTGATTGTATGCCAACTGATAATCTTAGGGCAAATAATCATTTTATGAAATATTTTTGAGATGAAATTAATGAATTTGAGAGAGAACAAAAATCTCAATATAATATGAATAAAGAAGAATATAAAATTTTCTTAGAGAATGAAGAAAAAGAGAGATTACAAGAAATTGCAGAGCAATATAGAATTAAAAAGGAGGCAGAAGAAAAGATGGAACAAGAAAGAAAGAGAAAAGAAGCCGAAGAGCAAGCAAGAAAAGAACAAGAGAGATTACAGAAAATTGAAAGAGATGAATTAAGACAAAGTTTATTGAATATATAGACTACTCTCTTGAGAGACCAAAAAAACTGGCTTTTAGCCAGTTTTTTTTCTGAAAATTTTTGCAAAAATTATTTCTTAAATACTGTTAAGTTTCTAATAGCAAGATTATTTTCTGATCAGGCAGTACTATTTCAATAGGGTATATTAGTTTTTCTACCACCGTCATCCTTAAGGATAATTATTTTTGATTTCGGAAGTCAATCTTTTGTTAAATATGTTATATGAATTGTATAAAAATCAATATGAATTAGACTACCAATATGTCCATTTGATACATTAATATTTTGACTTAAAATTTGTTTTACTCATTCAGGATCTTTTACCAAAAGTGAAATATCAAGAAGATATTCATCTGGTGAATTATGCGCCTCTTTTTCTTCCTTCTTTTTAACTACTTTATAAGCCATTTGTGTTTCTGGATCATCTACTTTCATTTCAACATATCATTTTTGTTTGGTATAATTTGCAAAAGATGGTTGTTTTGTTTCAAAATCCTCACGAAGTTTTATTAACTGTTCTATTGGGCCAAGTATAACCTCTTGTTTTGGTACTTGAGGTATATTATTTTTTGGGGCTTCTCCTGCCATAATTTTATGTTTAAAAAGTAAATATAAGTTAATTATATCATATAATTTCTTTTTTTGCAAAAATTCTAGAGTTTAGTAAAATTATACTTATAAACTATACTTCATTGATAATTTCAAAACCCTTGTAACTTCCTACAATTGCAATTCAAATTACATATTTACTTATTCAAGATTCTTTAATTTTTTTCGCTGTTTCATTAAGTGTTGATCAAGACCCAACTGCATCATCAATAAGTAGAATCTTGTCTGATACAAAATCTTTATTTTTAATAAAAATCGTATCGCGAGCATTTATAATTCTATCTTCTTTTTTATTAAGAGATTTTTGAGAAACAATTTTATCTTTGAAAATTTTCAGTAATTTTAATTCCTTAAGATTTATATTTAATCATTTTTTTAATTCATCAAGAATTTGAATCTTTCTCTTAATTGAAGGTGGAATAAATGCAAAACTATCTATATTTTTCGCATTTATTAGATTTTCTATTGGGTTTTTTATATAATTTAAAACTTTATATATAATTTCTTTATCTGCCGTTTGTTTTCAATAAAACATTAAATTTCCAAGTAGAGTTTTTCAGTATTTTTCAATTGAATAAAAATCGAGATAGTATACTTCATCAAGATATACCTTTTCAAAAGTATTTTTCATTTTTTCCATTCAATCAATTAATAAAAAATTATTTTTGAATCTATTATATTTTTCTTGAGTTTTCTTATATATTTCTAATTCTTTTAGGGTATCTAATCATCTTTTTTCACACCAATTTTGAAATCATTCTATTCAATATAAAATCTGTCCATCTGGAGTAAATTCTAAAAAATTATTTAATAAAAATTCGCTATCCTCTCTCTTTATAGAAATAATATTTTTTTTAACTTCAACTACTGGAAAATAATAAACCTTAGGTGGAGAACCTACTTTATAAATTTTATTTTCATTTATAAGTTTTTTTAGATGTCTATGAATTATTTCATTTGAAAAACCTAAAATATTACTTATTTGAGTCACTCAAATAGGATATTTAAGGGAAATTATTTGCATTATTTTTTCTCTTGTATCAGTTTTCATTTGATTTTATTTATAATAGTTCATAGTTCATATAGAACCACGAACTATTATAATATTTTTTATTTAAAATACAAGTTTTTTTTAAAAAATTTTTGCAAAATTTCTAGAGTTTGGCCTTAAATTCCTTTGAATTTACCATTTTATATAGTATCTCTATATTATCGAAAAAATACACTTGGACTATTTCTCTGGGATTGATACATTTTCTGAAAAATCAGACATTATCTACAAAATCTGCATTTTTTCAAAAATCATATAGGAAACAAATATCAACAATTGACTCTGGATAGAGTTTTTCAAAGCGCTCTTTTAATTGTGTGAGCGTAGCTCATGTGCTTGTATCATGTTCACAAACTAGAATTTTTTTAGGATTTTTTGAATTTATCTTTCATTCATTTTCTCATATTTTTCTCCATACTGCCTCTTTTTTCCATTTTTTGTGCCACTCCATATATCCCACATTTCTACCAAACATTTCGTGTAAAGCTGCGACTCCAGTGCCACTTCCAAGTATTCAAATTGTAAGATCATAGTTATTTCTAAGAGTTTCAACTGCCATATTAAGGCTTTCGGCATTAAGTAATTGTTTAAATGGAATATTATATTTTTTACAATATTTCTCGAGTTGAGAATTTATTTTATCAATTTTTGTCTTAAAATAAGGCATCGAGTCAAAAAATGGATAACCCATTCCATACTGTCTTATATATTGCTCTGTTGCTATTCTTTTTTCGGATTTTGAGGCATAATTTAGAATTAATTCATAAATGTCAGCGTCGCGATAATCCATTCAGTTTGGAAAATATAGCCTTCTTTTACTTAAAACCTTTTTAGCCTCATTTTTATCTCACAAAAAAGATAAAAATTTCCTTCCAAGATATGAATTTCAACTTTTTAAAAAATATGAATAAAGTATTTTAGAGATTTTTTTGATTTTTTGTAATTCAAATTCACCTATTTTATCTCAAATTTTTTGTTGAGACTGAATGGATTTATTAATATTTAAACCAATTGAATCTAAATAAGTTCCAAATTCATTTACAAGCAAAATAAATAATTTTTCTGCGGTTAATTTTTCGGCATTTATTTGATTTAATAATCCATATAAATTTAATTTAAACTCATTCATATTATATAAAACATCAATATTTGTTCGTTCATTTTTGAGATTATTTTCTTCTTTTGATATATTCAAGATATCTCTAAAAATTCCTCTTTCATAATCTCTCATTTTCAAAAATGGAAAATCTTCTTTTGATAAGCTCTTGTTTTGATCTAAAATAGAGTTAATTCAAATAGAAACATGTCTCTTAAACAAAGAAACTTTCTTTTTCGCAGAAAAATCTTCACCAAAAGAAAGTCTTTTGATATAGTCATTCCTATAATTCCTATAATTATCACGATTTTTCATTGTTTTGTTTGTAAAAAACTTACTGAAATTAATATTAGTATAACATATTTTAGTAAAAATGGCAAAATTTGTGTTATTTGAAATTTTATGATACAATTAACTTGATATTTATAATTTTAATATAAATTTTTATGAACAATAATCCTACAGAATGAACTCTTTTACAGAATGGTGTAATATGACAAAATCAAGAAAGTAAGGAAAAAGAAACATGAATAAATTTTTTTAAAGATTTATTGAAGTGCTGATCTGTAATATCTACAGACGCTAGAAGTTTCTTTTGAGAAGAAAATTATATGAAGGATAATTTAGATAATTTCTGCTCTTTTATATGAGATAAAGAATGAAAATCTAGAGATTTTTTGATTGTATATAATTGAGTCGTATATTTTATTCCGTATCAGAGTAATTTATTTAACAGAGACGAATTTAGAAATAATCAAAGTGATTTATCTAAGCTTTTTGATAAACATTTATCTCAAAAAGAATGGGAATGAAAGCCTGATAGAATGAAAAAATGAGATTATATTTTATGAAAAATTATAGATGATTGGGATAATAAATTTCCAATGAAATCTATATTTTCCCATCATGATAAAATTTATTGATTTATAGAATGAAATAAAGAAAAAACGCTAAGTGATTATAAAAGAATTTGAGAGTTACTAAGATTTGATGATTCTCCATTGCCAGATTGAACTTTTTTCATGGTAAATGGTAAAAAAATATTACATCCTTATAAAGAATATGAAGTTAATTTCTATAAATGAGTTTATAATTCCATCTGAATACCAAATATAGATTTAGAGAGTATTTGAACTTTCTATTCAAATAATTCTGTATTATGTTTTGTAAATTCAACATGAAATACTTTTATAACTCAAAATACACAACCAGCACAAGAATTATTAGAGAAGTTTTGATATAAAGAAAGAGCTATGCAAGTTCCCTATTCTAATCAGGATGGCTGAGATTTTCAACTTGTTTCTAAATTAAAAAATAATCCAGTAACTGAAGAAAATAAAAAGAAATTTGAAGCGCGAATGGATTTTGTAAAGTGAATAAATGAAGAATCATAAATTTTATTTGTCTTATCCAGACAACAAAATATTATCTCACTAATAAGCCATAAACTCTTGTATTTTTTAAATATTTTACAAGAGTTTTTGTGAAATATTTTTAAATATGTATTCTCATCTTGTCAAGGAAATTTAATTTCTTTGAAAAAATATTTTATAACTTAACTTTTAATACTATGACAACTGATGATATTAAAAAAGATTGACTGAGTGAAAATCAGGGTGAAAAACCCGCAATTTCAAGCTCTTGGATTGATGACCTAGAAAAAGTTACAGATCAATTTAGAGAAGCATTTGATTGAATATTGGGTGATTGAAATTCAAAATCTAATTTAATTCTAAATTGAGATATTGCAGATAAAATTCTGGAAATTAGATGAGAAAGATTAAATCCCACAGATGTAGATAGTGATAATTGACACATTTGGGAAATGGTTTTTTCTGAAATTCTTCAAAATACCTGAGATTATAGATTTAAAAAAGGTATTTTCGTAACAGGCATTTCATGAATATCAGGCAATAATTGAACAGTTTGATTTTGAAAAATAATTCAACTGCTTGATCTATATCCAACACTTCCGGTGATACTTATAGATAATAAATTTTGAAGAGATGGTAGTTATGGCCCTGATGTAGTCGGTATAATGAGGAAAATATCTAAATATCCAAATGTAAGAATTTTTTCTATGAAGGAATTTTTTCAAAGAACTATCAAAGAAAGCGATGAATGAAAAAATACGACAAATGAGGAGATTAGAGATATTATGATAGAAAATATGATTTATTGAGGAAGAAGTTGAGTAGATAATGCTCATATTGAGAGAAATTTATCTGGTATTCGCCATGATCTATGACATGCTCTTAATGGTGTTGCAGATTATGATAAAAATAAACTCATCGGCAAAGCGAGATGACTTTGATTATCTTGAACTGATGAAGAAATCATAGACCAGGTGATGAATAGTAAGACCATAAAAACACAAAATAACGAATTTATAAGTATGAAATGAGTGTTTATTGATTGGGATGGTACATTATTTAAAGATTGAAAATTTAGAAAAGAACTTTTCCAAGAAGCCTTTAAGTTATCACAAGAAAAATGAATTTCATTATCTATATGGACTGGATGAGCGAATATTAACCAAATTTATCAAATTCTAGAACAAAACCAAATATTTTGATTTAATGTATGTAGCAAACAAGATTGCAGTTGATTGGAAGTTTCATTTACTTTCGATGACCTAGAAAAAGATAAATTAGAAGAAGAATATTGAGTAAAAATACTAGAACACAAACAAGTTTAGAACTAAAATTCAGATATTTGCAAAAATAGAAATAAAATGATAACATAGATATAAATTAATTTTTAACTTTAATAATTATGACAACGAATTTTGTTGACTTTCCTTATGGATTAAAGGATAATAATGGAAAAATAATAGATTCTCAAATAGCTGAGGAAATGGCATATATTGAAAAGCCTTACAGAGAAAATGAGCTTGGTATGCTGAAATCTATGTTTTCTTGTAGAGCAAATGAAATATTAAAGTGAGAGAAAAAAGCTGAGTATATTTGACAAAAATTATTTGAAAAAAAGAGAAAAAATCACGAACTAGAAATGCAAAAACAAAAAGAAATTCGTTTAAATAACTTGTTAAATGATTTTGAATTAATTGTAGAACAAAATGTCAAAAGAATTTACTGAGAACAATGGGATGAATTGCATAATAAAACTTTAAGTATAATTAATAGTCTAATGCGAGAAGGTGTATTAAGAGATAGATGAAAACTTACACAAGAGCCTTCACAAGTCTTTTTTTACAAAAATAGTTGAGAGAATTTTGCTTCTACTGCTTGGGATGAGCGAGTTTCTATAGATTTTTGAGATAAAAAAATGAATGAAAGAATTTTAAATATACTTATTCATTGATGAAAACAAGTTATCTTTGAGATTTTATGATTTGAAAAAGCCCGGGAATGACCGCGAGATTTTCCTGCAGACAAAATATTTACTCTCAGTGAATTTAAAAAACATTTTGGAAAAAAGATAAATCCACCAAAAGCATATTATGTATAACTTTATTACCTAAACCTTATAATTATGGTTAATACACCTAATCCAGCTAATGCTGGAAAACAAGAAATAGATACTACTTGAGAATTAATTGTAGAACAAACTACAAGAAAAAGTGTGGCTCAAATACTTTTTAATCCAAGTGATCCAAAATATAAAAAAGTGGAAGATTTGCCACGTGCTTTTCGTGATGACTTCATAAATACCGAAGATGAAACCGGATTTGTCCGCAAAGATGCAGACAAACACTTTATGGAGGCCCAAAGGCAGGCAGACAAAAATATTCGCCACGGAAAAACTGAATGACTAAATACTATGGATGTATTATATGACAGTATGTTAAATGAAGAAGAAATTTTAGCAAAAATTATAGCAAAAGGGGAATTTAATGGAATTCAAGAAGAAAGAGAAGTGGTCTTGAATTATAGTGGCTATCATAGTCCTAATGGGAAGCTAAATATGGGACCTGAAAAAATAAAAGAAAAGGTAGATATTACGAATGAATTATATGAGAAAAAAATCCTTAATAGAAATTTCTTTATGAAACTTGTTAATGCCGGAGTTACATTTCAAAATATATGAAAGACTCTTCCTTTAGAGCTTAGAAATGATAAAGAATTTCTTCTAAAACTTGCGGAAAAATCAGGGTATACATATATATGGATGAATGCTATCTCTCAGCAAATTTTACAAGATGAATGAAATGATTTTTTATTTAAATTAGTTGAAATTGGTGGTAATGTGTATGCTGAAAATAAAAATATTATTGAGGAATATTTTGCAGATAAAGATCATTTATTTGTTATTGATTATTTAAATAAAAACAATATTGAAATTGTTAGAAATACTGATAAAATATATTTAGTTATTATAGAAAAATTTAAAAATAATAGGTCAATTAAAGATATATTAGAAATTATGTTTAAATTATATCCAGAAATAGTATATAATGATATTTTTAGAAAATCTTATGAATTAAAAAGTATAGCACTTGGGGTATTAAGAGGAATGAAAAATGAAAATTCAGATAAAATAGTAAAATATCTTGAGAGAAATTAAAAAACTTAAGAATTTAAAAACTCCCAAACCTCATGAGGTTTGGGAGTTTTTTTTGAAAGAAAAAATTCACTCTTTCGTATTAATTTTTGAGAGAGAAGAAAGTAATTTTGATTTTAATAGATTCCCGTCTTCACGGGAATGACAGAATGCCCTTCCTTATCTCTCGGTCAAGCTTGAATTTAAACTTTTATTTATTATTAATTTTATATATTATGAAAAAAGCACTTTTAATTACCGCTTGAGTTGTAGCACTTGGTGCAATACTTGTATCATCTACATACGCGGCAAGATGACAAATGTCATCAGGAGGAAATTTTGCTCAAAGAAATAATTCGGGAGCAGTTAATCAAGGCTTATATGCATCTAAAATCACAAGAACTGTGAACAATATTGCAAATGGGGTTGAAATAACTATGACAACAACTGATGCAGATACTTTAGCTCATATGCAATCAATGTTTGATAAAAATCAAGCAAAAACTCCAGCTAATTCTCTAATTACTGTAAAAAGAGAAAAATTAGCTAATGGAACAAAGGTAACAATGACATCAACTGATGCCGCAACTGTAAAATCTATCCAAGATAGAGCTATTACAGCTAAAATGTGAGCTTTTGGTCAAGGTGGAATGTGAGGTAAAATGTGAGGAAAAAGAGGTGGAGGAAGAGGATGAATGAGAGGTGGAAATAGCGGAAATTGTCCGATGATGAGTAAATAATTTTTATATTTCTCAAAAAATCCCAGCGCAAGCTGGGATTTTTACTTGGTTTTATTTATTTTTAAATTCCCTTATCTCGCTTTTTAATTCCTCAATTTGCTTTTGTTGTTCTTTTATTGCATTTACAAGTAATGCAGTAATATTCGCATATTCTACTCATTTATATCATTCTCCATCAGTTGTTACAACTTCAGGGATTACTTTTTCCACTTCTTGGGCTATAAATCAAACCTGTTTTCATTCTGGGAAATTTTTATTCTTAAATTCATCGACTCTCCAATCAAAAGTTACTCAATTAAGTTTTAATACTTTATCTAGAGAATTATTTATTGGAGTTATATTCTTTTTATATCTTTGATCTGATATATTTGTCCATGAAGTTCCTCTAGCAGTTCAGTTAACATAAAGCTTATCTGTTCAAGGATTATTTGTTCAAATTCAAACATTACCATCTCATCTAACATAAAATTGATATACAGTTGAATTTTTATCCATAACTAAAAATCCTGAATCAGCTGAATTTGTTCACGCTCTAACTGTTAATCAGAAATTTAATCATGTAGTTGGACTAGTGCTTTTTATTAAAGCTGTCCGGAGATTATCTGTAGGTTGTACAATTTTTAATTTACTTCCTCATAATTCATATGGACCAATATTAACATTTCATCATCCTGGATTTAAAACTAAATCACCGTACCCAGATCCTCAGTTCACAAATGATTCTAATTTTGTATAGGTATTTCCGCTTGCGGCTCAGAATTCTCATTGGAATACACTTCAAACTGATCACCAATTTAAGTCAGGCGTAGATCACATCATAAATGTTTGTCACATTGAATGTATTTTAGCATATGGATTTGTAGTTCAAACTCATACTTTTCCTCAAACACTACTGGTAATTCAGTCAGTTCTTGTTCAGATATCATTTATTTTATTTACTACATCATTCCAAATAGTTTTTGTAAGAGGATTTCAAGATTCCTGAGTTGGTAAATTTGTGTATGCATATATTATAGCATATCAAGTTACAACTGTGGCTACAGTTATTAGAGTTAGGCGGGAATATAAATTTTTTGGGAGCTTCATAATAAAAAAGTTAAATTATAAATGAAATCGGAAGTATTATAATTCAAAAAAATGAAAAAACAAGTGAAAAATTAATTTCAAAATTTGAATTTTATTTTTTTTAGATATACTGGAAATATTGGAAGAAAATAAAATGAAAAATAACTAATTTTTAAAACTTATGGACTGTCTTTTTTGTAAAATAATAAATTGAGAAATTCCTTCAACTTTTCTTTATGAAGATGAGAATTATATAGTGATAAACGATTTATATCCAAAGGCAAAAACTCATATGTTGATAATTCCAAAACGCCATATAAGCACAATTACTGATATGAAAGATAGTGATAGAGATGTTGTTGGAGGGATGTTTCTGATGGCGAGGAATTTGGCAAAAGAGAGAAATATAGAATGATACCAATTAACTTTTAATGTCTGAAAGGGCGGATGACAGGAAATAATGCATATACACCTACATTTTTTAGCTAATTAATAATACAAGTTTTATGTCAAAAAACAAAATGATATTTTGAGCGTTGTGAGCAGTTTTGCTTATGATTATAGTTTATTGAGTTTCACTACTTAATTCATCTAGTAATAAAAAAAAAGTCTCTGGTCCAAAGGAATTTAATGTGTGGGTGGTTGGAGATGAGAGTGCGGGTTTTAGCGATATAATCTCTTGATTTAAGCAAAGATATCCGAGCTATGAGAATACAAATATAAAATTTACAAAATTTAGTTCTTATGAGGATTATGAGAAAACCCTATTGACTGTAATGGCTGACAATAATTCTCCGGATGTTTTTGTAGTAAATAATAATTGATGAGATTTACTTGAGACAAAAATTCAAGCAATTCCAAACGAAGTTATTGATTCCCTAGATTTTTCAAAAAGGTTTAATAAGGCCTTTGATGATATGATTTTAAAAGAAAAAGATTGAGATTTAGTAAAAACATATTTAAAATGAATACCACTTGGATATGAAACTCTTTGAGTTTTTTATAATTGGAAATTAGTGAGAAATACCCCTGCAACATGGGCTGAGCTTGACGAAGAAATCAAAAATTCTGAGCAAAGTAGTGATTATATTACAATTTGATTATGACTTGGAGAAAAATATATTTTCAAAGCTCCAGATATTTTATCGGTGTTTTTGTTACAAAACTGAGTTAATAACTATAAAGATTTAAAATCAAATAATGCGATTCTCGCGATGAAAGCTTATAAATCCTATGCCACAGACCCAAACAATGATATTACAAAATTCCAAGATGAAATGGATTCACTCGGTCTTACAACAGTAGATATGTTTGTAAGATGAAAAATATGAATGATAATTGGATACCCTTCTTTAGTTAAAGAAATTGAGCTTGCTATAAAAAGAACTTCTGGAACTGTAAATATTAATAAAAAATTTCTTAGAACCTCTCCATTACCTCAAATATCTTCAAATAAAGAAGATAATAGTGCTACTAATTTAGTTAATTACAATTATTTTGCACTATCAAAACAAACTCAAAATCTGGCTATGGGATACGATTTTATGAATTATCTATCTAGACAAGAAGCTCAAGAAAAGTATCTAAAATCATTCCCAGCTTATTTAAGCGCAATAAGGGCCCTAGAAGACCAAAGAAAAAAAGAAAGTGTATCAAAAGATTACGAATATGTAACTTATGAAAGCTTTATGGATCCGAGCGTTGAGCTAAAGAGTTTTACAAAATGACTCAAAATAGAATTTGATAATTATTTTAACAAAAATTTCAGTTCAAAAGAAGAAGATAATGTAGTACTAGAAAAATGAATTAAATACATTGATTGCAACAAAAGTCACCTAATTGATGGCGCTGGGTTCGAGGAGCAGTGTAATTAATTAATTTATACTATATAATTGCTCAGCTCTCGCGGCATTTTCTCTGAAATTTTTGTTTAGATCTATATTAGATTCTTTTAAAGCTTGGTTGTATCATTTTATATCTCATTTAATTAAAAGTGCTGAATTTACACTTGTTAGAAGTGCTTTGTTTGTAACAATAACTGGGAAATTCATTATTACAACTCACATTGCAATTACTCACACACTTGCCATTTTCTGGAAAAATCTTTCTTCATGGAAATATATCTTTCACATCACAACTCCCCAGAACATAGATAGTATTCTCTTTAAAGCCGTGATAACTGAGGCTGGTCCAAACATAAATCACATACTATTAAATGCTCATCCAAGTCATCAAAACACTCAAAATTTTATATATTTTCTATCATATACTTTATTTAAAACTTCAAATCTATCGCTTTTCCTAAGTATTAAAGCAAAGCTTCAAATATATAAAACCAAACTTGTTATTATATTTAATAATTCTGTTGAAGCATAATGCGTAATTATATATTTAAAAATCATAATATTTATAAATGCAAAAACTTGAGTAAGTAGTGTAAATTGAGCTCATTTTAAGTTAATGGTTCATCTAAGACTTATAGTAAGCAAAGTCGTAACTATAAAAATAATTCAGATAATATGATAAGTTGTAATATCATATTTTAGGAAAATATCTGAAACCAAAAGCAAGGGTATTGCTAAAATACTAAGAAGTCCATTTGTCGATCTATCAGCGTTTTCTATGGCTTTAATTACAAAAATATTAAATAATATACTTGAAATAATTAAAACTAAAAACAAAAAAACTAGCCTAATGTCAAAAATAAATTTGAAATTTCTTGTGAAAGAAAGGATTAAGAGTGAAATTATCATCTGAAACATATTAGAAATATGGATTTTTTCATGAACTTTTAGAGTATTTCAAATTGACTTAATCTCAATAGCCGATTTCTCTCAAAATAAAGTCCCTATTCAATTCAAAATTAACGCTTCAAACATATTTTATAGTATTAATAATACCCACCCATAATATAAAAAATTTGCATTTTGCAAATTTTTATTTGAGAATTAGGGATTTAGCGACTAATCCTGATGGTCGCTAATTTCAATTATTTTAAAGATCTTTGAATTATTTTTGTCAAAAAATCAAAAAGCTCTGTATTTATCATTAATTCTAAATTGATAAACATTAAGAGTTTTTGGTTCGCGCTTCTTAAATAAAACTGATTTTAAATCTCAAGATAATATTTTTGATTTTGCTTTTTTATATTGTGAAAGTAAATTTCTTGATTTTATATATATTTCAATTTCATCTAATTCTAGAATTATATCAATATTTATCATAATTATAAATTTACAAATCTAGAATTTGGTAAATCTTTCGTTAGTATATATTTTGATAATAAATGCATATCAAATTCAGAATATTCCTCAAGAATAGACCTTAAATTTTCAATTAAAACTTCTCTAGATATTTTATCTAATTTTTTAGGTATTTCTAAACTAATTGTAGCCATAAATTTAAAATTAAGTTTAAGATTTTATCTAATTATATTAATTTTCCCGAAAATGCAAAAAAATAAAAATAAGTCAAAATTCTTTTGACTTATTTTTAAAATTGAATTTTTATTTATTCTCCAATAATCTAATTCTCTCCTCCAATTTATCATTTTGAGATTTTAGTTCTTTTATTGCCTCAATAAGGGGTGCAACTAAATTCCCATATGCAACAGATTTCATTCATTTTTCATCAGTATTCACAGTTTCTGGAAAAACTTTTTCTACATCTTGAGCAATTACACCAATTTGACGTTTAGCATCTTTTGTATTATCTTTCCAAAAATAAGTAACTCCTTCAAGTTGAGAAATTTTTTCTAATGGATTTTCTATTTGAGAAATTTCTTTTTTTAAACGAATATCTGACGCTTGAGTAAGAGTACCAGCAAGCCATGCATTTCAATTTGAATAAATAATCATTCTATCAGCATTAGCAACTCGAAGATAAACACCTCCACCAGCCGAAGGAGCATTAATATATGTACCTATTCAATCTGTTAACATGCTATAATCACTTCATTTTCTCCACCATGCTGAAAATGTTGGATATGTTGGATGAATTCAAATAGAAGTATTGTTTGCCGCGAGAATATTTCCATTTACTTGTAATTTTTCAGCAGGAGCAGTTGTTCAAATTCCAACATTACCACCTTTTGCTAAAACTAGTCTGGCAGCAACTCAAGATTCTATAAAACCAAGATCACCTGCATTTTGATTACCAGTAGCATCTCAAACCTCTATCTGCCAACCAGGCTGGTTAGTAGTCCATAAATTCATTTTAGATCTAGTAGTTCCAAAAATACCAACTCCTGTATCTGAGCCACTAATATGTAATTTTGAACTAGGACTCGTCGTACCAATCCCGACATTTCAAGCAGTATAATAACTAGCTAATCAGTTAAGTCACCAAGATCTAGAGCTTAAATCATTGATATTATCTACCATAGCATTCCAGGAATTTGCTGTTAGACCACTTCCTGTTCATACTGTAGTCATGGTATTATTCCATGTGGCATATCAAACTGATAATACTATAAGTGTAGAGAAAAATACTACAGCTGATAAAATAGGTTTTTTAAATTTTTTCATAAAATTATAGATTAAATTGTAAATTAAATCTGGAGTATTGTAGTCCATATTTTTGGAGAGTCAAATTTTTTAATTTTTATTGATTTTATCAGTGAAGTAAATACAATAGTTGGAAATATAATTTATTTTAAAAAAAGTTGGGTTAATTTTTTGCATTTATAGAAAAAATGTGGTAAGATTGATGGGTAATTATAATAAATTTTAGAAAAATAAATATGAAAATGAACAAAAAGATTTTTGCAAAACTCTTATTAAGCCTTTTGATATGCTTAAATGTAGGAATAGCTTCTGCCTGAATATTTGATATTGGATGAGGTAGTGATACACAGGTTATTTATTGCAAAAGCTGAGATAATTGTAGTATAGAGAGCTGAGTTAATACGGTGAAAAATGGTCTTAACAATGTTGAAACAGAGAAAAAATTCTCTCAAAAAGTGCAAGATATAGTAAAATATGTTATTTATTTTGTGGGAGTAATTGGAGTGCTATACATTATTTATGCAGGATTCAATATACTCATCGCTGGGTGATCTGATGAAAAAGTGAAAAAATCAAAAACTACAATTTTGCATGTTCTAATTTGAATAATACTAATGTTTATGGCTTATCCTATAATAAGCTTTATTATCAATATGGTAAACTGATGAACTACCCCGACCTGATTTAATTTCCCGAGTATAGTGCAAGAGGCTACGGCTTACACTGATAATGATAAAAACACTTTTGATGAATACAAGAAATGAATTGAACTTTTGACAAGTCAATTAGAGAGAGATTATAGAGTAAATTCAAAATTAAGTAGTACTAATTTAACTGAGCTAAAAAGATTAGTTACAGAAGCTATAAATACTTTTCCGGAAAATAATGATTATATTTCAAATAATAATTTAGGTAAAAATCTACTTATTGCAGTGGATGTAGTAGCCAAAAATCCAGAATCAGAAACTAGAATAACTGAACTCGCAAAAAGCATTAATGATTTTCTAACTAAGGCAAAAATTGGGAGAATTATGGCAAAAATCTCAGCTAATCCAAACTCAGGAAACGCTCCACTTACCGTGAGCCTAAGATCTGAGGGAGTTGTAGATCCATCTGGAGTTCCTATTCCAAGCTGAAATTATGTTTGGTGGATAAAAAATTGAGACGGAACTAGAACAGTTCTGGGGACTGGTCCTTCAATTGTAAAGACATTTAAAGAAGAAAAAACTTATATTGTAAATCTTACAATAGTATCAGCTAGTCGTAATCAAAAATGAAAAATTGATACTCTACCATTTTCATCAAGTGTAAATATAAATGTCCTACCTAAAATCTGAACTATATATTTGTATATTAATTGAGTTAATGTATCAGACCTCGATAGATTCAAAATTACACCAGCGCTTGGAAGAGCCGGAATAATTATTGATGCTACTGCAAGTCAGGCTACAGGATGATCTTCTTTTACGAAGACTTTTTGGGATTTTGGGAATTGAGTGAGTTATTCAAATAATTTATATCCAAGAATTGAAAAGCAATATTTCTCAAATGAGTGAATTTATAGAATAAAATTAAAGCTTCTTACAAATGAAGGTAAAGAAATTGCAAAGGAAATGGACCTTGAAGTGAGGGATCCAATAGCTTCAATTAGAGTAGATAAATTAGATTGATTTGTATGAGATGATTTTAAACTATCTACATTTTCTGTGTTTAACACTACAAAACTAGATTATGAATGGAAAATAGTTGATTTATCAAATGACCAAGTTGTATTTAGTTCAGCTCTCGAAAATATATCTTTTAAATTTAGAAAAACAGGTAAATTTAGTGTGAGATTAAAATCAAGATCAGCGTCTTGAAGAGAAGATACTGACACAAGAGTAATTACAATTGAGACAAGAGATCCAGTTGGCTCTTTTGAAACTAGACAAACAAGCTCAGAAACTCCTAATTATTATTTATTTGATGGAACACTAAGTTATGATCCAGATACTTTTGATAATTCAAAATTAAAATATAGCTGGTTTTTTGACTGACAAAAAGTTGATTTAGAAAACTCTCAAAGAGGTTGAGCAAGAGGTTATTATACTTTTGATTCGCTTTGAACTCACAAAATTGTACTTGAAGTTTCAAATCAGGAATGAAAAACCGTGTCAGTTAAAAAAGATTTACAAGTAGATAGTCTACTTTCAGTTAAGTTAAATTTTGTACCAAAAATAGTAAAAATCTGAAATCCTGTAATGTTTATAGCAAATTCGAAAGAAGCAATTTCTTATGAATGGAATTTTTGAGATGATAATACAAATGTAACTAATAGCCCAAAAATAAGTCATACTTACAAAAAATCTTGAACTTATAATGTGAGCTTAACTGTGAAATGAGATAATAATAGTTCAAATACAATTTCAAGAAATGTCTATGTTACATATTGAGATAGTCCATTTGCGCTAATTAGTGTAAAAAGTGATAATGAGGATTATTTTCCAACTGCAGGTGGTTGTTCTGGAAATGAGGCTTATTTGATTGATAGATCTAAAGTAATAACATTGTCTGGAGAAAATAGTATAAATACAGATGGAAATACGGCTTGACTTGATTATTCATGGAGATATATGAATAAAAATTCAAATCAAAAAAGCTTTACTTATAAATTCGATGAGCTTGGATGTTTTCCTGTGAGTCTCACAGTTAAAAGCCAAAAAACATGAAAAATTCATAAAAATACAATTTACATAAAAGTAGAAAATATTCCACCAAAAATTCCTGGATTAACTATTAGTGCAGCCAATATAGAGTCAGATCCTGTGGTTGTAAAAGTATCGGCAAATAATCCAATTGATGAAGATTGAGTAATTGTATCTTACCTTTGGTATTATTATACAGATTCAGACCCAGAGCCTCAAGATTTTAGAATTACAAAATCAAGCTTTACTACTTTTGTATTACCAAAAATTACTTGAAAATATTATTTTGTGCTAATTGCCGAGGATTCTAATTGAGCGAAAGTTAATACAGATGAGATTTCAGAACAAAGATATTCAATATCACTATCTGGAGATAATATTAACACTCCCCTAATTACACTAGAAGTTGATAAGACAAATATTTCTACAAATGATGAAATTAATTTTAAGGTGTCAGCTAAAGATATTTTATGAAAAGATATTTCAGGAAAAGTAGAATATAAATGGGATTTTGACTGAAATTGATTCTATGAACAAGCAAGTTCTTCTCCTCAAATAAGTCATGTTTATACAATGCCTTGAACTTTTAATTTCAAAGTAAAAGCAACTTACAAATGAATTTCAAATACAAAATATCAAATTATTACTGTTAAAAATGTACTCAAACCAAATTTTGAATATTATGCAATTTGAGGTAAGTTAGTGTTATTTAATACTTCAAAATGAACTTATAATGGAGCGCTATGGACCCTGTGAAATGGTATAACAAGTTCAAATTTAGATTATTTTGTTTATGATTTTGGAGATGACGCCTTCCCTACTTCTGTTAATCTAAAAGTTTTTGATAATAATGAATCTAAAGAAATTAAAAGTGATGTAAGACGCGATGTTGTAAATAAATTAAGAATTAAAAAATGAAAAGATAATTTAGTATATTTTACATATCCAGCAGTTGAAAAATCTACAATAAAAATTGATAATATTCAAGATAAATTATTTATATATTTAGGTGAATCAAAATGAAGTATCGCAAAATATTGTGTGGATACTGATATTTCAATTGACTCAGATTTAAATGGGACAAAAGATGATGATTGTGATAATAAAAATAGTGAATCATATAATAAATGAACTCCGTTTATTACTTCAAATCTTGAATTTCTAAAAAATGAAAAAACAATAAGATTATCAATTATTGATGAAGCATGAAAAAAAGAAAGTAAAGATATATTATTAAAATTAAGTACTTCAAATAAAGATGAAACTGTAGAAATGAAAGATAATAAAGATATTTGAGAACAAGATAAAATTATCATAGAAGATATTAAAAATCTTATAAAAAAAGCTCCTGAAGGAGAAAGGGTTAAGCTAATGCAATTTCTTTCTTTAATTCAAGAAAACTGGTTTGATGATAGAGAGAAAACAAAGGCAATTATTGATTTTGAATCTTATATCAATGCCACTGCTTCTATGGATCAGAAATTAAAAGATGAATTTTATAATCTCGCAGAAAATCTACTCGTTAAACAAGATCAGGTAAAAGATGATATAAAATTAGCTGCAAAAGTTCTAAAATCTCTAATTCCAAAAACAATTGCATCTTATGATAAGATAATGAAAAATATAGATGAGATTCTTTCTCATCCGACAAATACAACTATGAACAAAACTCTATGAAAAGAGATTCTTGATTTTATTAAAAATGATACAACAATTAGTGATAAAGATAAATTAATTATAAAATCGCAATTAGAAGTAATTATTTATTGAGGACAAGCAAATGTACCTCAACAAGTTGTGGAAGAAAATAAAAGTGAGAGTGGTTGAATTATGTGATTTTTGATGTGATTTGTTAAATTATTTGGATATTTAATTTTGTGAGTTATATCTTTGATACTTTGATTATTTGTGTATTTTAAAGTTGCAAATAAAAATGAAAATCTATCGTTTCAAGACTTTTTGATTGAGAGATTTTTGAATGAAAAAAAGTGAGAAACTAATTTAATTATAAACAAAGTTGAAGATAGGAAAGATGATATTTTATCTTCAATAATGTCACCAATTGAAGAAGAAAAAATTCCTGAACCACTTCCATCTCTACACGAAGAAGCTCAGGAAATTCCAAACGAAGAAATCCCTCACCCCAACCCTCTCCCGGAGGGAGAGGGAGTAGAATCTCTTGAAGAAAAAACCCCAGAAGATAATAAAATACCAGATTGGTTAAAAACTATGACTAGTCAAGAAGAGATTCCTGAAGTTGTAGAAGTTCCAGCTATTATTGAGGAAGAGAAAATTGAAGAAGAAAAAACTGAAGAAATTATTGAAGAAACAAAACAAGATGAAATGAAACAAGAAGAAGAAACTTATGATTGGTTAAAGTGAATTAATAAAGAAGAACTAGAACAAGAAGTTAATGAAGAATTATCTGGTGATACTAAACAAGAAATTCCAGAAATTCCAGAGGAAATTCCTGAAGTCGTAGAAGTTCCAACTATTATTGAGGAAAAGAAAATTGAAGAAAAGAAAATTGAGGAAGCAAGTGATGAGCTACCAGATTGGTTAAAATGAAGTCTAGTAAGTAAAAAAGAAGTTGTAGAAGAAGAGGAAATTAAAGAGACTAAAGAAGAAGGGGAAATAGAAAGTAGATTCCTGCCTGCGCAGGAATGACAGAATGAGAAAAAGAAAGAAAAAAAAGTGTCTTGAGAACATAAAAAACCTGTGAAAGAAAGGGTAAAAGAGAAAGAAAAAAAATCAGAGAAAAAAGAAGAGAAAATTATAAAAATAGAAAATAAGAAAGAAGAAAATAAACCTAAAAAAGAAATGCCTGTAAAAGATTTAAAATCAAAAAAAGAAGATATAAATATTAAAAATGATGACGATTTACCAGATTGGTTAAAATCATAATTAATTTATAACCCAAAAAATTATGTCAGAAAATGATCAAAATAAATGACAAGAAAATAGTCTTTTGTCTCAAATATTAGAAAGTGCAGATAGTACTCCTGATGAAGTAAATCAAGATATAGAAAACACTTCCCCACCTCAAGTTAATCAGACTCTAGATAATTCTAAAACAGCAAAACAAGCTGCAAAAAAACAAGATTTTGTGAAAATTTGTTGAGCAATTTTTCTAGTAAGTGTTATATTTTTTGGAAGTTTTTTGGCTTATATAGTATTTAATCCTGGACAGGCACAATTTTTTTTATCGCTTGGAATTAGTCCTCAAAATATTAAATCCCTACTTGAAAAATTAGTTAATATTGCGTTTGGAACTGTAACTTTTGCATTTTCTATAATCTGGATAATATTCCTATTTAAGGCAATTTTAACAAAAAAAGAATACAAAAAAAAGAAAACTATATCTATAATTGCATCTGCTTTTACTTGAATAATTTTATTTTCAGGAATTACTCTTTGGATATTTCTAATTCAGAAAATATGAGCTACAGATTATGCAAACCCAAATTGATGAATTATTGTATATGATAACGACAAATTTATTTCTGATAAATTCAAAGATAATTCTGAGCTTTATGATTTTTCAAATTTAATATGACCAATAACACTGAGATTTGATTTTAAATCTGATGCAAAATATGTTGGTAAATTTCTTAAAATTGAATCTTATGATATAGATTTTGATTGAGATAATAAAATTGACAAATCAGGGACAAATCCAAGTGATGAAGAGGCTATTATTTTCAAATATGACAAAGCTAAAAATTATAAACCAAATTGAGTATATAGATGAATAGACGCTTTGACCTGAAAAGAGAAAGAAATAAAAATGGTTTTTAATGAAATTAATGTTATGGGAATTGTTGAAACTGTATTTAAACAACAAAGACTGTGAGGATATATTGCGACTTTTGATGCCACAAGTCTAAAACAACTTTGAAGAATTAAATGGTATACTGAGAGCTCAGAAAAAGAATGAAAACCAGCAAAAGAATCATATAAATTTGAAGTAATAAGTAAAACATGAGAACAAGAATTAGTATGTCTTGCTATTATTAACAGTGAGAAAAATTGAGATACTTGTGATAGAATATTTATAGTAAACTGAGAAAATAATTCAGAAAATATTACTTGAGTAATTAATTATGAACAAGATGCAGAAAATCCACTTATTTTGAAATTAATGATAGGTGAATTAAAAAATAAAGAAAAAATAGCAAGTTATAAATGGATGGCTGATGATAATAATTTAATTTGAGAAGAAGAAAGTCCTGAATATACTTTTAGTAATTTTTGAGCACACAGCGTAAAAGTAATTTTAACAGATAATTTATGAGGAACATCTGAGATAAAAAGCTCTATAATTATTAGAAAACCCCTAACTTTGGTTAAGCCAATTCAAACCTGAGAAGTTAATGATAATAATTCAATGCTAAAAATTCAAGCAGAAGACAGGACGTCAATTATAGATAATACTTATAAAAGAGAACTCAAAGCATATTATATTGAAGAATGAATTCCTGCTAAATTAACTTTTAATGCAGGCCTTGTAGCCGTAAATGATCCAACTTATGACCTTACAAATGTTGAATGGGATTTTAATTGAGATAAAAAATTTGAGAAAATTTGAGAAACAGTGGTGGCAGAATTTTTAGAAAGTAAAAAATATACGATAACTGTGCAATATACTTTTCAATCAAAACTAAAAAATAATATAGAAAAAATAAATGAAACTATAATAATTAATGGAATTAAAAAAGATATAGATATCAAATTAAAAATAGAATCTGGGTCTTCTTATGCTCCTGTTATAGTTCATTTTGATTGATCTGCTAGCGAAGTAAGAGAATGAAGTATAGTAAAATATACCTATGATTTCTGAGAATGAAAAGAGCCTATTGATTCTGACGCAAAAGTGGATTACAAATATAATTTCCCCGGAGAATATAGTGTAAAGCTCACGATAACAAAAGATGATTGAACGAAAGAGAGTCTTAGTAAGAAAATAATTATAAAATCTTTATCTAAAAAATTAATTATTAATTCGAGCCTTTCGTCAGGAACTGTCTGAAATTCAATTGATTTTGACACACTAGGTTCAACTGGAAATATAGAAAGCTACAGTTGGGAATTCTGAGATAACACAACATCATCTGAGATAAATCCGTCTCATACATATGAAAATGCTTGAACCTATAAAATAAAACTAACCGCAGTATATACAGACGGAACAACACAATCTGAAACAAAAGAAATTATTATAAAATAATAAAAAGTCTAACAAAATAATAAAGACCACCTGCGGGGTGATCTTTATTATTTTATATTTAATTTCACGTACCTAAAGCAATTAAATTTTCAACCTTACTCCTGAATAAACTGCAACACTCAGGCATGTCTTTTAATCTACATTTAGTACTGAGTGCACAACTACTATCTATTTTTCATCTTATCTCTTCAAATTTTTCTGGAGTTAAATTATAAGTCTTTAAAAAAACTTGCTTATGTGGTTCCATATTTATATTTTTAAAAAAATAAAAAAGCAACTATATGGTATTATACTTTTTTATTGAATGCAAATTTATTTTTTAGAAAAATTTTCACTTGATTTATTCGTTAATTACTCTATATTAATTTGTATAAATTTTAAAAAAATGAAAAATTATGAAAAAGTGAGCCATACTTGAAAATATTAAAGTTGAGAAATTAATTTTTGGTGGAAAATGATTAGCAATTGGTCCAGATTGAAAAAAAATTATAATTACGGGCGGTGCTATTCCAGAAAGTTTTGTGAATTTAAGAATTCTAAAATCTAAAAGTAAATATCTTGAGGCTCAAATAACTGATATTATAAAAAAGTCTCCACTTGAAAAAGAGCTACCAGCTCATTTTCAAGTATATTGAGGTTGTAAATGGCTTCCAATAGATTATAGGCAGCAGTTAAAAATTAAAGAAGAACAAGTAAAAGAAGCCTTATTTCACTTAAAAGATTTCACAAAAAATACTAAATTTTACCCAATAGTAGCATCCGAAAACATTTATTGATACAGAAATAAACTTGAGTTTAGTTTTTGAAAATATATTTCAGCAAAAGAGGAAATTCATGATGATTTCAGATTTGGTTTTCATAAACAGGGAGAATTTGATAGAATAATTAATTGTGAATACTGCGTGCTAGCATCAAACACAGTAAACGATATTTTTAAGGAAGTGGACGCCTATTCAAGAAATAGCCAAATTCCTACTTATGATCCATTTAATGGGATTTGATTTTGGAGACATTTAGTTGTAAGAGAAGCTCATTATACCTGAGAAATTATGATAATTTTCAGTGTAAATGATAAAGCTTCTATCCCAGAGAATTTTATGATTAATTTTCTAGATTTTATCAAAAAATTAACTTCTAAATTTCCAAATATTAAATCTGTTTATTACTTAAAAAATAGCGGAAAAGCTGATATAGTTCAGTGAGAGTATGAACTTGTTTTTTGAGAAAAAACTATAAAAGAAAAACTACTAGATTTCACTTTTGAAATAAACCCCAGAAGTTTTTTCCAGACAAACTCAATGCAAGCTGAAGTATTATATTCTAAAGCACTTGAATTGGCTAATTTATCAAAAGAAAAGTGAGAAATTGCACTAGATTTATATGCTGGAACAGGGACGATTTGAATAATTTTATCAAAATATTTTAAAAAAGTATATTCAGTTGAAGTAGTAAAAGAAGCGAGTATTGACGGGCAAAATAATGCAAAACTAAATAATGTGGAAAATGTAGAATTTATTAACGCAAAAGTTGAAGATTTTTTGAAAGAATTTGTATCAGAGACCGGTCTCGAAAATTCGAGACCGGTCTCTAGTGTGGATTTATTAGTAATAGATCCACCACGCGATGGAATGCATCCAACAGCACTTTCGAGTATTATTTCTTTTGATGCGAAAACCATAATTTATGTAAGTTGTAATCCCTCAACTCTGGCTCGTGACCTAGATTATATTGTAAAAAATTCAGAATATGCTATTACTGATGTAATTCCTGTGGATATGTTTCCACATACTCATCATATTGAGACAATTGTAAAATTAACTAAAAAATAAATCTAAATCGTCATCCTGAGCGAAGTGAAACGTAGTCGAAGGATCCATTTACTTATAAAATACTTTTTTAAAAAATGGAAAAATTAAATTAATAGACCCATTCGACTCCACTACGTTCCGCTCAGGGTGACGAAAAAAGAAGTTTAAGTTACAAAATTTAAATTATTAACACTTATTTAAAAACTATGAAAATATTTTGATTACACTTAGTTCATCTCGAATACAAAAAATTCTTTAATGAAATTAAGGATTCTCAAGAAAAACTAGCTATTTTTACACCAAATCCTGAAATTTTACTTCTTGCAAAAGAAGATGAAAACTTTAGAAAAATATTAGAAAAATGAGATTATCTTGTGCCAGATTGAATTGGAATTTGGGCTGGATACCAAATACTAGACAATGGCAAATGAAAGCTCTTAAATACACTATTAATACCCTACTATTGAGTTAATTTATTTATAAAAAGAAAAGCATTATACAAAAAATATTGAGAAAGAATTATTTGAAGCATTTTAACTAGAGATTTGGTGGAATATGCGAATTTGAAATGAAAGTGAGTTACAATAATTGATAAATTCCAAGCTCCTGGAAATTGGTGAGATAATTTGAAAATTGAGAGACAAAAGGTAATGGCAAGAGATTTAAAAAAGAAATATCCAAACTCAGCTTTTCATTACTACATCTATAAAGAAGAAAATAAAGACGAGATAATTGAAGAGATAAATAAAACAGATGATGTATATCTTTTCTCGACGCAGTGAGCAAAAGTTCAAGAAACTACAATTTCACAGATATTACCAAAATTAGAAAAAATTAAAGTAGCAATTTGAGTTGGATGAAGTTTTGATTATATTCTAAATTTCAAAAAAAGAGCACCAAAATTAATTGTAGCTCTCTGACTAGAATGGCTCTGGAGACTTATTCTTCATCCTATGAGAATGAGTAAAAGAATTTGGAGAGCTCTAATAGTTTTCTTATATGAAGTAATAAAATCTAAAAATTCCTCAAAATAAGCTTGACTTAAATAAATTTATCACTATAAACTATAGACTTATTTATAAAAAAATTCAATGTCCATTCCTTTAAATCATAAGAGAGAGGTTTCTTTAGCGCCATTAGATGATAATAAAAAATCATTTATTTTAGACAATCTATTAAAAGATTCTAAAACATCTATAATTAATTTCTATAAAAGAGAAATAGCTATTATTTTAATTTCATTGAAAAGAGGCGCTAAAAAAAATTGAGCAAATAGAAAAATACAAAACCTTATAGAAAAAGATGCTAAAAGAATTGTAGAAAATACAGATAAAACCGTGGAAAAAATTAAAAAACTAGGGAATAAATGATCAGATACTTTCAATGAAATATTTAAACTATTAAATGATAATATTAAAAATGATCCATTTTTATCAAAAGAAATTGACGCTAAACAATTTGATATAATTTTAAAAGAGCTACTTTCTATTTATTTATTTATAGAAAAAGACAATATAGATTTATTGATAAGGAAAACTGAAACTTCTATAAAATCACTTTTAAATCCTGAGATTTCGGCAATATTAAGGGATGTAAAGAATAAATTTGATATAGTTTTTGATTTTTATTGATCAGCTAATTTTTGTGCTAAAAAGTTTTTTGAAGAAACCAAGGACCTGACTATGGATATTAAGCTATTAAAATTACAATTAGAAGAAAAGGACAAAGAAATAATATCTATTAAAAGAGCCCAAAGAAAAACAGAAACTGCATTAAAATCAAAGGGAGATGAGGCAGAAAGATTAAGACAAGATAGAGAAAAATTAAGCAAGAAAATTGAAGAATTAGAAAATAAATTGGCTTCGATGGTGGTAATGGAAGAAAATATGAAAAATCAACAAAACTCATTCACTTCATGAGAAGATAATGTAGTTTGGGAAGAAATAGCTCTTAATGCAGAATTTGAATTAGGAAAAATGAGGGAAGAATTACAAGAAATCAAAAAAGAAAATATTCAATTATTGGGACAAATAGAATCTTTAAATTGACAAATTCAGAATATGGAAAATTTAAAAATTAAGTTTGCCCAGTTTTCTACAATTGAAGCTTTTTTGGAAGAATGTGAGCTTGATATAGATAATTTGGAATCAGATGAAATAATTAAATATCTGTCTCTAATAGATTGTCCAATTAACCTAAAACAGAAGGCAATTAAAGCCGTAATTCATTTTATAGATAATATTTTCCTAAAAAATATAAGCAAATGAGCATCAAGTTCTACAACATGAGTTTGAGGAGTTTCTTGAGGAAAATACGCAAATAATTTTATAAACCCAATCTTAAATTTTGTAAAGGAAAAGGCAAAAATGCAATGATCTCAGAATTTTATTGAGTTTCTCTCAAATATAAATTGGAAAGAATTAATAGAGGAATACAAAGAAACCAATGATTATAAAACAAAAAAAGACAGAGTAATGTCTAATGTTTTTGTTTTAGTAAAAGATAACGAAGAATATATGGGATTTTTTGAAGCACTGTCTTATTTGTGAGAAAAATTTAAAGAAATAAATCTGTGAAACACTGATTTACAAGTACTTTGCTCAAATATTAAAGAAGTTCTTTTAGATACAGATTACACAAAAAGAGAATTAAAAAAATTAGTTACAAAAGCATCTTATCTCAGAAAAAAATAATTTAAAACTTGTGTTTTATCAAAATTTTTGTAAATTAGAAGAATGAAAATATTTAAAATAGAAGAAAATGATGCCGATCAAAGGCTCGATAAATTCTTGAAAAAACTTCTTGTTAATTCAAGTCTTTCTCTAATTTACAAAATTAATCGCAAAAACAAGGTAAAAGTAAATTGAAAAAGACAAGATAATGAATATAAAATACAAATTTGAGATGAAATAAAAATATTTCTAAATGATGATGAATTTGAGCTTCTTACTGCAAAAAAAGAAGTAGTGAATGCAGGCCTGCATTCACTACCATTGACTAATTTTTTAGATAAAAAAGATATAATTTATGAGGACGGAGATTTGCTTATTATAAACAAAAATCCAGGAACTATAGTTCATCCTGGAGATTTTAAGACAAATGAAATTTCACTAATTCAACAAGTTCATGATTATTTGTGAAATAAACTAAATTCTCTCACATTTAAGCCGTCTCTAATCCATAGAATAGACAAAGACACTTCAGGAATTATAATGATAGCAAAAACAAAACCAGCGCTAGACTCGATGTTAAAGCAATTACAAGATAATAAAATCGAGAAATATTATTTGGCAGTTTGTATTGGGACTTTAACTGAAAAAACCTGAACCATTAAGGATAAAATTTTTAGAATTAAAGATGCGAAATCTGAAAACAAAATAAAAATAGATAATAAATTATGAGACAAGGCAATAACTCATTACAAAGTCATAAAAGAAAATATTCACGAAAAATATTCACTTCTTGAATGTAAGCTCGAGACCTGAAGAATGCACCAAATTAGAATTCATTTAAGCCACATTGGTCATCCTGTCGTTTGAGATAATACTTATTGAAATAAATGAGAAAATAGCTTTTTAAAGAGAAATTTCGGAGTTTCTAGGCAATTTTTACATTCATATAAAATATCGTTTATTCATCCAACAAAAAGAGTCAAGCTCACATTTGAAGCTAAATTAAAACCAGATATGGAGAGATTTTTAGGTGAGATTTAAAATCCTAGAAAACATAAATAAGCTCCCAATATAAAATATATTATTCCTACAAAAATTAAAAGTCATCTACTAAATTTCATTCATTTTGCCATATTTATCATCCGTTCTGGAAATAATAAAATGAGAATTCATTTTATTAAAGCCAAATATCACATAATTGTGATAATTATAAATCAATTTAATGCCCATGAATTATAATTTAAAAGCATAAGCGCACCCATAACATAAGCCATTAATCCAGATAAATACAGGACATAAGAATTTTTTGGAAATTCCTTTATGATGTGATCAAAAGTATTTCCATTTATAATAATACTAAGAGAAATAACTATAAACAAAGGTCATAAAAACCTTGCCAAAAAAATAGATGCTTCCATAAATAATAAAATTAAATATTAAAAACTCTTGCTTTCGCATCTCTCATTGTATATTTTTTTGAAAAATAGCAAGAGGATATTTTTGGAGAGGAATTAAGAAGTTCTAAATCCCGTAAGTCACGAAATTATTCGGGGTCTCATAAAGTTTGATTTTGTAGAGTTTTAGATTTTTTCAGTAGATTTTTTCGAATTTTGGAGACAACTCATTAAATATCCAAACTGCAATATTTTCAGCTGTTGGAATAAAATCAACTTCAATGTATTTGAAATTTTCTTTTTTAATTAAATCCAAAACTATGTCTTCTTTATATCACATATATCCGTGGTCTAATTTTTCATCTATAAATTCTTTAGTTATTTTTTTAATATCTCAAAAATCTATAATCATTCCTTCGTTACTGGCTCATTTATCCCCTAAAATATCTCATTCTAGAGTTATTTCAATTTTATATCTATGACCGTGAATATTTTTACACTGGCTTGTGTGATTTGGAATTCTGTGTCACATATCCCATTCATAAATTTTTGTTATTTGCATAAATATTTTTTAAAAATAATTTATTTCACAGTTACACTTTTTGCGAGATTACGAGGTTTATCAATATTTCTATAAAGTAAGTCTGCTGTATGGTAAGCCACTAGTTGCCCGGCAATTGCTGTGAGGAATGGATATAGCTCTTCTAGAGTTTGTGGAATTGAAATATTCCAAGTGGCACTATCTACATTTTTGTCGGAAATTGCTAGAATTTCTCATTTTCTTGCTTTTACTTCTTGGACAGATGAGAGATTTTTTTCATATAAAAAATCATTTGGCATAAATATCATAGATGGAAAATCCTCATCAACTAAAGCAAGAGATCAATGTTTAAGCTCTCCACTTGGGAGTGCTTGAGAATTAAGATATGAAATTTCTTTGAATTTTAGGCTTGACTCATATGCTATAGCAAGCTCCAGATGTCTTCCTAAAAAGAAAAATTGTTTATAATTTTTAATATTTTCTGCTATATTTCTAATATTATCAGAAGTTGATAAAAGTTCATTTATTTTCTCTGGAATAGAATGTAATTCTTGGATAATTTGTCTGTATTTTTGTCTTGAAAGATTTCAATTTTTCTCTCCAAAATAAAGAGCAAGAAGCAAAATTGTGCATATTTGAGCTGTAAAAGCCTTAGTAGATGCCACTCAAACCTCTGTCCCAGCTCTGGTAAAAAGACCAAAATCAGTAAGTCTTGAAATGGTTGAACCTACCACATTTACAATTCAAAAAGTTGAAGCTCATTTAGATTTCAAATATTTAAGAGGCTCGATAGAATCGGCAGTTTCTCCTGATTGAGAGATAAAAACATAGAGAGTTTCTGAGTCTATTTTAATATTTTTGTATTCAAATTCACTCGCAACTTCCACGCGAGATTCCATATCTGCCAAATCCTCAAACCAATAAGTCCCGAGCCATCCAGCGTGATAACTTGTTCCACAGGCAACGAAAGTAATTTTAGAAAAAACATGTTTATCAAGCTCCTCAAAAGCGGCAGCATTAAGGCGAGAATTAGTAAAATCTATTCTTCATCTAAAAACATCTTCTAATACTTTTGGTTGTTCAAAAATTTCTTTTAACATAAAATGTTTAAAATCTCATTTCTCTGCCTTTAAGCTTGCAACATCAATTTTCTCGGCTGATTTTGAAATTAATTTTCACTCACTTTTTATTGTATAATCATTATTTTTGATATAAACTAACTCACCATCATCAAGAAAAATTACATCATCCACAATTCAAGCTAGAGCTTGAGTATCAGAAGAAAAATAAAATTCACTCTTATCTTTTGAATATCCAAAAACCAAAGGACTTCAATATTTTACTCAAATAATTTCATCTGGATTATCTCTTGAAATAAATAAAAATGCATAAGCTCACTCGAGTATTGGTAATACTTTTTCAACAGTTTTAAGTAAATTTTGATCCCAATTTTCTTCGATTAACTTAGCAACAACTTCAGAATCTGTCTCCCCATAAAAACTATATCATTTCTTAAGAAGCTCATCTTTTAGCTCACGATAATTTTCTATAATTCAATTATGAACAAGAAAAATGCGTTCATTTTCTGAATAATGAGGATGACAATTAAACTCTGTCACTCCTCCGTGAGTTGCCCAGCGAGTATGAGCTATTCCATAAGAAAAAGTCTCATTTTCTGCTAATGTATTTGTACTTTTTTCACTTAAATTTGAAACTTTTCCAACTGATTTAATTAATTTCAAATCTCAATCTTTTCCAACAACAAAACCCGATGAATCATATCATCTATATTCGAGTTTCTCAAGTCAATGGATTAACTTGCTTGTCGCATTTTTATTTCAAATATATCAAAAAATTCAACACATAGTTTTCTTGGTTAAGGTTTATAGTTTGAGTAAGTTTAGTTTTTTTGTTTTTGAAGTCAAATTTATGTATTTGTTTTAATTTTTCAAAAAATCAGAAAATAATTTGTAAGTCTCTTCTAAGTCTTTTTTATTAATATCCATAAATTCTAAGTTTCAAATATCTTTAAGTAAAACAAAATTAATTTTTGAGCTATCATTTTTTTTATCATTTAACATTTTTTTGTAAATATCGCCTAATTTAAAATTGCTTATTTTATATTTTCTCACAATTTCAAGTACAAAAGAAGATATATCGTCTAATAAAGTCTTATCAAGATATCAAAGCTTATAAGATAATAAATTTGCAAAAATAATTCAATATCCAACACATATTCAATGAGGTAATTTATAATCACTCAAACTCTCTACGGCATGCCCAAAAGTATGTCAATAATTAAGTTTTTTTCTATCTCATTTTTCTTCTTCATCACTCATTACAACATCAGCTTTTATACTAATATTATTAGCTAAAATTTCATCTGATACTTTTTTAGATGAAATAATCTCATCAAAAATAGAACTCCAGATTTCAAAATGTTTCTTGTTATCAAGTAGAGAATGTTTTAATCATTCAAAATATCCTGATGTTAGCTGAATTTCTGGTAAAGTTTTTAAATATTGCCTATTTACTAACACAATTTTTGGCTGATTAAAGGTTCAAATAACATTTTTTATTCATGAATAATCTATACCTGTTTTTCATCAAACACTTGAATCTAATACAGAAAGTAGAGTTGTGGGAATTTGAATAAATTTCACTCATCTTTTATAAATTGAAGATAAAAATCATCACAAATCCCCCACAACCCCACCTCAAAAACAAATTATCAAATCATTTCTATTAAAATTTATCATATTTAAATAATTTACAGCATCCAAAACTGTATCTATATTTTTATTTTTCTCTCATGCCTTAAAAACATATTTATAAAATTTTAAATCACTTTTATTCTCAAAATTCTCAAATAAATCTTTTCCATGAGATTTCCAAACAATGTTTTCAGTCAAAAATAAGATCTTTTTAATTTTTCTATTTTCTAAAATAAAATCATTAATTTCAGCTAAAATATCTTGAGTAAATAAAATTTTGTAAGATCTATTATTGTTGTTTTTTAGGTTTATATTTAATTGCATAATTTATAGGGTTAATTTATTATTAATCAAAAAAATATTTTTATTATCACTTTATATCTCTTCATGCAAAATTTGAGTTCTATAAAATCGTGCATATGGATTATCATTTTGTTCTAGGAGATCTTTAGGTTTTCCATGAGCGCTTATTATTCAATCTTCGATACAGAGAACCTCATCAGCCCTGGCAATTGTATTCATGCGATGAGTAATAAAAAAGATGATTTTTGAATGACATTTTTTGAGGAGATATTTCATCACGAGTGCCTCATTTTCGGCATCAAGCTGGTTGGTTCCTTCATCAAATACTAAAATAGGACGATCTTGTAGGATTATGCGAATAATTGCCAAAAGTTGGTATTGACCTCCGGAAAGATCGATTTCATTTTTTACTTCAGAATCAAGTCCTTTAATAGATTTTCTTACTTTTTTTGCAAGTCAAAATGTTTCAAGAAGTTCATACATTTCCTCATCAGATACATTTCTATCTATACCAAGAGTTAAATTATTTCGAATAGATGAATCCCCATAGGCATTATAAATATAAGGAGATTGTGAAATAACAGATATATTTTTCGCGAATGCTTCCATATTCCAATTTCTTGTGTTTACTTTATCAAAAAGAATTTCTCCTTTATATGATCTATAAAATCCAGATAAAAGTGTTATAAGTGTTGTCTTTCCTGCTCAATTTTTTCCAACAATACCATAAATTTTTCCGGGGACAAAAGTGAAACTAAAATCTTTTAATATTATTCCTGTTTCTTCTTCAATTTTATTATCAAATTCTTTAATATCTTTTTTCATTTCATCTATAACCCATGTTCGATATCCCGATGATCATTTCTTTAGGGTTGATAGAGTTTCCCTAATAATATTATAAAAAGATTGTTCCATTGCATGAGTATTTGGATATGAAAATGAAACTCACCTAAATATAATTTCAGAAGTAACTATAATTCCCTTTTCTATTCATGCAGGCTTGATAAATTTTAGAAATTCGTCAAAAAGATCTAGATCAAATTCTATAGTTTTGAAATCAAAAAAGATTTTTGAACTCTCACGAAAAAGCGAAGAAAGTTTAGAAATATATAAAACTGCCATTGTCATTACTCAGACTGATTGAGTCCCCTGAAAAACAGTATATGCGACTCATGCTTTCACAAGAAAAGATATAAAATTATCAACTATAAAAATAAAAGATTGTGTCCAAATATTCTTTTTTTGATATATTCGTAAAAGCACTTGTTTTTTATGTATTGCCTGAGTGAACGAGTTAAGCATTTTCTTAGTAGCTCCATTACGGGAAAGTTCCGCAAGACTTCTTTGTAATTCCCATGGAATTGACCATGTAATTTGACCTATTCTTTTCAATTCCGGATCATTTCATTTTTGCATATCATCATGATGTTTTATTTTATCCAAAATAAAAGTAACAAATCCTCCAAAAAGCACCACAATAAAAATCATATAATTAATAGAAAGAAGAATTGAGCTTATTCCGATAAACTGAATTGTCATGCCCAGCATTCATTTTGGTATACCAAGAATGGTTTTCAATATATTTCCAAGTTTATCTGAAACAAAACGTAAAATATTTTGAAAACCCTCAGAAAGCGAGAGTCCAACTTCCATATGAGACATTCTATTCAGATAAATAAGCTGTGTTTCGTGAGTGAAAATTTCCTCTCGTTCTTCTAAAAACCATTGAATAACTTCTGAAATAATCTTATCTAAAAAAGATATAACAAAAATAACTACAAGTATAAGCAGAAAAAAATGAAAAGGAACAAAATTTATGCCAAAAAAAACTGCTGTTTTTTTCTCTACCAACTGGTCAAGTTCCAGCTTGGCAAAATACGGAAGTATAATCGAGATAATTGAGCCAAAAACCGTAGCAATAAGTCCCAGAAAGAAAACTACATATCATTTCTTAAGTGCATTTATAATAATCTTAATAGATTCTCTTTGTAGAAGATTGTGCATATTTTGTATAAATAGTTAAAATTAAATTAACAAGTATTCTTTATTAATTATAATCATTGGAGTTCATTCTAAATCTTCATTAAATCAGAATTTTTTATAATAATCTACAAGCCATGGATGTCTTGGATCCGTAGTTAACATTACATTAAAAACTTTTTCTTTTTTCAAATAGTTTAAAACTTTTTTAGTTATATTTCATCAAATTCATTTATTTTGATTATCTTTTTTTACAAAAAAATCTACCAACAATGCAAACCTATTAAAATCCGTAATAACTCTCATTCATCAAATGATTTTATCTTTTTCTATACAAACACAAATTAAATCAGAATTTTTTAATGCCTTCAAATAAGGTTCATTATATGCAGGCTGATAAAAATCCATCAAACTTTTTTTATTTTTTAAAAAATCTTTTTGTAATATTATCTTATATTTTATCATATTCTTATTTAAGTTAAAATTTAAAAACTCGTCTGTAAATCAAGCATTATCTTGTATTCTCAATTTAAATTACTCAACTGCTCATGATTTCATCTTTCAAAAATTTCTCCATCTTTTATCACGATAATCTCATCCGCCTCTTTTACTGTCTGGAGTCTGTGAGCAATAATAACAACCGTTTTTCATTTAAATAAATTATGAAGTGCTTCTGTTATTGCTTGCTCTGAGATACTGTCAAGTGCTGAGGTCGGCTCATCAAGCAATATTATTTCTGGGTTTTTTAGCATAATTTTTGCTATTGCAAGGCGTTGCTTTTGACCGCCTGATAATTTTATTCATTTCTCTCAAATTTCAGTTTCAAATCATGCCTTAAATTCCTCAATAAATTCACATTTTGAATTTTTTATAACCTCATCAAGTTGCTCTTGAGTTGGGGTATAATCCAGAGCATAAGTGAGATTTTCCATAATTGTTCAGTCAAAAACAGATGGCTCTTGAGTGAGATATCCGATATGGCGATAATAGGATTTTAGAGAGATTTCTGAAAGTTTTTGTCAATCAATAATAATTTCTCAGCTATTTGCTTTAATATATCAGGCTATTAATTTTATTAATGTACTTTTTCCTCATCCACTCGCTCACACAAAAGCATATTTTTTTCATCAATTTAAAATGAGTGAAAAATCCTTAAAAACTTCTTGACCTCCGTCATAAGTAAAATCTATTTTATCAAAAACTATTTCTCAAGATTTATAAACAAATTTTGGAGCATTTGGATCTTCTTGGTATCTGGGAATAGAATTAAATGTATCAATAAGTTTTTCAATGTGAATATAATTATAAAATATATCTCTAAAATATCCTCTAATATTCCAAGAATATTTCCCTAAAACATCAAGAAGCCACAGAAATAAAGCAAGCTTAGCGATTGTATAATTTCCAGATATTACTCAAGCTCAAATAACTAAAAAAATAATTATCCTAAAACTACTTAAAATAATAAAAGATCCGATTTGCCAAGCATTTTTTATGAAATTTCATCTGGCCCACAGATACATCATCTTATTATGCAATTCTGATATTACTTCAATTTCTTTTCCAAATTTATCATTTTGTAAAATCTCAAATTTAGACATAAGCATTTTTATTCTCTTCGCATCACGAACTATCTCAAGTTCCTTTGTTTGGTCACGAATATTTGCAATACAAGATAATCATTTTGAAAAAAACAAAATTATTATTACGAATAAAGCAATAAATCCTGTAAAATAATAGATATTTGGCACTTTTATAAGCACTAATACAAAAATATAAATTATAGCACATATTTCAGCCGTCAAATCTAATGTTAATTTTAAATTAAGATACCAAGATTCAATTCCTCTAAAAATAATATTACTCATTTTCCCCGTTCAAAAAGACTCAACTTTAGTATTATCAAGATTTATATATTCTCATAAATATTTTTCAGAAAGTCCACGCGAAATATTAAAAGAAAACATATTCAAAACGGTATCCATAAACAATGAATTTAGAGTATTAAAAACTAAAAATATCAAAAATACCCAAATCCAGAAATATAAATTTTCTATATTTTTCATTTCCACCGCGCTAATAACCATAGATCCTGCATAAATCAGAAAAATACTTTGGAGTGAGTCATAAATTTCCATTCCAAAAAGTACCCAAAACCATCATTTTGAGTATTTTACAGGTTCTAGTAATACTTTTGCTTTTTTAATAAATTCTTTCATTTTTGTTGTTTTTTTGTTAAGTTTAAATTATACTTCCAAATCCCATTCTGCGTAAAATTGTTTTAGAAATTGCTCCATAAAAATATGGCGCTTCATAGCTAGCTCTTTAGCAGTTGGAGTATTTAATATATCTTTTAATTTTAATAATTTTTCATAAAAATGAGCTACAGAACTTGGCGAGCCATTATTGTAAGATTCTTCTGTTACTAGTTCTGCATAATCAATATTTGGATCATGAATTGGGCGTTGTTTTTTCCCTCAATATGAAAATGTGCGAGCTATTGCAATTGCTCATATTGCCTCTAATCTATCAGCATCTTCTACAACAGCAAATTCTGGAGTTATAATAAAATCCTTAGTTCTAATAAGACTTTTTCCAAATCCAACATTTTTTATAACAAAAAATACTTTTTCAATTCTGTCCTTATCAAGTCATTGTTCAGAAAAAAATTTTTCAAGTGAAATTTTCTTATCCTCAAGTTGTTCTTTATTATAAAATTTTCTGTCAAAAGATTCATGAAGTAAAGCTCCAAGCTCTATAACTAAAAGATCTCACATTTTTTCTTTTGCATAAATTTTTTTCGCTAACTTCCAAACGCGCTCAATATGATAAAAATCATGAGCGCTACAAAGTCATTCAAGTTCAGTCTTAACAAGACTTATTGTGTTATTAATAATATCGTTCATAATAATTAATTTAAATAGATAAAAAATCTAGAATAGACTATATTCTAATCAAAAAATAAAAAAATGGAAAAAATAAAGAAAAATTTAAAATCCCTCAGGAATATCATATTTCTCAAATTCTGGTAATAATTTTTTACCATAAAAATATCTAGAAAATGCTTCGGCTTCATATTTTGCTCCGTTAAGTGCATTGTGAGGTCTTGGCTCTGTAGGTAGTCATACTGTACCTAAAATAGTATCTAGATTTAGAGATGATAAATTATTTTTATAAGGAATAACTAGTCATTTCCTTTTGTGATATTCATAAGAAACAGTATGTAAATCAAGTGTTTTATAATTTCCATTTACTAGTCAAAAATTATGTTTTGTTCATGTTCTGTCTCAATTTACTTCTAGAAATCTCAAATCAAAATATCCAACATTATGTCCTCAAATTGTCTGGTCTTTTATGAAGGCCGACCAATTCATAAATTCTAAAATTAGTTCACTCACTGTAATTTTTGTAATATCTGTAATTTGTTCCACCGTAAATCAATTCACCTCCAAGGCTCTCTCCTGAATTTCATCTCAGCTAATTATCCTACATTCCCCATAAAACTGATTTAAAGGATTTTCCAATTCCAAAGCTCATACGCTCACTATGGAATTCTTATATGGGTCCGCCCCAGATGTCTCAATATCTAAAACTATCATAGTTTTTAAAAGTTAAAAAATAAAACTAAATCTCATAATCCAATCTAACCCATTCTTCCCTTTGGCTGAGATGGTAATCTCTTTTATCTACAAAAATGGGTGATAATTCGGATAATCTTTTTGGTCAAGTATTAGTCTGAATTAATGGATCTATAAATCTTCTTTTTACTTTTGAAGTTACAAAATATTTATTAGTTTTTGGTTTGATTTTTTCAATTTTATAAGAAGATAAATTTTTGTAAAAATTCCACATTTCTGATAATTTTGAGTCTGCATTACTTTCCATTATAGAAATAATTAGAGAATCTGTGAGAGTATATAAATCCATTGGTTTTATCATTTTTTGTTTTAGCATATAGGCTAGAATTTCTGATAAAAAAGACATAGAACTCGCTGACTCGTAACTAGAAAAACATCCAGAATCATTTTGAAGAGAAAGTAATCAAAATTTTTCTCATAATTCCTTTGTTTTAAATCCTATTTCTTGTTCTTGTTTTTCATTTGTAAAAATTTCTAAGTCATCGTACATTTCTTTTAATTCAACTAATTCCATATTCCAAAGTCTACTTCCAGAAGATAAAGTATATTCTAATCTATCCGATGATAATTGAGGCCCGGGATTGTCTGCAATAGTATAAATTTTATAATCTTCAACTTCTGCAACTGTAATCCCTAATTTCTTTAATTCTCTCATAATTACCTCATCTTCTGTGATTAATTTTGTTGTATATTGCTCTGATGATTCTTGATTTTCCTTATCTCAGAGTAAATAATCCCCAACATGAGAAAAAACAGTATTAGAAATATCATGAAAAAATCCTGCTAAAGTTTGTTTTTTATCTTTTGTAAAATGCCAAATAATTAGTGCAACTCATAAAGAATGTTCTAGGCGAGATTCGTTGAAAGTATATTCAAAAAACCTACAATATTCTGTCCCACAATTCTGAGAAATATCTGATAATCTCTGCATTGTTTTTGACTCAAAAAAAGGCAATAAAAACTCCGGTTTTTCTTCTGAGAAAATATCTAAAAATGGTAAATAATCTTGAGTTATTAGCTTGTACATAATTTATAAATAATTAATTTCCTCCATTCTATCCAAAAATTCTAAAAAGTGAAAAAAAAGTTGGATTTTTGATTTTTATTGAAAAATATGTTAAAATTAATTTATTATTACTAAATTTTATTTATGGTAAGAATAGGATTAAATGATTGAAGTCACTATAATTATGAGAAATTTGCAATTTGAATGCCAAAAAAAGAGGAAAAACAAGAAGTATCTAAGGAAGAAGTAAAAAATACTTCCCAAACTGCTTGAGATTTACAAATTTATATTCCAGAAAAACAAGATGTAATATTTGAAACTCAAAATAAAAAACAAGAGCTTCATAATTCTATAGAAACTGATTTTGAAAATAGAAACATAAAACAGCTTGGTGTAATTAATAAAACCATAAAAGATTTACAAGCTTCATTAAATCAAAAACTAAAAACAAATTTAAAAGAAGATAATATTTTTTGAAGAAAAACTATTGAAACTCTTATAAGATTTCAAAAGGAAAATAAATTATTACCAACTTGAATTTGTGATAAAGAAACTCAAACAGTTTTATTTGGTAATCAAAGTAATATAAATAACCAAGCAATAAATAAAATTGAGGTAAAAAAATCCATTTCAAATTCTAAAAATACCTATAGTTGTACTTCTTTATCGGATTTTATAGTAAAAGAAAGATACAAAGCAAAGGGGCGAAATGCCTGTGGGGCAAGTGTATGAGATGCTTTAATTGCCTTTTGAATAAAATGACTTCCTGAAAATTGAAGAGACTGACATAAATGGGATGAATTTTTAGAAAACCGTTCTGATTTTATTAAAGTACGAATTTCAGATCCTCGTGAGGCTAATCCCGGAGCAATTCTTGTTTATAATAAATGATATTGAAGTTGAGCAAGAAGAGATTATGGACATGTAGAAATTGTAACGAAAGATTGATTTTATTATTGAAAATTTAAAAATATTCCAGGCTGAAGTGTAAAAGATGGATTTACAGGATATGCTTATTATTATGTCTGAAATAATTCTTGAAATAATATTTGATAAATTTAAAGAGCCGTGCAAGCGCGGCTCTTTAATTATTCTGGCATAATATTTTTTATTTGATTTTTTTGTTGGACTTTGACTCCACTATAGAATTAGTCTTGACCACAAGTTTTTCATCTTCTTGTAAAGCAGGAAGATAAATCCTGAAGGTCGTGCCAACACCTGGTCTACTAAGCAACTGTAAAGTGCCATTATGCAGCTTAATAATTCCAAGTGTTGCAGATATTCCAAGTCCCCGGCCTGTGAATTTGGTAGTATAGAATGGTTCAAAGATGCGTTTTTGAGCTTCTTCATCCATTCCACATCCTGTGTCTGATACTTCCATACATATATATTTCTCGGGCGAAATATCTTCTTCAAAATAGTCTTTACCCGAAAAACCATTTTGGGTGAGTCTTACGGTAATTTGGCCCTTATTCTCACCAATGGCCTCTATAGCATTTATAATCAAATTCATAATTACTTCTTGAATCTGATCAATATCGCCGTTAGTGTAAAGTGGCTCTGGATTTTGAGTGAAATTAAGAGAAATGTTAATCTCTATCTTTGGCTTCAGAAGATCAATAGTGTCATTAACCAGCCTCACCAAATCTATCTTTTTTTTCTTAATTGAACCCTTACCAGTACAGGCAAGCATATTTTTACAAATTTCAGATGCTCGCTTTGCAGCATGCCTTATCTGACAAACTCGTTCACTTGTGAGTGATGGATCTGGATGCATAGTAATCATATCACAATTCCCATAAATTACCATCAAAATATTATTGAAATCATGAGCTATGCCTCCAGCCAAAACCCCAAGACTTTCGAGCTTTTGGATTTTATGAAGTCTTTCTTCGAGTTTTTGCTGTTTTTGTTCAAATTCCTTGCGAATTCTGGTATTTTGCAGAGATTTTTTATGACACAATGTTATGTACATTATACCCAATACCAGAATTATCCCATAAAGGGAGATTATCCAAAATAAATTCTTAAGGAATTTGAGTTTATATGGCTTTAATGGTACAGAAATGCTTGTGCCACCACGAATATCTCCAGCTTTGTATCCTTGTTTTGCATGACATTTGAGGCATTTTGTATCAACCAATATTGGTCGCATATACCGGAGATATTCCTCATTTCCAATATATTCTTTAGAGAAATATTCCTTAATATCGCCTTTTTCAAACTTTTGTAAAACAGTTGTTTCCCAGCTATCGGGAGCATTCTCCTTACGAATTGGATTGAGGCTAGTTATGTGACCCAAAAGACCATAACTTTCCTTGTTTGCATCATACACTTTACGAATCATATAAGCAGGATTCATTAATGTAAGATGCTTGCCAGAAGGAGTTATAATATCCCTTTCTGGAACCCCGGAAAGCAGTGGATTTGGTTGGGTTTTTTCTGTAACTTGTACATAAACCCCACCAATCTCATTTCCCCAACGCCTGTAAGCCAAATCTTTATTATGGCTATCACGAGCGACGTCCAGGGCATTTTCTATATTAAATTGATAAGCGTGGTATGCCTCCCATCCAGCAAAACCTACAATCAAAAAAGACCACAAAAGTATTGTCTGGGTTATGGAGAGAAAACTACTTGTTTTTGAATCATTAATGGGTATCAAATTCCCTTGATTCTTCATTTTCGTACCTCCATAAAAGAGTTAATTTTTATATATTTTTATATTTTATAATCTTTGGAAAAATCTATATTAAATAAAAAATATTATGTTAAAGAACACCCTCCTTTTCATAATATTTGTTTTTATATAATTTCATTCGTTTTTAACGAAGAGTTATATTATCTATTTTTTTTGAGAAAAGTCAATTTTTTCTAATTCAACTCAATATCAATATGTTTAATTTCTGGATGTTTTTCTTTGATATTTTTTTCTAGGGCGTCAATTCTTTTACCAATAATTCTAGGAATTCTATCAGCATAATCTACACAAAATTTTAAAAATTCATTGTAATCTTCTTTTATATATTCATACTCATCTTGAAAAAATCAATTATGATTTATTTCTCTCATCAGTGAAGATCCATTAAATTCTGCTTCTACTTTGATAATATAACAATCTATATCGATTACTTCTGATTTAAAATCTATAATTTTTTCTATTAAATTATCTGTTTTTATGGTTTCAATTATATCTTCTTTTAATTCCTCATCTATTCCTCTTCCAAGAAGATAACTTTTATTTTCCATAATCAAAATAATTGCCACAATTCAAAGCAAAATTCAAATTATCAAAGATCAAATTGAATCAAAATAAGTTTTTCCTGTTAAATTTGTAAGTAAAATACTCACAAAAGCTATTAAAACTCAAAATACAGCAACTGAATCTTCAAGTATTACTGCTTTTGAAGCATTATCTGCCTCTTTTATACTTTCTAGTAATCAGTCTTGCCTATCATAAACTGAAATTATAGCTATCAATAAAGTTATAGATTCTACAATAAAAGATATAGCTAAAATTATTAAAACATAAAATGAATTTTCAATAATAATTGGATGTAGGAAATTTTCTATGGAGTGGTAAACGGTAACCCCGGCTCATATAAAAAATATCCCACAAGCTGATAAAATCGCCCGGAAAAATCTTTCTTTTCAATATCAATAAGAGAAATTCGCATCTGCTTTTTTTCTGGATTTTTTGAGTCCCACCATAAGCAAGACTTGGTTTGAAGTATCAGCGACACTATGAATTGCTTCAGAAAATAAAACTCCAGAGCCTGATAAAAAAAATCAGATAAATTTAAGAATCATTATGATAAAATTTCAGATTATAGCGACTGTTACAGCAAATAATCCATGTGTTTTTTTATGGGAGGAAGGCATAAATATTTTATTAAATTTTTATTTAGAGTATAAGTTTTCTCTTTATTGTCAAATTTTTAAAATCAAAAAAATTATTTGATAATAACATTTTTTCATTTCTTTTTAGCTTCTTTTAATTTTTCGCCACACTCTTTATGAATTTGATTTGCACTTAATTTATCTTTAAATTCAACTACTCATCAAGAAAAAGTTAATTTTATTTGCTCTTTTTCTTCTGGCTCTCAAGGTTTTTTGTGCTTTAATTCATATGTTTTACTAGCTTTTTTTCTAAAAGATTCCATTAAATTATACATCTCTTTTTTTCAGATCTGAGATAATACACCAAATTCTTCTCATCATAATCTTAATAAAATTCATTTCTCTCAAAGTTTTTCAGAGAAAAAATCCCTTAGTCTATTACTAAAAAAATTCAAAGCCTTATCTCATACCTCATGAGAATATTGATCATTTATTTGTTTAAAATCATCTAAATCAAACATTGCCATTGAAAATATTTGTCATTTTTCTACAAAATCATTCTTGAATGCAAGAAAAGTTTTTTTGAATAAATGTCTATTTCCTAGTCAAGTAAGTTCATCATAAAAAGCCTTATGAGTCAATTCCTGTGTTTGTATTTTTAAATTAGTAATTTCTTGATTTTTTTCTATAAGTTGAGATGCAAAAAACTGCTGATTTTTGATTGCTTCTCCAATTACATGAAGTGATTGACTACTAATATCAGCACAAATATCATTGTCTGGATTGGTTATTTTTGCAGATAAATCAAGCAGTAATTCCACCGTTTTCTTGGTTTTTTCTACTTGTTCGGCAGTTTGTGCGGTAGATTCAGAAATACTTTTCTCATAATCTTCAGCCATTTTTAATAAATCCTGAATTAATAAAGCAGTTTTATTTTGTTCGGCTTCTACTGCATTTAATAATTCTTGATTTACTCAAGTAACATCGCCTAAATTCCCATTATTCCCCGGTTTTTTATTTACCATATAAGCCTTAAATTAAAGAATATCCCATAAATATATAGTTTATACGAAAAATTACTAAAAAGGCAAGAGCAAATGTATTTACAATTTTATAATTTATGTTGTGATAATGATTAATTTAGAATTTACATTATTTTTAAAAATTCTTCTTCATTAATTCTTAGTTGACTTAAAATTCAAGAAAAAGTTCAATAAGCCAATTCTTTATGATTTGGAATAATAGTTTTTATTCAATTACTTTTTAATTTAATTTTGATATGACTTCATTTTTGAGATAAAATTTCAACTCAAAAAATAACATTAAGTTTTTTGATAAATTCCTTTCAAGAAATATATTTATAATTTGATTTAACCATATTACACAGAAATAGTTGTTAAAAATGACCTAGAATAGACATTTTTATATTCTTTTTCTTTCTCCAAAAATAATTCAGTGGCTTCTTTTATATTAAACAAGGCGTCATCAATACTTTCTCATTGAGAAACTATTCATAAATCAATATTTTTTACAACAAAATATTTCTCTTCTTGAGATATTAAAATATTATAATTATTCATAATTTTATATTTAAAATATAAACTTTTTGAAAAAGTATATTCAACTTAAGTAAAAATCAAAACTATTTAAAATTTAAATCCACAAATAGTACAAAACTTTGATGTTTTTGGAGTTTCTTTTTTACATTTTGGACAGTTTTTAAATTGATGGGCTCCGCAAAATGGACAATAAATTGAATTAGGTGGTAAGTGTTTTCAGCAATTCCAACAATCTCCGTTTGAGAGTCTTTTTTCATCTAATTTATCTCTAGAAAATATCTTCTTTTGGATTATATAAATTACCCCAATCCCCACTAAAATTCAGAATAAAACTAATATATAGTACCAAATAGCAAGTAGTTTAAATGAGACTAAAAATTCTAGAATTTTTTCTATCAATCTTTTTGGAATTATCTCAAAAATAGTTTCAAGAATTTTCCAAAAAATTGGTATAAATGCAATAACCAAAAGATGAGATGAAATAAGACTTTGCACTCAAGAATTTTTGGCGATACTCCTAGAATTCCATATCCAGAAAACTATAAAAAGCGGGAGTAAAAATGCTAATTCCATAAATAGTTTTTTAATTGGATACCAGAATTCCGCTATAGCAAAATCATTTTCTAAAAGCTTCTGTTTTTCGGCATTATTTCAAATTATATAATCCCAAATTCCTTTAAATTTATCATTTGCCAAAATAGTCGTTTGTATATTTTTTATTTCATTATCTAGACTTGCGAGCTCGTCTGTTTTTGAGGATCTTTCCTGTTGAGTTTTAATCGCGTCTGACTCCATATTTGCAATTTTTTCTAAAACTTGAGTGTCATAATTTGATTTAATAATATCGAGCTCATTTTGAATCACATTTCTTTTTTGTTCAAGCTCATTTAAAGAAGTATATAAATCATTAATAGCCGAATTTTTTAAATTTATCTCGTCTAAATAAGTCTTAATTTGCCCACAAACTGGATGAATTTCAGAAATTGGAATTTGATTATAATCATACGAGCTCGGCGCAAATGGAGTATTAAAAACTACATAATTTTTCAAAAGATTTACTTTATTTTCTGGGGTTTTTTGGTCAGCTCCTATAACCAAATCACGACAATTATAAGGAATATAATCTTCGAGCGTTGCCAGTTGTTTTGTGTGATCCTCAAGTCAAGTAAATATCGTAATCAAAATAAAAATATCCAGAAAAATTATCGCTACAAAAGCAAGTTTGCTTATTGGCTCATTTGGAGCCATTTGAGTGAGTTTTGATTTAAGTTCTGTAAACTTATTTTTAAAAGAAAATAGTATCATAAAAAAGAAGTTAAAAAATAAAGCAATTTTTATTTTATTCTTATTTAGTAAAAAATCAAAAACAAAAATAAATTTAGAAAATTTAAAATAATTCATATAATAGGAAATATTATTTTTTAAAATAAAATATTATGAACACTTTACAAAAAATTCAGGTTGTAAATATTAAATGTTGAGGTTGCGCAAATACGGCTACTAAAGCTCTAGAAGCCTTGTGAGCTACAGACATTTCAATTGATATTCCCTCTTGATCTATTGAATATAATTTTAGTTGAGACAGAAATACTGTAGTTGAAAAACTTTGTTCACTTGGTTATCCAGAAGTTTGATCTGAGGCTGCAAAAAGTTTTATGAGAAAGGCTGTTAGTTATACTTCTTGTGCAATTTGAAAAATGAAATAATTATGAAAAAATCAAATCTAATATTTTTTACATGAGAAAATCTGGTTTTTCTAAACAGAGATCTTTTAAAATGGATTTCTCTTTTTACCGAAAAACATTGAGATTTTAATATTTCTAGATTTTCAAGCGATAATATTTCTAAAATAAATATCTCAGCCGAACTCACTACAATGCCCTTTTTGGGTTCTCATAGATTAATTATTCTTGAATGATTTCCAAGTAAAGCTACAGAAAAGACAGAAGATAGTACAAAAGTAATACAAGAATTCAAAAATTTTGACGAAATTATTTTGGAAAATCTGGACAAAATTCCAGATAATAATATTTTGGTTTTTGTCGAAAGTGCGCCAGATAAGAGAAAATCTCTCTATAAGAAATTACTTGAAACAGCTCAAGTAAAAGAATATAAAAATATTGAGTGAGAGGAGCTTAGAAATTATATCAGATCTAGACTTATAAATATAGATAGCAGTGCCATTTCGAAGCTAATAAATTACAAAAATTCATCTCTAAATAAAATAGAAGCTGAAATTGATAAGCTTCATTTATTTAAGATGAATGATAGAATTACAGAAGATGATATTAGAAATTACGTAATTCCAGAAATAGAAATATCAATTTTTGAGCTAACTGATGCTATCCAAGAACTAAATTCAATGAAGTGAATTTCATCACTAAAAACAATTTTGGATAGCAATAGTATTTTTCAAGTCTTTTCTGTTATAATGTCTAATTTAAGGAATTTTTTGTATATAAATTTTTTACTTGAAAAGTGATTTAAAAAAGATGAAATAGTGAGTGTTCTAAAAATTCATCCATTTCTAGTAGAAAAGACAAGAAATGTTAGAAATATTTGAGTTTTAAAGTCTCTTTTTGCTAATTTATTAAAAATAGACAAACAGTCAAAAACAGGAGAATTGATTTGAGATTGAGAAAATGCACTAAGACTTGCACTAGAAAAAGAAATTTTAAATTTGAAAAAATAAAAAAATAAATAAAATGACTGAGTTTATTAATAATTAATTATATTTATGGTTGCTAAAAAAGTTACAAAGGATACAAAAAAGAAAGTTGCGCCAAAGAAAAAAGTGGTTGCAAAAAAGGTAGAAACAAAAGAAATTAAAGCCAAAGAAGTAAAAAAAGTTACGCCAAAAGTTGAGAATACAGAAGTAGAAACTGTAATGGATAAAAAAGTAAAATTTAACAAAATTTATACTATTTTTGGAGTTGCTGTTTTAATTTTAATTTTGGCATTTTATTTTTTCTGAAATTGAAAGAGTCCAAAAAATTGAGAAGTTTCAGGAGTTGCAACTTCTACAACTTGACTAGAAACTACTTCTGCACCTTCTTCAACTCCTGTTTGAGATACAGTTCAAACTTGAAATACAGTTAAAGTTGATTATGTTTGAAAACTTGAAGATGGTACAATTTTTGATTCATCGCTTGAAGAATTTGCTAAAAAAATGAAAAATTACGACCCAGCATCTGGTAGAAAATATGAACCACTTGAATTTCAAGTATGAGCTTGAAATATGATAAAATGATTTGATGCAGGAGTTGTGGGAATGAAATTATGAGAAAAAAAGACCTTAACAATAGCTCCAGCTGACGCTTATGGAGAAAAAACCATTACTCAAGAAGTTCCACTTTCTAATTTACAAGACGTTATCACTCAAGAAGTAGAAAAGAAGAATTTCGCTGATACAATCACTCAAGAAGTACCTGTAGAAATGCTTTGAGAAAAATGAAAAGACTTAAAAGTAGGAGAGCAGATAGATGTGAGCTGAGTTAAGTGAACAGTAAAAAGTTTAAACTGAACTGGAGTTACTCTTGAAATAGTTAATGACTCTAATCCATTTTATGGTAAAAAATTAGTTGTGGGATTAGAATGAGAATACCAATGAAATAAATTAGTAATCAAAAAAATTGATGACACAAATGTAACTCTTGAAATCCAAAACAAACAAAATCCATTTTACGGTAAAAAATTAATTGTAGGTCTTGAATGAACTCTACCAAACTGACAAAAAGTAAAAATTATAGAGTTAAATACTGACAGTGTAAAAGTTGAAATGAACAATCCACACGAACTTGCTTGAAAGACATTAATTTTTGATGTTGAAATAAAAGAAATTAAATAATTAAAATGAAAATTCATATTCTCACTCTTTTCCCAGAATCTTTTGAAAGTTATTTCAAATCAAGTATTATTAAAATTGCAATAGACAAGAGATTATTTGAGCCTTTGTTCTATAATATTTGTGATTTTTCTGTTAGAAACACTAGAAGAGTTGATGACAGGCCTTATTGATGATGAGCTTGAACTTTAATCTCAATAGAACCTCTATATAAAGCCATTTCTCATATTGAGAATAAGTATTGAAAGCTTAAAAAAATCTATCTGACTCCTGGATGAAAAATTCTAAATCAAACTAAATTAGAAAAATTTGCAAAAAGTGAAAAAGATATTATATTGATTTGCGGTCATTACGAATGAATTGATGAGAGATTAAAAGAAATTTTCCATATTGAAGAAATTTCAATTTGAAAATATGTTCTAACTAGTTGAGAATTAGCTTCTATGGTACTTATTGATGGAATTGTAAGACTACTCCCTTGAGTAATTAGTGATAAATCACTCATTGAAGAATCATATAGTGCGAGTCTAAAAGGCAAAAAAGAATATCCACAATACACCAGACCCGAAGAATTTATGTGACATAAAGCACCCAGAGAACTTCTTAGCTGAGACCCAAAACTAATCCAAAAATGGAAAGAAGAGAAACTCAACTGTCATTTCGAACGAAATGTAATGTAGTGAGAAATCCCTTTTAAAATCACTCATTTGCAAATAAGATTATATAAAAAGGGATTTCTCGTTGCACTCGAAATGACAGAACGGAATAGGAATGACATAACTAGAATATTAACTTATCTACTAACTTTAAATTTATTATGGATTTCGTAAATTATATCATCGAAGGTTTCGTTTGATTTTATGAGCTAATTATTTCAAATATAACGCTTGATTGAATTATTAAATTTGCAATTTTGTATTTTTTTATAATCTGGTGAGCCTTTATAATTTGGGTTGTTAAAGATATTACAAATAGAACCACAAATATTTTAATACAAGTTTTATCAATTTTAATTGTAATACTTTTTACTCCAATATTTTGACTTCCAATTTATCTACTTATAAGACCTAGAACTACAATTTTTGAGAAATATTATGAGGAAGAAACTCAACTAGAAAGCGAAGAAGAGGACGAAGAAATAGAGGAAATAAAAGAAATAAAAAAAGAAATTTTAAAATGTCCGCATTGCAACAAACATATTGAAAATGATTTTCAATTCTGTCCATATTGTAAAGAAAAATTAACAAAAAAATGTGAAAAATGCAATAAAGATATTAAGATATATTGGAGTAACTGTCCATACTGTGGAGAGAAAGAAAAAGAAGAAAAGAAAATAGAGAAAACTGATTGAAAAGAGAAAATTAAAGTGAAAGTAGAGAAAGTAGAGAAAGAAAAGGAAGAGAAATAGTTTTATAATAAAATCCTACATTTGACTTTTTTCTAAAAACCATATACTTAAATTTATCAAAGATAAGCAAGAGTAAAAAGAATTTTTCTTTTTACATCTTTAATTATAATTTAAACTATTTTAATGACAGGTAAAGACCAAAATGTAGATGATTATTACTCTCAAATTCAAGTAAAATCTGGGGATAATACTGATAGTAAAAAACCAGTTTTAAAGCTAAAAATAAAGGCTAAAAAAGTGGAAGAAGAAACTACTCCAAAAGAAGAGATAGCTATTATTGAAGAGAAAAAAATTGAAAAACAATTTAAGGTAAAAACACCAACAAATGTAATTTCTTTTGAACCTAGAAAAGAAGTAAAACCAGAAGAAAAAAAGGTTTTTCATTCTAACTTCCAGAAACCAAGGCCAGAATTTAATAGACCCTCTTGAGATAGACCATTTTTTAAGAGGCCAGAAAATCAAGAAAATAGACAAGCTAAACCAGGAGAAGCTACTCAAACTAGGCCTAGTTTTCAGGCTCCTTTAAGTAGTCCAAAATTTACTCCTCAAAAAAAGGAATTTGGATTTAATAAAAAACCAGGTGGTAAATGAGCTTTTGGTAGCCAAGATGACTATTTATCTAGAAAATTTTGACAAAAAAGATGATTAAAAACAAGATGATTTGTAGAAGATGATGGGTCTTTTAGAAGATCTAAAAAATCAAAAGAATGAAAAAAAGAAAAAAATGTTGAAGAGATTAAACAAATATTAGTTGATAGAACTGGTCAAAATATTCCAATTTGAGATTTTTTGACTGTAAAAGAATTTTCAGACAAAATAGGAGTGCCAATTTCAAAATTAATTCAAGAATTCTTGAAAAATTGAATGATGGTAAATTTAAATTCAAAAATAGATTTTGATACTTGTTTTATATTGGCTGAAGCTTTTGATATTAAGGTTATTAGAGACAAGGACCAAGAAGTTTCTATGGCAAGTATTTTAAAATGAAATATTTCTGACTTGACTAAAAATGAAGATACTGATAAATTAAAAGAAAGGCCACCAATAATAAGTATCATGTGACATGTAGATCATGGTAAAACCTCAATATTAGACTACATTCGTAAAACGGCAGTGGCTTCAGATGAAGCTGGATGAATTACTCAAAAAATCTGAGCATATCAAATAGAAAAGAACGGTAAAAAAATAACTTTTCTTGATACTCCGGGTCATGAAGCTTTCTCTATAATGAGAGCGAGATGAGCTAAATTAACAGATATTGCGATAATTGTAGTCGCTTGAGATGAATGAATTAAACCTCAGACAATAGAAAGTATAAATCACGCAAAAGAAGCTTGAGTTCCAATAATTGTTGCTGTTAATAAAATGGATAAAGCTTGAGCAAATCTAGATTTAGTAAAATGACAATTAGCAGAAAACTGATTACAACCAGAAGACTGGGGATGAAATACGGTTGTAGTACCAGTTTCAGCTCACACTGGACTTTGAATTGATACTTTGCTTGATATGATAATTTTAACGACTGAAATGCAAGAACTCAAGGCAAATCCAGACAGATCTGCAATAGGAACAATAATTGAATCACATCTTGATGCGAAACTCTGACCTTTGGCAACTGTGCTAGTAAATACTGGTACTCTAAATAAATGAGATTTTATAACTTGTGCTGGAGCTTATTGAAGAGTAAAATTCCTAAAAGATTTTAAATGAAAAAATATAGACTCAGCCTGACCGTCTACTCCAGTACTATTGTCTTGATTAAGTAGTGTAGTTGAGGGTTGAGATATTTTACAAGTAGTTGCAGATGCACTTACTGCCAGACAAAAAACATCTGATTATAATATAGCAAAATCATCAAAAAGTATTAATAAATTTGAACATGCATCACTTGAAATGCTTCTAAATAGAATAAAAACTTGAAATCTAAAACAATTAAAAATTGTATTAAAAGCTGACTCAAACTGAAGTCTTGAAGCGATGAAAGAAGCTTTATATAAGCTAAATACTGCTGAAACTCAAATTCAGTTAATTCATAGTTGAGTATGAGATATTAATGATAGCGATGTGCTTATGGCTTGAACAAGCCAGGCAATTTTGGTTTGATTTAATGTGTGATATGTATGACAGGCGAAAAATATTTTATCTAATTCAAAAATTGAGGTAATTAATAAGAAAGTAATTTACCATATTTTAGAGAAAATTGAGCTTATTATGACTTGAATGATAGATATAAAACACGATGATCTGGAACTTGGAGAAGCAAAAGTGAAACAAATCTTCTTTACTGGAAAAGATAAGCTCGTGCTTTGACTTGAAGTATTAACTTGAAAAATAGAGAATAGAGCCAAGATTAGAATAATTAGAGATGGTAAAAAAATCTGAAATTGAGAAGTGGCAAGTCTAAAATCTTGAGTGATGGATACAAATGAAGTCGAGGCGTGAGAAGATTGCTGAATAGCCTTTAAATGAGACCTAAAAGTGGAAGTCGGGGATGTTTTAGAAATATTTAAAGTAGTTCAAAGAAAGTAAAATTTGACATTAAAGAGTTTTTTTATAAGATAGTCGCACTTTATTTATTTTTAATCAGGGAGAATTAATATGCTTATTTACGCTTTTAAGAAAAAAACTGAATCAAACGAAAAACTTATACTAAGATATAAGAAAATGTTTTTTCAGACAAGAGTTGCCAACAAACTAAGAAACGAGAGATATAATGTTCGTGACTTATCTAAAAGAAAAATTAGAGAAAAAGCTATAATTAGAGAAAATTATAGATTTCTTAATAAAAAATAATATTATAAGCTATTAAAAAATGCCCTTTACAGGGTATTTTTTATTTTAGAACTAAATTCTATTTATGATACAATTAATAATAGTAACAGATGGCTTTTCTCATTTTGAGAAAGCAATTAATGAATATATAAAGAGATTAAATAAACTTAAAATTATCAAAATAAAAAGTGAAAAAAGTACCGAAAAAAACCGCATAATATCTGAAGAAACTAAATCTATAAAACAAGTTCTTGAAAAAGAAAAATGATATAATATTTATCTAGATATCGCTTGAGAAAGCTTAAGTTCTCTGGAATTTCACAATACTATCGAAAAATTATTTTTACATAATCCAAAAATTAATATAATAATTTGAGGTGCTTATTGAATTGACGACAAAATTCTAGACCCATTAATTAACAAAAAACTATCTTTAAGTAAAATGACTTTTCCACATTCAATGAGCCTTCTTATAATTTTAGAACAAATTTATAGAATAGAAAATATTAAGAAAAATACTTGATATCACCATTAATATGAAGCAAATTTTTGAAAATAAAATAATTTGAGTAGACAAAAATTTTTTTGATAATAAATTTTTGTTTTATTTGCCAGCTAATTCAAGCTGTGATTTTGAAGTTGATATGGCGAAATTATTACTTCCTTATAAAAATGAAAACCTAGATTTTAAAAAAGATTATAAAATATGGAATCAGGTTTATTCGCCAAAAGATGAGCTTAGAATTTTTGAGGAAATTGTAGAAAAAACTCTGAAAGAAAATAAAAAAATACATTTTGAAAATATAAGTCTTCTTGAAGAGGTTCAAATAATTAAAGATCTTTATCTTGATTTAGGCTATTTTAACGAGAGTTTAAATAGATTTGAAATAGATTTCAAAAATGCCCCAGTTACAATTGGAGCTAATATTTCTAATTTAATTTATAGTTTTAAAGATTATAATAAACTCAGAGATTCTATATTTTTCATTCCACCACCTCGTGAACCAAAACACCAGAAAGCCCTTAAAAATGCACTAAACTCCTGAATAATTTCAACAATTAAAATATCTGAGGAAAGCAAGAGACCGGTCTTCTCAAAAAAGACCGGTCTCTGAGTTGAGGAAATTCTAGTAAAGTGAAAAAATATTGAATTCTTGAAGGAACTAATAGATGAAGAAAAAATAAATCTCTTAAAACTCTGAAGAAGTCTCTATTTTAATTATGAGAATATTTGATATCACCTAGATAAAACTGAAATTATAATTGAGATTTAAAAAAAGAGGCCTTAGGCCTCTTTTTTGAGTCCAGCATTAAGAAATGCTTGTTCCATCTCATTTTCAAATTCTTGTTGAATTTCTTTCATAAGTATTAATTCTTTAATTTTGTCTTTATTTCTTAGAGTTCTATTTTGATCATTTCTCACCAATAAAAATCAATATATATATGGAGCTACAAAATATAAAGCCACATAAACAACGAGTGATATAACCAAGATTATAAGTAAAATTAAGTCAAAATTAGCTGAAAAAATATCAAAACTAAATTTATTTAATCTCGTAAAATCATATATAAAATCAAATGTTAATCACATAATATTGTAGATTAGAAAAATAATTATTTAACTTCTTTAATTTCTCAAAACACTATCATCCTATTAAGTGTAGTTCAAACTGGCCAACAAGTCATAAGGCTTATTTCTCTTTTCCCTCAATCTCTTTTTAGAACTTTTACATCTCCAGGTCTTACAACTTTCTTTTCAGTAATTGTATAGATAAACTTTTTTTGGTTATAATAAACAATTATTTCATCTCAAAAATTAAGATTATCAAGTAGTGCAAATACGTCGTTATAATCTCATTTTGACCAAGGATAATTTGAACTATGTCAGAATATAAATGCATTTCAGAGACTTCCGGGAGTGGCTGTTCCTGGATATCTCAATATTCATTTTTCAAGCTCTTTCATAAATAAGTCTTGTAAATTCTCAAAATTCAATCAAGATTTATTATTTACATCAACTAGTGGTATATTTTTTCCTAATTTTGGGATTATAATTCTATTTTCATAAGGAGTTACTTCAAGATCTAGAGATATTTTATCATCAAAAGAAACTAATTTTTTTGGTGAAAAATATGTATCTTTAACTTGGTCTATATTTTCTTCCTCCATTTTTTTCTTTAATTTTGCTTCTTTTTTAGCTAAATCTTCCGAACTTAGGGAATCAGCAAATACTTTAATTTTTGAATCATCCATAGCATCAAGTATTTCACGAGAAGAATTTTTTAAATAATTTGGATTAATGTAATTATAGGCCATTTTAGAATATGCGCTATAGTTTGAAATTCCAAGTAAAATGAAAAATACAATTATAGATACAAAAATATAATGACTTACAAAATTTACTTTTTGTTTAATTTTTAATTTTGAAAGAACCAATCCAAGTCATCCTTTTCTTTTTTCTAAATAAATATCATCAACTCTTAAACTACTTTCCTCAAGACCTGAAAATATTGTTTCTCAATTTGTTTGTACTTCTTGCACTTGATTTTCCTCAATAACCACACTTTCTTCCACAGAAGAACTAAGGCTTAAATCCTCATCTAAATGACTAATTATATCAAAAATATCTACTTCATTTATAGAAGTTTCAGCTTCTAAAAGTTCAGAAAAATTATCTGTTTCTATCTCACTCATTTTGTATTTGTTTTATAAAATATTTGTATTTGTTTTATTTGGTACACTTACAATATCATATTTTTTTAAATCAGTCAAAAAAATTGCAAAATTTAATAAAACCGCTTAAAAACGGTTTTATTAAATTGATTTTTAAAGGTATTTTAATAAGGTACTACAGGTAAACTAGAACTAAAATCAGAAGTCCATCTAGCAATTCATTTAGAAATACGAAGTTCATCTATATATCATTTATGTGGAGAAAAATAATTTTTATCATTTCATATCCATAATCCTGTAGGATTATATGTCTTAGTACTTGTAAAACCTCACTTATTTATTCAATCTACATAAAATTTTACATTTGATCATTCTCTAATCAAGGCTACATGATGCCATCCATTAATTGGAATAATATAAGTACTATCATTATATTGTATATCATCCCAAACAGAAATTTTTCAATCACCTTTTACTACTAATGATAATCTGGTTCATTCGGTAAATGCCAACAATGCACTGTAGCCAGAATTTATATATTTAATATTAACCCACATATCTATTGTAAAGTTTCAATCTAATGTCCAATCTTCACTATCGGGTACAGATATATAATCATCAACTCAATCAAAATAAAAAGATCAAGTTCAAAATTTTTTATCAGTTCAAGTAAATGACATTCATCAATTAGCGGTAAGTGTATAATTATTGGTACTACTATCTTTTAAGCTTTCTCCATGTAACAATAATTTAGTATAGCTATCAGGTCAAGTTACAGCCACACTTCCGCTTTGTCCAATCACTGTTCCTCAATTAACAACAACTTTTTCTATTGTAGATGTATCAAATCAAAGACTTGTAAAAGTTCAAGATTGTGCTTGTACTTGTTCTT
>CAZKUA010000005.1:0-95849 GCA_964555845.1 uncultured Candidatus Peribacteria bacterium | reverse complement strand
TACCAAGTATTGCGAGGATTGATATTACAACTATTAGTTCTACTAGGGTGAATCATTTGTAATTAGGTTTTTTGTTTAGTGGTTTCATAGGAATTTATATTAGTTAGTAAATAAGTTTTTTTAAAACTTAATTGAGAGTGTAATATAAAATACTGTGGAAGTCAAAAGATTTTTTGAAAATATAAAAAACTCTTTTTCAAAATTGAAAAAGAGTTTTTTAGAAAATGTGAAATAATAATTATTTACCTTTTTGCATTTCTTTAGCGCGAGCAGTTCTAGAATTAAATTTATCAAGATTACTTGTTTTAATAAGTCTCTTTTCACCAGAAAAGAAAGGATGACATTTATTGCAAGATTCAACTCTTATTTCTCATTTTATTACACTTCCAGTTTTGAAAGTATTTCCACATGAACATAATACTGTTGTATCTTCGCTAAATTGTGGATGAATTGATTTTTTCATAATTATATTGTTTATTAAATAACCTTTTATGGTGCCGGAAGAGAGACTCGAACTCTCACACCTTGCGGTACTGGCTTCTAAGACCAGGGTGTCTACCAATTCCACCATCCCGGCAAGTAAAAAACGAATTTTTTACTTATGTTTTATTTTTTTATATGGTGGGCCGAGTTGGATTCGAACCAACGAAGCCGTAAGCAAAGGATTTACAGTCCTCCCCATTTGACCGCTCTGGAATCGACCCATATAAAAAAAATGGAGCCACTTGTCGGAATTGAACCGACGACCATCCGCTTACAAGGCGGGCGCTCTACCAGCTGAGCTAAAGTGGCTTACTTTTTGAAAAAGCTTCTGCATTTTATGAAAACTTTCGTTATTGTCAAAATTTTTTTTAATTTTCTCAAAAAATGATTTGAAAAAACTGGTAAAAAATGAAAAAATGAAAGAAAATTTAATAATTTTTTGACTTTTAAATTTTTTCCATAAAATAAGCTGGTAAATTTTATATTATTGAATAATTACTAAATTATGTTAGGTAAATTAAAGAAAAGAAAAAGATTGAGAACTCACGGATATCTTGAGAGATCTTCTACTTCTAATGGATTAAATGTTTTAAAAGACAGAAGAAGAAAATGAAGACATGTTCTTACTGTGTCATATCCTACAAGATATAAATTAAAAAGAGGAAAATCAAAACTTCATATTATAGCAGGAGGTACTGCTAGAGTTGTTACTTATCCATGATTAACTGAGAGATTTAGAAAAGCTTAGTTTCTTTAATCAGTCTTTATGATAAAGAAAATATACAGACTAAATGAATCTTCACTAAAAAAGGTTTTGAAATACAAGAAACCTTTTTTTTCTTATGGATTTATTGCAAATGTGGCTACAAATAGGCTTAATTATTCTAGATTTTGAATACTTCTAAGCACTAAAAATACCAAGACTTCTGTAAATAGAAATTTTTTCAGAAGAAAATTTTATGATTTAGTGGCAGATTATATTGAAAAATGAAGCTTTGATATTGTATTTGTCCCAAAAAAATGAAAAACTTTTGACAAAAGAATTGAAGCAAGTATAGTCGAATTTGAAAAAGACATACTTTTTTCACTCAAAAAAATTTTTAATAGTTAATTTTAAAACATTATGACAATAGCAGCTGTAAAAGAGATAGATCTTTATCTAGAAAATTCTGATGAAACAGGAATTTCAGAAGAAAAAGTTCTAAAACATTTCCCAGATTTACCAGTGAGATTTTGAGATTTAGAGCACAAAATGAAAAGAATTATTGAAAAATGAATAGATGTGAAAAAAAGAGATGAATTACTAAAAACTCTAATAGAAGATATTAAATTAGCTGATACTCGTAGTTCACTTAAAAGTATTTTTTCAGTTGTAAATAATTGAGTAAATTCTTTAATTGAAAGCTATTGATTATACCTTCAATCTAGTCATAGTCTATGAATTTTACATAAAAAATTATTAGACTACCAAAAAGAAGTTGAAAAAAAATGAACTTATTCTAAAGAGGCTATAGATTTATTGCAATTATATGAACAAGATTTCAAAGGTAAAATGTACAAAGTAGTAAAATCAGAAATGATAAGAGCGAGTAAGCTTATTACAGTATGAAATGCTGTAGAAAATACTGAAGATAAAAGAATAAATTTTAAAAATAGACTTCTAAAACTTGTTAGTTTTAGAGATAAAAAATAATTAATAAATTTATGCAAGAATTATGTTTACCTGCGTATAGGCCTTGAACTGATTTATCGGTCTTGGGTATAAAATGATTTATGCCCTGATTTAATCTGGCTACATCTTATAATAGGGCCAAAAAAACATTTAATGATTTACCTGTAACTCAAAAAGGTGTTTATCTTAAAATGGATAAATTGGTATACTTAAATAATACAGAAAAATGAAAGAAATTTAGAGACTTATTGTTGGCTGATTTAAGATGAAATATTGATGAAAATCTTTTGGATTTAAAGAAAAATAATTTTACAGTTATTGATATAATAAAATCTCTAAAAGATAAATCTAATAATGAGAATAATTTGTTTATTTTAAGAGAATTTAGTAATTATTTAAATAATGAAGTATACGATTTTGTAGAAAGTATTTATAATTATTGTGAAGCTAAAAACCAAAATAATTCTCTAAATAAGGAAGAAACAGTTATTTTAGAAGATTATTATTCATCTATTAATGAAATGGTTCAAATTATTCAATGATTGGAAATTATAAAGGTCAATGAAACATTATGATTAGATCTAAATTCTTTAATAGAAAACATAGAAGAACAAGTAGAATTAGTTATTAACCAATAAAACCTTATGAAAAACGAAAAAATTCTAAATTTTTTAATAGCATTTTTGCTTACATTAATAGTTTTTAATTTGTTTTTCCCCGCAGGGAAAAAACAAGAAGAAGTTGCAACTTCTGGAATAACTCTAAAAGTACTCAGTAAAGACTACACTGTGCCAAATTTACCGGTATTGGAACTAACAAATAGTAATTCTGGAGAAATTAATTTCAACACTTGTAAGGATTTTTCAATATTTAAAGATTCAGCGAAAATTGGCGAAAATATTCCAAAAGATTTCTGTGTGGATGTAAATATTAAACCAAATGCGAAATATAGTTTTAATTTTAATCCAATTTCAAAGCTATTTTCTGTTCCAGGTGATTATAGTTTTAAATTAAATACCTGAAATAATGAGTATACGACATCATTTACAGAGAGTGAAAAATGATTTTTTAATAATTTATTTTCAAATTTATTTTACGCTCCAGTTTATAATTTATTTGTATTTTTAATAAGTAATTTACCTGACCATAATCTTGGTTTTGCCATAATTATAGTGACTCTAATTATTAGATTGATTATTCTAGTTCCTCAGCATCATATACTTGTGAATAGCAAAAAAATGCAGACAATTCAGCCAAAAATTAAAGAAATTCAAAAGAAATATAAATGAGATCAAGCAAAAATTTGAATGGAATTACTCGAATTATATAAAAAAGAAAAGGTAAATCCAGTTGGTTCATGTCTTCCTCTGCTTCTTCAATTCCCTCTTTTGATTGTGCTTTATTGGGTTATATCAGGTATTACTAGTATTTCAAATTATTATTATTTGTATTCTCCGCTCTCAAATTTTGATATTTCAAAAATTAATTCAAATTTCTTCTGATTAAATCTTATAGCTCAAGAATGGAAATCTGGAATAATTTTAGCTATAATTATCTGATTAGCTCAATTTTTACAGATAAAATCATCTCTTACATTCCACAAAAAAACTAAAACAAAACAATGAGAAATTATTACAAAAGATGAAATGGTTGATGAACCAGTTTCAGAATTTATGCCTGATCCAAATGTGATGAATGCATTTATGCTTTGGTGAATGCCAGCGATGCTCGCTGTTACATCATATTTTATGCCATCAGGAGTTGGAATTTACTGGCTAATTTGAACTCTCTTTACACTCGCCCAACAAATAGTTGTAAATAAAATGACTAAGAAATAAAATTAGGAAAATGTATCAAAGCTCAATTACGTTAAACTCCCCTATTTGAAACAATATTTTTTCTTATGAGATAAGAAAAAATAAAGAAATTTTTGTGCCAACGATAATAGATTGAACTATTAATGGTACTCAGATTTGAGATAAACCAGCATTTATTGAAATAGATGAAAAATGAGTTGAACAAGCTTATTTCTGACTAAAAAATTTTATTAAAACTAACTGGAACTTCGTTCCGGTTTATATCTTTGATAACCATAATCATGCTTTTTATTTCTGGTGCGAAGCCTTAAACAATTGAACAATTGATAAATGAATAAATTTAATTCACATTGACGAGCATTCTGACACCAGGAATCCAGAGATTTTTATTAATAAAAAAGACTTGGGCAATTTAAATAAAGTTTATGAATATACAAATTATACACTTAATGTCGGGAATTATATCTCACCAGCTATTAAAACTGAGCTAATTTGAAATTTACACAAAATTACCGGAGAAAGTGAAATACTTAATTTTGATGAAAATATATTAAAAAAAGATTTTATCCTAAATCTAGACCTTGATTTTTTCTCTCCAAATATGGACTATATTTCATATAATTTAAAAAAGAATTTTATCCTACGCATAGCCAAAAAATCAAGACTAATCACAGTCGCGACTAGTCCTTATTTTATCGACCAAAAGAGAGCTTTGGAAGTTTTGAGGGATTTGTTTGGATAGATTATTTTTAGGATTTTCAAGAATTTCGAGGATATCTTTCCAAGTTTTTACTCTGATAATATTTGATGGTAGAATTTCATTTGTTTGATTCCATGGGCTATCAAGCAATATTGTGCTAATATGTTCCTTGGAACACTCTAGTGCATAACCAAGTGAATCCTCAATAAGCAGTTTTACTCATAATTTTTTACAAATATCTGATTTAGAAGTTTTGGTTCAATCTTTTCCAAAATGGTTTCAAAAATGTACTTCCTTAAAAAATCAAGGAAAGTGATTTTCTAACCATATTTTTGTTTCTTTTTCTATTGAAGTTTGACGAGAAGTAATAATAACTAGATTAAATAATTTTTTTAATTTTTCTATAGCTTCTTGAGAACCTTCAAAAGGTGACATTGAAGTAAAATGGTGAGTTTCAAAAAATTCATGAACACTATCAATGGCGCTATCCCTAGTTCATCAAGTAACTTCCCAGAAATTATAACTAAAGAAATCATCTCTTTTGAAAGTTGTGCTATTTCTCAAATTATAAAATTCCAAATAAGCCTCAAGAAAATGAGATAAAACCTCATCAATATCAATTCCTATTGTTTCAACGTTATTAGCGTGCTTTCAAACAAAAGCATCAAATCACTTAGTATTCATAAATTAATCTTTTAAATTATTTCTTAGTTTTTCAAGTTTTCTTTGCTATTCTTTTTGCCTCTATTGTTATTGCTTCTTTAGCCTTAATTACTGGAAGCTCCTCTTTTAAAAATTGTTCTCTTTTTTCATCATCTAATTTTTTCTTTTCTAATCTCCTTATTTTTGCTTGCTCTTTTTTTCTAATATTTTCTTGTCTTTTTTCTTCTTTTTTTCTTTTTTCTTCTGTTCTTTTAATATCTCTATCTTTTTTTAATTTTTGAAATGTTTCATTATTATTTTTTGCTTTATGTCTAGGAATTTTCTTTTCTTCTACTCTTTTTTCTTTTATATCTTTTAAATCTAAAATATCGTATCTATCTTCAACTTCTTCAATTAATGGAGATTTTTGTTCTAAAATCCTTTCTCTTCTTTTTAAGCCATTCAATACTTCTTTTTGTTTTTCTTTAGTAGAAATAACACTTTTAATAAGATGTGTAAGACTTGACTTTTTGTCTTTTAAAGACGATAAATTTAAAATCATAGATTGGATATATTTTACATCCCTAGATTCTTTAACTCAATCTAAAATATGTGATTTATGTCAATCTATTTCATAATCCACATCTTCTAATTTTTCAAGAAGCCTAAAAATTTCGTTTCAAGATTTTAATTTAGAAAAATCTTTTGTTAAAATAAAATTAGTCAATATTGAGTCAAAATTTATATTTCAATCTAGATAATTTGTTAAAGCTTTAGTAACTATATAATTAATTCTTGGTAAAATAGTCGATTCAAAATATTTTTGTTCAAATAAACTAGAAAAGAATTTAGTTACACAAGTAGATAATCTTTTTAGAGTTAAATGAGTATCAAAATTAATTTCTAATTGCAATTTATGAATTCTTGTATTGTTTTTTAGAATTTTATTCTCCAATTTTGAAATTGGACCCTGGATCATTCTGTATCATCTATTTTTCTTTCTCTTATCTCCTGATCTAATTAATTCTAGTCAAGAAATAAATTTTTTAATTTCTTCATCGTCTTCAATAAATTCTCCAATATTTAAAGCATTAATATCACAATTTTTTAAAATACATTCTTTCACATTTAATATAAATTTCTTAAGAATTTCATTACTACTTCTTACTTTTTTTAGAATAGTTTTCTTTCTTGAAATAGCTTTTAATTCAGTAATATGAGTTATAATTTGTTCTCTAGTAAGATGAACTTTTATAAGGTCGTAATAACTTAAAATCATCTCAGAATAAGCTTTGTTTTCACCAATTTTCTCAAAAATATCTCTTAAATGCTCTTGTTTTAATTCCTTTAAATTAGAAAGTAGTTTATTTGGTTTTATTGATTTTAGGAGAAGTTCGTAGTTTTTTCTGTATTCTTTAAACTCATGAGTATCTTCCTTATTAGAATCATTTGCTCATACTATTTCTTGTTTATCTTTTTGAGTAATTTTATGAGGTTTACTTCACTTTTCTATATCTATTTTCTTTCAAGCCAAAAATCATTTAATAGCAGGATCCTCTGATTTTAAAAACGTATCTAAAATTGTAGTATCGTCTCTAAAAGAAAGTTGAGTTTTTGCAAAATTATTCGTGTCAATTCTGTGCTCTTCTAATATTGTAATTTTTCTAAGTAATTGAGTAAATACAGATGAATTAAAATCTGATCACTTAGATTTTATGAATTTTGTAATATAAGTATTGTGTGCAATTAAATAGTGTGGAAGCCAGTTTTTTGCCATATAATGTTTTGCTTTTGTCTTGTCTCACATTTCAGAAATAGCTCAAGCGAAATCATTTTCATTATCTATACTAATAAGTGCAATATCACTTTTTTTAATTGTTGCCTTTTTAGTGTTTGGATTAGAATGTCCAAATAATTCCCAACTGTCCTCTTTTCATACAATTACTTCACTAAATTCCTTAAAATGTCAGTGGTCAATTCTTGTCAAATTTGTAAGTAAATTAAAATCATCTTTTCCATCAACTCATCAGATTATAAATGGTTGTCAGATATATAATCCACCTTCTTCTAAGTCTACTAATGATACATTTCAAGCCTTAAATTCAATTGGCATTTTTCAGTCCATATTTTTAAATGTCTTAGATTTAGCATTATATCTAAAAACATTGTGCATATTTCCAGAAAGTAAAGCCAATTTCTTATCATCTAAATTTCAAGAATTATCTAGAGTATATCATAATCTTTCAAATCTATCTTTTAGGTTTTCAATTAAATTATAAATCTCATAAACTTTTTTAGTTTTTATTCAAAGCGATTCTAAATTCACTACTTCAAAAAACATTTTTTGTCATTTTAAAGCTTGAAAAAGTTTAATTTCTTCTGTATCCATTCAGATTTTCGCAAAAAGTTCAATTTTTCATTTTGGAAGCTCTTTGGCTGTAATTAATCTAAATAAATCAAGATACGCGAATAAATCTCATTCTTTTTTTAAGTGCATTTTAATACTTTTCCACGCAGCAGTTTTTGATAAAAATCATTTTTTCTCGAGGATTGCAACAATTCCTATCATATCTGCACTACATCATCTATCAAGACTTTCTTGTAAAATCATAGCGTTATAAACTGATAAAGGCAGTTTAAGTAAATTAACTCATAGCTCAGTTATTTTTCCAGATTGGTTTATTGCTCAGAGTTTTTTTAGTCTAGAATATGATAAATTAAATAAATGTTTTGAAGGTTTATGTATAAACATAGTTTCAAGATGTTGATTCATGTCAATTCCATCAACTAAACAAATTAAAATATATCTATCAAGCATCTCCTTTTCTATTGCGGTAATTGGATAATCTCTTAATTCTTCAAATGGGGTCGGATTTGTTCTAATATATACTCCTGGCTTTGTTCTCCCAACTCTTCAAGCTCTTTGCATACTATTTGCTTTTGATATATTGATAGTTCTTAATTCCTCAACTCAATATTTATTAACAAATACTGTTTTTTCTATTCCTGGATCAACTACAGCAAATAAATGTGGTATTGTTAAACTTTCTTCTGCTATGTTTGTAGAAACAATTACAACTCGAGTATTATCTTCTTTATTAAGTACTCTTGTTTGTTCTTCAATAGGCAATTCTGAATATAGGGGATGAATAACAGTATTGGCTCATACATTTTTTCTAAGTTCTGCTATAGTAGATAGTATTTCTTTTTTTCAAGGCTGAAATAATAAAACATCCTCTCATTTTGAATTTAGAGTTGTAACTGTACTAATATAATTCTCTTCTGGATTGAAATATTTCTCAACTTCAAAAGTCCTTCCTGGAATTTCAATAACTGGTATATCACTGCTTACTTTTCTAAAATAATCTTGTAAAATAAATGAATCAAGAGTAGCTGACATTAATACAACTTTTATATCAGTTTTTGTTTTTAATAAAAGATTTCTTAACTGCATACATAACATTTCCAAAGGTACGGTAAATCCATGAAGTTCATCAAGAATTGAAATTCTAGGACGAATTCAAGATACTCACCATCTCATCAATTCTAATCAATCAGTATGAAAAGAAATCTCAGATGTATGCTTAGAACTTACACTTTCACCAGTTCTATATCAAACACGCATTCAAAGGCTATAGCTACTATCTCCGGAGTCTGCCATTAATTCGCGTGATACTCTATCGGCTATAGAAACAGCTGAGACACGCCTTGGTTGAGTAGCAATGGTATTTGCTTGAGTAGAAATAATATTTCAAAGTTTTGATAAGGCTTTGGGTATTTGAGTGGTTTTTCAACTTCAAGTCGGTGCTTTTACAATAATTACAGGGTTATTTTTAACTTGATTCATAATCTCATCTAAATATTGAGTTACAGGCAGAGTTGCAACACTATCCATTATTTCAATTCTTTTCTCCATTGAAATAATATTTCAATATATATCAACTACACTTCCATCTGGCTGTTCTCAATGTTTAAAATTAAGCATATTTTTTTTCAAATAAATATTAATACTTTCTTTATAATAACAAAATCTTTATTGTCAACTTATTTTTAAAATAAAAATTGGAGTTTGTAAATTAATATAAAAATATTAATTTGAATTTTATTTAAATTAATGTATTATAATCTAATTCCCACAAATTTGGAAGAAGGTATTGATTTCATTTTATTCTATAAATAAAGAAATGAGCCCTACTAGAAATAAAAGAATTTGTGAATTAATGAAGGAGGAAATAAATTCTTCAGAAAATTGATGTAACTGAACAAATAATACTACAAAAAACACTAAAGAAATTTTGTCGTTTTTACAGGATAATTTCAAAGAACAAGAAAATTGACATCAAAATTTAATAGAATTATATGAGTGTGTAAAAAAACAATCATTAATTTGAAAAAATCCAAAATTATCAAATAAGGTAATGAGAATTTTTTTAAATTATCTCAAAAAACTATTTTTTAGAAATAAAAATTTTCCAACAAAATTAATTGATAAATTAAGAGGTGATTCTTATTTTACTGAGTGAATTATAGCTTATTCCAAGCATATAAACTCAAAAATTATGGATTGTAATAATGAGCCATATGAAGAGATAAGTTATTTGCTTTTTTTATTTGGAGAAGAATCTAATTTTAATCTAATAAATGATTTAAGAAGTGGGATGGGCTGAATAAAAAAATTATTAAACAATAAAATATTAGGAATAGAGAAAAATGGCAAATTATTACAATTAAAAGAATATCTGCAATTAATAGATACTTTAAATAAATTAACTATAATAAATAGTGTAAATACAGAAGAAAGAGGCATTTGAAAGTCTTTATTTAATATTATTTCTTCATCAGTAAAATCACTTCTGTTATGAATAATAAAAAATATTTCTGAAGATACTTACAAAATATTACTTTTTGATCCATATGTTAATTATTTGGTGGAAACTGAAAAACGACTAAAATTATCTCCAGAACAAAAAACACAAATATCAAAATTACAAGATATGTTATGAAAAATATATGCTAATTTTTCAGCGAATTTGGATAATACAGAGACAGATACAAAAAGATATGAAAATCCTGAATTAAGTGATACTATGCAATTTTCTACAGAACAAAAAATAGATTATGGTTTTGAATTGAGACAAACATCCAATTTCTGAGAAAGAAAATGAGTAATTCTAGAAAAAGAAAGAAAAGAAGCGGTTATGGTAAAAGATTGAAATAAAGCATATGTAAGTTTACTTAAAATTAAAAATGGAAAAGATAATTGATATGTAAATATTGATAGAGAAGAAATAGTTTTAGATTGATTAAAACAGCTTATACTTATATATAATAAATGCAATAAAGACGAGTTAAATAATTTTAATACAAGACTAGATGTAATTAATCATTTTATCTGAACTATTTGAGAAAATATTGGTATTTTCCAGATAATTGTAGTATATAAATTGATGTTATTTTTTGATTTTGACAATAAAACAGTTTCAAATTTAATAAGAAATTTAATTAACAACAAAGAATGAAATATAGTATTTGAAAAATACAAAATACTTCTTTTGGAACTTGTTTTAACAAAGTATTCAAATAATTTAAAAATATGTGAGCCAGAAGAATGTCTTGCCGAAAAATGCAAAAATGAAAATGAAGCTAATAAAATTTGTGATAAGGTAATTTGTGAAATAGAAGATTATATAAAATCAAATTCAAAGTATAACTTAATATACAATTTTTGAAAGCTTTATCTGAGTTTGGCACTACTATATTCGGCTTGAAAGACTAAAGAATCACAAGAAAAAGCAAAAAAATATTATTTAACTTTTTTAGAAAAATATTGAAATTACATACCTGAAGATTCAACTGAACTTGTTAAGCAAATTAAAATTAATATTTGAATGATAGAACTTGAAAATTCTTTTAATATTCCTTCAAGCATGGTAACTCCCGAGAATTTACAAAGTAAATGAGAAAGTGAAATCAAAGAATATAAAGAAAAATTCTCTCTGATTGAAAGACAAAAATTACAAGAAAAAATTTCTGATATAATTCTTGAAATCCAAAAAAGAGATAGTGAAATTGATTGAGTAGATTTTGTTAATATAGAAAGAGAGATTTGAAATTCTGTAGCTTGAATTTTATTTCATAATTTGTGTAAAGTAAGAATAGAACTAAAAGCAAAAAAATGAAAAATATGAAGATTTGAAAAAGAGGAAAGAATTGAAAATTGATTTTTTAGTATTGCATTTATTTATCACGATATTTACGAGAAAACATTTAAATATATATTTGAACAAGAAAAAAATTATATTAAAGAAGAGGTTGAGAAATTAATCGATATTTATCAAAATCATGTAAGATTATCGAAATCGTATAAAACATTATCCATAATGGTATCAGACATTATGGAGAAAAAAGATGCATATACAAACTGACATATAAATAGAGTTAAAGATTATACAAATGAAATATGAAAACGGCTTTGATATAGTCTTGCAAAGAGAAATACTCTAGAAGTAAAAGCAATTTTACACGATTATTGAAAAAACCGGATAGATGATGAGATTTTAAAAAAACCTTCTTATCTTACTCCAGAAGAAAAAATAATAATTAATTCTCACACTGGAAATGGAATAATTAAATGAGTAAATAAATGAATGGATATATTACTTCTGAGGTGAATGATTCATCATTCAAATTTTTATTCACCAGATTGAGATAGTAGTTTAACTCTCGATGATTTAATAAAAAAATGTAATGAATGAAAAAAAGTAGATCCACTTGATTTTAATAAATTAATTTGAAGAAATATACCAGAATCATCTAGAGTTATAAGAATTGCAGATACAATTGATGCTATAGTTTCTAGAAGAATTTATGATGGTAGAGCCTGATTGAATATTTGAGAGATTATTGACATTGTGAATAAAGAATTAATAAGCTGTTCATGATTAATTAAATACTGAGAAAAAACAGAACTTGCTCTAGATAAATGGGATATTATTAATGAGAAAGAAGAAAATAAATTATGTTATTCCATAAAATGGAATTGATTATTTTATAAACCAAAAAAAGAAATTACAATTCAATTTGATCCAACTATTATAATAAAATTTATAGATATTATTGAAGCAACTGACAATCTCAAAAAACTAATGATTACAAATGACAAAAATGATATTTTAAATAAATTAAGTGAGTTTAATGAAAATATTACCCTACTAAAAGATAAAAAAGACCAATTAGAAGAAGCCTTAAAAAAGAATAAAGAAGTCTGAGAACAGATTATTTTTACTAAGGAAGATGAACAAAATTTACAAAGACTTAGAGATAGTCATGAAAAGATATTGGCGATTAGTTTTGAATATGAAAATGGTGAAAAAAATTAACTACAATTTTGTATTAAGACACTTTATCTTTATTATTCATAAAATATTTTATTAAATCATTTTGTAGAAATTTTTGAGTTTTTTCTCAAATAATTCAAGCATCAATGTCATTTTTTGATTTTATTATTCAATTTTTTAGTTGATAATTTATAATACTTTCTTTCGTTTTTGGTCAAAAAATTGCAGTTTCTTTATCTTGGAAATATCCGAGCGCTTTCATTGTTTTTTGGAGATTTCTTACATGATTTCATACTTCTCCAGTTTTTGGAGTTCAGAAAGTATTTACAATTTTTTTAGCTTCTTCTTGTTTTATAGCTAATTCTTTTTGTTTTTTAGCCTCCTCTTTTTTTGAAATTTCTTGATTTTTTAGATAAGCCAAATATTTTTCTTTTAATTTTGCTTTTGTTTTTGGTCAATAAGAACCTGCACTTGATGAGAAACTAGATTGTAGTAAATCAGAACTTATCTGAAAATCCGCAATAGCATCAATTAAAAGTTTATTATAAATTCAGTCTATAACTCAATTATAAAATCCAAGTTTTGCAAAAATTTCTTGTGCTTTTTTTATATCTTCGGTTTTACTATTTTTTCAAATACTTTCTGGAACAATATTTTCAGTTGGTGTAACTTTAACTTTAGACAAAGATACTTTTCATATTTTAAATTTTTCTAAGTTTAAATCATCGTAATTTTTATTCTCACTTTCATTTATTATTTTCCCATAAACTGTTCTTTTTCACCAAGTTAGAGCTCTTTTAAGTCACTCTTCTCCATATCACATCCAAATATCTAATCTATCTCCATCGTATCCCCTACTCCCAGAGCCAACTATCGCTCATCATCTATCATCAACTGTTCAAACTCAAATTCAAGATAAATAAATTTTAGTTCAAAAAGAATAAGTTTTTGGGGCTGCAAGCATTCCAGGATATACTCATTTTCCGCTCGCTCATCTAATTCAGGCTCAATTAAGAATTACCTCATCCTTATAATTTCATTTTAAATAAATACTTTGATCTGGAAGTGGTGAATAATAAGCTGTAATTATAAATTTCTTTAAATCCGTTTTTTTGCTATCAGAAGAAGCATAAGTGGCTTGAATATTTAATAATATTAGACATATTGCTATAAATTTTTTCATTTGTTTTTGTTTTAATTTTAAACTAACACTTTCATTTTACCACATTAGTATCAAAAAAATCAAACATAAAGGTATTGACTTTTGATATATCTTTCTCCTAAAATATATTTTCAAGATTTTTTCAGTAAAATACTCACTAAAATTTGATAATTTCCAAAAAAATATATACTTAGAAAGTAATCATAAATAATTTAATTAATCAATGTGAATATTTTTTACTAATCATATTATAGAAAGATTAATTCAAAGATGAATTTCGAAAAAATCTATAGAATATATTATAGAGAATTGAGAATATGAAGACGAGAATTGAAGAAGAACTTATGAATGAACCTATAATAATAAAAAAATTAGATTAATTACACAAATAAACTGAAAACATCTTATTTTAATAACTGCTTATTATATATGATAAATGCGACTTATAGTGACCAAGCAAATGCTTGATATATTAAACTTTCGGAAGATAAAATAGTAAATACTATTCCTTTAAATGAGAACATTATATGTGATTTAGATTCTAATTGAATGCTTGTTTGAATTGAATTTATTTCTATTCCAAAAGAAAAAATTAATACTTATTTGAAGAGTATTAAATATATAAATTCAAAAGAATTAGTTCTTTCATAATTAAATCAAAATAACACAAAATATGCTTGAAAAAAATGAGACTTTGGGGGAGAAATTTATAAAAAAAGGCTTTTGGCTGTATTTATTTTCATTTATAGTTGGTCCAATTTGATATATTATAAAAATTATTTTATCTCACGATTTATCTGTTGAAGAGATTGGTATTTTATATTGAATTGTTAGTCTAATCTCACTTCTTACAGTATATCATGACCTTGGTCTTACTGAAAGTTTAAATTATTTCCTGCCAAAATATATTGTAGAAAATAATTATTCTAAATTTAAAAGTGCTCTAGCTTACGCGATTTTAGCTCAAATTCCAACAAGCCTATTTATTTGAGGATTGCTTTATTTTACATCTGATTACCTCGCAGTTAATTATTTTCATGCAAAAGAATTAATATTAGAAACTCAATATGTTCTCAAAGTTTTTTGTTTGTTTTTTATCTGAATGAATTTATTTCAAATAGTAAATACTGTATTTTGAGCCACACAAAACACAAAATATCAGAAATGATCTGAATTTGTGAGAATGATTGCAATTTTGGTTTTTACTCTATTTTTCTGGTATTCTGGAGTTTGAACTCTACAAAATTATTCATGGACCTGGATTTTCTGACTTATTTTTTGAATAATTTTTTCATACATCCTTTTTTATAACAGATACTACAAAACCTACCTAAAATGAGTCAAAATAATTTATGATAAAATTTTATTTAAAGAGATATTTTCATACGCACTTTGGGTGCTACTGGCAGCGAACGTTTGAATGATTTTAAGCCAAGTTGATATGCAACTTATAATTTATTTACTCGGACCAAGGGATGCTTGATTTTATACAAATTATCTCAGTATTATCTGAATTCCATTTTTGATTATTACTCCAATTATTTGATTTTTATTTCCGGTGATATCTGAACTAAATTCACACAATAATCTAGAAAAAATTAAAATAATTAGATCTATTTTTTACAAATATTTCTGAGTTATAGCACTCGCAGTTTCTGGAATTATGTTTGTTTTTTGAGAACAAATTGCATTCATTCTTTTTTGAAATAAATTTATATTTTCTTGAACAATTCTAAAATATTCGATATTTTTTATGATTTTTAATTTTTTATTACAAATTAATTTCCAAATTTTGGCTTGAATCTGAAGAATAAAAGATAGAGTAAAAATTCTTTGAATATGACTAATATGCTTTAATATTCCACTAAATTTAATTCTTATAAAATTAATGTGAGTCGAAGGTTCATCACTTGCGGTATGACTTTCTTGGATACCAGTTTTTTATCTTAGTAATAAGGCATTAAAATCATATCATGTCACCTTTGATTACAAATTTTTTATCAAAAATTTGGTGTTAATAATTTTCTTAAATCTATGAATTAGAGAATTTTTTTTGCCTTATTTTTGATTTAATTCTAGATTATATAATTTAGTTTTCATTTTACTTATTTGAATTTTTTATATAATCACTATTATGATTTACAACCAGAGAGAATTCAAAATGTTTTTGAAAGAAATTAAAAAAATACTAAAAAGATAATATTAATTAACAAATTTTATATGGCATACTTAATAAACCTGTTTTCACTTCTTCTAGTGAGTATAACTTATATTGGAATATACTACAAATGATGACTTCATAAAGAGGTTTTCGACTGATCATATTCTCCTTATTTTATATCAATAATTGTAATTTACGCTATTTATAAATTTATCCAATTTAATTTTTGAGGGAAAAAAGTAAAATTTTCACCTCTTTCGATTTTGTGATATTTCGTACTTAATTTATCGATTTTAAGTATTGTTTATTTTAATATAATAGAAAAATCCGGTGGAATGGTTTTATTTTTCAAAATAATTTGATATTTACTTCTACCATTTTTTATCATTACAATCTCACTTTGAGCATCAAATAAAATATTAAATAAAATAAAATCATTTAAAAGTGAGGATTCTATATTTAAATTCCTAATCTCGTTAGGGTTTGCTTTTGTTTTATTTATGACACCTCTTGTGATATTTTGATCTATTTGATTTTATAATTTATGGACAGTTTTTGGGATTTTGACTGTATTTTTAATATATTCTTTTAAGGAAATTGCTGATATTTTTGTAAGTCTTTATACCAAGAAATTTGAACTAGACAACCACAAAATAAACTGAGATTTTTATGAACAAATAAATTTAAATCTAATTACAACAGAGCTTTTATTTATTTTTATCACATTTATAGTTTGAATTAATTTTATAAATGCCGTTAGACCAATGCCAATTGGTTGGGATGATCTGGGAGTTTATATGAATTATCCAAAAATATTTGCTGCAAATTGACAGATACTATCTTGAATTTGAATGACAGCTCGGCAAAGTTTAACTGGGATTGGTTATATGTTTAACAGCGCAACTCAGGCATTTTTCCTCAATCAAATCGGATGAGTAATGTCGGTTATTGTAATTATTCTAGCTCTCACTTCCCTACTTAAAACGAGTAAAAAAACTTTTATAAATTTGCCATTTCTAGCTTCGGCAATTTTTATCAGTATGCCAATGGTAATATTTGAACAAGCCAAGGATATGAAACTCGATCCTGGATTATTCTTCGTAAGTGCAATTTGAATTTATGCTATATTTTACTTATTTTTGAAATATTTATGATATGAGAGTGAGCTAGTTGAGGAGACAGAAAACCTCGATTATAAAGAAGAATGAGCCTGAATTTTTTCTTTAGTTTTTTCAAAAATTAAATCTGTTTTTAAATCAGAAAGCTGAGATTCTTGACTTTTTGATAATAGAGATTATCTAGTTTTAATCTGAGTTATTTGAATGATTGTATGACTTGCATTCACTATAAAATTTACGACTTTAATGCTAATTCTAGGTTTGATTTGAGTAATATTTTATGCTAAGCTTGGATTCTCTGGATTTTTAGGGTATTTCTTCTTATTTATAAGTTTATTTACGAAATTAAAATTATGGAATCATCTTAATGTAAATTATCCAAAAGATGATGTTAATTTCATTAATTATGTCTCAATTATCGGTTTTATAATATCTGTTGCCTTATTTATTTATACTTTCAAAAAATATAAGCTAGACTCATTTAAAAAAGCATTTTTGATAAATTTAGTTTTTATTATTTGAATTGGAATTACTGCCATGCCCTGGCTTGTTAAAAATATGATTGAGGTTTACCCAAATATTTCTATTTGATGAATTCTGGGCTGAAAAACTGTAAGTAATTTCTCAGATTATTCAAAAATTTATTCTAGTGAAGAATTGGCTAAAATAGAAAATAAAGACAAGCAGTTACAAGCAATTTCATCCAGTGGAAAAACTACAAATGAAGATTTGTGAAGATATTTTGGATATGAGAACTGAATAAATAATTATTTAAAACTTCCTTTTAATCTGACACTACAAAGAAATCAAAACTGAGAATATACAGAAATTTGATATATTTTTCTAGCCTTAATTCCAATAGTATTTTTGTTTTTAAATTTTAAAAATGTAGCTTGGTCATTTGTGATTTTTGGTGGAGTAATACTTGAATATCTTTATTTTATAATTCCAGGAACAAGTGAAAAATTGACTGCTTTTTTTGCAACACAGAATTTACCTATATGATATATTTGGATTGCTCTAGCATTTTTGATACCACTCGGATATTTTCTTTATTCCCTTAAAAATGACAAGCCAAGTCAAGTTTTTAAGCTTAATTTAGTATTTAATACTATGTATTCTTTTATATTTGTAATTGCGGCTTACGGAATTGTTTGGTATTGAATTTCAATGTATTTTTCATTTTTATTAATGATTAGCGTGGCTGGATATTACATATCTAGCGAAGACTCAAACCCTGAATATAATTCAATTAAATTTTTATGAGCATTAATTTTATTTGTAATAGTTTCAGTTTATTTTGTAAATTCTGGGGTTCCACATGGATTTAGTAATTTAAAAGCCGCTGGATTTAGCGAATTTAAAGCTTGACTTGTAAATCAAGAAGAATGAATTTTTGGAAGTCATCCTGATTATTTTAGCATTGTAGCAACTCTAAATATTAATGACCAGAATAAATTAATTACCACAAATCTTGCATCTATAAAAAATGAAGTTCTCAAAAAAATAATAACTGAAAATATTTGAACTAAACCTTCTCTAGATAAGCTAGAATCTCTTTTAAGAGAAGTAATAAACACAGATTTAACCAAAATGTGAGCTGATTATAACACGCAATTAACAATAAAAACAGAAGCAAAAAATACGCTAAAGAAAATGTATTTAGAAGTTCTAAATCCACCAAAAGATAATCAGAATTCTGGTTGAATTTATAGAATTTGAACATTTTTAACTTATTTTATAAGCAATAATAGAGACCGTTATTATGACGATAGTTTAGTCTCAAATTTTGATAAATATTTCTATAATGAAAATCCAGACGTAACTGTAGATAGAATGAAAAAAATGGGATTAAATTATTTCCTAGTAGACTTAAATGCTGCTACAATTGATAAGGATCCTCGCCATGATTTGACCCGTAGATTTGAGAATTTATTAAAAACATTTAAAAGCTCTAAACTAGAATTAATCCAAACTGATAGTCTATGTCTTAGAATTGCGCTAGAAGAAAAAAATGAAAATTATATGACAATGGCCTGAGTTAATTATGAATCATATACTGGCAGTTGAGAAACTATAAACAGAGGCCAAAAACAACTAGCTTGTTACAATCATATTCTAGATCTTTTAAAAGATAAAAAAATATCTAAGGATAAATATTCGTATTTGCTTCCACTAGAGAATTATATAAACAAAACTCAACCAAAAAGCCAAGATGAAATTCTCCAGATTTTCCAAAACTATGTAAGTCACGGATGGCTCGCTTTATTTAAAATAAAATAACAATGTCAAAATCTAAAGTTATTATAAAAAATGAAATTCAAATTGCAGGAATCAAAGAGGCAAGTAGAATTGCTGCGCTAACTCTAGATTATATCAAACAATATGTAAAAGTCTGAATAACAACCGAGGAACTTGATCATATTTGCAATGCTTTTATTATGCAAAACGGATGAAAGTCGGCTTGTATCGGTTATCATCAATACCCAAAATATACTTGTATTTCAATTAATGACACGATTTGTCATGGAATTCCCTCTAAATCCGAAGTTCTAAAAGATTGAGATATTGTAAATATTGATGTCACTGTTTTTAAGGCCTGATATTTTTGAGATACCTCAAGAATGTATACAGTTTGAAATGTATCAAAAGAGGCCCTGAAATTAATTGAAGTAACCAAGAAGGCTCTAGAGATATGAATATGACAAGTATTTCCCGGAAATTATACCTCAAATATTTGATTTGAAATTTCAAAATATGTAGAAAAATTATGATATTGAGTAGTGCGAGAATATACAGGACATTGAATCTGACTCCAATTCCACGAAGAACCATATATCTATCACAAAGCTCAGAAAAATAACTGAACCATAATGGCTCCCGGAATGATTTTTACAATCGAACCGATGATAAATATCTGAGATCATAGAACAAAGCTACTCAAAGACTGATGGACAGTTAAAACAACCGATTGAAATCTTTCAGCACAATTTGAACATACTATCCTTGTGACTAAGGACTGATATGAAATTTTGACTTTGGTTTAAATTTTTACTCCAAAACCCCCTTAATTCTCCTCACTCCACTACTACTAGCTTCTTCTTTTGTGATTCTAAATTTTCATAAAACTCAGGTATTTTCGATATGTGGTCATCCGCAGAGTTCTTGGGAATATATTGTTCCGTCAGTTCAAGTAATTGTATATATCTTTACAATATCTGGATATTTCTCCCAGAAACTTCCGACAATTCAACTTGCTTTTGCTTCTTCTTTTTTCATCTCTTTCATTTCTACTTTTGCATTTTTTTGGATTACTTCATTTACGAAATCTTCCACGAGTCTTATTTGCTCTGGAGTCATTTTTTCTCAATATTTAAAATCAAATCTAAGTCTTTCTGCTGTAATATTTGACCCTGCCTGAAATACATCATCTCATAAAACTTTGCGTAATCAAGCAAGAAGTAAATGAGTTGTAGTATGATATTTTGTCTCCATTTCTCCACCTCATGAGAGTCATCATTTAAATTTTCATTCACTCGATGTTCTTGAAAGTTCTTGATGTTTTTCAAAAGCTTTTGCAAATCACTCTTTGTCTACTCCTAATCATTTTTCTTTGGCTAATTCTTCTGTCATTTCAAGTGGAAATCCAAAAGTATCATAAAGTCTAAAAGCTTTGTCTCAAGAAATTGTTATAATTTTTTGTCCACTTCTCTCAAATGCAATTTCAAATCATTTTACAAGACGCTCAAATTCCTTAATTCAATCTTTTATAGTCTTTCAAAACTTCTCTTCTTCTTTGTTTAATTCTTCGATAATTTTAGTTTTATTATTTTTCACAGAAGTGTAGATATTTTCAAATTGAGTTATATAAATTTTTGCGATTTCAGAAATTATTTGTTTTTCAAAATTCATCTTGTAAAATTCACGAATTGCACGACGGATAAGTCTTCTTAGAATATATCATTGATCTACATTTTTTGGAAATACTCCGTCAGCTATCATCATAACACTGGCTCTCAAGTGGTCAGCTATAATTCTAGCACTTCTTTCATTGTAATTCTCTCAAACTATTTCTCTAATTTTTGCTATAATATCAGTAAAAATATCCGTATCATAAACTGATTTTTTCTTGTTTAGAGTAGTTGTAATTCTTTCTAATCACATACCAGTATCCACATTTTGAGCTGGAAGTTTAGCGAGAGTTCAGTCAGAAAGTCTATTAAATTCCATAAATACATTATTCCAGATTTCCATCCAGTTATTTTCATCATTTTTCACATTTGAGTCTAGGCTTGGTTCTCACTCTCATACCCAATAAAAAATCTCAGTGTCAGGTCCACAAGGTCAGGTTGGTCCTGCTGCCCACCAATTATCCTTGGCTCACATATAGCTTATCCTTGTTTCTGACATTCAAAGCGATTTCCAAACTTCAGCTGAAAAATCATCTCTCGGAGCATTTTCATCTCACTCAAATACTGTGACAGCAAGATATTTTTTATCTATTCCAAACCATTTTGGAGAAATCAAAAGCTCATATGACATTTCAATTGATTCTTTTTTAAAATAATCCCCCAAACTCCAATTCCCAAGCATTTCAAAAAAAGTAAGATGAGTATTATCACCTACTTCCTCAATATCAGTTGTTCTTATACATTTTTGCACATCAGCTAATCTTGTTCACATTGGATGTTTCTCGCCCAATAAATATGGCACAAGAGGTTGCATTCCAGCAGTATTAAAAAGCACTGAAGGATCATTTTCTGGAACAATTGGTGCTGACTCTAGAATTGAATGATTTTTACTTTTAAAAAAATCCAAATATTTTTGGCGAATTTCTGCGCTTGTAATGTTCATTTTATATAATCTTAAAATTAATAGCGTCTAATTTATTCATTTAACTCAAAAAATCAATTTTATTTTACTTTTTACAATAAAAAAACCCTCCGGAACAAGTCCGGAGGGGGTTTAAAAAAACTCCTTTTTTCTAACTGTCTTTGCAGACTGCCCTGGTGATAGGACTATTTGCTGTCGAACAGGCCGAAATAGTTATTCTTGGCGAGGATGTAACCGACAATCGCACCAGGAACAAGGCCAATGGCAGCGCCACCAAGAGTTGCACGCGTGGTTTCATGAATCGCCTGACCGATAATGGCACCTACCGTAATACCGGCAACACCGCCGACGACAGCACCCGTTTCTTCATTGGCCATGGCCATGGCCGGGGTTACGGTTGCGACACCGAACATCAAACAGGTCGCCAAAGCAATGGTACTCAACATTTTCTTCATCTTACATCTCCTTCTTTTGAGGGTATTAAGAAAAAAATAAAACAATTGGTGAATTATTTATAATTTTTTTTTTGATAAAGTCAAACTTTTTTGAAATTTTAGATTTTCTCTGCCCTACTTCCTTGTTTGTCGTCAATTATTTTATATCATAAATTAGTTATTTTATCCCTAATTTCATCCGATAAATTATAATTTTTCTCTGTTTTTGCCTTATTTCTGGCATTTAATAAATCTAGAATTTCAGTTGGAATTTCTTCATTTGCCTGAAATATATTAAAATCGAAAATATCTAATACTTCATTAAATGTCTTAAATACTCAAATTGTAGCTTCGATTTCTCCAGAATTTAAACTATTATTATCAATTCCTGAATTAATATATTTCACAAATTCAAAAACAGGAACTAGCGCTTCTACAGTATTAAAATCATCTTCTAAAGCACTTATATAATCAGTAATATAGTTTTGTAAATTTTGACTAACCTCTTTTGTGGTTTTTCCTGTTTTTGGCTTATAATTTTTAATTCTTTTAAAAACTTCATCAAAAGATCTAATATTTGTAATTGCTTGTCTTAATTTATCAAAAGTAAAATTAAAACTATCACTATATTTCGCTCCATAACTCATAAATCTATATCATCTGTGAATTAAATCGAGACTCGCTTCTGACTTCATTTTTTCTTCGACATCAAGTAATGTATAGAAATTATGAGCACTCTTTGACATCTTTTTGTTATTAACTAGCACATGTCAATTATGCATCCAATATTTTGAAAATACTTTGCCAGTGTAGGCTTCACTCTGTGCTATTTCGTTTTGGTGATGTGGGAAAATATTATCAATTCCACCCATATGAAGATCTATCTGAGGTCCAAAAAACTTCAAATTACAAGCACTACACTCTATATGCCAACCCGGCCTTCACCAAATAGTAATTTCCTTATTCCCCTCGCCCTCTGGGAGAGGGGTTAGGGGTGAGGGAATAATAAACTTCCCTTCCCATTTATTTGGTCAATCTTTTTGCTCGTTGTAGGCTTTCCAAAGAGCAAAATCAGCTACTTCATCTTTTTCATATTCATCATTATTTATTCTAACTGAACTTTTCATTCAAGCAAAATCTAAGTGAGCCAACTGCCCATAATTTTTAAATTTTGAAATTGAGTAATAAATACTTCCATCATCCGCCAAATAAGCGTATCATTTAGTTAAGAGTCAATTAATAATTTCTACCATTTCAGGAATTAATTGAGAAATTGGTGAGATATTGTCTGCTTTTTTTATCCTTAATTTTTCAAGATCATCCAAGAAAAATTTAGTATATTTCTGAGTAAAAGTCATTAAATCAACTCTCTCCTTTTGGCTATCCCTAATAGTCTTATCATCAATATCTGTGATATTCATAGTGGTCTCGGCCTTGTAACCAAGAAAACGCAGAGTCCTAATTACCATATCAGAAAATAAATAAGCCCTCAAATTCCCAATGTGAGCATAATTATAAGGAGTTGGACCACAATAATATATTTTTATTTTATCCTGTTTTAATGGTTTAAATTCTTCTTTAGCGCGAGTTAAAGTATTTGTTAATTGCATAATTTTAGTATATTTTAAATAATTAATTCAAGTATATTGAAAAATTATAAAAAACAATTTAAAAACTTAGAAAAATATTATTTCTTCAATTTCCCCAAAGCTTCTGATGATGACTTAAATATTTTTCATTTTAATTCAAGATCTTTATGGCAATGAAGTTTTGAGATACATTTTTTATCTTCTCTGGCTCCAGCTAGATATACATCCACTCAATTATTCTCAAGTGTTTCTACTATTTCATCGAGTGCTTCAATTCCGTCTACATCGATATTTGAAATATGAGCAAGTGAAATTATAAGTTTTTGGTCTTGATTTAAATGTCTTATTTCTGAAATATTGTGTTCTATATTTAGATAATTAAGTCATGTAGAAAATTTCATTAGAATTAAATCTCATTTTTTTTGATCCTTTAGATAACTATGCAAAGAAATTTTTTGAGTAAATTCTCACTTGCGAAATACACTCACATTCGCATCTAGATTTGTAATTTTTTTAATATAAATAAATAGTGTTATTGTAGTTCAAATTAATATTCAATAAGTTGGCTCCCAAAATACTGATAAAAATGTAGTAATAAGGGTTATTGCAAAAGCAGTTTTTTCAAGATTATAAAGCTTTTTTAAAAGTGAAATATCAATAAGTCCAATTGCTATATTCATCAAGATTGCTGCAATAATTGGAAATGGAAGAAATTTAAAAAATCCATTGAAAAGTAAAGCAGAAATAATAAGTGTAAAAACAGAGGTTAAAAATCCTGCAGTTTTATGAGTTCCGCCACTTTTGATATTTAAAGCAGTTCTTATAAAAACTGCAGTAACTGGCAATCATCCAAGTAAACCTGTTCAGATATTAGATAAAGCTAATCCTAGAACTTCTTTATTTTTACGAAATTTTTGTTTTGTCATTTTTTCAGCAATACGAGCAGAAATTATAGTTTCAAGAATTGCAATAATAGCTACCACAAGAGAAGTTTTAAATACTCATTTTATTATTTCAACAATATCTTTAATATTATTGATTCAAAGACTCGGAAAAGGAAATTGAAATAAAGAAAAACTTAAAGCTGGAAATTTATCAGATAATAATAAAATTTTAGGTAAAATTCAATTATTAACTCAAAGTCAAACAGATATTCAAATAATTGTTAAAATTATTACAGCTGGAAAATTTGGGAAACGTTTTTTTGTAAATATTAAAAAAACAAAACCAATTGCAAAAACTCAAAATGAAGTCAGATCAATACTAGAAATATGTTTAAAAATTTCATATAAATTCATATAAATTTCTTCATGTTGATGAATTCATAAAGCAGGATTATTAAGTCCAAGTGCTCCACTAATCTGACCCAGAGCAATAGTTACTCAAACAGAAATCAAAAATCAATGCAAAACAGTCGAAGGAAGTAGTGTTATATATTTAGTGATTTTTAGAAAATATACGGCTAAAATCATAAAACCACTAATTACAGCAATAATAGGTAATAATATGGCTCAATTCTCTCCATGAGATAAAACAAAAGTAAATAAAATAGAAGAAAGTGCTCCTGCAACTCCAAATACATTATAATTACTTGATGCAAAAAAAGCTGCTATAATTCCTGACCAAATGGCTGTAATAATTCACTGAAGAGGAGTGGCACCACTTGCTACAGCTAGTGATATTGATAGTGGAATATTTATCATCGCAACAGTAAGTCCAGCTTTCCAGTTTGATTTTAAATTAGATAAAATTTCAGTAGTGTTCATATTAGGTAATTAATTAATAATTAAAAATAATCAAGACCGGTCTCTATTTTTGAGACCGGTCTTTTTTTAAATATTTGCTAAAGTTTTTAAATCAACATCTTTTTTGTATTTTTCTTTTATGTAAGTAAAGGCATCTAATCTTTTGTGGAAAATTTTTGATTTATTATAATGTGCAAAAAAACCAACTTTTCTAAATACAGTACAAATTTTTGGTTCAACTCTACAAAAAAGTATTTCAATTCCAGTTTTTTCTATTTTATCAACTATATTTTCTATTACTTCTTGACCTGTGGCATCAATTTCTTGAACCGATTCAAGATCTAGAATAAGTACTTTTAACTTTGGTTTATCCGCCACAAATCATAGAAGCTTACCTTCGAAATATCCAGCATTTGCAAAATAAAGTGGCCCTGTAAATTGATAAAGTCCAACTGTATCAGATGTTTTAAGGTTAAAAAATTTAGAATCTTTTAAAACTCATTTTTCATTAAGTGATAATTCTGTAAAAGTAGGCTTCATAGAACGAAACAAGAAAAGTCATAGAGATAAAATAATTCAAATAATAATCCCCTCTTCTAGATTTGGTGCAAAATAAAGAGTTGCAATAAAAGTAATAACACCAACAATTCCATCATGCTTTTGAATCTTAAATGCATGAGTAATTGGTTCAATTTTTATCAAGTTAATAACTGCCATAATAATAACAGCTGCTAGAGTAGCTTGTGGTAAATGATACATTAAAGGAGTTAAAAAAAGTAGGGTTAAAGCTATAATTATTCCTGTTACAACTGAAGAAAAACCTGTGCGAGCTCCAGCTGAGAAATTTACAGCACTTCTTGAAAATGATCAACTCACAGGATATCCAGAGAAAAATGCAGACACAATATTAGCAAGTCATTGACCAACTAATTCTTGATTAGCTGAAACTTTTTGTTTTGATTGAGACGCCATTCATTTAGCTATTGAAATAGCTTCCATAAATCAAACTAAAGCAATTGTCATAGCTGTAGTCATAAGTCACATGGCTTTATCCATATCAAATGCTGGTAAAGCAAATCCTGGAAGTCACGATGGAATTTCTCATATTACACTTCAGCCAAGAGTTTTAAATTTAATATAATAAGAAATAATAGTAAAAATAGCAACAGTAATTAAAACTCCAGGAAGTTTAGATGAAATTTTTTTTATAATAAAAAGAGTAAGTAAAGATCAGGCTCAAATCATTAAAGTTAATAAATGAGTGCCTTTTATTGCATTTTTTATTACTTCATAAACTATTTGATATTGATGATCTCATTTTCCTGCTGCAACTCCAAAAATTTTATTTAATTGAGAAGTCGCAATAATTAGAGCTCAAGCGTTTGTAAATCATACTACAACTGGATGAGATAGGAAATTTACTATAATTCCAAGTCTAAAAAGTCATAAAAATAATTGAAATAATCAAACAAGTAATGCTAATAAAGCTGCATAAGCCACAAATCAGCTAGGATTAGAGCCGGCAATTGGCTCTAAAGCTGCTGCTGTCATTAGAGATACAATTGCTACTGGTCCAGTTGATAATTGTCTTGATGATCAGAAAAATGCAGCTATAATTACTGGTAAAAAGGAAGCGTAAAGTCAAATATAAGCAGGAAGTCAAGCAAGTTGTGCGTATGCCATAGATTGTGGAATAAGAACAAGCGCAACTGTAATACCTGCTATTATATCAGCTTTAAGGACTTTTGTATCCTTTAGTTCTCAAATCCAAGATTTGAATGGTGTAAATCTTAAAGTTAATAATTTTTTCATATAACTTTTTAAAAAATATTTTAAAACCGTAGTTTATATAAAAAAAAATTAAAAAATCAAGTTTTTTATTTGAATTATTTACTAAAAAGATTATATTCAAAGAAATACAATTTAACTTTATAAATTATGAAGACCTTTAAAAAAATTATTTTAATAATAATTCTACCTTTTTTTATATTATTTTTATTTTTATATAGAGAATATAATATCAAGAAAAGAGCAGATTTAACAAATACTACTACTCAAACTCCAAAAAATAATGTTGTATGTACAGAAGAATATTCTCCTGTTTGCTGAGAGGATAATAACACTTATTCAAATACTTGCGTTGCCGAAAAACAAAATAATGTATCTGTAAAATACACTTGAATCTGTAAAAATGAGGAAAATGTAGTGGAAGGTAATTCTTGAGAAACAATATGAGAGACAAATTTATGAGAAATACCAACTGAAAGCAATTGAGAAATTAGCTCAAATACGTGAGAAACTATAGGAAATAATCCAGATAGTTCAGATGAAACAATCTCAAATTCATGAACTACAAACTCTACTTGAGCCTTAACTGAGACATGAATACTTGATTGAGTTAAAATAATTAATTATTATAATTCAAATTTTAATTATTGATTTAGCCTACCAGCTAATAGCTATTATTCATGATTTGGAAGCCAAACTGGAGCAAGTCATACTCTGTGAATAAATTCTGGAACTGGAATATTAGATTTTGCAAATTCTGATATAAAAGTGTATTTTTATAAAAATAAAATAGTAGACGAGCTTAAGGATTCTCATTATTGATTTTATCAAAAAGATGCAAAAACTTATTTACAAATTTGAAATAATTCAATGATTGTAGAAGTAAATGCAGAAAAATCTGGATTAGAAAAAACTCTAAATACAATAATTAAAACTGTTTATGAAAAATAAATGAGGTTTTACTTTAGTTGAAATTCTAACAGCATCACTCGTTATTTGATTAACTATTTTTTGAGTATTAAGACTTGTGAATAACAATATTACCCAAGTTAATATTTTAGAGTGAGAAAAAGATAAAAATTTGATTTTTTTAAATACAAAAGAATGCACAAAATCGCTACCTTTCACCTATTTAAATACTCTTGTTTGAACATGAATTAGTATAAATTTTGGAGCGGATAATACCTGATGTTTTACTGGAAGCTATAATTCAAATCTCACATTTTCTGGAATAAATATAAAATCATATGAAAATAATGGTGACCAATCCGAAATTGAATATTGGAGCTATATTCTCGTATCTAGTTGAGAAACTGTAAATAATCTAAATATTGAAAATACAATAACGGATTGACGATACGAGAAAAAATTTAATTTCAAAGTTTTTAATTAAAAAGAAACCGCACCTTCCCTATTAGAGTTGGTGCGGTAATTATCAAAATAACCGGAAGACTCAGAGAGTCTTACTTAAGTGTGCAACCAGCACAGCTGCGATCGTTCTTGAAGGCCTTTTTGCAGCCATTCGAGTTAATCACCCGTCCATTCGAGCACTTCTTGACACTCTGAATCCCCTTCTGTGGTTTTTCTTTTGCCATGTTTTTCCCTCGCTTTAAAAAGGTTTTTTAGAAAGTTTGTAATCCGTTACAGTTCAGCATCACATCCTTGTGATATTTCCTGTGGTAAGAAGGGTTTTGAGGGTTTCAAATCCCCTTCCTCTTCTTCAGTTTGTTCCGAATTATCCTCAATCATTTTTTTCCTTTTTCCTCCATTAGTCAAGGATTGGTCTTAGTTTAAAAACAGACGAACTAGATAATAGTAAAAATAAATTCATTGTCAAATTTTTTTTAAATTTGCTTTTATTTTTTTATACATATACTAGCGCAATCCAATTTAAGTTTGGAGCAATTTTCTTTTTTGTAATTATAGGTAAAGAGTGTTCTTTATGTCTAGGTTCAAAATAGACAAAAAAGAAGATTTTTTAATTATTTAATATATTACATTATGAACTTTGCCGAGTTAGGTCTAAAGCCCGAGATTTTGGATGCTTTAGCCAAATTAGAATATACTACTCCTACCAAAATACAGGAAGAAGTAATTAAGGTTTCAGAGGATTGAAAAAACATTATAGGTCAATCTCAAACTGGAACTTGAAAAACATGAGCCTTTGTAATTTCTATTTTACAAAAAATAGACTTAACAAAACCCTGAATAAAAGCGATAATTCTAGCACCAACTAGAGAACTTGTAACTCAAACTAAGGACGAGATTTACGCAACTTCAAAATTTATGAACCTAAAATCTCTATCTGTTTACGGATGAGAACCAATTTATAAGCAAATTAAAATGCTTAATAAATGACAAGATATTATCATCGGTACTCCCGGAAGAGTAATAGATTTAATAGAAAGAGGAATTTTAAAAATAGAGGAAATCGAATTTTTTGTACTTGATGAAGTAGATAGAATGCTTGATATGTGATTTATTGATGATATTGATTTTATCTGGAATAAACTAAAAAATTTAAAACAAACATTTCTATTTTCAGCTACAATTACACCAGAAATTAAATGAATAGTAGAAAAATACTTATGAATGAATTATACGTTTATTAAGGCTGACACTGAACTGACTGTTGCTAAAATTGACCATTCATTTATAGAAGTACCTCACATTGATAAATATTCAATGTTAAAAAGATTTATTATAAAACATCAATCAGAAAAAACTATAGTTTTCGTGCAAACAAAAAGAGATACAGAAGTGCTCGCACAAAAATTAGTAGAAGATGGTCTTAAGGCCACTTATCTTAATTGAGATATGAGACAAAGAGAAAGATTTAGAGCTTTAAAAGATTTTTCAGAGTGAGATTCAAATATCTTTATAGTTACAGATGTAGCGTCTAGATGATTAAATATGAAAAATATTGAGCTAGTAGTAAACTACGATGTACCAAGTGATCCTGAATCATACATTCATAGAATTGGTAGAACATGAAGAGCCTGAGCTACGGGTAAAGCTGTAATGTTAGTTTCTAGATGAGAAAAACTAGCACTTAGAAATATTGAAAAAAGAAATAAAATCACAATTAAACAAGTTGACGGAGAGTGAGATGAAATAAAAAGAACTGACAAACCAGATGATTATAGAGCGAGCGGAAGATGAGGAAGTACTAGATCTAGATTTGACAGAAAACCATCAGGAGGAAGAAGTTCAGGAGGTTCTAGATTCGGATGAGAAAGATCTTCATCTTCATCATCTTACAGAAGTAGTTCTGATTCAAGAACATGAGAGAGAAAACCATTTGGCGAAAGAAAAGAATTCGGGGAGAGAAAACCATTCTGAGAAAGAAAGGACTTTGGCGAAAGAAAACCATTTGGCGAAAGAAAGAGTTTTTGAGATAGAGATTCTAGTTCAAGATTTTGATGAGAAAAGAAAGAATTCGGAGAGAGAAAATCTTTCGGAGACAGAAAACCTTTTTGAGATAAAAAAGAGTTTTGAGAAAGAAAACCATTTTGAGAAAGAAGTTCTAGTCCTAGATTTTGAGACAAAAAGGATTTCGGAGAAAGAAAGAGTTTTTGAGAAAGAAAACCATTTGGTGAAAAGAAGGAATTCTGAGAGAGAAAAAGCTTTTGAGGTCCTAGTAAGTTTTGAGAAAGAAAACCATTCGGAGATAAAAAGCCATTTGGTGAGAGAAAACCTTTCGGAGAGAAGAAAAGTTTTTGAGAAGAAAAATATTATTCAAATAAAGAGGATCTAAGAAAAACTGAAATTTCAAGAGATAGGAAAACATCAGGAGATATTTCAAAAAAATGAAAATGAGAATGATTTAAGAGTAATTTCTCTAAATCAAAAAAACCTTATGTTTCTAAAAGAAGAGAGGATTAGTCTATTATTTCAAACTCCCACTTCTGTCATTTCGAGTGATAACGAGAAATCCCTTTAAATCAAATCTTTTGAGACTAAATTTATAGAAAAGTTAAACTTGGAAATTATAATTTCCAAAAGAGTTTCTAAAAGGGATTTCTCACTTTGTTCGAAATGACAGTTGATGAAATTTAATTTAAAATATAAAGTAGATTCCCATCTTCATGGGAATGACATTAATTTTTAATTAATACTCAAAAAAAATCCCAAAAATTAATTTTTGGGATTTTTTTGTTTTGTTTTTATTTGAGACTATTTTAGTCCTTTGTTATAAAAGCCATATTCATATCCTTTAACACTAGGTAATTAGGATTTTCTATTGATTCCATTATGTTGGTTGTATTTTCTTCTGAAATACTATTTAGAGACTCAACTTCAGCTATTTTCATATTAAGTAAATTCTGTTCAAACATTAGTGTTCTTCTTTCTAATTCTAGATTTCTTATTCTATATCATTTTGTAGCATTAACATTGAGCGACCAAACGTAGTAAATTCATAAAAATCAAATCATTAATATTGTAAGAATGTAGGTGTTGGTAAAAGACATCTTATAGTTTTCTCTTGAGGTTTTTCTTTCTGAGAAAAAAGGAATCTTTCATCTTTTCATTACAATTATATTTGGATTCATTGATTTTTATAAAGTTAAATTATATTATTTATTTTCTTTAATACTCTTAACTTGGAGCTTCTAGATCTTGGGTTTGAGTCTAGTTCATTTTGTTTTGGTATAAGTGGTTTTTTGTATACTTTCTCGAGAATTGGCTGAGTCATATTCATTCCTGTTATTTGATTTATTTCTGTTTTTATAAATTCATTAAATGTCTGTTTTACTATTCTGTCTTCCAGAGAATGAAAGCTAATTACTGAAATTATTCATCCAACATCTAGTAATTTAACTGCATCCTGTAGACTTTCTTTTAATGCACCAAATTCGTCATTTACTTCAATTCTGAGTGCTTGGAATACTCTTAATTTTGATTTTGGGTCAAAGCTCGAGCCCTCAATTATTTCCAGCAAATCTTTAGTTGTCTTTATTTCTTTTTCAATTCTAGCTTTTAATATATTGTCTATTATAAATTTTGATTTCTTTTCTTCTCAATACTCTCTAAATACTCTGTATAAATCGTTTTCACTGTAATTATTTACTATGTCTTTTGCGGTAAGTCAGGATTTTCTATCAAATCTCATATCTAGTGTTCCCTCTCCTCTAAAAGAAAATCATTTATTTTCATCATCGAAATGAACGCTACTTACTCACAAATCATAGTATATTCAAGTCACTTTGTCAATTCATATTTTATTTAATTCAAATTTCAGATTTCTAAAGTTTGAATTTATAAAGTATATTTTAATATTTTTTTCTTTTATATACTCTCAAATATTTTTGTCTATATTCAAACTTGCATTATTCAGATTATCCTCATCAGCATCAAATCCTACAAATATATCTCACTTATTTAACTTCCCTATGATTTTACTCGCATGTCCACCTAATCCAAGAGTGCAATCAACTACTATATTTTGTCTATTTCAAGCTATTTCTATGCTATCGACTAATTCATTTAATAAAACAGGTATATGTCAGAATTTAGGTTTTTCCACTTTGTCAAAAAAATGTTAAAAAGTCACTTTGTCTACTAAAATCTATTTCATACTCCAAAATCTAATCTTTTTTGCTCTATTGTCAAATAAAAAACAAAAAATCTCCCCAAAAAAACTATTGACAAACCAAAAAAACTATTCCCAGTACCACCAGAAATAGTTTTTGACATTTTGTTAACAATGAAATTAATTTGCCGGAAATGTTCAGGCAAAAGAAAAATAATATATAGATGATGATGTATAAATATAAGTTACACCATTAGTATCGATATATCCAAGACAAGCTGATACAATATTTGTATTAGACCAACATGTAGAAGGTATATAAATACCTACAGATGGTCTACATTCTACAGGTAAGGTTCATATTACAGTACTCCAACTTGGTATAATATTTCCGGATGTATAATTAACATGTCATTTAATTTGTAAAAAACTTCCAATGCGACGACAGCCAGCATTTGACGTTGTCCATCAAGTATTAGGTGTAATAGTACTCCATCCAGTTGTACTTGTAATTCAACCATTAACAGTAAGAGTATCAGTTGGAGTAGATGTTCATATTCAAACTTTTCAAGCTGAATCTATAATCATTTCAATTGTTCCGTCAGCTCTTCTAAAATTTAAAGGAACTCAAGTGCCAAACTTACGAATACTATCATTAGTCCATAGAGTATTACCGGCAATAACACCATTTGATGCATAAATATTTCAAACAACATCTAATGGATAACCTGGAGCATTTGTTCCAATTCCGACATTTCAAGTGGTATAATAACTAGCTAATCAGTTAGTTCACCAAACTCTTGAGTTTAAACTATTTAGATTATCTATCATTTGATTCCATGAACTTGCAGTTAGTCAACTTCAGGTTCAAACTGGAGTCATAACACTCCGTCCGGCAGCATATACAATAATAAATATTCAAATACTGAGTATAAATCATAATCAGATTATCACTCAACTTCAAAGTTTTTTGAAAAATTTTTTTATTAGGGTTTTTACCCCAAGAGTATTTGTTTCACTGCGCATAAAAAAATAGTTAAATTGTAAATTACCCCACCTAGCCTCCCCTAAAATATGGGAGGGATAGATTTTTGTGTGAGCATTGTAATATATTAAAAAATAAATGCAAATTTTTGTTTTGATTTTTTGGGGAAATTTAATATAATCAGAATTAGTTAATAATAATTAAAAATTTATGCTTAAGCTTGCTATTAAAAATCCTTCGATAAATTTTAAAACAGAAATATTTGAAGATGTTTATGATTTATCATTATATATAGTTTCTCAATTTGAGCAGTATTCATTAAAAAAATTAAATGATAATGAAATAACTGATGAACTTAGAAAAGAGGCATTAGAGTGCAGAAAAAGAGATAGTAATTATTTTATAAAAATATAGAGTATGCTTTTTTCTAAAATAGTAGAAGATCCAAAAATACTCACTTATTTAAATGAAAGAAATTTACTAAAACAATACAAAAAAGCTAAAACATTTTTGTTATTATGATTATATGCAAATGTTGATTTTTGATTGAGAGAACCAAAAAAAGATGAAATTTATTATTTTCGTATAAACAAACAATTTAGAGCTTATTGTATTATAGAAAAACAAGAATTAAGGATTTACAAAATAGATAATCATCAAAACTAAATTTCCCTAAAAAATTTTTGCAAAAAAGTAGTTTTTTTATATAATCCAGAGCATTTAAGAAATTATTTTATTTTATTGTTTAATTAAGACAAAAGTGTCATTTAAGAAATCGAAAATTAAGAAGGAAGAATTGGGCGAAGTGATTATGGATAAAGTACAAGAACTTAGAAATAATTATTTTAATGCTAAGAAGAAAAATATAGTATCTGGGATTTTACTTGGTGTTTTTTGAATTTTTATAATTTGAGCTTTAGCGCTTTTTACATATTCAAAAATTTCGGATTTTAAGATAGATTTTAGTTTTATGAATTTACTTAATATCTGAGGATTTTCTTCTATTGACCCGACAAAAGATAAGATAAATGTACTACTAACGGGAATTTGATGAGGAAGTCATGAATGAACAGATTTGACTGATACAATAATACTCGCCTCAATTAGTCCGAATAAAAAGACAGTTTCTATGCTTTCTATTCCGCGTGATTTATATGTGTCTTATCCAACTGGATGAGCCTGAAGAGTTAACGAGCTTTATACAAGATGATTAAAAAAAGAATCAGAAAAAAATGCAATGAATTATTTAAAAGAAAAAGTTGAGGAAATTACTTGAGAAAAAATAGATTATTATGCTAATATTGATTTTGATGGATTTACAAAATTTGTAGATTTATTGGACGGCATAGAAGTAAATGTACCAAAAGATTTGGAAGATAGAGAATATCCAGATGGAAATTGGTGATATGAGGTATTTTCTATAAAAAAATGAGTGCAAACTCTTGATGGAAAAACAGCTCTAAAATATGCCAGAAGTCGTCACTCAACTAGTGATTTTGACAGGTCTTTGAGACAACAATTAGTAATAAAAGCCATTAAAGAAAAATTATTTGATTTAAAATATATCTCAAGTCCATCAAAACTAAAAGCTCTATTTTATACACTAAGTTCTAATATAAAGACCGATTTGACTTTAAAAGAAATAATATCACTTGCCGGGATTGCAAAAGGTATTCCAACTGAAAATATTTTCTCATTTAATTTAAATACAAGTTGCTTTGATTGAGATTGCAATATTTGAGGTTTTCTGTATTATGGTGATAGAAATGCATTTGGTGGAGCATCTGTTGTACTGCCAGAATGAGCCACTGCATCGAGCGTTTCGTCTTATAAGGATATAAATAAATTTGGAAATTTAGTGTTTAACTATCCAGAAATATTTGTAGAAAAAAATGAAATAGTATTTGTAAATACTACAAAAGTTGGATGACTTGCGAGTAAATTTGCAAGTAATTTGAAAAGATATTGATTTAATATTCCAGATAAAGATTCAATTTTTAGCACGAAAGACAAATTTGAAAAAACAAAAATAAATTATATCTGGGATAGCGAAAATAAAATTTGAGTTAGTCCAGAAAGTAAAACTCTAGAAGCACTTTCTCAGTTTATATTTACCACGCAAGAAAAAGTAGTCGACTTTAGTTATACCAAAAATCCAAATACAAAAATAGAAATTATTCTTTGAAGTGATTATCGTTTATTCCTAAATAATTAATTATGAACCAATTTACTAAAAATCAATTAAGTAAAAAAATATCGGAAAAATATCTTAGCGTTATGAAAAGTTGAGATAAAAAAATGATTTTAGCTCACGTATGATTTCTAGTTTTATGACTTGCAGTCGTATTTTTTGCAATTGTACGGATTTTGTATATTCGTGACTTACCTTCTATAAATACACTTTGAAATGATATATTTCCAGAGAGTGTAATAATTTATGACAAGAAATGAAATGAGCTTTATAATCTTTATTCAAAAGAAAAAAGAACTTCAGTTGATATTTCTCAAATTTCAAAAACAATGCAAGACGCTATAATAGCGACTGAAGATAAGACTTTTTTTACTAATAAATGATTTGATTTTAAGTGACTAATTAGAGCTTGACTTAATTATATTTCAGGAAAATCAGACAAAATTCAATGAACTTCTACAATAAGTCAGCAATTAATTAAAAATAGTTTTCTAACCGCAGAGCGCTCTATAAAGAGAAAAGTTCAAGAATTATATCTTTCATACAAACTTAATTCAAGCTTTTCTAAAAATAAAATACTAGAGCTTTACCTAAATAAAATATCATTTTGAAGTAATGCATTTGGTATTGAAGAAGCATCAAAGACATTTTTTGGAAAACAGGCAAAAGATTTAGGAATTTTAGAAAGCTCAATAATGAGCTCTATTCCAAAATGACCAACCTATTATTCTCCATACAATCATCGTGACAGATTAATGTGATATCTATATGTCTACAAAGAAGAAAGTCCAAAAGATATTATAAAAATTGATGAAACTGAAAATCCTGCTTTTTATAAACCCCTAAAAGATAAATTAAAATCTATCATAACAGACGCAGAAATTACAAAAGTAAATGAGAATACAACTAAAATTTGTAAATTAAATAAAGGCTTCTTTAAGTCAGATTTTAAAATAGACTGAGCTTGATGTATTCAGCTTGATTATAATGATATGTTAACATTTTTAAATAGTATAAAAATTCCATATTCAGATTTAAATTTAGAAAAACCAAACGAAGATCTAAAATGATATATCCTAGAATACAATACTTGAAGAAAAGATTTTGTACTTGGAAGAATGCTTGAAGACACCAAAATCAAAGAAAATGAATACAAAAATGCGCTTGTAGAATGAATTGATTTTAAATTTAGAAAATACACTGAAAATATTAAATATCCTTTCTTTATTTTTTATGTGAAGGAATTTCTTGAAAACAAATATTGAAAAGATTTTGAAAGTGCAGGATGATTAAAAATATATACTTCAATAGACCCAGAATTACAGGACAAAGCTGAGGAACTTGTGAAAAAACAAGTAGAAATAAATAAAACAAAATATTGAGCTAGAAATGCAGCCTTAGTAAGTATAGATAACAAAACCTGACAAATTCTTGCAATGGTTGGTTGAGCGGATTATTTTGATGTAAATGCCGGAGCAAATGTAAATATTATAACATCAGAACGCCAGCCTGGATCTAGTTTTAAACCAATTGTTTATTCTTATGCTATTGAGAAAAATCCTATCTGACCAGAAACTCCAATATATGACAATGATACGAAATTTGGAGAATGGGAACCAGATAATTATGACTCAAAATTTATGGGAAGAATGCCACTTAGAAAAGCTTTAGGTTATTCTAGAAATATTCCTGCCATAAAAGTATTTTTCTATGCAGGATGAGAAAATGAAATAGTAGATTACGCAAATTCACTCTGAGTAAGTTCACTCAAAAAATGAAGTTATTATGGGTGACCTTTGGCAATTTGAACTTGAGAATTAAAACCATTAGAGTTAGCACAAGCCTACAGTGTATTTGCAAATTGATGATATAGAAAGGATATAACTCCAATAGTGAAGATTGAAGATTCAAAATGAAATATTATTGAAGATTTCAAGGATAGCGAATGAGAACAAGTCTTAAGTGATGCAGCGGCTTATGTAATAACTGATATACTATCAAATCCAGCAAATAGACCAAATGATTTCTGGAATAATGTACTCACTCTAAAATGAAGAAAAGTTGCAGCAAAAACCTGAACTTCAAATAAAAATACTACAGTGGCTTGAAAGAAAAAAGAAATTCTACCAGGAGATCTCTGGACAGCGGGTTATACTCCACAAATTACCACAGTAGTTTGGGCTGGAAATACTGATTGATCTGCCACAAAATGAAGCTGTGATTGACTTAATTGTGCTGCTCCAATCTGGCATTCTTATATGGAATTTGCTCACAAGAATCTTAAAAAAGAAGATTTTATAAAACCAAAATCTGTAATTTCAGCTACTATCTCAAAAGCATCTGGAAGACTTGCTTCTGATAATACTCCAGATGACCTAAAAGTTACTACAATATTTGCAGTAAAACCTACTGAATACGATAGTGGAGGTAAAAAAATTGAAGTAGATGCCACATGTAATTGAAAAGTAACTGACGAAACTCCACCGGATGCAATTAAGACAATTTATATGTGATCTAGTATGTCCCCTATTATTGATTCTTACGACAAATCTTGGTTAAAAACAATTTGATATTTTACGGCCGATTCTTATTTTACAGGAACACTTCTTGATACTCCGTGTGATAGATGATCTAAAGATAGTGCCGGAATAAGTATCTCATCAAATCTGACAAATGATGAGATTATCTGACAAATAAGCAAAAAAGTAGAAATTAGATATGATGCTAATAATCCTATTATTAAAATAATAATTTCTAAAGATGGTAAAATATATAAAACTATTCCAGTAGATGACTTAAAATGATGAAATATAGATGAAACCATAGATTTCACAAAAGACACAAATTGAAGCTATGAAATAAGTATTAAAGCTATAGATTCGTTCTATTATTCAAATGAAGTTAAATATATAATAAATGTCTGAGAAAAAACCATACAAAATACAAATTCTTGAACAAGTGAAAATAGCTCAAATGTAATTACACCAAATCCAGTTAGCCTAGAAATTACAAATCCAACAAATGGAAAGGTAAATATTTATAAAGACCAATTTTTTAATCTAAGATGAACAGTGAGCGCCGTTCCTGATGTTTTAAATGTATATGTTGACGGCTCTTTATTTAAAATTCTCGAGTGAACTAAAAATTTCTTGGTGCCTATTAATGAAGACAATACTCTAGAAGTCTGACAACACTCTGTTAAAGTAGAAGTTATCTCCGGGTGAAAAACTGTAATTAAAGAAATAAGCGTAACTGTTTTGGCTAGATAAATTAAAACTCACTAAAAAAAGACTTCAAAGAAGTCTTTTTTTAGTATAAAAATTTTGAGTTTATCTAACTAATAAGATCTATTTCTGAAGTTGAAACATTTTCTTTTGTAAATTTTGAAAGTTTAGCAGTTCAAACAATTAAATTAAGTGCTCTAATTTGATCTTTAGGTGGATCTATAAACTGAATTCAATATCTTTTATTATTCTCAGGATCAGTCAAAATACTTCTAACTTCTCAAACAAGAGAAAATTCATCATTTCACATAAAAAAATCAAAAGATAATTTATCTCAAACTTCTTTTGGGATTGAAGATATTATCTGTAATCAACCGGCACTAATATTTGATAAAATATCATCACTTACTATCTGAGGGTCACTCAGATTAACTGTCTTTACATTAATATGTTTATCGATAATTTCATTACTTTCAACTCTTAAGTGTTCGCGAACACAAGTTCTTGGATCGATTGGATTAAATTGCAAAGGTTCTTCATCTCCGTTATATACTGGTAATTTATGTTCTTTTAATAAATCAGGAGAAAATTTTATAACTCTCTTTTCTGGTTTTTTAATTTCTATATCTGGAGTCTTTTTAACTTCAGGTAAAATACGACTATACATATCCACAACTCTAGCCTGAGCATCTACAACTGGCTTTGAAACTGGTTTAGCTTTCGCTAAATCAGCCTTTTTAACCTCTTTTTCCCTATTTCCTCAGAACAATGATTTGAAACTAAATCCCATAATTTAAGTTATATTAATTATTTAACTTCACTTAATATTATCATATTTGTTAAATTTTGTCAAAAATTGAGAGCTCTAAATTTTCAAATAAGAATTTTTGCTTTATATCTGAATTTATGTTAAGATTATAGTGTTTATTAAATGTAACATTATAAATGCCAATAGAAAAAGATATAGTATTTTGAGAAAAACCAAAAACCGGTGTAATTTCTGATAAAAAAGAAGCTCTAGATCCTTATAAATGTATGAGGATTGATTTTAGGAATGAACTCAATAAGGAAATATCACATAAATCAGAAAAATATATAAACAAATATAAAAAAGAGTGATGGGATAAATTTTTTGAATCAGATATTAGAGAAATAAGCAAAGAACCATATCTTACTAGGGCTATTCTAGATTATGTTTTAAAGGAAAATACAAGATATATTTTTGAGTATGATTATATACTAAGAACACTTCCATACTGAGAAGAATACATAAAAAAAGGGTTGAGTGATAGTAATATGGAGTCTTTTGCAAAAAAAGACCCGGAGGGATTTCTGGTATTCTCTAGTTTAAAATTTTGGACATATTACAATATAGTTAATTGGGATTTTATATGAAATCTAAAAAAAAGGACTAAAGATAAATATTCTAAGACTTTTGAAAAAATAATAAATGACAATCTTTCATGAATTAATGTAGATGAACTTAGATTATATGCCCAAAAACATCCAGAAAGAATTCTTTGTGAACTTAGTATATTTAGTTTTAAAAATCCTCTAATGAAAGAGTTGACTGAAATTGCTATTAGTAAAGAAAATCTTACTAAAATATGCATATCATATCCTCATTTGATTTTCTCTTTTTTTCATCTTTTTTCAAAAAAACCTTATGCAAAAGATATTTTTAAGCTAGCTGTATCAAGAGACCCAGTTACTTTTTTAGCTAATATGGGCTCACCTTATAGTACTATTTATCCATTTTCTTATGAAGAAATGGAAATTTTTAATGAAATAGCTTTAAGTGAAGAATCTATTATGAATTGACTATTAAGGAATCCTTATAAAGGATGAAACAATGATTCTGCATATTCAGTGGTTTGGTTATTAAGTGATAAACCTTATTTTGCTAAATATATTGAAACAATTTTAGATTTTGATATTTGAGTTTGATTATTAGTGCTCAGGGTTCCTGAATTTGTAAGAAAATTAAAACAATGTTGACGATGATCTTTAGAAGAGATAATAAAAAGAGTTTCATTTAATTTTAAAGACACGAAAAATGATGGAAATAAATACTTGAATTTAGTAAAAATAATAAACAATCTTCATGAAGAAAAAGATGAACTAAGATTTCTAATAATAGAAAATCTTAATTCTAAGGAATTATATAGTTGTGTAGTTGAATGAAGAGAAGAAATATTTACTTCATCTTTTTATTGAATATTAAAAAGAATTAATTCCTCTCTAGAAAGAGAAGGAAAGGATTTCTATGATTTATTTGCTTCTCAAAATTTTAAATGAGTTGCCGTATTTCTAGAGGCTGTAAGTTCATATGGACAAGTAGATAAATTCCTAAATTCAATTAAAAAAGAAAGATTAGTTAAAATTCTGGATGTGTTAGTATTATCAATCAAATCTGATTTAAGAAATTCAATAGCATTTATTGATATTGTATCATCTATAAATGATAAAGAAATATTAAAGTATATTGGAAATAATATAAAATTAAAATATAGAGATCCAAAAACCTGAACTACAGAAAAAGATCGTCTTTGAGTAATTGGGAAAAAACTTAAGGATAAATTTGACGATCCATTTTTTAAAGATGAATTACCTGATAAATACACTATTCCAAAATTAGATTCATTAAAATCAACTGAATTATTTGATAAAAAAAATAGAAATATACAACAATATTTTTTCTATAATGATGACGATGGTAGAAGTTCTTTTGAAAATTTTATATCAAATTATAAAAATGATAAAGACTGGAAAATAGAAGACCATAATACATTTGTAATAGTGAAGTCAAATGTAGCTAAAGACTGAAAACAAATTAATATATTTGCAAATAAACCAGAATCAGATAAAACAAAATCAAATATATCTGATTGAATTGATGATATGAATACATTTATGAAAAATAGTTCTCCAAGTATGGAACCAACTGTAATAGTACACAGATGACATAGTTATCACACAAAAGGCACTATTAATAAAATACCTTCAAATGCAAAAATGGTATTCCTAGGTTCATGCTGAGGTTTTCAAAATATCTCACTAGTGCTAGATAAAGCAAAAAATTCTCATATTATCTCAACTAAATGAACCTGAACAAAATTTGTAAATGACCCATTATTTAGGGAAATCAATAACTCAATTCTTTCTGAAAAAGAAATTATATGGAAAGATATTTGGAATAAATCAGATAAAAGATTTAAATGAGACCCAAAAGTATATGATAATTTTCTAAAATATGTCAGACCAGATGAGAATTTATGAGCATTATTAAAGAGTAAATTAGACAAAATGGATTAAATTTCACACTAAAAAATTCTTAACTTTCGTTAAGAATTTTTCATAGATATTTATACCAAAAGACTCAAAGTCTCATACTTGTCTTCTATAATTTCTCTATTTGTTCTATCAATAATATTTGAGGCATCATAATCATCGCGGATATTGTATCCAGCTTTTGATTCTTTTTTGAGAATTTCAAGTGGAATATAATTTCCTTTTTGTGTTTTTCCTATTGTTACGCGTACTCGTTTTCCATCAAGATATCCTTTAAATATGAATAGATTTTCTTCTTTTTTAAGAAGAATAAAATTTCTAGACAATCATACGTCATGTTTTGAAATAAGCGATACTAATTCGCTTTTTATATTCGGACTAAAATGGGAAAGTTCCTTCCCAAAAGACCTTGTAATTATAATCATTTTGATTGCAAAGTTTTAGATAAAGATTTCATAGATTTGCTTGTTTTTGCTGATTTCCATGAATTATCGATAATCTCTTCATCAAGACCAACTTTAATAATATCAGGAGCATCTGAATAAGTTTTCATAAAACTCGTAAGAAGAAATGTCATAGAAAGACCCTGACGTTTTGCTTGTTCTTCAAAACGCTTCTTTAGATCAGTATCAGTTCGTACAAGAATAGAAGCAGTCATATTATTTGAATTATAAACTAAATTATTCAAACACAGTATATATCTTTTTGCTATATTTTCAAATAATTTTTTAAAAATATATATCTTTAGAATTTATAAATTAGTTTAAAGAAAATAAGACAAATTGATTTTGATGAACTTATATAGTTTTTTGCAATAATTTAATTTTTATGTTATAATGACTTTGAATTTAGTTTTTAATATTAATTTTTATGAGTAAAAGAACACTTTTAGATAGAACTATTGGTTCTAATTTAGTTCAATGAGTAATTGATGAAACTGTATGAAATTTGACACAAAAACATTTTCAAACTCCACATAGAGATTTGAAAAGGGCATTGGAAAAATACGCAAGAGATATTTGAAGAGCTGTACTTACAAATCAATTCACTGTAGATATAAAAGATAACGATTGGAAAAATAATCTTGATTCACGAACAAGTGACACTCTTCTAAAAAGCTGAAAATTAGATGGAATAATTACTAAGACAAAATGAGAAATTAAAAGTCAATTTCCAAAACTTATATGAGAAGTTGAATGACTTAATATTTATAGTCTAAAAAAAATCGCAATATATACAGCATATGTATCTCATGTACTTAATAATAAATTGGATCCTGAAATTTTAGAATGAAATCCTGAGGATATTCAAAAAGAATTAATGAGATTATATTGAAAATTACAAAAACAAGGTACAAATGTTTTGATGGTAAATGATAATTCAAATCCTGAAGAAGTTGCTGAAGCAATTAAAGAAATAATTGATAGTCAAATTTTAGAAACACAGAATTATAATTCACAAAGTATCTAAAAATAAGTGGGAATTTTTTTGAAATCATATAAATAAAAAAATTAAATTTCACACTAAAAAATTCTTAACTTTCGTTAAGAATTTTTTGTTTATTTTTTGGCAGGGCTACGGAGAATCGAACTCCGGTTTACTGGATGAAAACCAGCTGTCCTGACCACTAGACGATAGCCCCAAAAAGGTCATAAATGTATGTATTGGAATATGGTCGGGAACGCGAGACTCGAACTCGCAACCCCACGCTCCCAAAGCGTGTGCGCTAGCCAATTGCGCTAGTTCCCGGCTTTGTTGTAAAATTATGGTGGGTGTGCGTGGAGTTGAACCACGGACCTCGTCCTTATCAGAGACGCGCTCTAACCAACTGAGCTACACACCCAAATTTAAAAAAATAACACTTAATTTGGAGCGGGTGATGGGGGTCGAACCCACAACAATCTGCTTGGAAGGCAGGAACTCTAGCCAATTGAGCTACACCCGCAAATTAAATGTGAACACATTGTATAAAAACTTCGCTTAATGTCAAAATTTTTTTATATTTTTGTAGAAATTAAGTAAATTTTAAAATTTTTTTAAATGTTGACTTTTGAATAAATATGGTTAGATTAAGTTTTAATTTATGATATAAAAATACTATATGAATAAGCTAGAACTCCCAAAAATACCTAAACTAAACACTGTAGAACTAGAAACTTGACTAGACCCATACGGGAAAATATCAGATTATTGCCACACTACAATTTCTTGAGATGATTTTGATAAGGATGAGAATTTTTTTTCTCTAGAAAACAAGAAAAAAGCATTTTGAGAGAATTATAAGGATAATAATATAATTAGTGTAGAGCAATCAAACTGAAGTATTGAAGAAATTGAAATATCAACAATTATTAATGGCGGAATGGGAACAGGTATTTCATCGACAAATATGGTAAAAGCTATGAATAAAATCTGATTTTGAGGACATTTATCATCAGTTTGAATTGGAGATTATTATTTTAATGAATTTATTCCAAACTTTAATAAATTAAAAAAATCTGAACAAAAAAATATTATTACATCGGAATTTAATAAAATTTTTAAAGAAGAGTTAAAATTAAGTGATGAATTTATTGAAAAACATTTCTTTAAATGTGAGGATTTATGAGAACAAGCTAAAAATAAATGATTTAACTGTGAAGTTCCTTGAAAAGCAAAAATGTTTAGAATGAAAGATTTAGTCGGAATTTATAGAGAAACTACAAAACTCAAAAAAGAGTGAATTAATGTCTGAATAAATTGTATGTACAAAACTAGTTCATACATTGCATCGCTTAAGATTGCGACTTTAGCCTGAATTGATTATATCACGACAGCCGCCTGAAATCCAGAAAAAAACCCAAAAGAATTTTTGAGCGGATTTTTCAGTGACTTAGATTGAGAATGAATTAAATACAGAAAACCGGCTTTTTGACTTCTAATTTCTTCGGGAAATTCTAGATTTTTAAAAGATTTAGATTATAAATATTACACTTTTGAGGAATGAGACAAGGCAGGATGACACATTATTAGAATGTGAGATAAATACGAAGAATTAGAGAAAATCAAGAAAATTTTTGCAAAATCAGATAAAAAAATGCCACCAATTTATGCTGCAGGATGAATTTATAATAATGCTGAAATAAAAAAAGCACTAGCCGCTTGATTTAGCTGAGTGCAAATCTGAACTACTTTGGCGGTGTCAGAGGAGGCAATAAACGGAAAATGAAAAGAATTTAAAGAAACTCTAATTTCTGGAAATCATTTATGACCAGTATCCAAAATAGATGAAATTGCTTTTAACAGTGCGCTTGTTACAGAGAAAAAAGTAAACCAATTTGAGAGAATTTACAGAAAAAAAGTATTAAAATATCTTGGAAAGGAGGCTGTGAAAGCTCATATTGAATTTAATGAGCAAGATATAGAAATTATTAAAAATCATTTTTATAAAGTAATTTACAATAATTTCTTTAACAAGGAGTTTATCAAGGAAGAAGGAGAATATAGCTTTGATCAAATGGCTTTATATAATCTAATAGAAGTTTTTATAGTCCAAAAAGCCGCTTGAAACCAACAAAAAATATTTGATATATTAAAAAGTTATGGAAATTCACTAAAAGCAATACAGGAATTCAAAAGATTTTACGAAGAAAACCAAAATTCCATTCCAACTCATCTAGTTTTTGATAGCACAGTTGGTTTCCCTGGTAGAGCCAGATTAAAGCCAGAAATGTATAAAATAATTCTCTGAAAAGTAGAATCAAGTGGATGTGTAAATTGTCTAACAGACTGTATCTTAGCCTGACGCGCAGATGTAAAACCAGCAAGATGAAGCAATTTTTGCATAGTTAATTGGCTTGATAAAATCAAAGAAAAAGGTTTTAGCTTAGATTTTTCAGGAAGAAGCACAGTTCCCTACTCAGAGATAAGACCACTTAAAGATACGATGGCTTACTTTATGGGATATTATGTTGAGAGATAAATTTTAAAAAAATCTCTTGCAATCTTAAAAAAAATATAATAGACTACGCAAACAAAAGTTAAACTACTTTTAATTTGATTAGTCTATTTTTATTTTCTTAATTTTAGATATATGAAAAATGTAAATAAAAGAGTAAACTATAAATGATTTACTCTGGTGGAACTTCTGGTTATAATCTCAATCCTCGCAATTCTCGCAACTATTGCTTTCCTCTCATTCAGCTCACATTCATCCAAAGCTCGCGACTCTACTCGTATAACTGATGTGTCAAGCGTAAGAAAATGACTTGAATTATATCAAATAAAATCTGGCTATTATCCTTTTCCTGATAGTGATCCTACAGTTTGAATTTTAACTTGAACATTAAATTGAGTAGAGATTGCATATAAATGAATTATAGATGACAGTATTTCAAGAAAAATAAATATATCCAAAATACCATCAGATCCATTAAATAGTTCTCAGAATTATATTTATTGAATTACATATGATAAAAAAAATTATCAAATAGCAACAGTTCTTGAAAATACATTAAATATGTGATATATAAATAATGTTTATGCTGATGATTTACAGGCAAAAGTAGATTGAAATTATGAATGAAGTTTGAAATTTTGAGAATGATGCAGTAGTTATTTAACAAACATTCCAAGTTTAATATATAATTATAGTTGATCAATTTCCCCTTCTTGAATTGAATTTCTATCAAATAAAGATAATGTGTATTTTGTGGTAGATGAAGAATCAAATATGCCCTATAATATATGATGATTATGAAATACAAAGTCAAAAAATGTAGATAGAATTATAAAAGACATTTACAACGAGCAGGCCAGTTTTACCTGAATAAATTTATGTTCAATAGATAAAACAAATTATACAGATACTTTTACTTGAAATATTCTAGATAGTTTTGGATGAGAAATTGAAAAAGTAGAAAAGACTTTATTTTGAGATACGCCAACAAATACACCATCAAATAACACTCCTATTTATCAAGATTGTACATTTAATTCAATTCCAGTTCTGCACTCCACTTCCGTTACAGCCTATCTTACAACTTCTGTTCCCTACTGAAATACTTGTACAAGTGAACAAAGAACTTGTAATGATTGAGTTCTTAGTGGAACATTTACTTACACGGGTTGTTCTGTGATAGTACCAGTGCCATCTACACCAATTGCTAGTGCGGCAACAAGTATTACAACAACAAGTATAACATGGAATTGGCAAGCAGTATCATGAGCTACTTATTATGAATGGTCAAAAGATTGAATAACTTGGATAAATAAATGAACAAGTTTAAATCATGCTGAGACTGGTTTAGCTAGTTCGACAATTTATTCGAATAGACAATTAAGAGCTTGTAATGAAGTATGATGTAGTTGAATTATGATATTTCCTTATGTAACTACAAAATGTCAACGGTATTGTAGAACTAGAACTCATTGTAGTAAACCCGGAGCAGGATTGCGGCTAAATCGGTCAAGTCGGACTACAACACCTTGAAGTCCAACATGTTCTAATGTCATATATTGTTCAACTGGACGGACACTTGATATTCTTACTAAAGATTATAATTGCTATTAATTTAAGCTATAAATCAATATTTTAAAATTGATTAACTCATAAAATAAATTTGCTTTTTCGCTGGATTTTAATATACTTCGTGTGCCTAATTTTTTGGGCGAATTTTTTGGCTATTTATGGCGAACGTAGCTCAGTTGGTTAGAGTGTCAGACTGTGAATCTGAATGTCGTGGGTTCGATCCCCATCGTTCGCCCCAGAATTTTTTTATTTTTATTTTTTAACTTACTTTTATATGACTAATGTTACAAATGATTTTTGAGCTTTATTAAAAGAACAAAAACCTATTATTTCTCCTAGAATGGGAGATATTATTTCTTGAACTGTTTTATTCGCAAGCAATAAAATGATTTTAGTTGATTTGAATTGACAATTTACATGAATTATCGCCTGAGCTGATATGACATCATCTACGGATGATACGTCAAAAATCAGAGTTGGTGATGTTGTAGAATCTATGGTTTCAGGAGATGATGCTGATTCAGGTTTAATTATTCTATCTCTTAAAAAAGCTAGTCAAATTAAACTTATCGCAAGATTACATTCTAATTTTGATACAAAAGAAATTATTACAGTTATTCCAAATGAAGCTAATAAATGAGGTCTTCTAATTGATCTAGATGGTATAAAATGATTTATTCCAGTTTCTCAATTAACTCCAATGCATTACCCAAGAGTTGAATGAGCAAATGCTGAGAGAATTTTAGAACACTTAAATAAATTAGTTGGAAAACCATTTAAGGTAAGAGTAATAAATGTTGATGATGATGGTAAAAAAATTATTTTCTCTGAAAAAGCTGCAATAGAAGAAGAAAGAGGAGTTGCTCTAAAATGATTAAAGATAGGAGATGTAGTAGAATGAGTAGTTTCAGGAATTTTAACTTACTGATTATTTATTACATTCAACGGATTAGAATGATTAGTACATGTATCTGAAATTGATTGGGGACATGTTTCAAAACCAGAAAGATTTGCTAAAGTTTGAGATAAAATCAAAGTGCAAATTATTTGAATTGAAACTGATAAAATCAGTCTTTCTATCAAAAGACTTAGATCTAATCCTTGGGATGAACTTGCTAAAAAATATAAAATCTGAGATATTATCGAAGCTCCAGTTACTCGTGTTTCTAATTTCTGAATATTCTTAGCATTAGATGGAGGAATTAGCTGACTTATACATTTATCTGAAATATCTAGCTCTATGGTGAAAAATATTGAAGATCATGTAAAAGTATGAGGAACAGTTAAAGCAAAAATTATTACTTTTGACTCAAATGAAAAAAGAATTGGACTATCTATTAAAGCTCTAGAAGAATGATACGAAGCTCCAAAAGAAGAGAAAGTAACCGCAGAAAAACCTGCAAAAAAAGCCCCTGCTAAAAAAGTTGAAGTGAAAGTTGAAAAAACTGAAATTAAAGAAGAAAAAAAAGTGGAGAAAGTAACTAAAGAAAAAATAGAAAAAGCTCCAGCTAAACCAGCTAAAGCTCCTACAAAAAAAGCTCCAGCTAAGAAAAAAGAGGTTAAGTAATTTATTTTAAAAATAAAAATTAATTATGGAAAAATTAGAATCTCTAAAATGAGAAAAGCCAGTTTTTGAGCCAAAAGAAATTAATGTTGCAGATTATGCAAAAGAAAGGCAAAATGAAGTTGATGATCTCCTTAATTTAACACAACATTCAGAAAATCCAGAATAATATTAATCAAAAAAATCCACTAAAAGTGGATTTTTTTGTATTTAAAGAGAATTTATGTTATTATATAAGTAATATAATATTAAAAACTATGAACAATCAAATTAAAACGAACGCACTTATCTCTTATTTCTTCTTGGGTTGGCTCTTTCTGTTGGCTTGAAATAATCCAAATTTCGCTCATGAATTTATAGTGAAACATTCAAAGAAAGCCACAAAAATCCATTTTGGATTTCTAGTTACTTTTATTTTGTACAATATATTCTTAAGTCAACATTTATATTACAATATTCCTGTTATTATGGTGAGCGTTGATAAAGTTATTAATCTATGATTTTTTACTTTTCTAACTCTTGCAATCCTAAAATGAGCTTATGAAGCGCACAGAGGAATTGAGCCAAAAAGTAGCATTTGGAATAATACAAATTTGGATACAAAAAGCGTGAATTATAATTTATCTTGAATTTCTGAAAATGATAAAATCATATATATTACTTCGCTGCTACCTTTTCTATGAATTATAACTTCAAATAATTATGAGAATAATATTACAAAAAGTCTAGCAAAAATAGGTACGATATTCACTTTTTTAATTTTGTCTTATTATGTTTTTAGCGGATTTGACTCAATATTTATATTACTAATTTTTGCTTATATTCTATTTATTGCTTTTATTTGAGTAAATATTTTTATAAATGACAAATTAATAATAAATAATCTTATAAATAAAATTCCGAGTTTATGAGATATTTATCTAAAGTTAAGAACTTCATTTTTCTACTTTTTTGATTTTTTATCTCTAATTTTTGGTAGGAAAGTAAAACTAGATTTTGCCTCAAAACACGCACAATTACTAGAAAAAGATGAGAAATCTTATGAAATATTCTCTTCATATTTTACTGATGAAAGTTTAGTTTTATCAAAAAACTTAATTTTTATACCAATACTAAATCTTATTTTTATACCAACATTTCTAGTTTCAAAAAAATCAAAATATCTAATAGCAATAACCCAAGGCTTAATAATAAGCTTTTTACTAATTTTTATATGGTTTTATTTTTCTTATTATTCACTTTACCAATTATTTCTACTCTTCCCAATATTTATCTGAATAGCCAATATCGACAAAAATCCATTCAAAAAAATCCCAATAATCTACGACATCTACGCCATTTTCGACAAACTATCATTCTGAATTTTCTCAAAAGTTAAGTTCCTAAATGAAAAGAAAAAAGAAGTGAAGGAGGTTAGTTATAAACTATAATTTAGAAATTTAAATATGCAACAAAAACCAATGGTTTTTCCTGAACACATAAAAAATCCTTGATATCTCATGGGCCTAGATGAATTAAAAAAATTATATAAACAAGGTCTTTGGGATGATTATGTACACCATAATCCTAATTGATCTGAATTTCAAATTTTAACAAAAGAATTTATAAATTCATTGTCTAATTTTTTAGTAGAAAAAATTGAATCTATACCAGAAAAATTAATAAATATTTTAGAAGTTGGTGCAGGAAATGGTCGACTTACTTATTTTCTTAAAAATACTATTGTAGAAAAATTAAAAAATAAAAAAATAAAATATGACGCAATTGATAATTTTTCATGGGATAATAAAATGAGTGGCTCTTTGGGTACTCCATATTGGATTAAGAGAATATTTGATGTAATAGAAATGTCTGTTGATAGTATACAAATTAATGAATTTGATATAATAATTTCTTCATGGATGCCAAAAAATGAGGATTGGACAAAATATTTTCGAAAAAACAATACAGTTAAAATTTTTATTTTAATTTGAAAAGAAGAAGATTGTGGCCTAGATACATCATGGCAATCTGATAATAATTTTGAAAGAGTTGATGTAGATGTTGAAGGAAGTGTGTGTTGGAGTGATTTTATACCAGGTATGAATAAATCAAAAGTAGTTGCATTTTTACGAAAAAATTAAATCAGTTATTAATAGATAAGTTATAATTATTTATTTTGATGATTATCTATTTTAAAAACAACTAGAACATTTCACTCAAAATGACATAAAGCCCTAAATTGTTGATTTATACGAAAATAATATATTTGAGCTGATTTTGGCTTTTTTAACTTAAAATCTACTTGCCTTGAATTTCAAATCAAAAGGAATTTTTTAACTTTTTTATATTGATTTAATAAATTTCTTTCAATTAAATAATTTAAAATATAATCTTCTTCTTCAATATAAGATATATTCATAAATTATATATTAATTCTATTTTTAGATTTTTTTGATAGAAAAAATGATTTTTTTATATCTTGAGTAATCTCACTATCATCTAATTTCTCCAATTTTGGAATAAATCACTTTTCTATTAGAATATCCAAAAAATCATAAATACTAATAGTCTTACTTAAATTTTCAATTTTTATATTCTCTTTGAATGTTAAGGTTGTCATAATTTTGAAATTAAATTATAATCTTTTCTCATTATATAAAAATTTCTGAAAATGCAAAAAAATAAATCCACTCTTCGAGTGGATTTAGATAAATTTAGATAATATAAAAATTAACGCACTAAACGGAATTTAAACTTTATAGAGCTATCATAACATATTTTTTCTTCACCAGTTGCAATATCTATAACAACCCATCCATCATTTTGATTATCACGAACACTACTTGTTAAAAGATGATTTATCGAACTTGTTTTCCCTATAAATGGTTTCATCATTCCTACTGTTCATATTTCCCATGGCTTTCATTCCAAACTCTCATTATTTAATAAGTTACAATAATTAAGAGCTCCTGTAAGTGTCATAGCAATTTCTACTTCTGGAGAAAGTTCTGATACTTCATAGGTTCCCTCAAGAAATATATTACTTATTGGGGCATCATAAGGTTCATTTGAAAATATAATAGTTTCAGGCTTTTCAAGTTTTATAGAATCCTTGGGACCTGCAAGTACTTCAAATGGTATAGAATTTTGTTCACCAATTATTTTTTCAACTAATTTAGAATTAGTTATTCTTCTTTTATCAAGTTCTTTATTTATTATTAAGGCTTCATTTTGGCTATATTCTTTAATAGCTCCTTGTTTTTTCTGAACAGTATTGATTGGCATATTTTTGTTTATTAGAATATAAATTTCTTAAATACAAAAACATTGTAACATATATTCATATATTATGCAAAAATAATCGTTTTTACATTTCATTTCATACTTAAATCTATTACTTCAATCTCAAATTCCCTATTGCATTTCTCATATTTGTGTCAAAAACTCCGGTTGTGGAATTGATTTTTAGGATATCTTTGGCGAATTTTATGAGGTAATCTTTGGTAATATTTCAGAAATATCAAGTAGGATTAAGCGAGTCAAAATATCAATACATTTTAAGGACTGTTTGGAGATTCTTCACATCATCATTGTAATCCCCTACTTTTAAATCTTTAGAGAAAGTATATTTATCTTTCACAAGCAATATTTGAGGAGTCTCAATTGAAATTTGAGGAGTTTCTAGAATTTGTTTTTTGTAAATATTATACCAAATATTTATAGCATTTTTAGCTCTCACTTTAGCTTCCATTGGTTTGTTATACATTCTATAAATAGTCAAATTCATTACAAAATCATTGTAAGCATTTATTCAAGCTAAATATTCATCGAAAGTTATAGTTTTAGAATCTTTTAATTTCTCAAATTTTGCAAGAATTTTAGCTTCTAATTTATCCAAAGCTGTGGCTATAGGAGCAAATTTTGTCTTGTAAATATAAATTCAATCGCGATAAAGATTAGTATTAATATATCTTAATTCTGGGTCTTGCTTATTTTTTAAATATCCTGAAATTATAGTGTTGAGACTAATTATATCAGCTTTATCAGACTCGTTTTTATTTTTTAAATAAGAATCAGTTTTTAAGAAAAACAAAACATAACTATTAATAATTTTATTATATTCTTGCCTTAAATTAGCGTCAAAACTAGTGAAATAATACGAATTCTCAAAATTTAATTTCTCAAAATAACTATCAACTAATTTTAAAACTGTTAGATTTATAATTTGGGTATGTAAATAAGTTTTTGCTTCTATTATTCAAGAAAGATAGAAAACATCTAAAGAGGCAGTATTTAAATTTGAAATATTTTGTAATTCAATATCTTGTAAAGGCGAAGTTATTACTTCTCATGTTGAAGTAATAACTCAAGTGCTCGTAACTCAGGTCGAGGTAACAACTGGTGGAACATAAACAGCACCTCCTCAACCTCATCATCCAGAGCTAGCAATTACCACACAAACTCAGCCACTCAAATTATATCAAGCATTACAACTCACCACACAAGCTGGATAAGCTGAAATAACTCAATTAGCAGGTGCGGAAGCTGCACAAGAAAATGTGAAATTAACATTTCCGGTAGTTATATTTCCTGCTAAATCAGAAGTATAATAATATAGTGAATTAGTTGCATTTATGGCTATAGCTCCTGCATATAGAGTAGATGCTGGAGTAGCTGGGGATCATAGATTATAGTAAATATTTCAAAGTTCATTACTTGAGATTGTTACATTTTGAGATGAAGTAAAAGCTCACCCAGCTGGAGTAACTGTCACTTTTGGCAAAGCTCTATCTTCTACAGTTCATACAAAATAAGTATTGTTCTCATAATTTGCATCTCAGATTATTTTAATTTGTGGAGTTTCAGAAGTTGTAAAAATTGAATCAGTAAATGCAATAGAACCTGTGTTTGCTCAAAGTGTTGTAAAAGCTCAAGGCACAACCGAAGTTCAATTCTGGCTAATTTGAGTAGTTGGAGTTCCGACAATATTCCTATCAAAAGTAAAATCATATCTATCAATAAATCAATTTTGGTTTAGATCAAAAGTATAGGCTTTAAGAAGCGATATTTTGGTACTAACATTTACTCCGACATTGCTAGAGGCAGAGATTATATCATTTCAATTAGAGAAAATATTATCAATTGAATCAGATAGAGTATAATTTATATTATGGTTTCATATAGCCAAAGCTGAAGTTGTATAAGTGATATTAACAATATTTTCACAAACTGTTCAATTTGGTTTAAATCTAAAAATAAATGAAGAATTTGAGAAGCTATCAACTGATAAATTACCAGCGCTCACGCCATTAATATCCGCACAAGTATCAGATTCTAGTGTATATGAATTATAAGTTAATCAAGCCGGCAAAGTCAAACTCACTCTTCATTCTCTAAGTTCCGTTCATACAGTTGGAATAATATTTACACTAAAAATAACTTGAGTTCAAGCAGTTGCAACATTTACAGTATTAGAAAAACTAGAATCAGTTGATTTTTTAACTTGCAAATTATTTGCAGTAAAAGATGAATAAGCTCATACAACTCAAGTCCTGAGTGTTGCCAAAACAAAAAGTAGAATTAATAATTTTTTCATATTATTTTAATTAATAGTAAGTTTTAGGTTTGCAGCATTGTAAATTCCTTTTGTGTCCATAATATTAAAATAGTAAACTCCAGGCGTAAGTCCTGAGGGTATTTTTACAGTTGCAACTTGATTGTTTATAATGTTAAAAAGCGTATTTTTAAAAATATAATTATTGCTTAGTTGAAGGGATACAATCTTAGAAAATCAATTTCATTGAATTACTACGTAACTATCTTTTTTATTACTTATTTTATCTGGAGTAATAGCAGCAATATTTATAGGATTTGGATTATAAGAAAAAGTAAGCTTTAGAGGTGATGACTCTAGTTTACCATTTTTCAAATAAAATCCGACAAAAAAATCTCAATTCCAGAAAGTAGCCTTATCAATTCTCGCATAAAATTTATTATCTTTATAAATTCCCTCAATTTTTTTCTCTCAAATTACCAAATAATCAATTAATTCAAGATTTTGTCAGGAAATTTCTAAAATATTGCTTATATTTGAATTAAAATTCTGGCTATTAAAAGAGGAAATTACAAGTTGTTTTGATTTATCTATAATTTCTTCTTTAACTATTTCTTCAATTTTTTCTCAAATTACATCTACTTGTATATCATTTTTAATATTCTCATCTTCTAGACTATTTTCAAGTGCATCTCCTACGATTCTTAGTTTCAAAATATTATTAAATGGAATATTTTTTAAGCTATTTCTATCCTTTTTTTCATCATTTATATATATTTCTTTAACATTTATTTTCTTTAATAATTTATCTAAATTAATATTTAAAATATTTCCGAAATCCGCATCAAATACAAAAGTTAAGTCAAGAGAATCATTTTTCTTAAAAGGCACAAAATCATTTCAATTTGTCTGCCAAGTTATATTTTTTATAAAAAGTGAGGAATTAACTTTCTTATCAGTATTTAAATTACCAAAAAAATAAAAATAAGCCAAAATTAGCAATAAGACCAAAATTAATGATGAAATTATATATAAAATATTTTTTTTCATTTTAATATACATATAAATTTATTGTTTTTGTGATTATATTTCAGTCATTGTCGTCTACAGTTAGAGTAATAGTCTCATCGGTTTTTTTATAGTTTGGAGAAAAATATGTAAAATTTAAGTTAGCAGTTCAGGCTGTAAGATTGACTGCATCAGTAAAATTTCAGTTAATTGGAAAATTAGAGCCGTCTAAAGAGGTTATTGTATAATTAATAGTTGAAGAATCTATATCTTTTAAAACAAGTGAAAAATTTTGAATTGAATTTCTTTTTATTACAATTGGATCAAAAGACGGAATTGTCTGCATTATAATTGGCTGATTATTTGGATTTCATACAATAGCATATACATTCACAACTTCATCAGCTATGGCATCATAATTATGATAAATAGCAGATAAAATCACCAAAAGAAAAAATCAAATCAAATATATTTTAGACTTTTTCATATTTTTGTAGTCAAGAATTATTTATTTTTCATTTCATCAAGTAATTGTTTTCTAAGTTTTTCCTTTGATTTTGGAGCTATGGCTTTTTTGTGATAAATAAATCCACCAATAATTAATAAAATTATAACTACAATATAATAATTAACTCCAACATATTGTTCATCGTATGATACTGTAAAAGTTTTTGTTTGTTTAAAATCTTTCTTTTCTTTATCTTTTCATTCATAACTAAGGCTCAAATTAGCAGTAATTTTTTTATTTACTTTGCGAGTATGAATTTGTTCATAAAATTGCAAATAAGCTCTTTTTTCTGCTGCTTTTGAAGCATAATACTCTGTAAGATTTTTGAATTTAACTGATTTTGTTCCATCAGTATTTAATTCCTGATAACCAAAACCTGCCCAAGCTCATTCAAATTTTCTCTCACTTTTTGGTAAGACATTTCAACCTCAGTCATTCACTGGAATATAATCAACCATTTTCTCTCATATATAAGCTCCAGCTGGACTTGTAATTGATTCCTTTCATACATTTTTTAATATCTCTCAATTCTCATCAATAAGCTCAATTTTTCAAGTAGGCTTTAAGTGTGTATTTCAATCATTTTTAAATTTTACATCAAAGTAAATTGGGAAATCAATGAAGGAATCCTTTATTTCTAATTTATTTTCAAATTTATTTCAAACATCAAAACCTGTCAAATCTCAAGAAATCTTAATATCACCCGGAACATTTATAAGAATTAAGACTCAAAGTCTTTGAACTACCGCAACTTGTGCCCCACTTGGTGCACCTGGCGAGAAAAATATTGCTCCATAATGTCATCCTGGCTCTCAATTAGCCGGCACTTTTACACTAAATCTTATCTCTCTAGTCTCACCTGGAGCAAGTGTAACATTATTATTCTCAATAGTTATCCAATTTGACAGACTATATAAATCTGTTTTCTGGTCCTGAGGTTTGATAAAAGAAGGAGTTCCCGAGTCATCTCCAGCCACAAAATCTTCCTTAGAAGTATACAAAGTTATTGCGGTCTTCTCATTATTTGTAACTTTTATTATCTCAGATTTTTGTTTTCAACTCTCAATTGTAAGCTCATGTTTAAGCGGAGATATACTCAAATTAGCATTTGCCGTTCATATAAATACCAAGAAGGTAAAAACAGACAAAATTATTTTAGAAAATTTCATAAGATTATAAAAAATAAATATAATATATGAAATATAATTATTTTTTGAAAAAACACAAGAAAAAAATAATTTAAAGGATTTATCTTATTTAAATATAAACAAAATTTTTCGCGAAAAACCAAAAAATCCCCGGCTAGCCGGAGATTTTTTGGTTGAGGATAAAGTTTATAATATCATTCAAATTAATTTCTCATCAGGTGTAATTCAGTTTTCTGATAATTTAGCAGAAACATGTTCTTTAATATTATCAACCTTATCTGTAAATTTTCAACTTGCATCTTTTGTTTTATAATAATTTCATCAACTCTTAAACAATCAGATATCAATTGTTTTTTCTTGATCTTTTTTACCATCAATCTCTCATTTAATTTTAACAACCGTATTTTTATCACTTAATGGTTGTTCTATTTTTGGTGTTTTAATTATTATTCATTTTTCAATATTATCACCAGCTACCGCCTTATTGAAATTTTCTTCTTTTCAAAAATCATTTCAAGATCATCATAATTGTCCTCATAATTTAGCATCTAATTCATTAAATAATCTTGTTAAATCTCAATTAGATTTAACTTCACCTAATTCCTTAATAAACTTTTTCTTATCATCTTCTGAAATTTTCTTAAGATTTGAAATAGTATTTCATAACTCTTCTCTTGCTACAGGGGATTTAACAATATCTTCAAATTTCTTTCAATAACTCTTAAGTGCACTTTCAACATAAGTTGCATCTCATTTTGAAGTTCAATCAGGCTTATGATTTTTATTATATTCTTTTAAATTATTAAGATTTTTATCTGACTCAAGTCATAATCTTTGAGCTAAATCTTCTCAAAAAGCAGTTCACATTTTACTGCCCGAAGAGGTGGCAGCAGTTTCAATAGCATTTTTTAAACTAGATCAAGCAGCTCATAATCAAGCCATACTCATTTTGATACTTTTTCAATCAGGTCAAGGTATTTTGAGTGGAATATATTTTGGAGCTTCGAGGGCGAGTTTTCAGATTGAGGCTCAAAAATCAGCAATAGGTTTCACAGCATTTCAGGTAATTTCATTTGATTGAAGAGCTGCCATTACTGCCATCCAGAGAATTACGAGAGCTAGAACATTTATTATAATTGTAGATATAATTCATTTTCACATATCTAGGGCTGTATTAATCCCAGAAGTTGTTTCTTTTGTAAGAACTCATACAGTTCTGAATGTAACAGCTGTAGGTTCTTTTCAAAATACAAAAGTCTGAGTTTGTGTTTCTTTATTAGTTGTAATATTTACATTATCTCATTTTATAGCTCATGTAGCATCATTATTTCAATTACGAGCACTCATTGTAGCACTTAGAAAAACAAGTCAAAAAGATAAAGCGGCAGATACATATACGGGAACTAAAGCTAAAGATATAAATTTCTGTATTGTCATGTGTTTTTCTAACTTTTTGAAACCTTCTCATCATTTACCTGTAAAAAACCATGTTAGAGCAAAAAGTGGAGAAAATATTGCATATAACCAAAGCATAACTGCTCTACTAAATAAAGCATAAACTATAGAAATAACTAAAACTCAAAATATTACAAAAAATATAATTCAAAAACTTAATTTTTTAGCTAATTCTCAAATAAATTTTATTCAAGCAAGTTCAGACTTATCAATTTGTTTAAAATGTTGTATCTTAAATATTCAATAAGCATAAACAGAAAGCATATTGTATGCTCATCATTTTGATTTTGTTAACAAATCTTCAATAGAAATACATCAAGATTTACCATTTTCACAATCTGTTGTATAAAAACTTCAATTTACATTAATTTTATCTTTTCCATTATTTGATACATCACTCATATTTTTAGAAATTGCATTAAATTGCTCCTTAGTATAATTAGTATTTTCATCAGAAGAATAATTTGCATCATAAGTAATATTTTTTGGAATTATTGGATCTTTTAAAAAGGAATTTGAATTATCTGTACTTTTTAAAATTGTTTCAACTGGAAGTTGTATTACAGAGGCAACCAAAAAATTTGAGATACTTAACATAAAACTCACTATAAACCAAGTAAATGGTACAATTAATATAGCTGTTATTAATTTTGGGAGACTTGATTTTATAGCATAATTTTTATTTTCTCAAAAAATATTCATAAATGCAATAAAAACTAAAACAAAAGCAAAAATAATATATACAAAATTTGATACTAATATCCAAATACTATGAATAACTGGTCTAAGATTAAAAATATCTCAAAATGTCCAATCTGGAGAAAGAAGCCATCCAGCTAGCATTATTAGTGGTGTAATAAGAAAAGTGAGAACTCAAATTCATAAATTTAAGAAATCTACAAGTCAAGAAAGAGCCACATCTTTAGCTTCTCCTGTAGCCGCTGGTGCTGCCCATGCAAAATCTCTGAAGACGAAGAAATAGAAGAGAACTATAGAATAAAGGAAAAGTGCTTTCTTATTTAGGAAATGGTTTTTAAGGTAGTTAAGGCTCATTTTTTGTAAGTTTTGTAAATAATGAATTTTTTGGATTAGCGGAGTAATTAGGGTTTTTCTGTATTTCTTTCTGAGCGTCCTGTTGTTTTGTCTCATATAGTTTTGTATTTCTAACATATTTATGTTTTAGATATATCTTTACCATTAAATCATATTTTTCCAAAAAATGCAAAAAAATGACACAAAAAAATCTCAAAAACAAGTTTTTGAGATTTTTTACCACTCTGTCATTCCTACATTATCTCTGTCATTCCCGCGAAGGCGGGAATCTACCATATATTAAATTAATTTTTAAGAAATTCTTTTATTTCCCAGCTTTGTAATCCACTTCAGTTTTGAGGAGATTTAATTTATTTAGTAGAGTATTTCCACTATCAGGTAGAACTACTGTAGATTTTTTAATTAGGGCTTCTTTGTTGTTAATTAGGGTATCAAGAAGGACTTTATTGTAATTATTTAAAATTGTGTATGAATTTATGAATTTTTGGATAAAAATAAGGTATGTCTTGGCGTAGGTATCGCTGTCTTTTTGCTTTAGGTATTCATCAACTGAGCTTTGGGTTTTATCATAATCAAGTTTTTTGTATGAGTTGGTTAGATCTGTTTTAAGTGATTCTATTCTCTGAACTGAGCTTTGTGATGTAATTTCTAGCTCTTTTGCTTGTTGTTGTAAAACTTTTAGCTCAGAAATTGATAATTTGTAGCGAAATTCTAGCTGGTCAATAAAACTTGTAAGCATCGCTTCCCTATCTGAAGAACTATCCAAAATACTGTTTATATCTGTTTTTAGGATATTTAAATATTCATTAAGATTCATCATATTTGAGATAATTATCTTATCTCTTGCAACATTTTTATTGGCTAGAATATATGAAATCGGCATTACTTCGGTAAATAGATTCACTGGAATTTCTTGAGATTGTTTGAATTTGGTTCAGATATTAAATGAAACTGCAACTCCGGTAGCTCCGGGATAACTCACATCAGCTCTTTTGAATTTTGTATCATTTGAGTTCGCAAAAGAAGTAGAGCCAAGAGAAGACAAATATGTAACAAAAAGATTAATCAAAAGGGATAATAAAATTCAAAGAATTAATACCTTTTTTACAAAATCTTTGATTTCTCACTTTAAAATCATATAATAGAAAATAGAAATTATTTAATTCATAATAATAAATTTTTGTTATTTTGCAAAAATATCTACAAAATAATTAATTTGCTATGAAAAAATCTGCACTATTAACTCTGAGTTTCTTCTTACTATACACATTTTCTCCATTTTGAAATTTTATAAATTTTAAAAGAAATTATACCTACGAAAACGAAGAAAACTCAAATATTCTAAATTTGAAACCTATATATTTGAGAGAATCAAGTAATTTTAAACTTGCTCCAAAAGTTGATTTCTATAAAGCCACACTTAAAAATGTATTTAACAAAGAAAAAAATACTGTAATTTTTAAGCTAAAAAAATGAGAAATTCTAAAAACTGGTGATATTAAGATAACTTTATTGGATTGAAATAAAAAAATCCAAGTTAATATTGATGATGATTGAGATGAGAGAATATTAACTGAACAGTATTATTTTACTGAGCCAGTATTTATTAATTCAAAAAAAGAAATAAGCTATGAAATTGAATCAAAACAAAATATTTCTGGAACAACATTATCTGTAATATGAATAGACACAGCAAGTTATAATGAAAAAATGGAATTCAGTCTGGATGGAATAGCCAGCACTTCAGCTATTGATACTAATATTGTAAAAAGAGCAGATTGGTGAGCAGATGAAACTCTTAGATATGAGAGTAATCCAATTTGGGTAAAAATTTATGAAAAACAGAGATTGGAAGCCTTAAAACCAAAAACAGCTTGGCAAATAAAACAAGAAGAGAAAACTAAAAATATTAGAGATTATTTGGCTTCAAATTTTCCAGAACAAGATACTCCAGTTAAAACTATTAAAGAAGAAAATGGGAAAAGTCTAGTTTGGAATATAGAAAAAACTAAAAAAGTAGAGAAAATCGTAATTCATCACACAGCCGGAGAATATAGCGATGACAAAGACGACAAAGAAATAATGAGATGAATTTATTATTATCATACAGTTACAAGATGATGGTGAGATATAGGATATCAATATCTTATCTGAAAAGATGGTAAAATATATGAATGACGAGCTTGAGGAGATTATGTAGTTGCTGCTCATGCTCTTTGGAATAACAAGAGTACAGTTGGAATTAGTGTACTATGAAATTTTGAAAAAAACAAAATTACACCAGTTCAAAAATCAGCAATAGAAGAAACTGTGCAATTTCTAGCAAAAAAATACTGAATTGATATAAACAAAACTTCAATTTGACACAAAGAATGCTCAACTTCCGATTGCCTTCTAAAAAATTATGAAGTGCCAAATTTAATATGACATAAAGATATTGGATATACGACTTGTCCGGGAAATAATTTATATACAAATATTTGAGATATAAAATATTATGAACTAGCCTATACTAGATGACTCACTTATATTGAAAATAAAGATATTGACGCACCTAAAAATCTAGCAAAATGACCAAATATCAAGATAAGACTCTCATATACTGGAAGTAGTATTGATATTAAGTCATTTACAAATGAAAAAATGAGAATATCACTTTGAAATAAGAGTTGATATGTTTCTGGAACTCTAAAATTTGGAACAAAATGAACGGATAAATTAAGGCTTTATTACAAAAATAAAGCATATTCTCTCTCTAATCTAAAAATAGAATCGAGCGTTTTGGAAATTCCGAGTTGGTCAAGAATTCCTAGCTGGGATACAAGTAAACAATACAATGACAATAAATTTAGATGAAGTCTGTATGTGTATAATGATAATTGAGTTTTGACCGTCGTAAATGAGCTTCCACTAGAGGATTATCTAAAGTGACTAGCTGAAATTTCAAATAATGATAATGTAGAAAAAGTTAAATCAATTCTTGTGTCAGCTAGAAGTTATGCACTTTGGTATACTAATGTAGCTAATAGAAAATTCCCAGGAAAAATATATGATGGGTCTGACAATCCTGATGAATTCCAAAAATATCTCGGATATAGTTATGAACAAAGAAGCCCAAATATTTGAAAGCTAGTTGATGAGACAAATAACATTATTATAAAATACAACGGAAAACCAGTGAAACCTTGGTATTTTAACCAAAGTAATTGAGTTACAAAATCATACAAAGATTATTGTGAACAAAGAAAAAAAGATTGAAGTCTACCCTATAATACAGTTTGTGAAGATGTGCCATACTTGCAAAGTGTAGTCGATCCAGCTGGAAATGTTGAGCAGTGATATAAATGACATGGAGTTGGATTAAGCTGAGCCGGAGCTACATATCTGGCTGAATTCCAGAACTACAAATACGATGAAATTATAAAGTACTTCTACAAATGAGTAACTGTTGAGAGGGTTAATTAGCCTCGTCATCCTGAGTATACCCACTTCGTCATCCTGAGCGAAGTCGAAGGATCTTTTAAATCAAATCCTCATATAAATCTCTCCAGTCTGGATTATTACTTTCAAATAGTTTTATTTTCTTAATTCTAGTCCATTTTTTAAGTTGTTTTTCTCTTTCAATAGCAGTGATTATATCTAGATATTGCTCATAATATACCAGATTTTCTACAAAATATTTCTTTGTAAATCATTCTACAATTCAATTCTTATGTTCATATATTCTTCTTATTAATTCAGAGGTAACTCAAATATATAAAATTCAATCTTTTTTATTTGATAGTATGTAAACATATCATCAATGTTGTTTCATAAAAGTTTATTAGGAGAATTAATTAAAAAGATCCTTCGACTACACTTCATTTCGCTCAGGATGACGAGATGGGAGATTTCGCTCAGGATGACGAAAGCTGGTGTTCAGAATGACGAAGAGGGCTTAAAATTTTTTATTATCCATTTTTCTCTGGTAAATCTTTTATATCTTTAAAAAATTCATCAAATTCTTCTCTGTAGATTTCCTCTTTTTCAAGTAGTACTGTCGAGATTTTCTGGTGTAAATCTTTGTATTTTGTAATAATATTTTTTGCTTTTTTATAAGCATCAAGAAGTATTTCTCTTACTTTGTTGTCTATAATTTCTTGTGTTTTTTCACTTACTACTTTGGCTTGTGTGTCTCCGCCTAGATAATTTCCCTGAGCTACTTCTCATACAAAATTCTCAGCTCAAAGCTCACTATCAAATCAGAATCTCATAACCATAGCTCTGGCAATTTCTGTCGCTCTTTCTATGTCATTTGAGGCTCCAGTTGTAATATTATCAATTCAGAAAAATACCTCTTCAGATGCTCTTCATCCGTATAAAGTCGCAAGTTCATCGATATATTTTGCTTTTGAAATAAGAATTTTATCTTTTTCTGGTAAAAACCAAGTTACTCAAAGTGCCATTCCACGCGATAAAATCGATATTTTATTTACTGGATCTGTATTTGGAAGCATTTTACCAACAAGAGCATGTCACACTTCATGAAATGCTGTAATTTGCTTCTCAAGTAATGTCATTTTAAGGGATTTTTTTGTAGTTCACATAAGGATTTTCTCAATTGATTTTTGAATCATATCAGCAGTAACTGTTTTTGATTGAAGTTTTCAAGCTAAAATTGCTGACTCATTAAGTAAATTGGCCAAATCCGCTCCACTAAATCCGACAGTAGTTCAGGCTATTCTTCTTAAATCAACTCATTTATCTATTGGTTTATTTTTAGAGTGAACTTCTAGAATTTTAATTCTATCTTCAAGATTTGGAAGATTAATTGTAATTTTGCGGTCAAATCTACCTGGTCTAAGTAATGCCTTATCAAGCACATCAGCTCTGTTTGTAGCTGCCATTACTATAACATTTGTATCATTATCAAATCCATCCATCTCAGTCAATATCTGATTTAGAGTTTGTTCTCTTTCATCGTGTCATCCACCAATTCCAGGAGATCTTTTCTTACCTATAGCATCTATTTCATCAATAAAAATAATTGATGGTGCTTTTTCTTTTGCTTCCTTAAATAAATCTCTTACACGAGCCGCTCATACTCCGACAAACATTTCCACAAATTCACTTCCTGAAATTGAGAAAAATGGAACTCCGCTCTCACCTGCTACAGCACGAGCCAAAAGTGTTTTACCTGTTCCTGGAGGTCATGCCATAATCACTCATCTAGGGATTTTTGCTCATAAATCTCTATATTTTTTAGGATTTTTAAGGAAATCTACTACTTCAATTAATTCATCTTTTTCTTCATCAGCTCCAGCTACATCAGCAAAAGTTAATTTATCTTTTCCTGGATCATATAGACGAGCTCTTGACTTAATGAAGGCCATCGCTCAACCAGGTCATCATCACATTTTTCAGATTATAAACATGAAAAATATAATAAATAAAATTCCACCAATAAGACTTGGTGCGAAGTCTGACCAGAATTTTGACCACGTATCATCTTTTACTATAATTTTTGTAGAATTATTTTTCTCACTAAATCAAAGGTCTACTAATCAATCATTTGGTGGAAGACTTACTTTATCAATATTTACAACTTCAATTACTTTTCCTCAAATAACCTCTTGCTTAGAATCTTTTCTCTTGGCATACATTTTATTTCAATCAATAGAAATTTCGCTATAAATACCAGATGAATAATTAGACACAACCTCATTAATTCAAAGCTTGTCATTTATAATTTCTTTAGAATTCGTATTTACAAAACTGTAAATTACAGCCACCAAAATAGCTACTAGAAAAAGCGCTATAAAAGGATTATTCTTTTTTCATTTTTTCTTTTTATTATCAGTTTTCTGTGTTTTTTGAATTTCTTTTAATTTCTTGATTAAATCAATTTTATCTTTCTTAGTTACCATATTTTTACTTATTTTTTATATAATATTTTAGGTTAAAGCATAGTATGAAAAAACCCTAAAAAATCAAATATATTTTGATTTTTACAAAAATTACTATAATCAAATAAATATTAATCTAAAAATTATTTTATGCGCAGTGAAACAAGTGCCCTTGGGGCAAGAAAAAGTCTTTACACTTTACTTACCCTAAGTTTTCTTGATATTCTGGGATTTAGCTTTATTCTGCCAGTTTTGCCTTTTATTGTTAAATCCTTTTGAGGTAATTCACTCACGGTGTGAATTACAGTGTCAGCAGCGGCTGTTTGAATGTTTATTTGAGGGATAATGTTCGGGAGATTGTCTGATAGATACTGAAGGAAAAATATTATTTTAATAAGTATTGTGGCCAATATTATCGGTTATATTTTGTTTTGATTTTCAAAAAGCTTGGAATTTTTTATTCTCTCAAGATTTATCTGTGGAATTGGAGGCTGAGGAATTAGTGTTATTCAAGCCAGTGTCGGTGATATTTCAAATGATAAAAATAGAATTGCAAATATGTGACTTGTCGGAGCGAGTTTGGGGCTTGGATTTACTATTTGACCCATTTTTGGGTCATTTTTGGAGGAATTCTGACTTAGAAATATGTGATTTTTCTCGGCAATAATCCTCGCTATTAGCTTAATTGTCTCAATATTTTTACTTCCAAAAGATACTCACAAAATACATTTAGAAGAAGTGAAAATTTCTTGACTCCAAAGTAGCTTACTAATTTTATTTATAAGTTTTTTTATAATTACCGGCGCTTTTGCTGGAATTCAAACTATTTTTGCACTCTACATAAATGAGATTTGGAATTTCTGACCGAAGCAAGTTGCGTATAGTTTTGGATTTTTGTGAATAATTTCAATTATTTATCAATGATTTATTATCTGAAAAATTGGGCATTATATTGCGGAAAAATATCTAATAATTTCTTGATTATTTCTTGTTTGAATTAGTTTTATACTAATTACCAGAACTCATAATTTAGTGATTTTTTATATTTTACTGTGACTTGTAGCTATTTGACTCAGCAATACAAATTCCTCGATTTTTGCACTAATTAGCAAACATTCCCATAAAAAAGATTTCTGAAAAAATATGTGAATTAATACTGCATTTTGAAGTATCGCCGATATTGTCTGACCTTTTGTGAGTGGAATTTTATATATGGAATGAATAAAATTTCCATTTTATTTCTTTGGATTTTTACTTATTTTTAATATAATTTTCCTTTATTTCTTCCTTGAAAAGGAATAATAAATATGTACTCATATATATTTTTACAAAAAAATTTGATTTAAAATTATTTTTTATATAATAAATCCACTTTTCTCATTTTATATGAGAAAAGTAAAGCTCCAAAATTCATATGGCGGGGTAGCTCAGTGGTAGAGCAGAGGCCTGAAAAGCCTTGTGTCGGCAGTTCAATTCTGCCCCTCGCCACCAAATGAATTTTAAAAAAATACTTTGCAAAAAGTATTTTTTTGTTTAAAAATGTCTTCTAAATATCTTAATACAAATTTAAAGCCCCGCGAAGCGGGGCTCTTTTTTGGTTTCGCGCAACATCTCACTCTTTCGAGGATTTGTCACACAGTTTTTTGACACTCATTGAATTTTTCTTTGGTGCCGTTGCAGTCCGGGCAAGTTACTTTCTGATTTTTGCCGTAATCAAGAACTTTGCCTTCACCTCTGCAAGTAATACACTTTGCAAGGTACTGTCCAGTGCCATGGCAAATTTTACAACTTGGAACGTCTTTCATGGTTTCCTGTCCTTTTTTTAGAGTTTTTCTATGAAATGAAACGGTCTCTGCCACCAGTGGGGTGGGTAGATAACATCTGGTGAATCAAACTCGATGAGTTTCAAATCAAAAGTGACTCGGAAATCTTTGGCCGGCCGGTCCAGGGCAAAAACGAATTTGCATGGGCCTCTGCCGAAGTAGGTGGAAATCACTACTTTCCCCTTACCATGAGATTCAATAAATCCGTAAAAATCGTATTTGTCTTTTCCCATTTGAAAGCCTACGAGAACTTTGAAGTTTCTATCTTCGGATTTTCCTGATTCGATTATGAGGTTACTCATATTCATTACGCCACCCTTGTATTCATAAGTCAGAATATTTGGGCTGTTCCGGTAGAACTGGTAGTTGAACTTGAATTTCTTGAGCATCTCGTTAACAAGAAACCTTGTTAAAAAGAAAAAAATGAAAGCACCACCAACAGACCACCACGTTATATATCCGCTCATAATCCTTCTCCTTCCCCAATTGGGATCTAAATTTATTTTTATTTGAAATAATTTTTGTTTTTGTAGTTTGATTTATATTTGAAAATATGTTTTTGTCAAGGAAAAATGAAATTTGATAAATTTAGAATTTTGGATAAACTCAAAAAAGATTATTTTGTTGTCATTTCGAACGAAACGAAGTGTAGTGAGAAATCCCTTTAAATCAAATCTTTTGGGATTAAAACTTAAAGAAAAGTTAAACTTGGAAATTACAATTTCAAAAGTGCTTCTAAAAGGGATTTCTCGTTGCACTCGAAATGACAGAGGAGGCACTCGAAACGACAGGAGGAGACATTCGAAATGACAGATTAACATTTATAAATTAAATTGTTTATGCAAAAAAAATATCTGATTCTGACAGCTTCGTATGGGAGTTGACACAATGTCGCGAGGGATAATATTTCAAATTATTTGAGGGAAAAATGAGATATAGTGCAGTCACTTGATTTGACGGATTTACTCAAGAAATGATGAGATAATAGTCGTAAATTTTATGCTTTTTCGGAGAAAATCCCATTTTTGTGGGATGCAACTTTTAATTTACTTGACCAGGAATTTACAAATGAACTTCTTAATCTGCTTTTTAAGAGTGTTTACCAGAAGAAATTCAATGAAATAATTGATGAATTTGGCCCAGATTATGTAATTTGTACCTTCCCAAACTGGCCAGTTTTTATAAGGAATTACACTTTAAAAAATAAAAAGACTTTCAAAAGTGCAGTTATAATAACTGATGCGATTGAGATAGGAATGCCGTGGTTTTATGGGTGCGAGAATATTGATTATTTCTTCGTGATTGATGACTTCTCAAATAAAGAATTCAAGCGAAAATTTAATCATATTAAAAATAATGTTTTTACCTCATTTTTTCCAATTGAGAGGAAATATTTCATAGACAAAAAAACTATTAAAAATGAAAATATTTCAATACTTCTGACCTGACTAAAAAAACCATTTATGTTAAAGCTTCTCGAACTTCTAAAAAAGGAAGATTTTTATAAAGAGATAAATATTATTAAATGAAGGAATGCTAAGTTATTTGCGAGCCTAAAAAAAGAGGTAAAAGATAAGAGAATTAAATACTCGGATTTTATTGATATAAAAGAAAACCTAAAAAATATAGACATTTTCATTACAAAACCAGGATGAGCGATAATGAGCGAATGTATTGCGACTGATGTGCCGATTATTTCACCAAGTTTTATTCCTGGTCAAGAAGAATGAAATATTCGTCTTATGGAAAAAGCCTGATTCTGAATCTATGAAAACGACCCAGAAAAAGTAGTTTTTTATCTCAAATATCTGGATTTCAACAAATTCCTTCCAAATTTCAAAAAAATCAAAAAAGAAAATGCAATTGAATTTATTGTGGAGAAGTTAAAGTAATTTTTTGTTTTTAAAACTTACGAACACAACGAGAAGCATAGGCAGTAGTCATAGGGACATTAGTGGTATAACCTGTAATAAAAACAAGCATGTATGCATTAGTTGAACTATATTCTGAAGAAGACCAATAATAACTACTTGGGTTTATTGGAACAGTACTAAATCCTCAAATAGTAGCTTTGTTGATAAATAAAATTTTTAATTCATCAATTGTAGGTAATCTCCAATCGGTAAATCATCATGTTGTTTTTCATAAGCAAGCTGAAAATGCTGTACTCCAAGCCATTAGGGATTCGTCAGAAGTCATGGCAACCAATCCTCATCAGGCATATTTTCATCCACCACAAGATGCTCATACTGAAGCTCATACACAATCACTTGCACTTGGTATTGTGGTGACACAATCTATTTTATTTCAATCACTTGTACACATTTTCCCAGAAGAAAGTGTTCAGAGTTTTCAAGTTTCTTGTTTTAGATAATTTAGATTATTTAGCATATCATTCCAAGCTGTAGCGGTGAGCGGAGAACCAGCAGAAACTGGAGCTTGTGTTGTCCAAGTGTATGCAGCATAAATTATTCCAAATATTCAGATACTGAGAACTATTCAAATTCAAATTAGTAATCAATTTCCAATTTTGGAAATTAGATTTTTTAGCAAGGTTCTCATAAAGATTTTATTAAATTGTAAATTACCCCACCTAACCTCCCCTAAAATAGAGGAGGAATAGTTTTTGTGAGACTATTATAATTTAATAAAATAAAAAAACAAATTTATCTTCATTTTAAATTTGAATTTTTAGAAATTTCCATATAATTAGCGAACTTAATTTTATTTTTAAAAAAACCAAAAGATATGCAAAGTACAATAAAAAGAATTAATCAATACACAATTGAACTGACTATTAAGGAAAGTTGAGTAAGTTTTGAGAAAGCTAAAGAGAAGGTAATTGAGGAAATTAGCGAAAGAGCTGATATAAAATGATTTAGAAAATGAAGTGTGATCCCTGCTGAAATTATTGCAAAAAATTATTGAGATGATTTTATAGATATGCAAGCCGTGGACAAACTATTAAATGAACTTTACGCGAAAGCAATGAAAAAAGAAAGTATAATTCCAGTGGGACACGCGAGCATCAAAGAATTAAAATCAAAAACGCCTTTTGAGGTGACTCTTGAGATTGAAGTATTGCCAGAAATAGAGGTTGACGAGAAGAAAGCTAAAAAAATTAAAATCAAAAAAGAGGTAATAAAGCTTGAACAAAAAGAAATTAATGAGGCTATTTTTGAAATAGAAAAGAGATTTATTACGTATAATGAAGTAGACGGAACTAAAGCGGAATTATTAGACAAAGTAACTATCGAAACTCAATGATTTGATAAAAAATGAGGAGAAGAATTACCAGAAACAAAAGTAAAAAGTTTCCCTTTAATTCTTGGAAGTGGCTCTTTTATACCAGGATTTGAGGATAAATTAACTGGAGCTAAAGTTTGAGAAGTTGTGGAATTTGATATTACTTTTCCAAAGGATTATCATAGCAAGGATTTTGCAGGAAGAAAAGTATTTTTCGTAACCACAGTTTTTAAGATAGAAAAAGCAATTAAACCAGAATGGAACGAAGAATTTGTAGAAAAATTAAGATGAGTAAAAACAGATTTAGAGTGATTTAAGAAATTATTAGAAGATGAAATAAAACAAGAAAAAGAATATAAGGCAAGATTACATGACGAAGAAAAACTATTAATTGAACTTGAAAAAGTATGTAAAATTGAAATGTGACCAAATCTTATAGCTCATGAAATTGATAATATTTATAAAGAACAAGAAGCTGATATAGAGTGAAAATGAATGTTATTTGACCACTATTTAGAGCATATTAAAAAAGATAAAGAAAGTTATAAAAACGATATTATAAAGTCAGAAGCTGAAAGAAGATTAAAGGCTGAATTAATTCTAGAAAAATTAAAAAATATTATTGAAGCAGAAGTTACAGATGCTGAAATAAATTCAGAAATTGATAAAATACTTGCTCAATACCAAAATCTTGATGTATTAAAGAAATTAAAAGACAAATTAATCCCAGGTGATAGCTATTACGAAGATATTAAAAACAGACTAAAATACAAGAAAATTGTAGATACTTTTTTTGAGTAATATATTCCTGTCATTCCCACAACCTCTGTCATTCCTGTCATTCTGAATGAAACTCCACCACCTGTCATTTCGAACGGAATGAAATGAAGTGAGAAATCCCTTTAGAAGGCAATTATTTGCAAATAAGATTATATAAAAAGGGATTTCTCGCTACACTCGAAATGACAGAGGCGGAAATTTTAAAAAGAAAAACATTAGAACAAGCAAAAAATATTATTTTAGATTTAAAAAACAAATGCTAGAAAATTTAATAAAAACCGTATTTGGGGATCCAAATGAAAAACAAGTAAAAAAATACAACATACAAGTTGAGGAAATCAAGAAAATCGAGCAAAATCTAGAAAAAGAACTTGATACAATTGAGAAAGTTCAGGAAAAGACAAAACAATTTATGTCTTTATTTGAAGGACTTAACTACAAAAATCAGGATGATTATAAGAAAATTAAAGAGATTTTAAACTCAATTAAACTTGAAGCTTTTGCAGTTCACAAAATTGCATGTAAACTCATAAATTGACAGGAATTCCAAATTGATGATAAGAAATTTAGCTGGAATATGGTACCATTTGATGTCCAACTTGTGTGAGCACTAAACCTAAATGACGGAAATATTTCTGAGATGAGAACCTGAGAATGAAAAACACTTGTTGCTACAATTTCAGCTTATTTAAACGCTCTTGCTGGAAATCCAGTTCATATAGTTACCGTAAATGATTATCTTGCGACTCGTGATTCTAAGGAAATGTGAATTATTTATAAGTCGCTCGGACTAACTGTCTGAGTAATATCACACAATCAAAGTAGTGACGATAAGCAATTTAACTATTCTCAAAATATAGTTTATATCACAAATAATGAGCTAGGTTTTGATTATTTGAGAGATAATATGGCGACAGGAATTAACAGAAGAGTGCTTAGTCCCCTATTTTATGCAATTGTGGATGAGGTGGATTCTATACTTGTGGATGAAGCTCGTACTCCGCTAATTATCTCAGCTCCAGATATGGAACCAACTAATAAATATTTAAAATTTGCTCAAATAGCAAAAGTTCTAAAAGAAACTACACACTATAAAATAGATGAAAAACAAAAAACAGCAACGCTAACGGAAGACGGAATACAAGAAATTGAGAAAATGCTTGGAATTGATAATATTTATATTTCAGCTCATTATAATGATATTCATCACATAGAAAACGCTCTAAAAGCCGAAACTGTCTACAAAAAAGATATTGATTATCTAAATAGAAATGATGAAATAATGATAATTGATGAGCATACTGGAAGAGTTCTTTCTGGTAGAAGATACTCAGATTGACTTCATCAAGCCATCGAAGCAAAAGAAAATGTAACAATTCAACAAGAATCAAAAACGCTCGCATCTATTACATTCCAAAATTTATTTAGATTATACAAAAAATTATCTGGAATGACTGGAACTGCAAAAACCGAGGAAGAAGAATTTATAAAAATATACGGTCTTGAGGTTATAGTTATCCCGACAAATAGACCAATGATAAGAGATGATAAAGCTGATCTGCTTTTTAAAAATGAACTTGGAAAATACAAATATCTAGTGAGATTAATTCGTGAATTCCATGAAGCAGGTCAGCCAGTATTAGTCTGAACTACATCAGTTGCAAAATCTGAATATTTAAGTGAACTACTCTCAATGCAGTGAGTTCCGCATGAGGTATTAAATGCAAAACAAGATACCAAAGAAGCTGAAATTATATCAAAGGCCGGACATTTTAAAGCAGTTACTATTGCTACAAATATGGCTGGAAGATGAACTGATATTAAGCTTGATGAAAAAGCAAGAGAACTAAAGTGAGAAATAACTATTTGACTGCAAAAATACTCACTTGGTGGACTTGCGATAATTGGAACTGAAAAACACGAAACAAGAAGAATTGATAATCAATTAAGATGAAGAGCTTGAAGACAATGAGACCCTTGACTTAGTCAATTTATGGTATCTCCTCAGGATGATATTATGAGAGTTTTTGGATGAGATAAGCTTTTTGGAATTTTTAATTCTCCGATGTTTGCATCAATTCCAGATGATGAACCACTTATTGAGAGTAAGATGTTAACAAATAGAATTAATAGTGTACAAAAACAAGTTGAGGGAAGAAATTTTGACATAAGAAAACATGTGCTGGAATACGATGATGTTCTAAATAATCACAGAATGGTAATTTATTCTAAGAGAAATAGAATTTTAGAACAAGAAAATGTGCACGAGGAAGTGAGAGAAATGTTTGAAAACCAAATAGAAAGCTTTATTGAGAGTACCATATTAGATGATAATTATGATAGATTAGAAGCAGAAGAAATTGAAAAAATGAGTGAAGAAATAAATAGTTTTGCAAATTTTGAAATTATAAATATAAATACTCTAAGAAAGAAAAATAAGCAAGAATTAAAAAATTATCTAAATGAAAATCTTTTAAAAAAATTAGAAGATTTAAAAAATAGTATTAAGGAAGAAGATTTCTTTGATTTTGAAAAAAGATTATTTTTACAATCAATTGATGAACTGTGGATGAGACACATTGATGATATGGCTCACTTAAGAGAAGAGGTTGCTTTTGAATGATATGCCCAAAAAAATCCACTTATAGTTTATAAAGAAAAATCATACGATAAATTTATGAATTTATTAAGTGAGTTATGATTTAAGGTAGTAAAATGAATGCTTACGGCAAATCCAAACCAAAATATAGAACAAGTTGAAATAGATGATAAAAATTTAAAAGTGGTTTTTGATGAGACTGGAATGGCATGAATAAATAGTTTAGATGATTTAGGATGACTGAAAAATCTACTTTCTGATGCTTACGAGAAAAATTTTAAAATGAGTCAGACAGAAAACGAGTGAATAAGAGTATATAGTGCAAATGAAGCTAAAAATAATTGACCACAACAATACAAATGAACCTGAAGAAATGAACCTTGCCCTTGTGGAAGTAGCAAAAAATACAAACATTGTCATGGGAAATAATCCCTCACCCTAAATTATACTTTTTATAAATACTAAATAATGATAGAAAATAATAATATAGCTGAAACAGAAGAAAAAATGGAAGAATTGAAAAATGTTTCAGTTCATCCAGATGAGCTAATTGAAGAAAAATCTGAGATAACAGAATTAAAAGAGGATGAAAAAACTTGAATGCAAGAATTCATCTCTTTTATAAGAGATTTGATAATTATTTTTGTGGTTGTAATGACTATTAGAACCTATTTAGCTGCTCCTTTTCAGATAAGCGGTAAGTCAATGGAGACAAGTTATCATGATAAAGAATTTATAATTGTAGATAAATTTTCTTTAGTAGTTTGAACTCCATCGAGATGAGATGTTGTTATTTTTAGACCTCATGCTAGCAATGGAAAAGAATTTTATATAAAAAGAGTAATAGCACTTCCAGGTGAACAAATTAAATTCCAAGATTGAGAAGTTTATATAAATAAAAATATAGGTTGAACAGGAAGTTTTATAAAATTAGATGAAACTTATCTTTCAGCGCTTAGTAAATGAAGAACTTTCTTGCCTTCTGATGTGCAAGATGATACTTTCACAGTGCCAGATAAAGAATATTTTCTAATGTGAGATAATAGAAATAATTCGTCTGATTCTAGGTCTTGTTTTATGTCATGTTCTATTCAACCATCAACTCATTTTATTAAAGAATCTGATGTGCTTTGAAAAGTATTTCTAGACTTTTGATATTTTAATATTTTCCAAGAATGAACTCTTAGAATTTGAGATTTAAAATGGGTATACAAGCCAAGATTTCTAGATACTCCTAGAAATGCAACTTACGAATGATTATAAATTTTACTTTTTCAAAAAACTATAGTATAATTTCACTATAAACTTAATTTCAAAAAATGGTACTAATTACAAAAATTAGAAATAAAAGAAAAACTAAATTAGAAAAATTTCATCAAAATATGTTAGAAATTATCTGAGATATTATTAATGATTCTGATTTTCAAAAATTAAAATCTATTAAGCAACATATGTTTTTTAATAGATATGAGCATCTTATAAATGTCTCTAGACTTTCTTATAAAATAGCCAAATTTTTCAGAGCTGACATTGAAGCTTGCACTCTTGCATGAATACTTCACGACTATCATTTTACAACAATTAAATCATATATGCACTGAATAATTTCAGCCCAGAATGCTCAAAAGTTTTGAGTAGATGATAAAGTACTGGGGATTATTAAATCACATATGTATCCATCTGGAATTAAAAAAATGAAAAGATCTAGCGGAAAAGATTTTTGGATTGTGAAATTTGCTGACTCATTTTCTGCTTTATATGAGATATTTTATTCTGTAGTTCACCTGTCTTTTAGATGAAAAGATAAAATAAAAATAAAGAAAAATAAATTATTAATAGAACTTCTTCAAGAAGAAAATTATGTTTTATCTAATTAACAAACCTATTTGAATTTCGAGTTTTTTCGCAATATCAAAACTGAGAAAAATTCTTAATATCAAAAAAGTAGGTCACACTGGCACTCTTGACCCACTAGCTTCGGGTCTTTTATTGGTGGCTACTGGTAATTCTACAAAATTAATAAGCTACCTTGATAAAGCTAGAAAAACTTATGTTTTTTCTTTTAATCTAGATTGATATACCGAAAGCGGAGATCTTGGAACAGAAGTTCATTATCTAGACAAGAAACTAATAAAAGAAACTCAAAAAAATATTACAAAAGAGAAAATCCAAAATTTAATTGAGTCTAAATTCCTCTGAAAAATATCCCAGATTCCACCGAAATATAGCGCAATAAAAGTAAATTGAAAAAGGGCCTATAGCCTAGCCAGAGATTGAAAAGAAGTACAAATCCCAGAAAGAACTGTTGAGATATTTGACTATAAATTATTAGATTATAACTTCCCTACTATATCGCTTCAGATGACCGTATCTGCCTGAACCTATATCCGCACTATTGCAGAAGATATCTGAAAAGAATTATGATTAAATGCCTATACCATCGCACTCCACAGATCCAAAATCTGAGAACTAGATGAATCAAAATCTGTAGAGATTGAAAATCTCAAAGAAACCGATTCAATCCCCTATTCTCACTTATTCCAAGATTTTAAAGAAATAATTCTAGACCCAGAAAATATCTCAAAAATCTCATCTTGAATAATACTCGAAAATAAATTCTCACTAATTGAATGAGGAAAATATTTTATAAAAAATGAAAATTGAGAATATATCTCACTAATTGAAGTAAAAAATAATAAATTAGTTATTATTGCTAATAAAATCTATTAATTTTTTTGACAATACAAAAGTGTAAGATAAGGTTGAAGATTATTATGAGCTCATCAATCACCAGTCGAACTTGTAGGTGCAGTCCCTCATGCGGTTTGAGTACCATAAAAAACATTAGTAAATGCAGAGGTACTTGTACCTCTACCAACGGTATGACTATGACTTGGCATTTCAGCTATTGTTAGGGTATGAGTTTTAGCTCATCAAGTTTCACCTAAGGTATCAAATTCAGTTTCAGCACTTTTACCGACTATAACTCTTCAAGCTGCGGAAGCTAGAGCTGTCCAACCTGTAGGGCAAGAAGCTAGATTAAAGGCCATTACTGCTCCGGTAGGAGTTGCAGATAATCCGGAAACTGTAGTATTTAAAGTGTTTAATCTTCAATTTAGATCATCCAAATTTGAAACCATAAGATTCCAAGCACTTGATGTAAGTGGAGAGCCATTTCAAACTGGAGTCATAGAAGTAAATGAAGCATAAGCTATAAAAAATATTCAAATACTGAGTATTATTCATATTCAGATTATTATTCAATTTCATAATTTTTTAATAATTTGTTTTAATAATACTATCATAAGAAAATAAATTAAATTATAAATTAATTACCCCGCCTAACCTCCCCTAAAATAGGGAGAGGTATGATTTTATCATAGGTATTGTAATATATTAATTTAAAAATACAAGAGAAATATTTTAATTTTTTTGACAAATTTCAAAATTGCAATATATTCAAAATATAGTATATTATTTTTAATTAAAAAATTCAGTGAAGAAACATTTACCATATGTGATTTGATTAGCTTGAATACTTACAATAACTACCCCAAATTATGCACTCGAAGAAGTTACTATTTGAACAAAAAATGCAGTAGAAAAAGTTCTGGATAATCCTACTTGTCCAGTAAAAATAGAGGAAAAACCAGTAATTCAACAAGAAATTCCAAATATATGACTTGCTAAAAAGAAAATTTCAGAAATGAAAGAAACTCCTCTTGATATGAAATGAATCTGACAAAAAGACAATCTTAAGCAGTTTTTTTGATTAAATCAGTATAAATTAATTTTTGAAAAATATAATCCAGAAGTTGTAAAAAAAGACAAGAAATGAAATATTATTGATGATAAAAATACTTATTCTCAAAATGAACTAGCCTTTCCTCTAGTTTTTGATTCCCTAAAAACTACATTCCCAGAAAGTCTGGATGAATTTGTGGCTAAAAATGAGGAATTTAAAAAAGATATAAAAGATGGTAGGACAGTTATTGTTATTACAAAAAATTCAGAAAAAAAATTTGTTATGGCTTATTACAAAGAATGAAAATTAACGCTCGCAACTCATATATCACCAGGAATGTATAGTCCAGATATAACAAAACAAGTATATAATGAAGAGAAGTGAAAAATGGAAACTGTAATAGTAGAAGAAGGCTGAATAAACTCCCCAACATGAACTTTTCATATTGAAAAAAATGATGGGCTTAAATATAAAAGATCAATTAAACATAAAAGATCTCCTATGCCTTATGCTTTACAAATTACATGATGAGTATTTCTTCATCACTGAACAAATGTAGACGGAACAAAAAGGTCTCATGGATGTATCAGAGTTCCGGGTTTTTATCAAGAAGCTCTATACTCTCAAGTTGAAACCAAAACAAAAATTGTGATAAAATATACTAATTCGTAGAATTAAATCCTCCTTCTCAAGATAGCATACTCGCCTGGATTTTGGTCTAGGTTAATCCGGACATCGAAGCTTCAGCCGTGGGCTTCGGTTTTTAGCTCTCATGCTGAATCTATAATTTTTTCGAGTTTGAATTCGTAGTCTAGAATTGGTGAAATTAGTCTAAGTGTTTGTCATAAATCAATTCTGTTTTTTACTTGAATTAGAGCCATTTTTTTAGCCTCATCATAATCTCTAATAATTCCGACAAAATCCTCTTCTTTTAGCTCGGAATTTTTATCGTAATATATGCTATTTTCTTTTAAATCTCATGTGATAAATCCTGGAATATATCATCTATTTGAGATAGCAAAAAGCTCTTTTGAAAGCTGCCTCGCGTCATATTCTTCTCCTGCCTCAACTGCGTCAATAGCTTTGCGATAAGCTCTACCGACTCCGGCTAGATAATTTATAGTTTTACTTCTTCATTCGACTTTGAAGCTAATTATTCAAGCTTCTTTTAATTCCTTAATGTAATCAATTAGACATAAATCGCGAGAATTCATAATATAAGTCCCGAATTCATCTTCATCCACCGGCAAGAAATCTCATTTTCTCTCTTTTTCTTCTAAATAATATTCTCCCTCAATTGGCAAATAATTTGTCGGACGTCCAGTTGAATCGTATAAATCGGCATTTGATACTTCATTTTTGTAAACTTTGTATTCCCAGCGGCAGCTATGTGCGCAAGTTCATTGATTTGGATCACGTCAAGCCATATAATTTGAAAGTAGGCACCTACCTGAATATGCCATACAAATGGCTCAATGAACAAAAAATTCCAGCTCCATTTCTGGACATTCCCTGTGAATTTCAGTTATTTCGCGAAGAGATATTTCACGAGAAAGAATTACACGTTTTATCCCTATTTCTTGCCAGAATTTCACTTGTGCCCAGTTGGTATTATTTGCCTGAACAGATAAATGAACTTCTGCAGTTGGAAACTGCTTTCTAACTAAATAAATTAAACCAGGATCTGACATAATATAGGCATCTGGCTTTAATTCTTCCATTTTTTTGAAAGCTTCCATAAATGGTTTAATTTTGAAATTGTGAGCGTAAATATTTGCTGTGAAATATATTTTTTTTCACCTATCATGAGCATATTTTACTCACTCTTCTAGAGTATCCCAACTAAATTGATTCTCGCGAGCACGGAGCGAAAACATTGGCACTCCGGCATAAACCGCATCAGCTCAATAGGCAAAGGCATATTTTAATTTTTCCAGATTTCCGGCTGGAAGTAAAAATTCTAATTTTTTCATTTATTTTTAATTATTTCTTAAAATATCTTCGTGTATACTATTTGCAGCGAGTGCTCACTCAGCCGCTGAGATTAAAGTTTGTTGAAATTTATTTGAATTGGTTGTGATATCGCCTGCCGCATAAACTCCTGAAACAGAGGTTTTTTGTCTTGAGTCAACTACAATATATCCAAATTCATCCTTATTTAAGCCTAAACTGTCAAATAAACTCGTATCTGGTTCATTTCAAATTGCTATAAAAATTCAATCAATTTTTAAGTTTTTTCCTGATTTCAAAGTAATTTCTTCTACAAACATTTCTCAATTAATAGTTTTTACTTCATCGTTATATACTATTTCAATTTTTGGGTGATTTACGGCTCTATCTACAAGTACCTTGTCTCATCTAAATTCTCATCTTCTGTGAATTAGATATACTTTTGCGCATATATCAGCTAAATATAGGGCTTCCGTTAGCGCAGAATTTCATCCACCAACAAGTGCAACTTCTTTATTTCTGTAAAACATTCCATCGCAAGTCGCACAGTAACTTACTCATTTTCAGATAAATTCTTTTTCTCATTGAATATTTAATTGTCTGTATTTATTTCAAATTGCAATCAAAATAAATTTTGATGATATTTTTTTTCAATTTTGCGTAGTTATCTCAAATTTTTCTCATTCCTTTCTAACCTCACTCACTCTGTCATGATAGATATCAGATCAAAAAGCTTTAGCATGAAATAGGAATTTCTCCATTAATTCCGCTCAGGCAATTTTCTCAAACCCAGGATAATTCTCTACTTGGTGAGCTTGAGTAAGGGCTCACCCAAGAAGTTCTCCAATTATAATATTTTTTATTTTATAGCGAGACGCATAAATTCCGGCAGGAAGTCCGGCACTTCCAGCTCATATAATAGCTAAATCGTACATATTTTTTAAATTAATTACTATTGTGAATATTTTTTTCAATTTTTGCAAATTCTATTTTGTTTGTAGCTCTACATTCCTCGATAATATTGAGGATATTCCTAGAGTTTTCAAGTGGTTCTGGTACAATATTCATATTAAAATCTGATTTTTCAGAAGCTGTATGAATTGTAATAGTCCCAAAATTCATTAAATTTGCAAGTAGTCATTTTGTAAGACCATTAACCTCTTGTACATCCTCAAGACTACATTCAGAAACCGTTCTATTTAAAAAAGAAAGTTGCTCAATTCAAATAATTCTCTTGTTTGTAATAATAAATAAATCAAGTTCATTATTTATCCAATTAATGTAAATAAAAATTGAAAAAATTGATAAATACATTACCAAAAGAAGATAAATAATACTTCCCGGAATTATAAAAGAAATAGATTCAAAGAAAAATAATAGTGCAAACGAACTAAATACAAGAAAAAATATATAAAAAAATGTATATATAAAAACTATCCAATGTCTTTTTAAAACTAATCTTGGAGATTCTCAGGCTCTTAGATTATCAACATTTATACTATTTATTGCATTGTTCATAAAAATAAATTAAGTAATATTTGGTTTTTTAATATAAAATGGTTCTATTCTTTGGTTTTTTCAATTAAATTCAAACTTTCCTATAAATTTTTTATAATCTTTTTCTAATTGTATTCGACTTTCGTTTTTTTCAAAATCAATATTATCTCAAATTCAAAAATAATTTCATTTAGGAAGCTCGGAAATAGCTATAATTTCAGGATTAGAGGCTTTAGATTTTTTAATTAAATATTCTCACCTATTTGCCTTAATTGCCATTGGATAAGAATTTTCTATATATTCAAGAAATTCAAAATAAGAAATACTAGATAATGGAGTATGATGGACAAAATTTATAGTATTTACAATTAAAGAAATCACTCTAGTTCAAGTAAAACTACCTGGTCAATTAATTACAACTATTCAGGATAAATCTTTAAAATCTATATTATTTTTATCTAATATTTCGCTTAATTTAGCCAGAAATTCATTTGATTCTTTTCATTTGATATCAAGAGATAAACTGTCAACAATCTCATTATTTTCAAATAAAATAAGAATTCAATCTGGAGATATCGTATCTATAAAAATATACATAATTTTTTTATTTGGCAGATTCCCGCCTGCGCGGGAATGACAGAAATAAATATTGGAATGACAGAATTTAATTACAGGAATAATATAATTAAAGTATATAAAAAAGTCTCTAAATTCAAAATATTTTTTGCTTTTTATTGAATTTTAGATATAAATTCACTATTATTTTTATAAATTAAATTAAAATTATGTTTAAATTAATAGAATTTTTTAGAAAAAGACCAAGTGATAAGACTATTTTGTACTGAAGAATTATTTTTTGATTAATAATTATACTTTTGCTTTGAATATATTTTAATGATTATACAATTAATTTGCCAGCTAGCTTAAAAGCAAATGAATTATATGTAAAATACAGTTTATTTATACTTTGAATTGTGCCTATTTTAATGGGAATAACTGGGATTTGTCTTGCAAAAAGAAAAATAGTAAAAATTATACAAATTATTTTTTGAATTGCACTAATATTTGTATGAAATAATATAAATATGAAAGAATCCGGAGCTCAAACGGAAGTAAATAAAACCTCTACTAATTTTGAAGAAATTACAAAAAGTTCGGAAAAGACTCCGATAAATATCGGATTTTGGATTGCACTTTTATCGATTTTACCGCTTCTAGCCTGAATAACTTGAAAATGTATAACTGAGAAATGTCTTAAATACTGAGAAAAAATTACAAAAATCAGAGTCTAAAAGCCTAAAAACAGATAAAATCATCGCATTTTGTCCATAAAAGTGCATCAAGATGAATACAGGGGATTCCAACTTTTTCTGATATTTGAAACCAAAAATCAAGTGGACTTAAATTTGAATTATTATAAATTTTTGTGATTTTAGAAATTCTTGAATCCATTGGCATCGCAACTTCATATGGAACTAAAATAAATTTATCAAAATAAATACGAGCGCCATAACTAAACATTTTAACTGCAAAAACCAAGGTTTTTGCAGTTTTTTTCTGAGCCATAGCAGTTGATAAATCATTTAAAAACACTGTCATATTTTCATAATAAAAAGCCTCATTATCATGAAATTTATCAATAAATTTAAGTATTTTATTAATTCTAATTTTTTTCATATTAACTAGTCTTTTATTTCATTTTGATTGTATTAAAAAAATCTCAAAAAATTCTTTTAAAACATTTATTTTAAATCAAATTCAAAATTTATATTCTGATGCAAATTGGCAAAATTCCTCCCAATACTCTTCCCCACTCGAGCTTAATTGATAAGATAATAGTGCATTTGTGACAATTAAAGACAAAAAATAAGATTTATTTTCTAAACTCTCAAATAAACTTTTTATCGCAATAAATTGTCTATCTTTTCTCTCTAATTCAATAATATCTTCTATTTTATATTTACTCAAAATTTCAATTAATTTATCATTCATTTATGTTTTTAAAATCTTAAAACAAAACTTTGTTTTACATTATATGCAATACAAAAAATCTTGCAATAAAAAAAACTTGACTCCTAAAAAAAATAGTATAAACTTTGGGAGAATTTTTAATTTCTTATTTCTTATTATGAAAACAAAACAAAATTTAAAAGCTCGTTATGGTTTTACATTAGTTGAGCTTATAGTAGTAATTTCAATACTTGCTATTCTAGGTACTATTGCTTTTATGTCTTTTAAAAATCATTTCTGAAATGCTAGAGATAGCGTAAGAGTGAGTGATTTAAAATCAATTCATGAATGACTTACTATACAAATGGTAAAAGCCTGAACTACTCCAATGCCAGATGATTATGTAGAAATAGTGGCTGGAGATCTTGATCCAATTTTATATTCATACCAATGATATGCATGAGATTCTATTATTAGAATAATTTGACTTTCTGGAAAATGAAAAGATCCAAAAGACGGAAGTTCCTATATTTATTCTACTGATAAAGATAAGAAAAAAATACAACTTATGTGATATCTAGAAAATTGATCAACTATTAATTATATATCTCAAGTTCCAAGTATGTTTGGACAAGTATTAGCTGATGATATAGATTATTCTAGTAGATATACATATGTAACAGGTAATATGATATGAATCATAACAGATAAAGATAAAAATCCAATTCAAGAAACCCTTTCATGAGCAGTAAATATTCTAAGTTCAACTGCTCCAGAATTTATTACATATTTCTGATGAGATGTATATGAATGATGAAAATCAACTTCAACATGAACAGTTCTACAAGATGAAATATTCAAGGCTATAACAAATACTCTTCCATGTAGTGCAACAACATATAATGAATATGTGATTTCTCAAATGGCAGATAAAGAAGAAAAAAGTTTCACAAAAAATAATCCTATAACTAATTGAGATGCAACAGTTAAAGTATTAACTATTCAATGTTTAAATTGAGCACTTGACACTGCTAATGCAACAGAAACACTTAATGTTTCATGTAATACTTGATTTTTACCAGACTGAAATGGTGCATGTATAGCAGATGTATGTTTATGAACATTTGACGAAAATACTTCTGTGTCAAATGCGACTTCACAATCAATATCATCAACCTGGCATTATAAAGAAACTTGAGATGTTTGTACATTTACATGTAAAACAAACTACTCTTGGGACTCTGGAACTAGTACTTGTAAAGCCAATACACAATTAGCTAATTGTATATGACTTGATACTTACGGTACATGGAATACTGCTAGTGGTATAACTCAAACATGGAATTGAATAGATTGGTTGCCTACTTTAGTATGAGCTTATAATGAAACTGCGAGTACTACATCATGTAATTTTAAATGTAATACAGGGTATACTTGGAATAATACAGATAAAATATGTGAAGCTGATGCCTGTACAATGCCAGCAACTGATGTATATAGTACATTAACATACAATATTCCAGCTCCTTTGGAGATATTACATTGAAATACAATACCAAAAGTATGAACAAAAACATTCTGAACTAGTCCAACAAACTGAACAGTTACAGCAAATTTCAGTTATACTTGTACTGCATGAGTTTTAACAGAATGAGCTACTACAGCTTGAGCTTGAACTTGTTGAACTTGATATAGCTTTAATAATGTTTGGACAGCTCCAGCATGTAATTTAATGAATTGTATATTTGATAATGCAGATTCAAAATTCTGAGATTGAACAACTAATTACTGTTATTTCGGATTATAATTTATATAAAAAGTAATTTTCTTATTTTTTATGAATAAAGATGCTCAATTTAAAAATAATGGGGTAAAATCTGGCTTAGGTTTTACCCTTATTGAGATTATTGTAGTTATCACTATTGTAGCTATTCTTTTAACTGTGTCATTTCTGAGTTTAAGCGATAATTTGACTAGTTCTAGAAATACTCAGAGATTATCAGATATCTCAAGACTTATAACCTGATTAAAATCTAGTAAACAAAAAAATTGATCTTATCCAATGCCGTCCTCTTATTTTAATATAATCAATTCTTGATCTGAAAATATACAAGTATTTCAATGAATTATTGATAATGAAATAAGTGTGAGTGATATTAACTCTATGCCTAAAGACCCAAAAATTGATAAATATTATTCATATTCAGTTACGAGAAATAAACAAAATTTTCAAATATGATTAACGCTTGAGTCTACTGAAAATAAAAATCAGACTTCTTTGGTGGATTGAGATTATAAGCCAATAGCAAAATATCTTTTTCCATCTCTAATTTTAGCCTGAAATTATACTTGAAGTGCAGAAATACATGATGCTATCATAACTGCTTGATCGACTGGAAGTATTAATAGACAATATTTTGTATTAAATTGATGAAGTTATAACCTACCTTATAATTTTGATGATTTACTACCTCAGACAAATTGAACATCTGTTTGATTTACAGGGATTATAACTGAGCCCTGAGTAATTCTAGGTACAAATAGTGATTATAAAAGTTGTGAGGAAATTTATGAAGCCTGAAAAAGTATGTGAGTTGGTGAATACCAAATATTAAATAGTGTTTGAGCTTTAGAATATATTACATGTAATTTTGACACAACATTTTTTCTGTCAGCTACTTGAGTAGAGCTTTGAACCCCAGTTGCAATCTCAGATAATTGTAATACCTCACCAACTAGTTATGTAAGTTCTAATACTGCAGTAGCAACTATAAGTTGAACTTGAATAACGACTGTTTGAACCTGAACTACAAGTATCTCCCCTATTTGATGAGACTGTTATATTAATAATACAAGAACTCTAACTGTTACACCTATTCCAGTAACATTTGCGAATTGAAATGATGCGTATATTAATAGAGATGCTAATATTTTAGGTAAAATAGACACTATAACTATATCATGGAATACAACTAAAAAATGGTGGGAAACGTCTACTGGAATAGTACTATCTCCAAATAAAACTACAACTTATGTAGAAAATATAATTGAGTGAACAGCAAATTCTTGAGCTTATATCACAAATTCTTGAGCAGAAATTAATTTTAATAAAGACCAGACAAATAATCTATTTGTAAGCCCCATAAATACTCCAGCATTTAATTATTGTCAACTTCTAAATACATCTTATACTGGATCTTGTGATAGCACAGATTTGACCTTAAATACTATAACCCTAGACCCAAGATTAGTATATGCAGGAAATACAGATACATGAGCAATTGCTTATAATTGAGCACAAATCTATTCTTGAGTGGAACAATTTGAGCCAAATAATGTAACTAAAACATCTACTTGATTTACTCAATATATTTCTCATCAAGCATATAATTCTGGAACTTCATTTTGTGAAGAAACTTATTGAACAGGTTGGAGAATTCCAGCTGATTATGAAGTATGACATATTAGTGATTTGGATTGAGCACAATGATGGAATGGCGCATATGCTTGAACTTGAGCAACTTATTTTTGGACAGCCAGTCGCTATCAAGATTATAATGCTAGCCGCCCTATATTTAGTCTTGATTTATTTGATTGGAAATGATCTAATGTAAATGATATTAACAGATGAATTCGTTGTGTATTTTATCCTTGAAATTAATTATTGAGCTGCTTTACAAATATCTTGATAAGTTTTAGATAAATCATTATTTTTTGCTAATTTCGCAATAATACTACCATCACAAGCTACAACTTTATTCATATTAGGTCATTGAATTTCTTGAATTTTTTGTATTTCAATAAGAGCATCACCGTATTTTCCGAGCATATGAAATCCCCTATATCTCATTCTAAGAACATCAATATTATTAGAATCAGTTTTAATATATTCATTTGATAATTTTAACATATCAAGAATTTTGTTGTTAACATAAGCATTTTTTACCATTTCAAAAGTTACAGTTTGAGTTGTAGTTGTTGCAGTTACTGTAGGTTGAGCAGGTTGAACTTGAGTTGTAGTAGTTGTGCTTGAAGAATTAGTAACTTGAGAATCCTGTAATAATTTTCATTTATAATTTGGATTTTTCACTCTTATTCTAATTGATTTCGCATAAGGATTTTTTCCAAATTTTGTAATATAATATCAAGATTTATAATCAAGAGAGAAAATTCAACTTACTTTTAAAACTAGATTTTTATCATAATTATACAAAATTTTTGTCTTAAATGCAGTAACTCCAGTAGGATTTAATCCATCATCAATTGATATAAAAAACGCATCTGGCTCAATAAACTCAAACAATCAAATTGTAGAATTAGTACTTAAATTATTATTTGAAAAAATATTACCTGAGTCATTATTAATCTTATCTATAATTTGATTATATTTCTCAACTGATGAGGCTTTTTGAGTTGTTCAAGTTTGAGTAGATATTACTCCCTCTCCCTTTGGGAGAGTGTTGGGGTGAGGGTTAGATAAAGAATTTATTCTCGTTTCTAACTCTGAAATAGTTTTTTTCAAAGTTTCATTCTCAGTTTGAAGAGCTTTTAGATTAGCTTCATATTTTTGAATTAAGGTTTGAACATTAGTAAAAGAACTTTTTATATCATCCAGTTCAGTCGCATAAGTTATTCAAGTTAGTGCAAATAACGAAAATATAACCGTTATAATTTTTAAATTTCCCATAATATTGAAGTTAAAAGGTATTTTATAAGTAAATAGATTTCTCGACAAGCTCGAAATGACAAGAGGAGAAGTTCGATTTTTTTTATAATCAAAGACTTGATTTTAAATCATCAATTTTGGCTTGATCTTCTCACTCAGATGATTTTTTAAGATTTTCTTGGATGTACATATCTTTTAATTGTTCCCATCATTCTTTTTGTTTTACTACAAGTTCTTTTATGGCTTCAGCTTCAGTAGAAAGTAGTTTTTTAAATTCTTCTCTTTCATCCACAAAAACTTTTACAAGCTCGTCAATTTGAAATTGGCTAAGGTTTGGAATTGAATCTATAACTCTCTTTTTTTCAAAAACATTTAGCGATAGAGAATGTTCTAATAAATCAATAAAATCTACCTCATCAAAAACTGTAAGTGGATGAACGGAAGCTAAATCAAGAAATAATTGATTTTTGTTTTCTTCGGTTGTCATAATAAAAAATTAAATAAATAAAAATATTCTAGGTTCTAAAACGAGCTTTTTCCATAGCTTCTATAACTTGTAATTGTAAGTTATCAGGTATATCGTAATTGTGCCATACTTTTTCTACATCTTCATCCTCTTCTAAATCTTCTATTAGTTTAATAATTTTCGCCGCTTTGTCAAAGAGAGTTATAGAAATAAAATTCTGTGGAATAAACTCTAGAGAATTTTCAGCTATTTCAAGCCCAGATTCTTTTAGAAATTTTAAAACATTTCACATATTTTGTTTTTCTGAAATAATTTTTACTTGATTTTCATCTTCAAGAGAGTAATCATCTGCTCCAGACTCAATTATAATTTCCTCAATATCTTCTAATTTTTTTCAGTTTAAATTAACTAAAATAACGCCCATAAATTTAAATCAAAAAGATGAAACAGCTCACGTTTCTCATAAATTTCATCCATATTTATTAAAAATATGTCGAACACTTGATGTAGTTCTATTTTTGTTATCAGTCAAAGTTTTGGCTATAATACCCACTCAGCCCACTCAATATCATTCATAAAATATTTCTTGGATTTGAGCTCACGATTTATCTTCTCCTGTTCATTTTTTTATAGCTCTTGCTATATTATCATTTGGTACATTAGCTTTTTTTGCCTTTTCTATCGCATCAAAAAGAGTTGGATTTTTATCTGGATCTCATCATTTTTGAGCAGCCATCGCAATTAATTTCGCATGAATTGTAAAAACTTTTCACTTAAGTGCATTTGTAAGTGATCTTTTCCTCTCTATTACTGGACCTCTTCACATATTATAAAAAATAATTAGTAATTTAAAATTTTAGTTAGTTTAATAAATTTAAATAGTTTGTAAAGAAAAAAATTAAATAATTCTCATATAAAGTGCTTCTCATTTTTCTTTCACTTCAAATCCTGCTTTTTTCTCTAAAAATTTATCCATTCAAATTTCAACTAATTCCTGACTATTCTGACTAATTCGCTCGAGTATTTCTCCTGATTTTTCATAAAAAAATGGATGAATTAATACTGCGATAGTTCTGAGTCATTCTCCGAGAGTGAATAAAATATTAACTAGTTTTTCAAGCTCTGAGTTATCTTTTAATTCCCAAGGTTTTGTGGTATCTAGATATTTATTTAGGGTATCACCAAATTCAAAAATAAGTTCTAGACTAGTTTTTAGGTCATATTTATCCATTGAAATTTTGTATTTTTCTATAAGTTTTAGTTTTTCTTTTTCTATAGTTTCATCTGTAATTCAGTTAATTTTTCATCAAATTTTAAGAGAAAGTACGAGAAATCTATTTAACAAATTCCCAATATTATTCGCGAGTTTTGCATTAAAAATAGTAACAGCTTGAACTTCTGAGAAATCCCCATCTTGCCCAATAGGAAAAGTAGAAATTAGATAAAGAAGCATTAGATCACGACTATATTTTTGACTAAATTCTACTGGATCTATTACATTTCAAATTGATTTTGATATTTTTTGTCAGTCAATAGTTAGAAATCCAGTCACTAATATATTTTTTGGTAGCTCATATCAGGCTGAAATTAGCATTGCTGGCCAATAAAGAATATGAAATCTTGAAATTTCTTTTCATACAATATGTAAATCTGCTGGCCAGAAATCCTCATCTCATCACTGACACACTGTTAAATAATTCAAAAGTGCATCATACCAGACATAAGTAACCTGACTATTATCAAATGGAAGTGGAATTCAGAATTTATTAGTTTCGCGAGAAATAGAAAAATCAGCTAGTCATTCTTTGAAGAAATTTTTCATTTCATTAAATCTATATTCTGGAATGACAAAATCTTTATTTTTTGCATAAAATTCCTCTAATTTTTTCTGATATTTTGAGAGTTTGAAAAAATAATTTTGTTCTTTTATTTTATCTGGTTTTGTAAGATGATCTGGACAAAGTCCATCTGGAGTCAGTTCTTTTTCCATCTTAAATGCCTCACAACCGACGCAATATAGTCACTCATAAGTTCATTTATAAATATCTCAATTTTCGTAAGATTTTTGTAGAATTTTTTGTACAAATTTGTGATGACGAGGCTCGGTTGTTCTTATAAAATCAGTATATGAAATATGGAGTCAATCCCAGATATTTTTATGAGTTTCAGCCATTTTATCAAGAAATTTCATTACTTCCATTCAGGCTTCACATGCCTTTTCTACTACCTTTTGACTATTTTCATCTACTCCTGTTGAGAATTTTACCTCAAATCAATTTAGTCTCTTGTATCTTGCGATAATATCAGCCACAAGACTAGAATAAGCGTGTCCAATATGAGGAACTCAATTCGCATAATAAATAGGTGTTGTGACAAAAAATTTCTTTTTCATTTTAAAATATTTAATTAACACCTATAAATTATCTATTCATCACAAAAAGTCAAATAATTTAATTTCTACTTGATTTATTTAATGATTTTAATATAGTCAATTTGACTTTTAGTATTTTTGTAATTCTAATATGAATAAAACTACTTCAAATATAGTTCAAATTTCTTCAATAAAAAGAAGAAAACCTTCTAAAATAAGTGGGATTTGAAAGACTAAATGAAGGGTTATAAAATGATATGAAAATGCATTTTGAAATGAGGGTTTACTTAATTTAGAACAAAGAGAAAATTGGATTAGTTCTTTAATGTCTTTAATGGGAGAAGAAAATATGTTGTGACTCAAATTTCCTGAATTGCCTGAAAGTTTTTTTGAGGTTGCTTTATATATTTCTAATTTTTTATATGATGTAACTTTTGATTTACCAAAATGAACTAGAATTAAGGATTTGCCTTTTGAAAAACTAAATCTTGAAGGGAAGATACAAAAACTTATTTTAAATGAATTAAATTTTCCAGATAATGATGAGTGAAATCATAAAAAATTAATTAAATATATTTTTGAATGGATTGATGAAAAATGAGAAGATTCTAATTTTCCATATTTTATGATTGAAAATATAGATATTGTTATTCAAAGTGTATGGACAGTTTTAAATAAAAATTTAATGTTTATTGATATCTATAATGTCAACTAAATTCCATCTCTATAACTTAATGCCTTGTTCTGTCATTTCGAGTAATAACGAGAAATCCCTTTAAATCAAATCTTTTGAGACTAAAAATTGAAGAAAAGTTAAACTTAAATTTATTATTGCAAATAAGATTATATAGAAAGGGATTTCTCACTTCGTTCGAAATGACAGTAAGTTTTTGAAATAACAATTAATTGAATAAATTCATAATTAATACTTTTTTCAAAAAAATTTTGATTTTTTAGATTTTTTAAATACAATCTTCTCGTTTTATTTTAGATTATTATTAATTATACAATTTATGACTTTTTCTCCTACTAAAAAGATGTCAAAATCTAGATCTTCTAGAAGAACTAGTAACTGGACAAAATTAACAGCAAAAAAATTATTAGACAAAACTTCTTTACAATACGATAAAGACGGTAATGCTACTGGATTAGCTCATTTTGCATCTCCTATAACTGGAGAATACAAATGAAGAAAAGTTATCAAAGTTTGAAAAACTAAAAAAGTAACTACAATAAAAGCTTAATAAAATTATGCAAAAAATCTCAAGACATAAAACAAGAGATTGCTTATTTCAGGCTTTATATTCAAAAATTAATCTGCAAGACTCTTTTTTACAAGAGTCTTTTCTGGATAATTTTTATGAATGAAATTTAGGTTTTTTAGATCAAGTTTATTTTGAAGAAATGTTTGCTTGAATTATCGAGAATGAAGGGAAGCTAGTCTATATAATCGAGAAGTTTGCACCAAAATTTGATATATCATCAATGTCAGTTATAAATATTATTCCAGCATTCATTGCATCTTATGAAATGCTTTATTTAAAATGTGATAGTGTTCCTGAAAATGTATCTATAAATGAAGCACTGGAACTAGTTAAGCTCTATTCAGACCCACAATGAAGAATTTTTATAAATTGAGTGCTAAATTCGCTTAAACAAAGTAAGACTGAAGTTAAAAAAGAACTAAGTAAAATTACTAATAAAAACTTATTTTTTAAAAATTATGATCAAAAAAAGTCTTAAGTATGATTATGATGAATTTGAAGAGAGAGTAAAAAATCTATTGCTAAATCTTCAAATTCCTTATAAAAACATAACTCACTACATAAATTCTTTTATTCACAAATCAATTTTAAATGAAAAAATCTCAACTTTTACTGAAAGTAACGAGAGATTAGAATTTTTCTGAGATGCAATTTTAGAGCTTCTTATTACAGAATTTCTTTTTAATAAATTTCCGACAAAATGAGAATGAGAACTCACAGATTTAAGAAGTGCAATTGTTAGATGAAAAAATCTAGCTTCAATTTCTGCAAGTCTTAATTTTCAGGATTATATAGTACTCTCAAAAGGTGAAACCCTTACAAAGTGAAACGAGAACCCTTATATTCTCGCAAACACGCTAGAGGCGTTTTTATGAGCTATTTACATTGACCTATGATTTACATTTTCAAAAAAATTTGTAGATAAATATATTTCTTCTACACTATCTCAAATAATCGAAAATTCTCTCCACATCGACCCAAAAACAAATCTCCAAGAAATCATCCAGTCAAAACAAAATATTACCCCAGTCTATAGAGTTATCGAAGAATCTGGACTGGACCACAACAAAACCTACATTATGTGAGTATATATCTGAGAAAATAAAATCTGAGAATGAACTGGAGCCAGCAAGAAGAAGGCCGAAAAAGAAGCTGCGAAAAATGCACTAGAGAATTTAGATTAAAACTTAATTTCTAATTATATTAATTTTTACTGATTTATTACTAGATAATTCCAGACTAGAATGTGTTCAAAAATTAAGAAAATAACAAATATTATCTTTAATTAACAATTGTATTATTATCCTATAATCTCATCAAATTTCAAGTTCATGAATTTCTTGTTTAAATCATTTTAATTTTTTTCTATAGTATTTTGAATTAAATCAATTTTCTTGAAAATCAATAATACAGTTATTGATTTTTTCTTTTAAAGCTGGTTTATTTTGAGAAATTTTAATAACCTCATTTTTAAATACTTTTGTGAATTTAAAAATAGTTGTCTTTTTTATTTCCATAAAGTTTTATTTAAAATATCTTTATTGATTTTTTCTCATTTTGGATTAATAGTCACAATATCTCATTTTTCTATATCATATAATCACTCTTGAATTTTTTCATTCCAGAAATTTTCTTCTGATTTTTGTAAATAATCCTTTCTCTGAAAGAAAATAAACAAAGCCTCATTTATTATTTTTGATTTGTTATCATATTTTTTTAGCCTTTCAAATAAATCAGATTTAATTGTAACTGATGATTTTACGCTTGAGGTCTTCATATATCTTAAAAATTATAAACTAAAAGTAGTATAAATATATACTTTTATCCCACTTTGTCAAAAGATTTTTTACTTCCTGTTATTCCTATATAATACCACAAGATTTCCAATTATTCAAATTGAGATTATGATTAATACAATTGTTATGATTTTTTCTTGGGACATAAGGTTTATTAGTTAAAAATTTTTATTTGAATGACAATTTTTTTCATTTTCTATTTTTGAAATAAATAAAATAGAACTTGTTGGTATTGCAGAAAAATTATTATCTTTTCAGAAGATAATCCATTTATCATTATTATAATATTGAATATTATCATAATATAAGGCATGGTCTAAATTTACATAACATATATTTGCATTTTCTAAATTAAAAATTCTATTAATTTGTTTAAATATTATATTTCAATAATAAAATACAATAAATATTATAAGAATAAAAGAAATTATATAACTTAATACAATTTTATTGTATAGTAAATAAGATAATTTAATTTTAAAATAAAAATTTATAAATTTAAAATAGATATTATTAATTAATAATTGAATTATTTCAAGTCTTCTTTTCAAAAAACATGAATATCTTTTTTTATTTTTACAATTAATAATACAATTTTTAAAATTTATATCTCTTGATAATTCTAATATATCATTTGATGTTTCCTTTAATTTAAGAAACATTTCTTTTATATCATTATTTAATTTTATAAATCTATTATTTTTCTTAATTAATTTTAAGTAATTTTTAAAATATTCTTTTCAGAATTCGTATATAATAATAAATTTTTTTGTATAATAGGCAATTATAATATATATTATATATAAAGGAAATAAAATTAATATTCAATAAATACATGCATCAGAGAAAACTTGTCACCAGTTAAATAAATTAATTAAATTTAATTTGTATAAAATAAAATATTGGTTAATAATTCATATCATAATAGATAATGTAATAAAGATTTTTATCTTTAGGTTTAATTTATTTAAATCAAATAATTCTTTATATATATTTTTAATATCTAAAATTATTTCTGATAATATGCCTTTAAATATAATTCATTTATCTAACATATAAATTCAATAATTATTTAAAAATTAAAAAACTCGAAACAAAAAAGTTTCGAGTTTATAAGTTTAGTTCAGTCCAAGCTCTTCCTTCACTTCCTCTCTCAAATCAATTCCTAGTTCCTTCAATTGAACTTCGTCGATGTAGCTTGGGGCGTTCATCATTGTGTCTTCGGCTTTACCGGATTTTGGGAAGGCGAACACTTCGCGGACGCTTTCTTCATTTTTTAGGATCATTATAAGTCTGTCAATTCAGATGGCGAAACCTCCGTGGG